>CAXXSU010000016.1:0-170068 GCA_963664465.2 Alphaproteobacteria bacterium | reverse complement strand
CGAGGCGTACACTCCCAGAGCGCGGCTTTCTGTTGCCGCTTGCTCAATAATCGGGCTGAAATTGAGTCCCAGCTCGAGGCGGGGGAAATCGACGATCCGTTCCTGCTGGTTCCGGTTGTGCTTCATAACAGCGTTCAGGTTGGCATGGCTGGCGCATTGGGCCACGCCGGCAACAAGACGGAAATGCTGGATCTAGCAGAAGCGACACGAATCGCGCTGGGAAATGCCGACATTGCCAAGAGTTGGCTGGACGGAAAGCACGTATTTGAGACGGCCCGGCTCCGCCGCACCGAAACCGGCGGCTACGCGACTAACTCGAAGCCAGCCGTCTGACCTCTGCCAAGGCGCGCAGCAACTGTTCGTCCCCATCCAGCTCGTCGTCCATTTCGACGATTATGTGCGGTGTAATACCGCCGTCGACCGTTTTTCCAGACGGTGTGTAGTAGAGCGCCGTCGTCAGCTTGAGCGCCTGTTTCCCTTCCATCGGAATGATAGTTTGCACCGATCCCTTGCCGAATGTCTTCTCGCCGATTAGCAGAGCGCGATCCTGGTCCTTGAGCGCGCCGGCAACGATTTCAGCGGCCGATGCCGATCCGCGATTGACGAGTACGGCGATCGGCAGATGCCGCGCAATATCGCCGAATGTCGCGGAATATGTGTGTCCATTTTTTCGGCCGCGGGTTGAGACGATCCCACCACTATCAAGCAAAGCGTCGCTGACCTTGATCGATTGATCGAGCTTACCGCCTGGATTGTTTCTCAGATCGATGACGAGACCGGCAAGCCGATCGCCAAGATCCTTGCGAATGGCGGCCACGGCTTTGTTCAACTCACGACCAGTATGCGCGTTGAAGCTCGTAATTCGAACGTAGCCGACTTCGCCCTCGAGCCGCCAGCGAACTGCTTCGATTTTGATCACCGCGCGGGTAACAGTCGTTTCAAACGGCGCGACGCCGTCGCGATCGATCGTCAGCGTCACCCGAGTGCCAACACGCCCCCGCAAGCGTTGCACCGCCTTCCGCAGCGACATTTTGGCAAGCGAGAGTCCGTCGGCGTGAGTAATGCGATCACCTGCTTCAAGCCCTGCCTTTTGACCTGGCGTGCCATCAATCGGCGATACCACCAGTATGAACCCGTCGCCTTTGGATACTTCGATTCCAATACCGCCAAACTCGCCTTTTGTTTCGTCGCGGATCGCGTTGTATTCATCGCCGTTTAGGAAAACACTGTACTGGTCGAGCGTCTCCAGCATGCCCGTGATCGCCGCGAGTACAATTTTGGCGTCATCGGCACCTTCCTCGTCGTAGACTTCCTTTGCGGCAACGACCGCCGCCGCTATCAGCGCGTCTTCATCCACCTCGCGGACATAGTCTCGCCACACACGATCGAATACGTGGGCAAACAATTCGAACCGCGGCGATGTGGTGTCCGACGTTCCGCCCAGCTCAACATTCGCGGCCAACCGTTGAGCTGCGATTCGCCCCTCTTGACCGCGACCCGACATCGCAGACGAGCAAGCGGCCACCGTCGCAATCAAAAGCGCAACGGCACAATAGCGAAGCATCGACGCACCAATCATTGTTGAGTCCTGTGATCCCTACTCGGAGCTGATCGGACTAGCATAGCAGGCCACAATGCACGACATCTCCAGGCGTGTCGCAAAAGTGACTCGTGGTCCCAAAAAATAGGCACGGCCGCCTATGCTCACCATCAAGCTGAACTTCCGTTAGCATGAGTTGCTGTCACCCGGCAATCGCCGGACCATACGACATTCCGCTGGAAGCCACCGCATCGTTAAGCATGTATCATGGCCTCTGGTCTACGATAAGGGATAGACACGAAGACATAGGAGGCAAGATGTCGAAGGTCGAGCTCTACGGTGTGCCGATAAGCTCATATACCTGGTCGGCGAGACTTGCGCTCGTCGAAAATGGCGTCGATTACACTATCGTTGAGCAGCAGCCGCATTCCGGCGAACAACAGAAACTGCACCCGTTTGGCAAGATCCCCGCATTTCGCCAGGACGACTTCGACCTGTACGAAACGGTAGCAATCATGCGCTATGTCGACGAAGCGTTTGACGGGCCGAAACTGCAACCGAGTGAACCACAAGCCTGCGCGCATATGGAGCAATGGCTGAGCTTGATCAACGATAATTTTTACGACGCCATGATACGCCGCCTGGCACTCGAGCGATTTGCGCCGATGATTTCAAATCGCGAGCCCGACGAGACCAAGATCGCTGGCGCGCTAGCGGATATCGAATTCCAGCTCAATCTTTTGAACACACATTTTTCGTCGAACAGGCATCTCGCGGCAGACGACATGAGTCTTGCCGACATGTTGTTGATTCCAATCATTTTTTCCGTGGCGATGACGCCCGAAGGCGGCACATTTTTAGAGCAGCGCCCGCATCTTGCCCGCTGGCAGAAAGGCATGGCGAGTCGGCCGAGTTTTATCGACACAATGCCGCCTTTTGCGGTTACGAACTCTATTCAGGATAGGTCCGGCGCTGCCAGTTAAACGGACGATATTTCACGGATGCGTGATTTGGGTGCAACACTGAACGAAGGTATTCTCGGCATATGAAAAAACTTGCGATGCTTCTTTGGACTGCCTTTGCCGCAACGGTGATGAGCGGTCAACTGCACGCTGGTTCGACCGGTCCTACGGTGGTCGAACTCTTCACCTCACAGGGCTGTTACTCTTGCCCACCCGCCGAGGCGTTCCTTGGTGAACTTGCATCCAGGGACGGTGTCCTACCGCTCGAGTTTCACGTCGATTATTGGGACAAACTCGTCTATGGCGCAGCCGGTAAATGGAAGGATGTTTTCTCAAGTCCTTGGGCAACACGTCGCCAACAAAACTACAACATGAGCATTCGCGGCTCGGCGCGGGTATATACGCCGCAGATGGTCGTCGACGGACGCTCCGAGATGATCGGGACGCACCGCCGCGATGTTCTTTCCTCGATCCGAAAAGCGAGTAGGGCTAAACATCCCCGAATCGAGATCATGATCAAGCACCGCAGCGAAGGCGGCTTTGCCATTTCGCTCGACGGCGCAGCAACCGAACCGAGCGCTGTCTGGTTCGTGCGGTATATCAAGGCGCAAACGACGGAAGTGCTCGCCGGCGAAAACAAGGGCAAAACGCTGATCAGCCACAATATCGTCACGGAACTCCGTCGATTGGGTGACTGGAAGGGCCAGATGACCACGCTCGAACTGACGGATGTCACGCTCGATGACAATCAGGGCTGCGCGGTGATTGTACAGAGCGAGAGTCTTGGACCTATATTTGGCGCGGCAGTCTGCCCGGCGGCGACTTCCTAGACACCGTTGCGTGGCCGCGCACCGAGTTCGGCGCGGCACAAACGACTCCCAAAACATGTGGTCCAAATACTTTGGCGATGCAGCCGCGTGGGAGTAGCCTTGACGCGCATCAAGTGCCTGCTCACGGATTCGCCAACATGCGCATTGCCATTCTCGATGACTATCAGAACGTCGCCTTAGGTCTTGCCAATTGGGAGTCGATCGGCGCGGACGCCGAAATCACGGTGTTCAATGAGCACATGGATAATGAAGAGATTGTCGCCGCTGCGCTCGCCGAGTTCGACGTTGTCGTCGCCATGCGCGAGCGCACACCATTTTCCGCTAGCCTCCTTGATCGACTGCCCAAACTCGAGGTCTTGATCAGCACCGGTGCGCGCAACCGCTCGATCGATCTCGATGCTGCGACTAGCCGGGGCATCATCGTTTGCGGAACCCCACTCATTCCCTACCCACCAACGGAATTCACCTGGGCCCTAATCCTGGCAATCGTCAAGGGCATCCCGGCCGACGACGCGGCGATGCGCCACGGGAAATGGCAGACACGTGTTGGCCAAACGCTCAAGGACAAGACACTAGGAATAGTTGGTCTCGGCAACCTGGGCGGCCAAATGGCGCTGATTGCCCGCGCCTTTGGCATGGAGATCATTGCTTGGAGCCAAAACTTGACCGACGCGCGAGCCGCCGAATGCGGTGCCCGGCGCGTCACGCTCAACACGCTCATGGAGACCGCCGACATTGTCACGGTGCACCTCTATCTGAGCGACCGCACGCGTGGCGTCATTGGCGCGCGCGAGCTTGGTCTCATGAAGCCGACCGCGTACCTCGTTAACATCGCGCGCGGTCCAATCGTCGACGAAAAAGCGCTCATCGATGTCTTGCAAAACCGGAGAATCGCCGGCGCAGCGCTTGACGTCTATGACGTCGAGCCGCTGCCCGCGGATCACCCTTTTCGCAATCTCGACAATACAATCTTGACGCCGCACATGGCCGTCGTCGCGGAAGAGGGGCTTCGCGTCATGTATGCGGGTGCAGTTGAAAACATCCGCGCTTACCGGGAGGGCCGCCCCGTGCAGCCTCTAAGGGTCTAGCCAACACCCGGCCGTTCTTGACGACTGATGAGTGCGGCGTGGGCGGTCTCCGAACATCCTGGCCCAAACGCATTGGCGTGGCTGTCAGGCGAGAGTAGCTTTGGCGAGCCCACAATTGTCTGCTCACGGATTTATCAACATGCGCATCGCCATCCTCGACGACTATCAGAACGTCGCCTTGCGGCTCACCGATTGGACCTCGATCGGCGCGGACGCCGAGATTACCGTGTTCAACGAACATATGGCTGATGAAGCGACCGTCGCCACGGCGCTGGCAGATTTTGACGTCGTCGTCATCATGCGCGAGCGGACGCCATTTCCCGCAAGCCTCTTTGAGCGGCTGCCCAATCTCAAACTGCTGGTCAGTACGTCCAATCGCAACCGCTCGGTCGATCTCAAGGCGGCTGCCAGCCGGGGTGTCATCGTCAGTGGCACGCCCAATCTGTCATACCCGCCGGCGGAACTCGCCTGGGCCTTGATCCTGGCAATCGTCAAGGGCTTGCCGTCGGAGGACGCATCCGTGCGTCAAGGGAATTGGCAAGCCGGCCTTGGTGGTACTCTCAGGGGCAAAACGCTGGGTATCGTCGGCCTCGGCAACCTGGGTGGCCAAACCGCGCTGATTGCCCAGGCATTCGGCATGGAGATCATCGCCTGGAGCGAGAACCTAGCGGAGGAGCGTGCGGCCGAGTTCGGCGCCCAGCGGGTCTCGCTCGATACGCTCATGAGCAGCGCCGACATCATCACGATTTGGCTCCAATTGAGCGAGCGCACGCGCGGCGTGATTGGCGCACGCGAACTCGCCCTGATGAAACCGACCGCCTACCTGGTCAACACCGCGCGCGGTCCCATCGTCGACGAGGCTGCGCTGATTGACGTCTTGCAGAACCGGAAAATTGCCGGTGCTGCCCTCGATGTCTTTGATGTCGAGCCGCTACCGGCTGACCACCCGTTCCGTAGCCTCAGCAATACCGTCGTGACCCCACATATCGGTTACGTCTGTGACGAGGGGCTTCGTGTGATGTACGCCGGCGCGGTCGAAAACATCTGCGCCTTCCGCGAGGGCCGTCCGGTGCAGACGCTTAAGGGCTAACTTCGACACCTATCGGCGCAAAGGTTTTCAGCCGACTCCATCTTCGAGTTCACCGTTCCGCGCCAGCACACGACCGTTCTTGACGACCAGCGAACGAGGCTTGGGATCAACGATCGCCTCGGCCAATGTCTCCGCCGGCAGGGTCACAAAATCGGCCCGGCAACCTGCTTCAAGCCCATAGTCCTCGATACCCAAGACGTCCGCCGCAGCGTGGGTCGCGAGCTCAAGCGTCGATTCGATATCATCGTCACGCCGATATCCAATCCGATAGGCAATGAACTGCGCCCGTTCGACCATGTCGCCATTGCCGAAGGGCCACCAGGTATCGCGGATCGCATCGGAGCCTGCGAACACCTTGACGCCCGCCGCATCCAGTTTTTTCAGCGGCAGCATGGGTGACGAGCCGGGACCAAAGGTCATAACCGACACGCCGGCCTCGGCCATCAAGGCGGCGGTTTGTTCAAATGTCGCCTCGTTTAGAGCCCCCAATGCAAATCCATGGCTCACTACCACCTTACCTGCCATGGCGTGAGCCTTGGCACGCTCGCAGATCAGCAGAATGTTAAAATTCCCGAGTTCTCCCGGTTCGTGAAGATGGATGTCGATGCCGGCACCGGTCCGCTCGGCCGCAGCGAACAGCGCGTCCAGCTGGCCCACGGGGTCGCGATCGATGACGGCTGGGTCGATACCGCCGATCAGCTCGGCGCCTTCGCCGATTGCCGCCTCCAAGAGGTCGATGGTACCGGGGCTCGAGACAACGCCATCCTGCGGAAACGCAACGATCTGTATGTCCATCTCGTCAGTAAACTGGTCTCGCACTTTCATGACGCCGTGCAGGCTGTCGAGGCCGACCTCGTTGGTCACGTCGACATGGCTGCGCATATGAGTGGTGCCTTTGGTAATCGCCTGGCGCACCAGATTTGCCGCTCGCACCTCGACCGAAAGAGGTAGCGTCGGCATGACAGTCTTGTCGTTTTTTATGCGGTCCTGACGCGTCGGTCCGGCGGAATGTGGCATCCAGGGCAGACCAATCAGTGTCTTATCGAGGTGCAGGTGGCCATCGATCAAGCCCGGACAGAGAAGGTCGCCTCCGGCATCGACAACCGTAACACCATCCGGGGCACTCAAGTCTTCACCTGAGATGTCGGCGATGATGCCGTCGCTTACGAGCACGTTGACCGCGCCTCGCTCCTGAATACGGGCATTCTTAAGATATAAATCGTGATGGGCCATGAGCCGGAACCTCCCAACGGTGCGCCGATCTCCCCTCGGCTTCGTTTCCGCTTGTTGCGGCGAGCGTCATTTCACACAGGCCGCGATGCAGTAGCCTAACACAGCAGCGCGCGACCGGCGACGCGAGGTCATATTGCACAACCCCTGGCTATGACCGATGCGACGCGGTCCCATGTCTCGAGATTGTGCTGGCTCCTGCCCCGCTGCGCGTGCGTAACTCCGACGTTGATTGCCAAAAAAGGAGCTCAAGAAACGTGGCGTTTCGTGCCCTGAACCTCTCCTCAACCACCGTAGATCTATCGGGCAACATGCATGCGATGGGGCTGTTCTTGGTGTCGACCACCGCCCGCTCATGTCTTCACGCGGTTATCAGACATGCATCCGCCGGCACGCACGCATTTGAACTGCTGTTCTTCCAGAACTTCGTCGGTCTGTTCGTCATGCTGCCGTGGTTCGTGCGCTATGGTTTCGAGCCGCTGAAGACAACACGCCTTGGACTGCAGCTCCTGCGCGTGATGATTACGGTGGTGTCGGCGGCCATGTTGTTTTACGCGCTTTCCGTAACGCCGCTTGCAAGAGTTGCAGCCCTCACATTCCTCGTACCGATCTTCACGACACTGCTCGCGATCTTCCTCCTCGGAGAAGTCGTCCACCTGCGGCGCTGGCTTGCCATCCTGTTCGGCTTTGCCGGTGTCTTCGTGGTTTTGCGGCCCGGCATTGACGCGGTCGACCTGGGCTCTTTTTTGACCGTTCTCTCATCGATCATTTTCTCCTTTGCCTTGATCCTGACGAAGGTGATCAGCCGGACAGACTCCGCCGTGACGATAACCTGCTACTCGGTCGTCTTGATGACACCGATGTCGTTTGCCGCTGCCGCCTTCGTTTGGCAGTGGCCGGATCCGCATCAGTACATCTGGCTGATTGCAATCGGCGTCCTTTCCACCGGCTCGCAACTCGTCGGCACACAAGCCATCAAGGAGGGCGACATCAACGTTCTCCTGCCGCTCGATTTCTTCAAGCTGATCTTCGCCTCGATCATTGGCTTTATCTTCTTTTCCGAAATTCCCAGCATCTTTACCTGGATCGGCGGCACCATGATCTTTGCCAGCGCGACCTATATCGCCTACCGCGAAAGCAAGGCCAGCCGAACAGTCGTTGCTCAGACCGCGACTTAGATGGCCGGAGATGGTGTCCGATCCATCTCGGCTTGAAGCACCGGAGTGGTGGCGATAGGGTGACGGCGTTAGCCCGGTTCCACGGACCGGCATTATCAGGAACCTCCAACCGCGGAATGCGAACCGACAAATGCCCGACTTCGACCTCGTTGTCCGCAATGGAACCATCGCCACCGCAACGGACGTGATGGACTGCGACATTGGCGTCAAGGGCCATGCCATCGTCGCCCTTGCGCGCGATCTCGGCCCGGGCGCCCGGGAGATCGATGCCGCCGGCAAGCTCGTTTTACCGGGCGGCATCGACAGTCACTGCCATATCGACCAGGTCTCGGCATTGGGTATTCGCAATGCGGACGATTTCGAGTCGGGCAGCATCGCTGCTGCATTTGGCGGCACGACAACCATCATTCCATTTGCCTGCCAGCATCGCGGGCAATCGCTGCGCGCCGTCGTTGAGGACTATCATGACTGCGCCAAACCGAAGGCGGTCATCGACTACGCCTTCCACCTGATCGTTACCGATCCGAGTGCCGAAGTCCTAGGGCAGGAGCTGCCGGCGCTTATTCGTGATGGCTACACCTCGTTCAAGATCTACATGACCTATGACAGCCTGCGGCTCGACGACTATCAGATATTGGACATTCTGTCGGTCGCCCGCCGAGACGGCGCGCTCGTCATGATCCACGCTGAAAACTACGACATGATCCGTTGGCTCACGGACCGGCTGCTCGACGGCGGTCACCGGGCCCCCAAATTCCACGCTATAAGCCACCCTCGGATCGCCGAAGGTGAGGCGACCCACCGGGCGATCAGCTTGGCCGAGTTTCTCGATGTACCACTGCTGCTAGTCCACGTATCGGCCGCCGAGGCCATGGAGGAAATTCGCAACGCGCAGGCGCGCGGCCTGAAGATATTCGGCGAGACTTGTCCGCAATATTTGTTGCTCACGGCCGACGACCTGGACAAGCCGGGAATGGATGGCGCCATGTGGTGCTGCAGTCCGCCGCCGCGCGATGCCGCCGCCCAGGCTGCTATTTGGCAAGGGCTGCGAAGCGGCGTCTTTCAGGTTCTGTCCTCCGATCACGCCCCCTATCGCTTCGACGAGACCGGCAAGCTCGCGAAAGGACCCGACGCCTCTTTCAAAGATATCGCCAACGGCATCCCCGGCATCGAGTTGCGGCTGCCGCTGCTCTATTCCGAGGGCGTTGGATCGGGCCGCATCGACATTCACCAGTTCGTCGCGCTTGCCAGCACAAACGCGGCGCGGCTCTATGGCCTCTATCCGCGCAAGGGGACGATAGCGATCGGATCCGATGCCGATCTGGCAATCTGGGACACCGGCAAAACCGTCACCATCACTTACGACATGTTGCACGACAGGGCGGGTTATACGCCCTACGAAGGCCGCACCATCGCTGGCTGGCCGGAGACGGTCATCAGCCGGGGTCGCATTGTCGTCGATCAGGGCGAACTCCACGTCGAAATCGGCAGCGGCGAGTTTCTGCGCTGCGCATCGCCGGACTCGGCAAAACCACTAGGCCGAACGATGCCCGAACTCGATCCAGATCGAAATTTCGGCGCGACGCTGGCCTTCTAGAAGACGAGACGAGATCGTGTCACGACGAGTCAGAGTTGCTTGCGCGCAGTTGGGGCCGATCCACCTGGCCGACAGCCGCGACAGCGTCGTTGCGCGGTTGCTGACGATGCTGCGCGAGGCTCATGCCGGCGGCTGCAAGCTCGTGGTCTTCCCTGAACTTGCCCTGACGACTTTTTTCCCGCGCTACTGGATGGAAGACGACGACGAGATCGACGCCTTTTTCGAGCGCGAAATGCCCAACGACGTGACGCGGCCGCTGTTCGAGGCAGCCGCCGAACTTGGCGTCGGGTTCTGTCTGGGTTACGCCGAGCTCGCGGAGGAAAACGGCGAACGGCGACGCTACAACACCTGCATTCTTGTTGGGCCGGACGGCAAAATCATCGGCAAGTACCGCAAGGTTCACCTTCCCGGTCACGAAGAACACCTGCCGGAGGCAGCTTTCCAGCATCTCGAGAAGAAGTATTTCGAGGTCGGCGATCTCGGCTTTCCGGTCTGGCGCGCGCCCTACAATTCATGGGCCAACGGCATCATGGGCATGTGCATCTGCAACGACCGGCGTTGGCCGGAAACCTATCGCGTGATGGGCCTGCAGGGCGTGGAGATGGTGATGCTCGGCTACAACCTGCCGACCGACAACATTCACTGGGACGAACCGGCGCAGCTGCGCAGTTTCCACAACCATCTCTCCATGCAGGCAGGCGCCTATCAGAACGGCACTTGGGTCATCGGTGCGGCCAAGGGCGGCCGTGAGGATGGCTTCGGCTTGGTTGCCGAATCCTGCATCGTCGCGCCAACCGGCGAAATCGTCGCCCTGGCGGTAACCGAAGAGGACGAGGTCCTGCAATACGATTGCGATTTCGACTTCGGCAACAACATCAAGCAGAACATCTTCAACTTCGAAAAGCACCGCCGGATCGAGCACTATAAGCTGATAACCGAGCGCACGGGCGCGATCCTGCCGCCGGAGGGGAAATAGGTCGATGCATTTCGATTTTCAGACGCTCGCGCCGGACCAGCGCTACAAACTGTTGATCGGCTTTGTCGTGCCCCGGCCGATCGCGCTCGTCACCACGCGCAGCAAGGCCGGCGTCGATAACGCGGCACCGTTCAGCTTCTTCAACGTATTCAGCGAAGATCCGGCGCTCGTCATGCTCGGTCTCGGCGGGCGAACCGACGGCACGCCTAAGGATACCACGGCCAACATCGAAGAGACCGGTGAGTTCGTCGTCAATCTCGTCGATCGAAGAGACCGGTGAGTTCGTCGTCAATCTCGTCGATGAATCGATTGCCGAGCGGATGACCCTATGCGCCATCGAATTCCCGCCGGGCGAAAGCGAAATCAACCCCTGCGGCTTTACGCTCGCACCCGCAGCCGAAGTCCAGGCCGCGCGCATTGCCGAAGCCCCGGTGAGTCTCGAATGCCGCAAATATCAGTCAATCGAGGTTGGCGACAAGAACCGCACGCTGATGATTGGCGAGGTCATCCATCTCCACGCCCGTGACGGCCTCGTCGATCCCAAAACGCACCACATCAATGAAGAGGCCTATCACCCAATCGGCCGCCTCCACCGCGCGCTCTACACCAAGACGGCCGAGCGCTTCGAAATGCCGCTGATGAGCTATGAGGAATGGTGCGCGAAGCGGCCCGAGGGCGATGGCTAGCAGCTAGCAACTACTTACCACCAGACACTTTCGGCTTCCACTCCTGGGCCAATCTCCGCGCCTCGGTGACCTGCGCCGGAGTCAATTGTTTGAACATAGCGAGGCGGAGCTTTATCGCCTGTTGCTGTACCCACTCGTCCGCCGATTGGTTGGCGGCAAGCTCGTTCCACATGTAGGCGAGAAGATAGTCCTGACCAGTACCCCGCCCGTTCGTGTAGGCGACGCCAAGCGAAAGTTGACCGAGCGCGTCGCCCTGATCGGCCGCCATCTGGAACCATTTCACAGATTCTTCATGGTCCTGCAGCACGGCAAAACCATCGGCATAGATGCCGCCGAGATAGGCCTGCGCGCCTGCATGTCCCGATACCGCGGCTTTCTTGTACCAAGTTACCGCTTGCACATCGTCGACCGGGACTCCGCCGCCAACCTGGTTCATGTAGCCAAGCCTGAACTGGGCTTCGGCGTTGCCGTTATCGGCGGCCGCACGAAATTCGCGCAGCGCTGTCGCATAGTCACCGCTATCGAGTGCGTTGATACCGTCCGCGACGTCAGCGCGGGCGAGACCGGAAACCGCTAGAGCCGTTAGGACGCTATACACGAAGACAGCATTTGGCTTCATGACTCCAACGCCGATTCGCAGCGCACCGCGCCAAGCGCCATGGTTGCTGCGGCCTGCGAAGGCTCGACGACCGGCAGGCCGACGCTCTCCTCGACCCGGTCGCGATAGTTCGCCATGCCGGCACACCCGAAGATCAAGACGTCGGCGCCATGTTGGTCGCGCAGGCGCTGGCCGGTCTCGATCATTCGCCCGAGCACGACGGGTTCGTCCGCGAGCTCGGTGACGCCAAAACCGACCGGCACATCGCCGGCGAATCGCTCGCTCAGCCCGAGCTGGCGCACGTAGCGCAGATGGCGCTGAACCCCGCTTTCGAGAATCGAGATGAGGCCAAAGCGTTCGCCTTTGGTGAGCGCGGTCAGCATGGCGCATTCGGCAATGCCGAAGACCGGCCGCGCTGTCGTTTCTCGCGCCGCCTGCAGACCTGGATCGCTGTAGCAGGCAATCACGAACGCCGCCGCGTCGTTGTCGCGGGCGCGGACAAGCTGGCAGATGGGTGCGACGACGCTTTCCACGTCCGCCTGCGATTCGATCCCCGGCGGCCCTTCGGCAAGCGTTACACAGTCGAACTCGGGCCCGCCCGCCATCCGCAAGGGATCGAGCGCGCGATCGATCGCCTGGGTGACCTCTTCGGTCGAGTTGGGGTTGATGACTATGATCCGCTGGTTGGTCATTTCATATTCACGGTGTCTGCTTTCCAAGCCTCCGAATCGAGACGGTCGTCGACCTCGATCTGGCGTCCGCGTCGATTGGCGAGTTTGCCGCCATGCCCTTTGGTCAGGTCGCGCGAGCGTTTGGCGTCCGCTTGCCGCGCTTTGGGGTCCGTCACCATTGCGGTGCCGATGGAATATGCGATTACCCCGTTCCTCCACTAATTGTTTTGCCGTCGACTTCAAGCTCGCCTAGATTGTACGACATAAGTCGTTGTTGGTGCGGATCGGTTGAAAGCACCTCCAAGCAAGGGAGACCAGCGCAATGGGTGTTGAGTTCAAACCTCTGAGCGAAAATCTCGGCGCGGAAGCAGTCGGTATCGACCTCTGCGGGCCGTTGGACGACGAAACCTTCGAAACCGTACACCAAGCTTGGCTTGAGCACGGCATTCTCCTATTCCGTGGCCAGAATTTGGAAATCCCGCAACAGACGGCTTTTGTGGGGCGGTTCGGCGAGTTGTGGAACAACTTTACGCGCACGCCGCACCCCGATTACCCGGAGGTCTCTATCTTCTCCAACATCAAAGAGAATGGGGAATACATCGGCAATCCGCCGGAGGACGGAACCTGGCACAGCGATTTCTTCTATCACCGGGACACCGCGGCCGGTTCAATGTTCTATGCCAAGGAGGTTCCGCCGGAAAAGGGCAACACGCATTTCGCCAGCATGACCGCCGCCTATGCGGCACTGCCGGAAGACATGAAGGCGAGAATCGACGGTCTCAAATGTAACTACAGCCTGAACCGTGATTTGGAGCTTGTCTGGACGGACCGGAAGCAAACGCCCGAACAAAAAGCTGCGACGCCGGATGTCGTGCATCCAGTTGTTCGAACCCACCCCGAGACGGGCCGTAAGGCGCTGTTCCTCGGGTTTCGCGGCACCGATGCGGCGGAGATGGAAGGCATGCCGGTGGGTGAAGGCCGCGAGCTCCTCGATGAGCTGCGTGACTTCGCGACCCAGCCGCAGTTTGTCTATACCCACCATTGGAAGGCTGGCGATGCGATGTTTTGGGATAACCGCTGTGCGCTGCATCGGGCCACAATGTTCGACATCGAAAAATATGATCGCTTGTGTTACCGGGTGACGGTCAAAAGCGAGGCGCCGTACTGACGCGCTTCAGGCGCTCATCAAGCAAACGCGGTGGTTGTTGACAGAATTGACGTTGGCACGGTCTTATCGTTGCCAGGATCTAGCAACATGGGAGAGCGAAGAATGGACCGCAAACAGGAGCGGACCATCGAGTGGGAATGCCAAAAGGTGTTGCGGCTGTATTACCAACATGTGGACCAGCGCGAATACGAGAAGGCTGCAAATCTTTTCACGCCCGATATTGAGTGGCAGGCGCTTGGCGTGCAGTTGAATGGCCGCGAGGAGCTCCTCAAGGGACTGGTTGCCGGACTGGCTGAAGGCACGATCGCCCACGTCATCACGAACACGGTTGTCGACGTAATTGATGAGACCCACGCGGTTTCAAAGTCATACAACAGTGACTATTACGTCCCCGGCGCAAGGGTCGAAGATGGAGATGGGCCGCTGCCCTTCGAAGGGCCGCATCGTCTCGAGGACAACTACACGGAACTGGTACTGACCGATGAGGGCTGGCTGATTTCCAAACGAGACGTGAAAGTAATTTTCAGACGCTCGAGCGGACCAGTGGCGCTGGAGTCCTGGGCCAAAGAGGAAGGCAAAGAAGTCTCCGCCAAGTAGAGCTTGAAATGTCACGGGGAGAAGGACATCGCCATGGATGAAGAACAGAGGCTTGCCATCGAGTGGGATTGCCAAAAGGTGCTGCGCCAGTACTACCACCTCATGGACCAGCGCAATTATGACGACGCGGTTAACCTATTTGCAGAAGACGTTAACTGGCAGATCATGGGGCTCGATCTGCATGGCCGCGAGGCCGTGCGCAACGCGTTTGGCGGACTTACGGACTCGACCATCCGCCACGTACTAACGAATACAATTGTCGACGTGATCGACGAAGACCATGTGGACGCGACGTCTTATGTGACGATCTATGTCGAGAAAGGCTTCCCCGACGACGGACCGATCCCGTTTGAGGGACCGAACCGTCTGGGTGCAAATATAGACAAGATGGTGCGAACGGATGAAGGCTGGCGGATCGCCTACCGGGGCGGTCAGCGCGCCTTCGCGCGCGACTAGATCAAGCCAATTCGACGGCTCGCCGACGACCAGCCCACACTGGCAGTTTCTGCCCTACCCGCGGTCCTGCTTGAATCCTGGTGACGAGCCGCGCTCGGAAATGCGCCAACCCTCGTCAGTGCGTTTTAGCTTGGCGTGTTGCGTTCCCAATCGATCGGGGGCTTTGAACGGGATCGGCCTGTCGTCTGGAAACCCCTTTTCGCAATAGATTGAGTTATAGGAAATCGTTTCGGCGTTGTTCTCATCGATTACCGTCACCACTGTATTGGTCAGAACATGCCGGATGGTCGAGTCCGCAAGACCGCCAAATGAACCCCGCACCGCCTCACGGCCATGCAGATCGAGCCCCATCACGACCCAGTGAACGTCAGGCGTGAAGAGCAGCACCGCTTCGTCATATTCCCGCTGGTCGACATGGTGGTAATACTGGCGCAGGACCTTTTGGCAGTCCCACTCGATTTCCCGTTCCTGCTCCCGATCCATTTTCAAACCTCCAAATTATTTTTGTCGCTTACGCGTCAAGAACTCTGATCCAACAGCAAGCCTTCCTTGCCGGCCCAGGTCTCCAACGCCAACTCTTCACCCTTGCTACGGAAGATGACGCGTCCGACGCGGCGCGACATCTTCCAGCCCTCGTCTGTGCGGGCAAAAGAGGCATAGTGATCAGAGATGCGGTTGGGGCCATCGAACGGCAGCGCGCCCTCGACCGCGTCTGAACGTGCGCGCGGCGAATAATAGATGTTGTTGTAAGAGCGCGCCTCAGCGTGGTCGTCGTCGATGACGGTGACGACTGTATTCGTCAGCACATGGCGAATGGTGCCGCTCTGCAGGCCCTCATATAGACCCTTGAGAATTTGATCGCGTCCCTTCAGGTCGACGCCCATAACCTTCCAGGTTGCATCTTCAGTGAACAAAGCCGCTGCGTCCTCATACTCATACTGATCCACATGTTTGTAATATTGGCGCATGACCTTTTGGCATGCCCACTCGATCAAACGCTCCTGTTGGCGGTCCATCGCGATACCTCCTCTCAGCCAGTGCACGGTGTTGTTATCGGCCTTGTTTCCGTGCCTCGCGCCAGCGAATGCTGTCAGCTCCCGCATTCGCGTCGTTGATGACGAATTCCGCAGCCAGCCGGTAGATGCGGCAGTAGGCAAGATGCCACATTCCGGGTAAGCTTTGGCATTGACGAGTTGATGTGCAATAAGCTCAACGCTCTAATCTAGTGCGGGGACGTGTTGATGTGCAACTAACTCAGCACTCTAATCAAATACGGGAGACCAACGATGAAAGCATATAGAAATCTCTGGCTGCCAATGGTTGCCGCCGCCGCAGTACTCGCTGCCGGCGTCGCCACACCAGCCTTGGCGCAAACGGCCACGCAGGCGCTTGCCAAAGACAGCACGCTTGAGACCATCAAGAGACGCGGCCTCATGAAGATCGGCAACGCGACCTTCCGGCCCTGGGTCATGCGTAACAAGAAGGGCACGTTGATTGGTTATGAAATCGACGTCGGCACAAAGATGTCAAAGGACATGGGCGTTAAGCCTGAGTTCGTTCCGACCGCATGGGACGGCATTATCCCTGCATTGCTCACGGGCAAATTCGACATCATCATCGGTGGCATGTCCAAAACCCCGAAGCGAGCCCTTCAGGTCAACTTCTCTCGGACCTATAACAGGACCGGCACGATGATCGCCGCAAGCACGAAGATTGCGAAAGACTTCCAGACGATCGAAGACTTCAACAAGCCCGATGTCGTCATGGCCTGCCGCCGTGGCAGCACGGCTTGCGACAAGGTCCGGGCCTACACACAGAAGGCAAAGTGGATCTTCTTCGATGACGAGCAGTTAGCCCTGCAGGAAGTTCTCAATGGTAACGCCCACGGCGTTCCTTCGAGCTGGCCGCAAGTGACCCTGTGGACATATCTCAATCCAGAAGGACTGCATTCGCCGATCACCAGCCCACTCCAGCCCAATCCAGCCGCCCTCGCGATGCGCAAAGGTGACTTTGATTTCATGACCTATATCAACAACTGGATCGAGTGGAACGAAGACTTCCTGGCAGAACGACGCCAGTACTGGTTTGGAACGCTCGATTGGCTCAAAGAGCATGATATCGAACTGAAGAAATAGATTCTTCTGAACATTGCAAGGGCCGGCTGATTGATCAGCCGGCCCTTTTTTCTTGGCGGAATCGGATCGACTGCGCCTAAATACTCTGAACAATGGGAGAAATTTCATGGATCGGAATCAGGAACGCGCAATCGAGTGGGAATGCCAACGGATCTTGCTCCAAAACCTGCGGCATGTGGACCAACGGGAATATGAGCTGGCTGCGAACCTGTACACACCCGATGCGATTTGGTCGGTCGATGGCCTGACGCTTAACGGACGCGATGCGATCCTCGAGGCCCTTTATCCGGCCTTGAGCAAAGGTACGATTCGCCACGTCTTTTCCAACACCTTGGTGAACGTGATCGATGAAGACCACGCAGAGTGCCGGTCGTATCACAGCATCTACTACACTGCCGACGGCCGGATCGAAGATCATGAGGGGCCGCTGTCGTTCGACGGACCGCACCGTGTCGGCGACCAGGCAGTCAATATGGTGCAAACCGATGAGGGCTGGCGGATCGCATCCTTGCATTCGGCAACCGTGTTCAGACGAAATCCCGATGAACCGACATCGATCGAAAAATGGGCCGAAGCGGAAGGAAAAGGGTCGGGTGCGGCAAGGTAGCGGTTCGACCGGAAAGCTCTCCAGCTAGGTTTGACGAGGACGCAGAATGCGGATCGCGGTAATGGACGATTATCTCAAAGTCGTCGACCGGCTGGCCGACTGGAGCGAGGTTCGTGCTCGTGCCGAGCTTGAGATCTTTGATCGGCATTTGGGAACCGAGGACCAGGTAGCTGCCGCACTTGCGGATTTCGACATCGTCGTCGCGCAGCGTGAACGCACCCAGATCCCCGGAACTCTCCTTGAGAGATTGCCAAAGCTGAAGCTCTTGGTGACGACGGCGATGCGAAACCGGGCGATAGACTTGGAGGCGGCGCGACAGTGCGGCATCGTCGTTTGCGGAACGCCGGTCCACCCGTATCCTCCCTCCGAGCTAACTTGGGCGCTGATCCTTGCGCTGGTGACCCGCATCAAGCATCACGATGCGACGGTGCGCGCCGGAAAATGGCTGTCTGGTTTGCATGGCGCACTTCACGGCAAGACCTTGGGCATATTGGGGCTCGGTGTATTGGGCAAGCAGGTTGCCGAAGTCGCGATTTCCTTCGGTATGAACATCGTCGCGTGGAGCCGAAACCTGACCGATGAAGAGGCGCAGGAATTTGGTGCCAAGCGGGTCGACTTCGACGATCTGTTGAAGAGTTCCGACATCGTCAGCGTGCACCTTTTTCTGGGACCGGAAATGAAGGGTCTGATCGGCGCGCGCGAATTCGACCTGATGAAGCCGAACGCCTATCTCGTCAATACGGCGCGCGGTCCGATTGTCGACGAGGCGGCCATGATTGACGCGTTGACGAACGGCAAGATCGCCGGCGCGGGACTCGATGTCTATGACGAGGAGCCGCTGCCCGTCGACCATCCCTTGCGGAGTCTCGCCAACACCGTGCTGGTGCCGCACGCCGCCGGTCTTACCGAAGACGGATTGTCGGTGATGTATGAGGGCGCCGTGGAAGACATACTGGCCTTTCTCGACGGCTCTCCAATCCGAGTCTTGAACGCCGACACCTAATCCGGCAGGCGTATGTAGTTAGCGATTTCGCCTGCGGGATATGGCAGGCTAGAGGCCACCATTCGAACCTCGCAAAGAACAAAAGATGGCCGATAGGATGAATATTGCAGTACTCGGTGGCGGCAACAGCGCCCAAACCATGGCGGCCGATCTTGTCCTTGAAGGCGCGTCGGTCAACCTATGCGACCTGCCAGACTTTGAAGCCAACATTGCCCATGTTATGAAAACCAGAGCTATCGAAAAGTATGGCTCTTCGGGTTCAACCGGGCGAACCGGGCATGCACAATTGAACAAAGTTACGACGTCGGTCGCCGAAGCGGTTGACGGCGTCGATATCGTATTTCTTGCCGTTCCGGCCTATGGGCACATGGCGTTCTACGAGGCATTGTCTGACTGCCTGCGGGATGGCCAGACTGTGGTCACTATTCCCGGTTGCTGGGGCGCCTTGCGGCTTTCACACCTCCTCCAACAGAAGGGGTCGACAAAGAACGTTACGATTGCCGAAACCAGTCAGTGCATGCATGTCTGCCGCGTGGCCGAGCCTTGGCTTGGCCCTGGCAAAGTGCGCGTGATTGCGGAACGGCAAAGTTTCATGATCGCCGCCATACCGGCGCGGGACACGGAGAAAGCGCGAGAACTTGTCGCAAAGCTGTACCCTCAGGTCATGCCGGCAACGAACGTCCTTGAAACGAGTCTGAATAACGGAAATTTCATTGTCCACGCACCGATGGTCATCATGAATGCCGGCTGGATCGAACATACCGACGGCGACTTCATGTTCTATCGCGATGGCGCGACACGTTCGATCGGCGGCGTCATCGACGCGATCGCAGCCGAGCGAGACGCCATCTCAGCGAAACTCGGGTTCACGCCGGTGCCGAGTGCGCCCTACTGTGAACGAATGAAGGATGTGGAATGGGTAAACGACCCTTGCGAGACGGCACCTCCAAGCCTGCGGCACCGCTATGTTTCTGAGGACGTTCCCTTCGGCCTTGTACCAATCGCCGGTCTCGGCGATCTCCTGGACGTGCCAACGCCGACGGCCGATTCCATGGTCGTCTTGGCGTCGATCAGCAACGAAACTGACTATTGGGTTGAGGGTTTGACATTGGAAAAGCTCGGACTTGGCGGGTTAAGTGCAGAGGCGGTACTCGAAATTGCCAACGAAGGTTATTAGAGTACCAAGGCATATTCATAAACTTTCGCTCGGTCTATTGAGAGAAGGCCAATGGAAAACGCCATAACGCCTGACGCCATCGCCGCATTTCGTGACGATGGATATTATGCGCCGCTTCGACTCTTCGAGCGATCGGAAGCAGACGGCCACCTTGAGTCTTACACCCAGTTCCAGAAGAAGGCGGTCGAGATACTTGGCCAGGAACAACGCTTCAAGACGCATCTGTTGGCTGGATGGCTTGCAGGAGTCCTGCGCGATCCGCGCATTCTCGACGTTGTCGAGAATCTGATCGGTCCTGACATTCTCTGTTGGTCGACCGCATTCTTTGCCAAGTCCGCCAACAGCACGGGCTACGTCGGTTATCACCAGGATGCTGCCATCAACTTCGTAGAACCACATGATGACATTATCCATCTGTGGCTCGCCCTGAAGCCGACGACCAAGGAAAACGGTTGTCTGCGCGTGCTTCCGCGCTCGCACTTAGGCGTTGTGCTGCCGCTATCACCGTCCGACGATGGCGAGAATATGTTGCTTGAGGGCACGCAAGCTATGCTCGAAGCCAAAGAGGTCGAGTTTGTCGATCTCTTGCTGGGCGCTGGCGAAGCCTCCCTACATCATCACCGCATGGTGCACGGCTCAGGTCCAAACCGGTCCGACGATCAGCGCCTCGGCGTTTCGATCACCTACATGCCGACGACGGCGCGCAATTCGAAGCGGTCGGATTCCGCAACGCTTGTCAGGGGCAGCGATCACTTCGGGAACTTCGTGCTTGAGCCGGCACCCGACGCCGACTTTTCCAGCGCGGCGATTGCCGCCTTCGAGCGCGCCTTGATGGCGCCGGGCGGCGGCTAGCAGTGACGATCGAATGCGTTTCTCAACTCATCCCGATGCAAGGCTGATGCGCCGCAAATACCGGGTCTAGGGTAGCGATCGCAGATCCATCACTGCGAGCGGGCCGTCCAAGGCAGATGGAGATAGATATGCTCGAAAATGTTATTTGCCGCGGCGTCCTCCACGTCGGCATGACGACAATCGTCCCTTGGGCGACGCAAGACAAGAGCGGCGAGTTGATCGGATTTGAAATCGACGTCGCACGCCGTCTCGCCGACGATATGGACCTCAGGGTCAAGTTTATGCCGACCGAATACCCCGAGTTGGTACCGGCACTCCTTGCCGGCGACTTCGATATCATAATCTCAGGCTTGGGAATCACACCGCAGCGCAATCTTATCGTCAACTGCACACAACCCTACAACAGCTATGTGTTGGGAATTGCCGTCAACCGCCAGCTCCTGCCTGAGGTGACCGAGCTTGGCGATCTCAATATGCCTGAGGTGCTTTTTGCGCGGCGCGGTTTCGATACCGAGTCAATTAGAGAGCAGCATTTCCCGTTGGCCCGCTGTCACCGATTCGACGACGACGCCGATGGCTTTCGCGCCGCCCTAAGGGGTGAAGCGCATGCCGTCATGACGCTTGAACCGAAGCCCCGTCTGATCACCGCGCAGCATCCCGACATACTCTACCAACCTCCGGCGCTTCAAACGCTCAAGACCTATCATGCCGCCTTCGAAATCACCGAGGGCGACCCTGACGCCCTCAACTTCTTGAACGACTGGATTTTCCTACGCCGAGAAGATGGTTGGCTCGGTGAACGACGCGCCTATTGGTTCGAAAGCACCGAGTGGTTCGACAAGCTCGACGATAACCCGTTTCTGCTGTAGCTCGACGCACCGCTCGGACGCCGCATCAAGTGCGCTCGCGCCGTTAGGCCGGCGACGGGTGAATACCACCGCAGCAATCACGCGGTACAGACGCGGACTTGATTGCGTTATTTCCAGACCGCACGGGCAACCCGTAACCAGTTTTCACCTAGTATGCCGCGAATGTCTGCGTCGGAATATCCATGCTTGAGCAACCCATCCGTGATTTCCGGAAACTGCTCCGGATCCACATACTTTATGTCCGACCACGGAACGTCACCCGGATGTGGCGGATGTCGGGAGGTCGGCGACGAGCTTGCAGGATCGTACATGTTGTCGGTCGCAAGGCCGACATGCTCTGGTCCAACGAGCTCCGCCACATAGTATAAATGCTTCAGAAATATCTCGGTCGAGTTGTCGTTCTTGCCAAGGAAGACACCAACACCGTTGATGCCGATCACGCCGCCGGTCTTCGCGCACGCCTTGATCTGTTCGTCGGTGATGTTCCGCGGATGATCAAAAACTGCACGCGGATTCGCATGGCTGAAAACTGCAGGAACGTTCGTTACTTCGAACATATCCAACGTTGTGCGGTTGCCGGTATGGCTGCCGTCGCTGATCATACCAACCCGGTTCATCTCTTCGATGAATTGCACGCCAAGCCGCGTCAGTCCGCCATCTGTACGCTCTTTACAGCCATCGCCGATTACATTTTTCATGTTTGTTACCAGCAGCATGTGCCGAATTCCGAGCTTGTAATAAAGCTCGATCATGTTCGGGTCACCTTCGCAGGGATTCGTGCCTTGGAAATGGAAGACGATCGCTAGCTTGCCTTCCTTCTTGGCACGGACGACGTCATCCACCGTTTCGACCAGAACGAATTTTTCAGGGCTTGCTTTGAAGAAATTACGATTCTTCGCAATATTGTGGATGGCCTCGTCCAAATTGTGCGGATCGCCGGCAATCGTCAGCGACGCGACGTTATAGCCACTGGCGACCATACGCGGGAGCGTCCGCATCTTTAGATCGTGCCGTCCGCTATCGCCCCAGGGGAACGTGTTATCCCAAACCAGCGCGTCGGCATGCAGTTTCGCTGCCTCTGCGGACACCTCCCACTCGGTTTTCACGTCTTCAAGCAATTCGCTCATTATTCTTTCCTCCCGTTCCCACTCCTGCTGATCGCTCCGATTTACCTAGAGCGGTTCGTATCGATTCTACTTCCAGACACGGCGCGCCAGATCGAGCCAGTTCTCGCCGAGAATTCCCCTAACCTGCGTTTCCTTATATCCGCTCCGCAGCATGCCTTCCGCCAGTTCTGGCAGTTGCTCCGGCTGAATGTAGTTGATCTCTGACCATGGCACGTCGCCCGGATGAGGTGGATTCCACGGCGTCGGCGACGAATTGCCGGGATCGACCGGAAGATCGGTTGCGATCCCCACATGTTCGGCCCCAACGAGTTTGGCGACATGGTCGATGTGGCGCAAAATGGTCTCCGTCGAACTGTCGTTCTTGCCAAGAAACACCCCGACACCGTTGATGCCAATGACACCGCCGGTCGCTGCTGAAGCCTTGATTTGCTCGTCCGTGATGTTTCGTGGGTGGTCAAAAATCGCCTTCGGGTTGGAATGACTGAAGATGAAGGGTGCCTTCGATATCTCACACGCGTCCAACGTCGTCCGGTTTCCTGTGTGGCTACCATCGACCAGCATGCCGACCCGATTCATTTCTTCGATCACGAGAACGCCGAAGCGGCTCAATCCGCAGTCCGTGCGCTCCTTGCAACCGTCGCCAACCATGTTCCTCAAGTTAGTCGCCAACAGCATCTGCCGTACACCCAGCGAATAGTAAACCTCGATCATGTCGAGATCGCTTTCAACAGGACCAGTTCCCTGAAAATGAAAGCTGATGGCAAGCTTTCCCGCCTGTTTTGCGGCGGTCACATCATCGGCTGTATCAACGAGCATGAAATTGTCGGGCTCGGACAGAACAAGCGCCCGTGCAGACGCTATATTTTTGATTGTTTCCTTGATGCCCGAGGAATCTTCGCCAAGCGTGAACGTGACAAAGTCGTAACCGCAGTTCTTCACGCGGTGAAGCAGTTGAAGCTGTGACTCGCGGGTACCGTCGGAACACGGAAACAGGTTATCCCACACGAGTGTGTCTTGCGTGAGCTTGGCCGCCTGCTCCGAAACGCCGGCTGAGGTTTGTGTTAGTGTTTCGCTCATTCTCCCCCCGAATCGATCAGAACCGTTGCCGGAAACGGCACCGATCCATCAACGTTTAACCCAGCCTACGACCATTTCTCGGATATGACAAAGCGCTCTCAAATAGGCTGCCCGATCCACTCTTCGCTGTGATCGGCCTGCCGTCGCGATTGACCGGTTTCCCGATCAATGCGATTCTCGATATCGGCTTACATCTGCTGGCTGTTTGAGCAGTCGCTGCAACAGGTCTCGCCATGGATAGACGTTTCCTTGGTTTCGTTGTCACTGCACTGATCTTCAGTGCCGCAGTCGTTCTGGATGCCACGGCGACGCGGGCGGCTCCGCAGGCGCTCGGATTAATTGCGACCAACGAACCGGTTCCTCTTTTCTGCGATGGTCAGAAGTGTTCTGGCTACTTCACGAGCTTCTGCCTGCAAATGGCCCGCTCGCAGCCGAAACCGCAAACACCATACCGGCCGGCGGAGAACACTGAACTCGTCCTGCATGTAACCGATAAGACCGGCAAGACGTTTGACCTGCCCGGCAGTAAATTCCTCAGATTCAGCGCCCGCACGTCGACCGGCGTCGATATTTCCGTCAACCGGGCGCTTCTCAAGTCGTACGCGCCACAATCGGTCGCGATTTCTGTTCCAGCGCAGTCCTCGTTAGTTCCAGTTCCAAAGAAGGGCGATCTCTATCCCCAGGATCCCGATGAGCTGTTGCGGTCGACGACTCAACACAGAAATATCGCGAGCCGCTTCCACGAAAAAGGTCCTCGGTATGAGCTTGCAGCATTGACCGCAATGCTCATCAACGCGACGCCAAGGGGTTACGGGGTAGCAGTCGATACACGCGAGCAGATCTGGCAACAGGTTGTGTCAACCGGGATGGTTTTGGATTTCGACCCGGCTTCAATCGCCGACGTGCGCGCGTCCTATGAACAATGCAGCAGCATCGTCGACAATTCTTTACGCCGCACAATGCGTGGCTGTCTGGAGATACATCACATCAATCTGCAACTCCATACGAACAAGGAATTTTGGACGGCCATCGACGGAGTTTAGGCCGTTGTCGCTTGTGCCGGATTTCGTGATCGAGTCCCCGCAGTTCACCACAAGACTGCGAGCCGCTGATCGCTAACGTTGTCCGCGGGTTGTCACCGCGCCGCATCTTCGGCATTCCAGCTTTTCGACATTGCCCGATTGTCCCCAACCCAAGACGACATCCACAACCTTATCGTCGTGGATGCCAAGGAGGCACAAAAGTCGTCCCAACCATCCGGGCATGGACCATCTCCCAAATCACCGGCAGTCTGCACCCATAGAATAGCATGATCGTAAGCTGGTAGTGTTGTCGAGAACTAGGTTGGACTAGCCGAGGCCCATCCTCACACCGACCGTGCTGCGATTGGTTAGTATATGAAAGAACGGCGGAAGTCGGCAATGACGCCATCGACATAGGCAAAGTCGTCGTCAATCAAATACTCCCTAAAGCCGCCGATGTGGCCCCGGCGCACCTTGTAGTTTTCCTTATCTTCGATACTGCCGGCGCGCAGAATATCGGTGCTGAAATAGTCAGACCGCTCCAACGCCTGCATGCATTCGAATCCAGCGTAATGGACTGCCGCATCGAGCAGGCCCGCATCGGGCTCAGTCACGCCAATCACCTCGAGAATTCGCTGCAACTCCAGACGCGGATCGAGATGCAGGTCCTCGGATCCTATTGTCAGAAATGTTCGTGGAATCGACTGTGCCGCATACCAGTGCACAAGAAATATCGCAGCCTTGGTCGCTACAAATCGTTCATCACGCAGGAAGGTGTGAAGATCGCCCTGGAATCGATCGACCCGTTTCGTCGCCTAAAAAAAGCACGAGACCAGCATGTCCTTCGGGCCACGCACAAGGAACACGACGTGCTTTTTGTGGAATCCTGACTTGTCCAGCGAAAGATCGCGATGGTCGAACCAGTCGACGATTGCAGAGTGGTCGTGCGTGAACCGAGTCGGCATTAGGCCGGCCGCTGCCGTCAGCGCACGTGTTCCTAAAATCTCCTCCTCATCGAATCCATAACGTTCGCATAGATAGTGACCCAGCATCACTCTTACCCACGCCCGCCCCGCCTTCGGATGCGAGACGATGTAGACTTGGTTATCCGGATCGATCGCACCACCAGAATCGAAAAGCGCACTCACATCCAGATACCTTCTGCGTCCTGCTCACGACTCCCGTCATTCGAAGAAATGCAGTAGCGTCGCAGTAGAATAAATACGAGTGTGGATTAAAAGCGGCGTTGCGCTCGGGTTTGATGCTTGGCGACGCACACAGGAAAGGGCAGGCAATGCATTTGAAAGAGATCAATCATGTCGTGTTCGCAACAGACGACATGGTGAAAACGATACGATTCTATCGCGACTTGCTGGGCATGGAACTGACCCAGGCCTACGGCGGCCCAGGTATCCGGCACTATTTTTTTAAGACCGGCAACAACGAAATGGCGTTCTTCGAATATCCCGAGATGAAGCCGCCAGACAACGAAGCCCAGGGTGGCCCGGCAAACAAACGCCAGGGCGGCTTCGATCACATATCGTTCAATGTCGGATCAAGGGAGGAGTTGTTCGCCGTCAAGGACAGGGTTGAGGCTGCCGGCCTTGAGGTTAATGGCGTTCTCGACCATGGCATCCTTTGGTCCTTCTACTTCAACGATCCAAACGGTATTGAGCTGGAAGTCGTTTGGCCCTGTACCGAAGTGGTCAAAACGCCGGCCGAAGACGATGCCAACCCGCTAGCGATCGTGGCCGAAGGCTCGCAGCCTCAGCCCGGTCACTGGCCGGAGGTGACAAATCCGACGCCGCCGGAGAAGATGGTCTGCAAGGAACCGAGCGCCGGATATGAATCAGTCGGCAAATTCCTGGAGGCAGGAATCGTGCGTCGGCGCGAGGGTTTTGTGGAGCGCGAGGGTCTGCCGGACGCCGCCGATTAGTTCGACTCGCCGGGCGGTAAGCAAAAAATAGCGTCCAAACCAACCGACGTTTAGACAAAAGAAAAGGACCGGCCGATTTCTCGGCCGGTCCTCAACTTTTGAACGACTTGCTTTACTTCTTCAGCTGATACTTGCTGGTCTCGACTTGATCGAGCCAATCAAACGTCGTGAACCAATATTTCCAACGCGTCGGGATGAAACCCTGCGTCGTGTTGTACTGGATCCAAGCGTTGAAAAATGTGATCGCATCGGGGTCGCCCTTGCGCATCACAAAAGCTTCGTCTGTCTTGCCCAACAGATTCTCGAACGGCAGGAACAGCATCTCGGGGTTCTTAAGAACCTCGAACTGGCCCTTTGGCGGAGCGGCGCCTGCACAGTGCAAGTTGCCGTTCACGGTGTCGAGATAGGCGTGCACGTTATCGTCGTAGAGAACATGCTGTGCCTTCGGCCAATAGGTCTCACGTACGATCGAACCGGATGCGCCGCGGCGTCCGCCGATCTTGATGTGTGGCTTGTTAAAGTCAGCAGGTTTGACCATGCCGGCAGCCAGCTTCTTGTTACAAACAAGCTGTGATCCCGTGTGGGCATACGGGATCGAGAAGTTGACCTGAAGTGCGCGCTTCGGCGTGATCGACATACCGGAGATGATCACATCGAACTTTCTCGCGAGCAGCGCAGGAATAATACCGTCCCATGCTGTCGGGAAGAACTCGGCCTTCGCTTCCATATCTTCAGCGACCTTCGTTGCGACATCGACTTCAAAGCCGATCATGTCGCCATTCTTGCCACGCATGACCCAAGGCTGGAACGAGCCTACGCCAACGCGGAAACGGCCACTTTTCTTGATCCCCTCAATGATGCTGCCTTTGGCCAGGTCCTGCTGGACGTCGGCCTTGGCAGTACCCTGCGGAGTTGCCAACAGCATCGCGCCAATGGCAAGTCCAACTACTGGTAAGCCATATTTCATACTTCACTACTCCCTGTAAGCTCAGTCTGTACCTGGTAAAATATTTGATGGGCAAGGTACAGCAACAGGTACAAATTCAAGTGGGGCTGCGCCCATCCGGCGACACCTTAGCCACAACCATCCCGGCCCGCAAGCGTGCTAAAGACACAAATTCACAGGCTGGAAGCCGCCCTCGGACAGACCGTACCCGACAGATTTATGCGGGTCAGATTTATTCGCGGTCCATCGCATTATTTATGATGATATTCACCACGCTGCCTGTGCCGACGATGCCTTCAGTAACCATCTTAATGGCGGCGGCAATATTTACGTTGTCTTCTTTGACGCCAATGCCCTTGTTGGTAAGGCCCTTTTGGGCCTTCTCGGCGTAGTAATTCGAGATCTCTTCCTTAACCATCGCCTTGAGACGATCTCGATCGCCGGTTGCGAGCGCCAACGCTTCATCATCCTTCATCTCGACGCCAACCGAGAAGAGCAGCATCTGCCGCGAAAATCCCAACCCCGCGTTCTGCGAAGTGCCGGCGACGTTGCTTCCTGATTGACCGTAAATTTCACCTGACTTTTCGCCCAGTTTTTCCGCCGCCACGGTGACCAGAAGATGATTAAATTCGAGCATCGGACGATCGCTCTTCTCGACCGCTCTTGCCAATGCGCCGGCACCCTCGGTTTCGGTCTGCTCGCCGGACGTCGCGTGATCCTTCTTCAAGAAGACCCAGCCTGCGCCGCCAGCAATGGCCAACACGAAGATTACGAAAAGGATATTCCGCATGTCCCTTCTCCAGTCTGCCGACTTTCAACCCTTATCGAGATTGTAAGTGTTATGGCGCAAAAACGAAAGACACGCCAGCGTAACACTGGTGTCGCTTCAGACGCTGCGCCGCGTCAGTTCAACTGGGCAGTATAAAGACGTCAGAATTCATAGAATAGGGTATCCTATTCGCTCTCGTAGTGCCTAGATCTGGGGGGCAGGGCTGGGTCTGCCCCCGACGAGCTTCTTGTATGGCACGGGCTCCAGTTGCACTGCTTGCTGGAGGAGTCGATAGAACAGGAGGCCGCGAGCTTTGGATCGGCGGCGATTGAAGCGGAACGTGAACTCGTCCAGATAGTAATCAAGCTGGGAGGCGCTAATAGCCCCATGGTGAATACCCAGCCACCACCGATCAAGGAGGCCGGCTACCCGATGAACTTGGGGCATGACAATGTGGGCTGGGTCGCCGCTGGCGGAAATATTTTTCGGCTGGTGTTCGAAGCCGACTCCCGTGAGACCGTTGTAGGCTCGCCAGCCATCGGTTCGAATCGTTGCTCCCGGGCACACAGCCGTTTGGACGAAAGGAATGAGGCTCTCGGCGGATGCGTCCTCGACACGCGCCATGCGGATACGACCGGTGCCCCGACCCCGGATTTCGGCGGCAATCGCGACAATCGATTTCTTGTTTGTTTTCCGCCCCGTAACGCCAACCTCCCGGCCGCCCACATAGGTTTCGTCGACCTCGACCTCGCCATTCAGAAGCTCTCTGCCCGGTCGAACCATGGCCCGGCGCAGCTTATGGAGCCATGTCCAAGCCGTTTGATAACCGCCCAGGCCGAGTATTCGTTGAACCCCAAGCGCACTGACGCCGTGCTTCTGATTCGTCACATACCACATCGCCTGGAACCAAAGCCGCAACGGTTTCCGCGTACCCTCGAAGATCGTCCCCGCGGTCGGCGACGTCTGACGTTGGCATCCCGCACATCGCTGTTGGCCCCTGGCCGTCACCCACGCCTCGGTTCCCCCGCAGGCCGGACACCGAAACCCGGCAGGCCAACGGACACGCCGAAGAAAATCCGCACAGGCGGCCTCAGAAGCGAACCAGTCGTCAAATTCCATAAGCGTGCGAGGGTAATCGATCCCGCCAACGGGATGGGCAGTATTCTCGGCCATCACAACATCTTGCCACTACGAGAGCGAATAGGATACCCTATTTCATAGAAAGTTCACTGCCTGGCCGGGGCCATGGTTCAGTCGATTGCTGCGGAGACGATTATTTCTACCTTCCAGTCCGGCCGCGCAAGTTTTGCCTCGCAGGTTGCCCGCGCCGGCGGATTGTCTGGATCCACCCATTCGCGCCACACTTCGTTCATAGCGGCAAACTCACGCATGTCGCTGATCCATATCTGGGCGGTAAGCAGCTTCGACTTGTCAGTACCGGCACTCGCAAGCCATTTGTCGATGCTTGCCAGCGTTTGCGTGGTCTGCGCCTTCATGTCAACACTTGCATCGTCCGCAACCGTACCTGCGAGATATGCAACGTTGCCGTGGATCACGACTTGACTCATCAAGGGTCCAATTTCCTGCCTAATAATTGTCACGAAGATGTTCCTTCCTTGAAAATATTCGGGTTTTGCACCTAGCCCGCATTATTCACGCTTGGCGGCCGATTTGAGCGAGGCGAGCGGTATCGGCCGGGTTGACGGCGGCTTTCGGGGCGGGTTTTCGTTACGGGTTGGAGATTGACGTTCGAGGTTCATCCGGCGGCACGCGCCGCTAGGATCAGGGGCCTTGTGCGGCGATGGAGGCGGCCATCGCGATCAGGGCGTTGCGATATGGGTAGGCCGAGGGCAGGGCGATCTTGATGCGAGTGTTGAGCTCCTCGATGCGCACGGCGATCTTGAGGAATGCCCGTCGTAGCGTCTCGAACGTCGCGGTGCGCCACGGCGAGCGGCGGGGCGCGGTCCGGCGCAACTGATGCAGCAGCCAATAGGCGGCGGTGTGCAGGAACAGCCGGAACTGGTTGGCTTCCCATCGGTGACACGAGGTGCGGTCGGATTTGGTGTAGAGCTTGTGCTCCTTGATCATGTTTTCCATCCGGCCACGGGCGCAATAGACCCTCTCGTAGAGCAATTTGGCGCGGCCCGGCAGGTTGGTGACGACGAAGCGGACATCCGTCCCCCTTGCGGTGGCCTCGACGCGGGCAACGACCTTGCGCTCGCGTGACCAGCTTTTGGCCTGGTAGCCGGTCTGGAAGAAACGGCGCACCTTGTCCTTGCCTGATTGCACCCGGCGCAGCGCCGCGTCCTCGCACCACGGCTGGCCGATCTCGCTCAGCCGGGCGTTGCCGGGAAGCCCGAGAATGTAGCCGTGGCCCTGATCCTCCAGCAGGTCCATGACCTCGGGCGTGCCGTAATGGCCGTCGCCACGCACCGCGATCTCGACCCGGGGCCAATGGCGCCGGATGCGGCCGATGACGTGGCGCAAGACCCGCGCCGCCTCGTCACCAGATGGCCGCTTGCCCGGACGCAGCAGCGACAGCACCGGCTTGGCGGTCGCCGCGTCGAAGATGTGGATGGGCTGAAAGCAGTACTCGTCGTAATGGGCGTTGAACAGTGCCAGTTGCTGGCCGCCGTGGACGGCATCAGGGGTATCGTCAATGTCGAGCACGATGCGTTGGGGCACGCGCTCGAAGCTGTCGCAAAACAGATCGATCATCGTCAGCCCCATGCGCGCCAGTTCGCGCCATGATGGGGCGTTCTCGAGCCTGGACAAGGTCGGCTGCGACATCAGATCGCGACCGCTCTCGGGCAGGCGACCACAGGCCAGCTTGAACGCCGGATCGAAGCGCAGCACGTCGAGGTCGTCGCAATCCTCGTATCCGCAGGCGATGGCGAACATGCGCGCCCCGATCATGTCGGCGTATGAGTGGGTGGTGCTCGCTGGATCGCGCGCATCGGACAGGCAACCGGCTAGGCGCGCGGCAAGGCCGAGACGCTTCTCGATCTCGCGCAGCACCAGCACGCCGCCGTCCGACGACAGCCGGCCGCCGGCGAACCGGACGCACAGTTCCTTGTTCTCGACGGGTGACAGTCCGGGGAGATAGGCGGTAATCTCATCCATGGTGAGCCGGGTTTCCCTGTTGCCGTATGGTCTTGGCCAGACACCAGAATCATACGGAATCTCAACAGTTTAATCCACGCTCACCACCTCTTTCACGCCGTGCCGTGAATAATCCGGGCTAGGCTAGCTCCCATCCAAGTTTAGAGGCTGCCGCGCATGCAATCGAGTCAACGCACCGCCACGCCACGGAAGTCAGCGCACCGCCACGCCACGGAAGTCAGCGCACCGCCACGCCACGGAAATTGCAAAGTACTAGTCGGGACGGCGAAAGTTCAAATGGCAGTTATTGCAGCCGTTTCGCCCAACCGACACCAATTGTCTCGAGAGCGCCCGCATATCGGCTGACCCTGTCGCCTCTTGCTCCAGACGTTCGACCTCGGCGAGAAGTTGCTCGGCGGAGGCCTGAAACTTGTAATATTCGATCCATACTTCCGGACGCGCACGCGTCTTTGGATCCTTGACGTCGTTGTAGCTGGTGCTCTGCGGGAACAGCGTCAGCAGATCCCGCGCGTCGGCTGCGATCTCTGCGGCGACGGCAGCAATCTCTCCGCGTGTTGTATCGCCTTCTTTGATGAGTTTGTTGATCGATTTTAGTCGCGCCGAGAAGCCCTTCATGACCTGTTGGCGCCGCAGAACGACCTTTCCGGGAATTGATGGATCAATCAACGAGGGAATTTTTGGCTGCTGCTGCTCGGTAATGGCCGCAAAGCTACGATTCAACCGAGATTGTTCGGTTTGCACTGCGAGATTGTTAAGATGGCGCCAGCCGAATGCGGCGGCGATTCCGATTGCAGCCAAGATAAACAAGTGCTTCATCAGCCGCCCGCACCGCAGACTTCTGCCGACGGCGTATCCAGCTTCACCACAGAGCGGCTTGCCAGTGGCAAGAAGGATTGTCGTCGAGACTCACGCCATCGCCACGCAGCTGTGAGCGAGCGCTGCGGTCTCGCTTGGCGAAGGGGAAGAGACGCACTAATAATGAAACAGTAGATATTCACGCCCTACCACACCTTGAGAGGCCGAAATGTCCAAGACCCGCAGCGAAAGCGATACCATGGGAGCCGTAGAGGTGCCAGCCGAGCGCTATTGGGGGGCGCAGACCCAGCGCAGTCTGCAAAACTTCAAGATCGGTGGCGAGCGGATGCCCGATCCAGTGATTCGTGCGCTGGGTATCCAGAAAAAGGCGGCCGCTTTGGCCAATATCGCGCTCGGAGAGCTCGATGAATCGGTTGGCAACGCCATCCTCGACGCGGCTCAGGAAGTGATCGACGCGAAACTTTACGATCACTTTCCGCTCGTCGTCTGGCAGACGGGTTCGGGTACCCAATCCAACATGAACGCCAATGAAGTCATCTCCAACCGGGCAATTGAGATGTTGGGCGGTGTCATAGGCTCAAAGGATCCGATCCACCCGAACGATCATGTCAATCTCGGTCAGTCCTCCAACGATACGTTTCCCTCGGCGATGCACATTGCGGCCGCCGAGGAAATTCATCATCGCCTCCTCCCGGCGCTGCGTTCGCTTTGCGCGTGCCTGGAAACGAAAGCGGCCGAGTTTTCGGACTGCATCAAGATCGGCCGCACGCACACACAGGATGCAACGCCATTGACGCTGGGTCAGGAGTTCTCCGGCTACGCCAAGCAGATCGAATATGGCGTTGAGCGGGTCGAGAGCTCATTGCCGCGTCTACTGCAGTTGGCCCAGGGTGGGACGGCGGTCGGAACCGGCCTGAATACAAAATATGGATTCGCCGAGCTGTTTGCCGAGGAAGTTGCAAAGATTACCAGCCTCCCCTTCATCAGCGCTGAAAACAAGTTCGAGGCGCTTGCTTCTCACGACGCCGTCATCGAAGCCTCCGGCGCCCTCAATACTCTAGCCGCGTCGCTGATGAAGATCGCAAACGACATCCGCTTCCTCGGCTCGGGCCCCCGCAGTGGTCTGGGCGAGTTAATTCTGCCGGAGAACGAACCCGGTTCCTCGATCATGCCGGGTAAGGTCAATCCGACCCAATGCGAAGCGCTGACGATGGTCTGCGCGCAAGTCATGGGCAACCATGTCGCGATCACGGTGTCCGGATCAAACGGTCATTTCGAGCTCAACGTCTTCAAGCCAGTGATGATTTACAACCTTTTGCAGTCGATACGCCTGGTGGCTGACGCCGCGACCAGTTTTACCGACAACTGCGTGGCCGGAATCGAAGCCAACCGCGCGCGAATTCGTGAATTGCTCGAAAATTCACTGATGTTGGTAACGGCCCTTAATCCGCATATTGGATATGACAACGCTGCGAAAGTCGCAAAGAAGGCACATGCCGAAGGAACGACGTTAAAGCAAGCAGCGCTATCGCTCGAACTGCTGACGGAGGAGGAATTCGATCAGTGGGTCCGACCCGAGGCGATGGTTAGTCCCCGAGAATAGCCCCGAGCATTGTCTGACGCGTGCTCAAACAAGAGCGAGTTGGACCCAGCGCTGTCGGATCATTGCGACACGTCGCGTCTGAGAGACATGCGCGGATCGCCGAAATATATGCCCGAAATTCTTGATTCCGATCCAGCAAGCACGGCGCGGACCATCGTACTCGCCCACGGCGGTGGCGTTGACATGCGCTCGCCGTTCATGGCGGCGATTTCCGACGGCCTGTCTGCACATGGATTTCGAGTTGTTCGTTTCGATTTTCAATATATGACTGAGGCCCGCCGCAGCGAGCGAAGACGGCCACCGGATCGGGAACCGGTGTTGCTGCAAACCTGGAGAACGATGATCCAATGGTTGGCTGCAGCGGATCCGATTATCGGCGGAAAGTCTCTCGGCGGCCGAACCGCCGGTCTTGTCGCAGACGAGTTATCGGTCGCGGGTCTTGTTTGCCTCGGCTACCCGTTCCATCCTCCACGAAAAGCAGCCACCGCCCATCGCACCGCCCATCTCGCCGACCTGCGGACGCCAACGCTAATCTGTCAGGGAACACGTGATCCGTTTGGCACCGCCGAAGAGGTGGCGGACTATGACCTATCGTCCAACATTCGGCTGCATTGGCTCGAAGACGGCGATCACAGCTTTCGGCCGCGCGTTGCGTCAGGTCTCAGCGAACGAGCGAACTGGCAGTCAGCGATTACTGAAATTGCCCGCTTCGTCAATCAGTTGTAGCTGCGCCATGACGATCCTCAGCACGGTGGACACCTAGATGGCCTGGTCGAAGGAATTCAGTGATTTCGTGCTGGATCAGCTGGCGCCGCTGGGCGACGTCAGAGCCCGTGCGATGTTCGGCGGGGTCGGTATCTACAGCGAAACGGTGATGTTTGGACTGATCGCCGATGACCAGCTTTACTTCCGGGTCGACGAGCTATCACGAGCGCGTTTTGTGGAAGCGGGTCAGACACCGTTTAGCTATGCGGGGCGCGGCAAGACTGCCGGCAGGATGATAGAGATGCCGTACTACACCGTATCGCCGGAGGTGCTTGAAGACCCGACCGAAGCCGCCGACTGGGCGAGAGACGCGATCGCTGCAGCCCGACGCGCGAAGCAGAAATGAAATCCCCGACGATGGCGAAAGCAACACACGCCAATGCCTCTAGCGCCAGCAACCCGGCAGCGGTGAGGAAACACTCCGTGCTCGTCGCCGGCCACGCGACAAGCGTGTCGCTTGAGGAAGTGTTTTGGCAGGAGTTTAGGGGCTTAGCCGCGCGCCGAAATACGCCGCTCAATCGCCTGATCTCAGAGATTGATCAACGTCGCCATGGCAACTTATCGAGTGCTATTCGCGTCTACGTACTCGAAGCGCTCCGAGACGAAGGACGCTAACCGCCGCCAAATCCTTTCAGCAAACTTTTCAGCAGGTCCTCCGGCTTCAATTTCTGCTGCGATTGGCCGGACTGCGGATTTTCGGTCGATTGAGGCTTGGTGCCGCCAAGCAATCCCGGCAGCAACTTTTCCAGTGGATTAACCTGAGTGGCCGCTCCACCAGGTTTCAGGGCATTGCCGCCAAACTTGATATCGGGCGCGTCCAGCGGACCCGTTAGGGTCGCCGTTACAAACGGCTCGGTTCCTTCGCCCTTGTAGACGGCTGTCACAGAATTGATTTTCCAAGCCGGTAGATCTGCCGAACCGCGGGTCACCGCGCGCGCCGACCCGCCATCGAGGACGGCCGCCTCGGTGCGCACGACCCCATTCGCAATCGTGTAGTCACCGCTCAATGTCGCAAACCGACTACCAAAGGATTCCACGAGCACGCTGACGATATCGGTAAATGGGCGGATCTCGCGGACCCTGCTGCCAAGCAGTGCGCCGATAAGGCTACCCGCTGCTACGGCGGCCTTTTCTTCCTCAGTCGCAAGCACGCGAACTTTCCCGGAAACGGAGCCCTTTCCGTTCAAGGTGGCGATCATCTGCTCCTGGCTGAGACCCTCAGCGGTAAATTCGACGTTGGTGGAAATGGCTCCCTCAGCACGATCGAAATCGCCGAACGCGTTCATCAAGGTACGCAATTGCACATCTGTGGCAACAACGCTCGATGCAATTCGCGGGTCCACATGATTCCCATCAATTGTAATCGCCGATGCGAGCGATCCGCCAAACGCCTTAGCGGTGAATCGATCGATGTTGAGCTTGCCGTCCTTGAGAAGAAGGTGGAATTGCGGATCTTCCAGTTGAATACGAGACATCGTCAGTGCAGCCATGCGCCCAGTGAGCTCCACGTCGACATTCGGAAACAGGCCCGCCGAAGGCGGTGCGCCCTTTTTTGCGGCTGTGGCGGACTTTGTGCCCGAAGCAGCCGAAGCCGCCGCCGATTGCCGTCTCGACGAACGCGCAGGGGATGGATCGGCAACTGGCAGTAGGAGGTCCAAAAGTATTTCGCTGGTCGCCAGTTCGGCCTTAATATTCGGCCGCGACCCGCCAAGCTCAACGCTGGCATTTCCCCGAAGCGCAATCGGGCCGGCGTTCCCGGTCAATTCCGTCAGCCTTACGGACGCAAGCGTCCCAGCGGCACGAAGACTGATTGCGAGCGGGCCCAAATTCGTTGCTGCCGGCTTGTAGTCTGGAGCGACCAGCCGCATTGCATCGGCCAGGTCCGGATGATCGAGCGTCAAACCAATGTCATAGGTTGGGTTGACAAGAATATCCTTGAATTTTCCATCGAGACCGACCTTCGCGCCCAGCAAGTCGACGGTGACCTCAACGGTCATGTCCGACAATCCACCATTTAGCTGGCCGTTTACGGCGACGCTACGCTTTGTTCCGCGCGGCAGACGAAATTCCACCCCTACGACGCGGCCAAGTTTTTCCACATCGCGACTGCTTGCCGAAAATGCCAATGCGGCAGTCGGGCGCTTCGCAATTCCATCTACTTCACCACTGATCCACGCCGTGACGCCTGCGATCCCGCCAACGCTTGCCTCGTGAAGTGTCAGCTTTCCACCAACTAGCGACATGTCGACATGAAGCTTCTCGACCACCATGTCGCGAACGCTGAGCCGCTCGACACGCGCATCGATGTTGGCGTCGAAGTCATTGAGGATCGCCAGTGGCCCGAGGTCGGCCGACGCATCCGAAGCCGACGCCACCGCCGCGGGCTGCTGCCCCTCTGATGAGGATGGCGTTTTGGCCTGCTTACCGCCCGCGGCTGGCCGCTGCAGATAAGGGTCGAGATTGAGCTTGTCTATGTCGACGCGAAGACCAAAGGCCGGCCGTTCGCGGAACGCGACGGCCAAACCTCCCGTAACCTTGCTCGCGTCCAACTCGACCTTGAAATCCGTTAGTTCCAAAGCCTCCGGCGTTGCCTTCAGCTGACTAACATAGGAGAAGTTGCGCAGCCGGTCTGGCGGGAGCGAACCGGGGGCGATCTCAAGCCAGTCGAAGATACCCCGCAGGTTGTCGGATGTGACGGTCAACTCTCCATCGAACTGCGGCTTTCCTTCAACCGGCTGCACGAATCCCGAAAGCGTCACATCCGACGCGCCAGGCAACAGTGCACTGGCTTGTTCGACAGCGATGCTGCCATTGCTAAGGATCGCTCGGAGAATCGCCTCGCGAATTATGCCGGAACGAAACTGCACCACCTGCGCCTGCAGATCGAGGCTTACATGCAGATTGGCCGGCAACTCGAACAGTTGCTCGGCGGCCACCTGATCGCCCGACCCTTGTTCGCTGGCAGCGCTATTCGAGCCCGCAGCCGTAGAACTTGCGCTGTCGGAAGTGGAAGCTGGTGCTGCAGACGCCTTTCGCAATAACGCGTCGAGATTCAAACTTGCAATATTGATCGCAATGTCCGCTTGAATCTGATCACCAAAGCGCGCGAAGATTGCTCCAGTTGCTCGCGTTTCGCCATGTTGAATCGACGCATCGTTGAGTGCGATCCCGTCGCGCGCCGCCGATATCGAGGCTTCCAGCGAATAGTCACCCAAAAGGAGCTGCGATGGCGTGATGGTGGTGTGTTTAGCGAGCAGAAGGCCCGCGTTGGCGCCGCTTATTCGAAGTTTGCCTTCAAGCCGACCGATATCCGTGAGTTCGCTAAGTGTGCCCCCAAACTGCACGGCGGTCCGCGGCTCGGCGGTTTCGACCGAGAGCTCCAACGATATTGGTTGGTCGGGCTCGATGCGACCGGTGTTGAGAGTTATCGCCAGACGTTGGCCGCGCAGCGTGACATTTGCGTCGACTGTGAACGGACCGTCCATCGAGGCCGCCGATACCATGGCCTCGATGTCCTCGACCCGCTCTTCGATTCCGCCCGCCGCATCGCGATAGTGAATCGACCCGTCTTCTATGCGAAGGTTGGTAAGGGAGATGTCAAAGTCTGATCCTGTCGAGCCAGAACTATCGGTGGTAGCCGCTTGTCCCCCGCCATCGTCGCCGGACAATAGGGAAAGCTCCCAGTTCGACGAACCGTCTTCTCCGACTTGAAGACTGATCACGGGTTCTACCAGTGTAACACTGGCGACCTCGATGCGGCGCTCGAGCAATCCGGCGACACCTACTCGAACGCGCAACTCCCCTACGCGCAACAGCTTTCTCTCGCCGGCGCCAACCACACGTAAGCCCGAGACAGCAAACATGGGGCTGGGCAAAATTGCCAGCGCGATGTCGCCATCGATCGCAAGCGACAGGCCCGTGGCGTCCTCAATTGCCGCTGTGATCCGGCCCTTGTAGCCGTTCCAATCAATGAACCCCGGCGCAATCAACGCTGCCGCGACCAATAGGACAATCAGGCCGGCAAATCCTACTAGCAGCTTACGCAAGGCCGAGGCTCCTTGGCGGTGGTCCTTCGATAGGCGTCGTGGCCATTACAGCATGGAAGACAATGCGCGTTTCGAGGCCTCTTGCGCAAGCCGGGTCGCTCGGTTAGGACAACACAAGCCATTTCAAGACAACCCTAAGCGCTGAGCACAAGTCGCAAGTCGACGAGTTGGAATTTAGCGACGCGGCACCAAGGCGTTCGAGCTGAAGACAGAGGGAGGCAGCGTATGGCGACGAGTGCAGAGCAGGCAGTGAAACTGCTTCGAAACGCGGCGAAGTTCTTTCGCCAAGTCGGACAGCAGACGCCCGCGCTTTCGGGTCAGATGGAAGTCAGCGCACGCAACTACGAACATGTAGCGACTCATTTGGAGCTTGATGCGAATGGCGAATGCCCACCGTTCGACGACGATAGTGCAGAAACTTAAAGTCGTTTGGGCATTCTGCCGATCGGTAATCTAAGTTCAGTCACTCAGCTGCTCTCTTGGCCGAACTTCTGGTCTCTCCCCGGCGCTGCGCCGTATCTTTAGGCGTGCCGTAACCACCACCGGACGGCGTTTCCAGAACAAATACGTCGCCGGGTTGGACGTGCGTACGGTCGGCGCCGGTCATCGGCGTAACCGTGCCATCTGAACGCTCTACCCAATTGCGACCGCACTCGCCAGGCTCACCATCGGCCAAGCCATAGGGTGGCACGCGACGATGGTTGGAAAGGATGCTCAGGTCCATTTCCTCTAGAAATCGGAGCCGCCGCAGCGCCCCATCGCCGCCTCGATGGGCGCCTCGACCGCCGCTGTCCCGACGAATTTCAAAGCGATCGAGCATCACCGGGAACCGCCATTCCAGGATTTCCGGATCGGTCAGACGCGTGTTGGTCATATGGGTGTGCACAGCGTCCGTTCCGTCGAAGTCCGGACCGGCCCCAGATCCACCGCAGACGGTTTCGTAGTACTGAAATTGGTCGTTGCCGAAGGTGACATTGTTCATGGTGCCTTGCGAGGCCGCCATAACACCCAAAGCGCCGAATAACGTATCGGTTATGACTTGGCAGGTTTCGACGTTGCCGGCGACGACGGCGGCCGGATATTGCGGCGCCAACATGGAGCCATTTGGAATGACGATGTTGAGTGGCTTGAGACAGCCCTCGTTAAGCGGAATGTCATCGCTTACCAGCGTGCGGAATACATACATCACCGCTGCGCGGCAGACAGCAGACGGTGCATTGAAATTCGTCTCCTGTTGCATACTCGTATTGGTGAAGTCGATCGTTGCGTTCCTCTCCTGACGATCAATAGAGATTTGCACGTCGATGACGCTGCCGTCGTCAAGCGTGTACGCAAACTGGCCATCGGAAAGGGTGTCGATGACGCGGCGCACGCACTCCTCCGCATTATCCTGAACGTGCCGCATGTAGGCGTGAACCACATCGAGCCCGAAGTGACCAACCATGCGCCGGAGTTCCTGGACCCCCTTCTCGTTGGCTGCAATCTGGGCTTTGATGTCGGCGATATTCTGAACGACGTTGCGCGACGGATATGGGCCGGCCTCGAGCAGCTCGACGAACGCTCGTTCGCGAAATTCCCCCGCCTCGACCAACCTGAAATTGTCGATCAATATGCCTTCCTCATCGATACTCGTGCTGTCTGGAGGCATCGAGCCCGGCGTCGTCCCACCGAGCTCCGCGTGATGGCCTCGGCTGCCGACGTAGAACAGGATGGTTTGGTCGGCGTTATCGAAAACCGGCGTTATGACGGTCACATCCGGCAGGTGCGTACCGCCATTGTAGGGGGTGTTCAGTGCGAACACGTCGCCGGGCACCATCTCGCCCTGGTTTTCGCGAATAACAGTCCGCACGCTTTCGCTCATCGAACCCAGATGGACAGGGATGTGCGGTGCATTTGCGACCAGGTCGCCTGACGCGTCGAACACGGCACAGGAGAAATCAAGGCGCTCCTTGATATTGACTGAGTAAGAGGTGTTCTGGAGCGTAAGCCCCATCTGCTCGGCGATCGACATGAACAAGTTGTTGAATACTTCGAGCATGACAGGATCGACCGAAGTACCGATCGCCTCACGGCTCGGCCGGGCCACGACCCGCGTCAAGACCAGATGACGCTTTTCCGTGAGTTCGGCACGCCAGCCCGGCTCGACGATCGTCGTCGCTGTGGCTTCGCGTATGATCGCCGGGCCATCGACGGTGTCGCCTGCAAGCAGCGCGTCACGGTCGAAAACGGGCGTCGATCGCAACTCCGCGTCCATGTAACTTTGAACGGTCGCCAGCGCTTCAGGTGCGCCATCCACTCGCGCAGCAGCCACCGAATCGTCGGCGACGTCGGCGGTTTTGCCGATGACCTCGGCAGCTGCGGCTTCGACGATGAATGGCTTTTCGGGCATGGTAAAGCCATAGCGCTGGCGATACGCCGTCTCGAAGGCGTCAACCATCGCCTTCGGAACGCCAAATTCGACTTCAAGCGCCGTGTCAGTGCCCTCGTAGCGCAGATGGACCTTTCGGACGATGGTCAGGCGTGTCTTGTCGACACCCTGCGCCAGGACTTGGTCACTGGCCGCCTCGACAAGCGTGTCGAGGATCGACTCGACCTCTCTGACCACACCTTCCGAAAGCTTGGCCTCGATGGCCTTTTCACGCATTGCCCTGATATCGGCAAGGCCCATGCCATATGCCGAAAGGACACCCGCCAACGGATGGATGATGACTTTTTTCATTCCCAACGCGTCGGCAACAAGACAGGCATGCTGTCCGCCAGCGCCGCCAAAGCAGCACAGTGCATACTCGGTGACGTCGTAGCCGCGTTGCACGGATATCCTCTTTATGGCGTTGGCCATGTTTTCCACGGCAATCTTGAGAAACCCGTCGGCGACTTCTACCGGCAGCCGGTCGTCGCCGGTCTTCTCCTGAATTTGATCGCCCAACTCCACGAACTTTTCGCGCACAACATCGGCATCGAGCGTTTGCTTCTGGTCGCCGCCGAAGACATGGGGGAAGAATTCCGGCTGCAGTTTACCGAGCATGACATTGCAGTCGGTAACGGTAAGCGGGCCGCCCCGACGATAACAGGCAGGCCCGGGATTTGCGCCTGCTGACTCTGGTCCGACGCGATAGCGCGAACCGTCGAACACGCACATCGATCCGCCACCGGCAGCGACCGTATGAATAAGCATCATCGGCGCCCGCATGCGGACGCCCGCGACCAGCGTCTCGAAGGCCCGCTCGTACTCGCCGTTGAAATGCGCGACATCGGTCGATGTGCCGCCCATGTCAAAGGTAATGATGCTGTCAAATCCCGCGAGCCCGCTAGTTTCCACGCCGCCGACGATGCCTCCGGCAGGACCGCTTAAAATGGCGTCCTTGCCCTGAAACATCCGCGCATCCGTAAGTCCACCGTTTGATTGCATAAACATCAAGCGAACGTCACCGACCAGTTCAGCAACCTGGTCCACATAGCCGCGCAGAATTGGCGATAGGTATGCGTCGACGACGGTGGTGTCGCCCCGGCTCACCAGCTTCATCAACGGGCTCGTCTCGAAGCTTGTCGATACCTGGGTAAAGCCGATCTCGCGTGCAAGTTCGGCGACCCTCAATTCATGGTCGGGATAGCGATAGCCGTGCATGAAGACGATTGCGACCGATCGGATGCCATCTGCATAGGCCTCGGAGAGCTTCTTGCGCGTATTCTCGACATCGAGTTCATCCACGATCTTGCCATGGGCCGACACCCGCTCGTCGATTTCTTCGACCCGGTCATAGAGCAGCTCCGGACGGACGATATGAAGGTCAAACAGGCGGGGTCTGTTTTGGTAGGCGATCCTGAGGGCATCACGAAACCCTCTGGTCGTGCAAAGTAGAGTGCGCTCACCCTTGCGCTCGAGCAGCGCGTTGGTTGCTACGGTCGTCCCCATCTTGATTGAGTCGATGCGCTCCGCCGGTATCGCTTGGTCGGGCGGCAAGCGCAGAAGCTCTCGAATCCCTTGGGCCGCGGCGTCCTGGTAATGCTCGGGATTTTCCGACAACAGCTTGTGCGTCTCAAGCCCGCCATCCGGACGGCGCGCAACGATATCGGTGAAAGTTCCGCCTCGATCGACCCAGAACTGCCAAAGACCGCTGGACGCCTCCGAATCTATCGATGTCTTGTCTTGCATCCGAACAGCTCGTAGAAGGTTTTCTTCGTTAAATTCAAAGCATTAGATTCCAATGTGCCCGCCAGATGTAGCGAATACAACACAATAGTGCTGCACTCAATATGCTGTTCACATCAAGGTCGATGCAGACACATTGGCACCAATAATATCCCTGAGGGGAGCCTCACATGCCATCAGAGTCAGGACTAAAACGCTCAGTTTTTCAGTTTATTGGGAGCAAACACGTACGGTACGCATTCGACGCACGTACAGTCATTTCGGATCAAGTGTTGGAGCAACCCGGCGCGAGCCACTCCTGTGTGCGCCTTATGCGGCAGCGGACCCTTTGCTTGGCAAGTCAGTTACAACCATGTGCCCTGGCGCATGGGTAATGCAGATCGGCGGTTTTGCCTTTGTTACGACAACTTGTGGCGTTACCCCACAAGCCCAAAACACGGGTATCTCGCCTGTCTTAAAGGTCACAGCCACGCCGAAATCGGGTGCCGAGAGATCTTTCACACCAATCCTCGATGGGTCTCCCAAATGGACAGGGGCGCCATGGGCCAAGGGAAACCGTCCGGTAATTTCAACCGCGCGGATGGCATCGGCCTCAAGATATGGCCGCATCGACACGACTAGAGAACCCTCAAAGGGTCCTGCCTTCTTGGTCGCAAGGTTGGTGATGTACATGGAGCCTTCGCTGCCCTCCTCGATGTGCCGCACACCCAGTCCGTTGTCCATAAGTGCCTCTTCGAAGGAAAAGGAACAGCCAATCACAAAGGCGACGAAATCGCCGCGCCAGATATCGCTGATGTCGTGCACTTCCGACACCAACACGCCATGTTCCCAAATTCGATACTTCGGCAAGTCGGTGCGCAAGTCGAGATCGTCACCCAACGACGGCAGCACCGGAGTGCCACGGTCGGAAATAGCCAACAGTGGACAGGGCTTTGGATTACGCTGGCAGAATACCGCGAAATCAAGCGCCCAGTCTGCCGGTAGTATTACCAAGTTGCCCTGCAGATGGCCGAGCGCGTGTCCGGCGGTTGTGGTTTTATGGTCACCCGATCTTATGCGCCGGCGGAGCTCCCTTGGCGCAAGATCAGCTGCTGTCGGTGCTGTAGAATTGCTCATACTGCCCTCCCCGCAGATCGCCGCTCACTATGACGCGAGCCGGTGGAATGTCCAACCGATTCCGTGTTAGCCCGGATTATTCACGGCACGGCGTGAAAGAGGTGGTGAGCGTGGATTAAACTGTTGAGATTCCGTATGATTCTGGTGTCTGGCCAAGACCATACGGCAACAGGGAAACCCGGCTCACCATGGATGAGATTACCGCCTATCTCCCCGGACTGTCACCCGTCGAGAACAAGGAACTGTGCGTCCGGTTCGCCGGCGGCCGGCTGTCGTCGGACGGCGGCGTGCTGGTGCTGCGCGAGATCGAGAAGCGTCTCGGCCTTGCCGCGCGCCTAGCCGGTTGCCTGTCCGATGCGCGCGATCCAGCGAGCACCACCCACTCATACGCCGACATGATCGGGGCGCGCATGTTCGCCATCGCCTGCGGATACGAGGATTGCGACGACCTCGACGTGCTGCGCTTCGATCCGGCGTTCAAGCTGGCCTGTGGTCGCCTGCCCGAGAGCGGTCGCGATCTGATGTCGCAGCCGACCTTGTCCAGGCTCGAGAACGCCCCATCATGGCGCGAACTGGCGCGCATGGGGCTGACGATGATCGATCTGTTTTGCGACAGCTTCGAGCGCGTGCCCCAACGCATCGTGCTCGACATTGACGATACCCCTGATGCCGTCCACGGCGGCCAGCAACTGGCACTGTTCAACGCCCATTACGACGAGTACTGCTTTCAGCCCATCCACATCTTCGACGCGGCGACCGCCAAGCCGGTGCTGTCGCTGCTGCGTCCGGGCAAGCGGCCATCTGGTGACGAGGCGGCGCGGGTCTTGCGCCACGTCATCGGCCGCATCCGGCGCCATTGGCCCCGGGTCGAGATCGCGGTGCGTGGCGACGGCCATTACGGCACGCCCGAGGTCATGGACCTGCTGGAGGATCAGGGCCACGGCTACATTCTCGGGCTTCCCGGCAACGCCCGGCTGAGCGAGATCGGCCAGCCGTGGTGCGAGGACGCGGCGCTGCGCCGGGTGCAATCAGGCAAGGACAAGGTGCGCCGTTTCTTCCAGACCGGCTACCAGGCCAAAAGCTGGTCACGCGAGCGCAAGGTCGTTGCCCGCGTCGAGGCCACCGCAAGGGGGACGGATGTCCGCTTCGTCGTCACCAACCTGCCGGGCCGCGCCAAATTGCTCTACGAGAGGGTCTATTGCGCCCGTGGCCGGATGGAAAACATGATCAAGGAGCACAAGCTCTACACCAAATCCGACCGCACCTCGTGTCACCGATGGGAAGCCAACCAGTTCCGGCTGTTCCTGCACACCGCCGCCTATTGGCTGCTGCATCAGTTGCGCCGGACCGCGCCCCGCCGCTCGCCGTGGCGCACCGCGACGTTCGAGACGCTACGACGGGCATTCCTCAAGATCGCCGTGCGCATCGAGGAGCTCAACACTCGCATCAAGATCGCCCTGCCCTCGGCCTACCCATATCGCAACGCCCTGATCGCGATGGCCGCCTCCATCGCCGCACAAGGCCCCTGATCCTAGCGGCGCGTGCCGCCGGATGAACCTCGAACGTCAATCTCCAACCCGTAACGAAAACCCGCCCCGAAAGCCGCCGTCAACCCGGCCGATACCGCTCGCCTCGCTCAAATCGGCCGCCAAGCGTGAATAATGCGGGTTAGGACGCCGCAGCGCCCAGCCCCATTGTCATGGCCAGTCATTCGCAGTTATCGTGCCACACATGAAATGGATGAAACGCACCGGAATTCTCATATCGCTGTTGCTCGCCGTTTCCTTTGTCGCAATGACAGGGGGGCGTGCGGTGAGCGGTGATTGGCGCACCGCGAGCCGAGAGTCGACCGGACTTGCGCCCGATCCCGTCACAACCATCGAGCCGGTTGTTCAGGTGTACGCTGCACGTACGTACGGGTGGCGCGGCGCCTTTGGCGTGCACACGTGGATCGCCGTCAAACCAGCAAATGCCTCTAGCTATACGCTTTATCAGGTAATTGGTTGGCGGGCCCGCTACGGCGGCTCTGCATTGGTAATTGGCACGGATATTCCGGATCGTCAGTGGTTCGGAAACAAACCCGAATTGATTGCCGATTTGCGTGGCGATGGCGTCGATGATGTCATTAAACGTATTGAGAACGCTGTCGACCGCTACCCGTACGCGGACACGTACAGGATGTACCCAGGTCCGAATAGCAACACGTTCACGGCCTGGGTCGGGCGCCATGTGCCCGAGCTCAAGCTCGACCTGCAGCCGACAGCGATTGGCAAGGACTATTTGGGAGCCAGCCTGATTGCCGTAGCGCCAAGCGGCACCGGCTTCCAGGTATCCGTACTTGGCCTGCTTGGCATTCTCGCCGGCGTTGAGGAGGGCCTTGAAGTTAACATCGCCGGACTAACGTTCGGCGTCGACCCTTTGGGGCTGGCCTTGAAGTTGCCGGGCTTTGGTCGCATCGGGCGACAAATCCGATTTGACGATTAGGCGCGAAATGAGCCGCGTTCGCCCAGAGAGCGAGCAGCGAACGGGAGGGCGACGGATGGTGGCGAATTCGCAGCTTGCAAGCAAATCCCTTGACTCCGAGACGACAGAAGCATGTCGAGTCTAGCACCATGACTATTTGGGGGAAGGTGTTGGGTGGAGCCGCCGGATTTGCAATCGGCGGGCCGCTTGGGGCGATAATCGGTACCGCGGCAGGGCACGCCATCGATCGAATGCGCCAACCAAGAGGCAGCGAGGAAGCCGCCAAGTCAATTGCCTTTACCATCGCTGTAATCGTGCTCGGTGCCAAGATGGCGAAAGCCGACGGCGTCGTGACGCGCGACGAAGTGGAGGCATTCCGCGAAGTCTTCCACGTCCCCGCCGACGAGGTAGGCAATGTATCGCGCGTTTTCGACCAAGCACGCAAAGACTCGCGCGGCTATGAGCCTTACGCCCGTCAAATCGCATCGATGTTTCGCGACAATCCAGCCGTGCTCGAGGAACTGCTGTTCTGCCTGGCCCACGTCGCCAAGGCGGATGGTGTTCTGCATCCTGCCGAAATGGAATTTCTGCACGCCGTATCGCGCATCTTTTCGCTCGATGAAACCGCGTTCGAACGGGTAACGGAGATTGAGCTCGGACCGGAGAAAGCCGACGCCTACACCGTGCTCGGCGTTTCTCGCGAGATCACAGACGAAAAGCTTAAGTCGGCCTACCGCGCTTTGGTTCGAGAAAACCACCCCGATCGATTGATCGCTCAAGGCATGCCGCAGGAGTTTGTCGACCTAGCCAACGAGAAGCTAGCAGCGATCAATGTCGCCTACGACCGCGTAAGTGGCGAGCGTGGACTCTCTTAGTGGCGGAAACTCTGCCACTTTTGTCGCTGCGCGACGCAAGCGTCAGCTTTGGCGTTGCGCCGCTGTTTACTGACCTCAGCGTTTCTCTCAGCAAAGGCGATCGTGTTTGCTTAGTCGGCCACAATGGCAGCGGCAAGTCGACGTTGCTCAAGGCGCTAGCGGGGTTGATCGAAATCGACACCGGTGAGCGCTTCGTCCAACCCGGTGTACGCATCAGTTATTTGCCACAAGATCTGATACCACCAGCCGACGCGACCGTCGTCCAGTTCGTATCCGGCGGCGAGACGCCGGCGCACGAAGTGGCTGCACAGCTCGACGAATTCGAGCTTGCGGGCGAGCAAATCATGGGAACATTGTCGGGGGGCGAGTTGCGCCGCGCCGCTCTTGCCAGAGCCCTTGTGACATCGCCCGACATCTTGCTGTTGGATGAACCGACGAACCATCTCGATCTCCCCACCATCGAACAGCTGGAAGCGATGTTGCAGCGCTTCCAGGGAGGATGGCTGACGGTAAGTCACGACCGCACTTTCTTGCGCAATACAACAAAATCGACGCTATGGCTTGCGGCCGGCGGGCTGTTCGTGAACGGGCGTGGATTCAGCGATTTCGAACCCTGGTCGGAGCGTGTCATAGCGGCAGAGGATGCGGCGATAAATCGAATTGATCAGCATTTGCAGGCAGAGCTTCGCTACTTCCATCGCGGCGTCACCGCCCGCCGCCGGCGCAATCAGCGTCGTCTGCGTAAGCTTTCAGAGTTGCGGGCGGAACGCGCGCGGCGCCTACGGGTGGATGCCAAGCCAAAGATGAAGCAAATGGCCAACATGTCAGGTGGAAAGTTGGTGCTGGAAGTTGGCGATATTACCAAGTCTTATGGCGATCGCGTCATCGCCAGCGGCTTCTCCACCCGTGTCCTCAAGGGCGACCGGGTTGGCATCATCGGCGCCAACGGCGCCGGAAAATCGACGATAATCCAGCTGCTGACCGGAGCAATTGCGCCGGACGAAGGACGTGTCCGGTTGGCTGATGGCCTACGCATCGCCTATTTCGACCAGGGCCGCCAAAGTCTTGATCGGACTCTGACCCCCATAGACATTCTCTGCGAAGGCGGCGGCGATACGGTCGTCGTCAACGGTCACCAGCGTCACGTCGTCGCCTACCTTTCGGATTTTCTTTTTCGTGAGCATCAAGCGCGGAGTCCGATTGGCAGTCTTTCCGGTGGCGAGCAAAGCCGGCTGCTGCTCGCCCGCATCCTGATCCAGCCCTCAAACCTCCTGGTGCTCGACGAACCGACCAATGACCTGGACGCGGATACGTTGGACACGCTCCAAGAGAGGCTGGACGAATATCAAGGCACGTTGCTGGTCGTGAGCCACGATCGCGATTTTCTTGACCAGCTCGTCACCAGCGTCATCGCGCTGGAAGGAGATGGAGTCATCACCGAATATTCCGGCGGATACTCGGACTATCTGCATCAGCGCCAAACGCCGGTGGTCTCGCAAAGGAAACTGCCAAAGGAACGCAAACCAAAACCCAAGTCAGCGCCGCACACGAAGCGCCCTTGGAGCCACGCGAAGAGCCTGAGTTGGCTTGAAAGGCAAGAACTCGACGCCCTTCCGGCACGAGTTGCAACGATTGAACGGGATATTTCTGCGCTTGAGGCCGAACTTGGTGACCCCAACTTGTTTGCCACCGACCCGGGAAAGTTTGAACGGTATGCTGCGCTTCTTGCCGCCAAGAACGATGACAAGTCAGCCGCCGAGCAACGTTGGCTCGAACTCGAAGACAAGCAGGACGCCGCGCAGACGCGTCGTGCGACTTGAGCATGAAACCGATCGATCGGCCCTCGCCCAACTTCGAGGCCCGTCCAACCGGTACGCCGATCGATATGCTGGTATTCCATTACACCGGTATGCTCACATCCGCGGCGGCGCTTGAGCGGTTATGCGACAACACCACCCGCGTCAGCGCCCACTACTTGATCGACGAGGATGGAGCGCTCTACCGTCTGGTTGACGAAACGGCTCGCGCCTGGCACGCCGGCGAGAGTTTCTGGCGAGGCAATCATGATATCAACAGTCGCTCAATCGGCATCGAGCTGGCCAATCCCGGCCACGAGTTTGGCTATCAGCCGTTTCCCGAGCGGCAAATCAAAACTGCTATCGCGCTGGCGCAGGACATTGTGGCACGCCATTCGATCCCGCCGCGCAATGTCGTCGGACACTCCGACATCGCCCCTTCACGCAAGCAGGATCCCGGTGAGCTGTTCGATTGGCGCCGGCTCGCACGCGCTGGGATCGGGTTGTGGCCAACGCCAGCAACGAATGTTGAGACGGATCTCGCAGCGATGCTAGCCGACTACGGTTACGACACCGCCGAAGCAGACGTCATTGCGGCCTTTCAACGCCATTTTCAACCGGACAATTTGACCGGACTCGCAGACCGCAAGACCGCAGCCCTTGCGGCGGGGCTGATACAGTTGATTGATTGACGCGGTGCGAGTGTCTACATTTCGCTCACCAGACGGCCGGATGGCCGCCTTTGCGGCGCGTTACCGCCGCAGGGGAGGAAAGTCCGGGCTCCACGGAGACGCGGTGCCGGGTAACGCCCGGCGGGGGTGACCCCAGGGAAAGTGCCACAGAAAGCAAACCGCCCGCACGCCTTGCGGTAGGCGGGTAAGGGTGAAAGGGTGCGGTAAGAGCGCACCGCGCAGGCGGCAACGTCGGCGGCATGGCAAACCCCACCGGGAGCAAGACCAAGTAGGGGCAGCACGCCAGGATCGACGTTAGGGCAACCTTGCAACGATGCTGACAGACGGGTTTCCGCGCCGCTGCCCGGGTCGGTCGCGCGAGGCGTCCGGTAACGGGCGTCCCAGATGAATGGTCATCCCGCGCCGCATGCTGTTTCGACAGTAGGCGATGCGGACAGAACCCGGCTTACAGGCCGTCTGGTACATTTTCTCTTGCCGCTGGACATGCCCTCTCTTGCCGTTGGACATGTCGATCGCCTGCATAAGTTGGCATATTTCAAGATTCGCCTTGAAAAGAACATAGTTCGAACATAGAAAGATCGTGTAGTCGGTCAATTATTGGCCGACGAGCTAACTATCCATTCACCAATCCATTCACCAATCCATTCATTGTGTTTGAAATATTTATTCGCTTGAAGTTTGTACTTGAAAAAATTGGTGCTGCATTAGGTTGCAATTGGAGTTTTACTACTTGATCCCATTGACTTTTCCTTTGTTCCCATGATATCCCATCATGTCCCAATATGGGCAACCCAATTGGCGCTAACAACGGAGCACCGTGTTGCGCCAGCACGTGTTTGTACTGGGACGGACAAAGTGACGGACAAAGTACTGTAACAACTGGGTTGAACGGGTCCCGGTATGGCGTTGTTCACGGGAACATTTGAGAACAAAATCGACCGCAAGGGCAGAGTCTCCTTGCCGGCTGATTTTCGTACCGAATTGCCGAACGGTGACGATCGGGTCGTCTACGTTTACCGGTCCCCGAAATGGGCCGCGCTCGAGGCATGTGACAAGAGCTTTATGCAGCGCTTGGCGGACAGCCTCGACCAACTCAACATGTTCTCCGACGAGGAGGACGACCTGGGTGCAACACTGGTCGCCGACGCACGCCGTATCGCGCTCGATGGCGAGGGCCGGATCATCCTGCCATCGTTGTTCCTAAATTTTTCCGGTCTTAGCGAGCGTGCAGTATTCGTCGGCCGGGGATCCAGATTTCAGATTTGGCAGCCAGCGGAGTTTGCCAAATATTCTTCCATAACGCGTGAACGCGCCCGCGGCCGCACGGTCAGCCTTTCCAACCCGAGTGCTGACGGATGAACGGCACTCATCCCGAACAGCAACATATTCCGGTCATGTTGACCGAGGTCGTCGAAGCGCTGTCACCCCACTCAGGCGGACGATATGTCGACGGGACGTTTGGCGGCGGTGGCTATGCGGCGGCCATTCTCAATGAAGCGGACTGCACGGTATGGGCCATCGATCGCGACCCAAGCGCGGTTAGGGCTGGACATGCCATGGCCGAGCGCTATGACCGCCGGCTCACGATCCTGCACGGTCGCTTTGGTGATATGCGCGATCTGCTCCAACAATCCAGCGTGACCACGGTTGCCAGCCTGACCACGGTTGATGGAATCGCCCTCGACCTCGGCTTATCCTCATTGCAACTCGGGGATGCCGAGCGTGGATTCTCCTTCCGTGCTGATGGACCTCTGGATATGCGCATGGATGGCGGCGACGGCGGACGGAGTGCCGCCGACGTCGTCAATACGGCGGACGAGCAGACATTGGCCGACATAATTTGGCGTCTCGGTGAGGAACGCTTCGCGCGCCGTATTGCCAGCGCTATCGCCGAACACCGCGCGACCGACCCGATCAGGCGAACGCATCAATTGGCCGAGATCGTTCGCAACGTCGTTCCCCCTGCACGAGACCGGATTGACCCGGCGACACGAACGTTTCAGGCACTTCGAATTCACGTCAACGATGAATTGGGTGAGTTGGAGCGCGGACTCAACGCGGCTGAAACTCTGCTTGCGACCGACGGGCGGCTTGTCGTTGTTTCCTTTCACTCGCTGGAAGATCGAACGGTCAAACAGTTTCTTCGCACCCGCAGTGGTAGCGCTGCCGGTTCGTCTCGCCATCTGCCGCCACCAGAAACCGCACGGCCACCGACATTCCGTCTGCTCGGCCGCGGCGTAGTGCGGCCGAGCACGCAAGAAATCAACGCCAACCCGCGGGCCAGATCGGCCCGCCTCCGGGCGGCTGCAAGAACTTCGGCACAGCCCTGGCCCCAAGAGGCAGCGGCATGAAGACGTTCGCCTTCATGGTCTGGTTCGGTTTGGCCGGCGCCGCCAGTTTCGCCCTGTTCAACGTTACGTTCAAAGTGGAGAATCTCGAGGCCGAGCTCGGCGAACTCAATCGACAAATTCTCGCCGACCAACAGTCGATTCACGTCTTGAAGGCGGAGTGGAGCTACCTAGGCCGACCGGAGAGACTGGAAACACTGATCGAAAACCACCTGCCGGATCTAAAGTCCGGCATCGCGTCGCCGACGATCCGCATCGAACATCTGCCAAAGCGCGACGCCGCTGAGCTCTACATTCCAGGCCAAGCGTTTGGGCCGGCCAGCTTATACGCGGCGGACGAAATCCAGAAATGAACACGCAAAAGTCTCATCGTATCGCGAAAGAGCGAAGGCGCACGCCGCGAACGGCAGCACGGTCAATCCCGGCCATCGAAACAGGCCGCACCAGAATTCTGATGACGCTCGGCGTTGCCGTTTTCGCATTTGCGGCTGTCTGCATACGCCTCATTGATCTTGCCATCTTTCAAGCGGCCGAGGAACCAGCCATCGCCAGGGTCGCGTATAAGGCCGAACTCTCGACAGAACGCGCTGATATTGTCGACCGCAATGGTGTGCTGCTCGCAACAAATCTTGCCACTGCGTCACTCTACGCGAAGCCACATGAAGTAATGGACGCAGAAGAGGTCGCCGGCCAATTGACGGCGGTGCTACCGGACCTAAGCGCGCCAGAGATCGTCGAGAAGCTGCGAAGCGGTAGGCGTTTCGTTTGGATTCGGCGCAACCTCACTCCCCGCCAACAATGGCAGGTCAATCGACTAGGGCAACCGGGCCTCGATTTTCAGCATGAAGAGGCACGCGTCTATCCGCAGGCCTCGCTAGCCGCTCACATTCTTGGATTTGCCGACATCGATAACAACGGGCTCGCCGGTATCGAACGAGCGTTCGACAAAACTCTTAGATCAGGTCGCGGTCCGGTTCGAATTTCCCTCGACATGCGCGTGCAGCACATCATGCATGACGAGCTTGGCCGTGCCGTATCCGAGTTCGCGGCAACCGGCGCAGCAGGGGTCGTCCTGGATGTGCGGAGCGGCGAAGTCCTCTCGTTGGTGTCGCTGCCGGACTTCGATCCCAACCATCCCGCAGAAGCAACCGCCGACCAACGCTTCAATCGGGCGACATTGGGTGTCTATGAGGTCGGTTCGACATTCAAGATATTCACGACGGCGATCGCGCTAGAGACCGGCGTCGTCGACTTTACGGACGGATATGACGCCAGCCGTCCGCTCCGCGTCTCGCGCTTTACGATCCGCGATTATCACCCCGAAAGCCGATGGCTGTCAGTTCCGGAAATCTTCATGTATTCGTCCAACATCGGCGCCGCCAAGATGGCGCTCGACATCGGCGGCGAAGCGCAGCGTGCTTATCTAGGACATTTGGGATTACTGAAAAGTCTGTCGCTCGGACTCCTCGAGGCCGGCGTCCCGATGATCCCTCGCCCGTGGCGTTCAATTAACACCATGACGATCGGCTTCGGTCACGGCATCGCGGTGAGTGCTTTGCATTTGGCAGCAGCAGCAGCGGCGACCATCAATGGTGGGCTCTACAACGCGCCAACATTTTCTGTCCGCTCATACGGGGTCGCAGAAACCTCGTCTTTCAGTCGACGCGTATTTTCCGAAGAAACCTCCTTGCGGATGCGAAAGCTACTGCGATTGGTCGTCGAAAAGGGAACCGGTCGCAAAGCCGCTGCACCGGGGTATCTTGTCGGCGGCAAGACGGGTACCGCAGAAAAGCTCGTGGCCGGCAGTTACAGCGGCGATGCGCTGTTGTCGTCTTTCGTCGGAGCCTTTCCGATGAACAAACCGCGCTACATCGTGCTGGTCCTACTCGACGATCCAAAAGGAACTGCCAAGACGCACGGCTTTGCCGGCGGCGGCTGGACTGCTGCACCGGTTGTAAGCCGCGTAATTCAGCGCATGGCGCCATTCGTCGGAATCGCACCTATAGACGAAGACGCGCCTGCGATACGCCGGCTGCTCGCCATCGACGTCGCGCCCAAGAGGCCTCGCCTTGCGTCTTACTGAACTCCTCGCTGACGACCGCGCCACGCAAGTGGCAAACCTCTCCTTTGACAAGGAGGTCGCTGGCCTTACCGCAGACAGCAGAGATGTCAGAAGCGGATATCTGTTTGCCGCTCTGCAGGGGGCGCAGTTGGATGGACGCGCCTATATCGCAGACGCAATCAATGCGGGTGCGATTGCGATCTTGACGCAACCAGGTGATTCCAGCGAACAGATCGACGCGGATGTTGCCGTGATTACCGACCCCAATCCGCGTCGGCGGTTCGCGCGCATGGCGGCTCGGTTCTACGATCCACAACCTACGACGATTGCCGCCGTCACCGGGACGAATGGCAAGACATCCGTGGTATATTTCGCCCAGCAGATCTGGGGAGCTGCCGGCTGTAACGCGGCGGCCTTGGGCACGCTGGGCGTCGTCGGACCAAAGCTCGACCACGACTTCAAGCTGACAACGCCAGATCCGGTAGCGTTGCATCGGACTCTTGCTGAATTGCGAAAATTGGGCGTTGAATATGTCGCCTGTGAAGCGTCTAGCCACGGGCTCTCGCAGCACCGGCTCGACGGGCTGAAGATCTCGGCTGGTGCCTTTACCAATCTATCCCGCGACCACCTCGATTATCACCACACCATGGAGGCCTATCGAAGCGCCAAACTCCGCCTCTTTGAAGATCTCTTGCCGGACGATGGGACGATCGTTGTCAACATCGATGCCAACGAGTACGGCGCGATTGCCAAGATCGCGAATGAGCGTTCCCTGCGCAGCATCACCTATGGATTCGAGGGTGGCGATCTTCGCTGTGTCGACGCCAGGCCTGAGAAGAATGGCTGGCATATATCACTCGAAGTCTTCGGTGTCTCATTTGAACTAGAGTTCCCTTTATACGGCCGCTTTCAAATTGCCAATTCGCTTTGCGCCGTCGGGCTCGTCATCGCCAGCGGCATCGACCCGGCGGCGGCGATACCGCCTCTGGCAAATCTGACAGGCGTGCCCGGGCGTATGGATTTGGCAGCCCAACTCGACAGCGGCGCACTAGTCTTTGTCGATTATGCGCATACCCCGGAGGCGCTACGGACCGCGCTCTCCGCACTGCGCGAGCATACCGACGGCCGCGTCATTGTCCTGTTTGGCTGCGGCGGCGACAGAGACAAGGGAAAGCGGCCACAAATGGGCGAGATCGCTGCATCCCTGGCCGACGCCGTCATCGTCACCGACGACAATCCGCGCAATGAGGATGCCACGGCTATCAGGCAGGAGATCTTGGACGCTTGTCCGTCGTCGCAGGAAATCGGCGATCGACAGGAAGCGATCGACGCCGGCATCGCGATGCTGCAGCCGAACGACACCCTTCTCGTCGCCGGGAAAGGCCATGAGTCAGGACAGATTGTCGGTCCAAATGTATTTCCATTCAACGATATTGAAGCAGTACGTACGTCTGTATGCGTACGGCAGGAGGAAACCTCGTGACGGCGTTGTGGACGAGCACAGAGGCTGCGGCAGCGACCGGCGGGAAGGCCACCTCCGATTGGCAGGCAAGCGGTGTCTCGATCGATAGCAGGTCGATCGAAGAGGGTGATCTGTTTGTCGCCATTGTCGGCCCGAATACCGACGGTCACCACTTCGTCGAAAACGCGTTTGCCGGCGGCGCTGTCGCAGCCGTCGTTACGGCGCAGTGGGCTGCGGATAGGGAAACCATCCGTGAAAACGATCCACTGTTATTGGTTGCGGACACAATGGCGGGTCTTGAGGCCTTGGCACGCGGCGCACGCGAGCGGTCTTCGGCGCGTATTGCCGCAATCACAGGAAGCGCCGGAAAGACCGGCACTAAGGATGCGTTGGCGGTGGCGTTGACGCGTCTAGGCCGCACTGCAGCGACCCGCGGCAATTTGAACAACCAGTGGGGATTACCGTTGAGTCTGGCACGCATGCCCGCGGACAGCGACTACGGTGTGTTTGAGCTAGGCATGAGTCACCGGGGGGAAATCGCCCATCTCGCGTCGCTCGCGCGGCCACATGTCGCCGTTATCACCAACGTCGAGGCGGCGCACCTAGCTTTCTTTGAATCCGAACAGGCTATCGCCGACGCAAAAGCAGAGATCTTTGGCAGTATGGACGCGACGGGCGCCGTACTGCTCAACCGCGACAACCAGCATTTTTCGCGCCTTCATCGGCACGCCGAACAGGCTGGTCTGGAACAGATCTACAGTTTTGGTGAAGCAGCCGAGGCGGATTTCCAATTGCTTGACTACGCCCTTGCGCCGGAGGGCAGTGAGGTTTGCGCATCCGTATTGGGGGATGTCGTCGAATTTCGCGTTGGCGCGCCGGGACGGCATTGGGTGCAGAATAGTTTGGCCGTCATCGGCACCGCTCACCTGCTTGGCGCCGAGATTTGGGACGTGATGGCAGCGCTTGCCGAGGCGCAGCCGGCAAAGGGACGGGGCCTTCACCATCGAGTTGCGCTGGCAGACGACGAATTCGAACTCATCGACGAAAGCTACAACGCGAACCCGGCCTCGATGCGAGCGGCAATCGAGGTTCTTGCAACTCTAGTTCCGCGGCCGGGAGGTCGGCGCATCGCGGTGCTGGGCGATATGCTCGAACTTGGTAGCGATGCAGCGAACCTCCATCGAGACCTCGCGGCGGGCCTCGGTCGCAGCAACGTCGATCTCATCTTTCTCGCGGGCCAGCATATGGCTGCGCTCGCCGATGCCCTGCCCGAATCGAAAATCGGCGCCTACGCGACGACAAGCGAAGACCTGGTCGATGCGGTCGTAGCCAGCGTCGCGCCGGGCGACGTTGTGTTGGTCAAGGGATCGCTGGGAAGTGCCATGGCGCCCATCGTTGAAGCACTATTGGCGATTAAACCGCCTACCTCCTGGACCGAACGCCAGGTCGCCGGAAACAACGCATAGAGACCGCCACATGTTGTTCAACTTGCTCGCCCCACTTGCCGACGAACTTCAGGTATTCAACCTGTTTCGCTATCTGACGTTCCGCACCGGCGGCGCCATCATGACGTCGTTGATTATTAGTTTCCTCGTTGGACCGGCAATCATCGCCTGGCTCAAGGCAAAGCAAAGTACCGGGCAGCCGATCCGCGAAGATGGGCCGGAAAGTCATTTCGCCAAAGCAGGAACGCCGACAATGGGCGGGTTCCTAATTCTCTTGGCAATCAGCGTCAGTACGTTGCTGTGGGCAGACATCACCAACGCCTATGTCTGGACCGTAATGCTGGTCACCATCGGATTCGGGATGGTCGGTTTCATCGACGACTATCTCAAGCTGTCAAATCGGAGCTCGCGCGGGCTTCCCGGAAAACTCAAGCTCGCTCTCGAGGTCGTTATCGCGGTCGTGGCGGCCATCTGGGTCTTAACCATAACCAGTGAGCCACTTGCATCAGGCCTGGCACTGCCATTCTTCAAATCAGTGCTGATTGAACTTGGCTGGTTCTTTATCCCATTCGCCGTCGTCGTCATGGTCGGCGCCTCCAATGCGGTCAATCTAACCGACGGTTTGGATGGGCTTGCGATCGTTCCGGTCATGATTGGCGCCGGCTGCTTTGGCTTTATCGCCTATTTTGTCGGCAACGCGGTTTTCGCAAACTACTTGCAGGTCTTGCATATTCCCGGCTCCGGAGAGCTGGCGGTGTTCTGCGGCGCCCTGGTTGGCGCCAGTCTCGGATTCCTCTGGTTCAACGCACCTCCGGCGATGGTCTTCATGGGTGATACGGGCTCGCTGGCGGTCGGTGGCGCCTTGGGTGCGATCAGCGTGATTACAAAGCACGAGCTTGTACTGGCGATCATCGGCGGCGTGTTCGTTCTCGAGACCGTTTCGGTCATTGTTCAAGTCGTTTCCTTTCGCCTCACGGGCAAACGTGTCTTCGCGATGGCCCCGCTGCACCATCACTTCGAGAAGAAGGGGTGGGCGGAGTCGACCATCGTCATCCGATTCTGGATCATCGCCCTGATCCTTGCGCTGATCGGCTTGTCAACACTGAAACTGAGATGAGATTTACGTGATCGAAGTTCCGCAATTCGCAGGTCGGAAGATCGCCGTTATGGGGCTTGGACGCTCCGGACTCGCGGCAGCGCGGGCCCTCCAGAACAGTGGCGCCGAGGTGATGGCCTGGGATGACAACGCGGCGAAACGTGACCAGGCAAGCGAAGTGACGATCGTCGACCTATCGGCCGCCGACTGGAGCGATGTCGACACGTTGATTCTGAGTCCGGGAATCCCCCACACTCATCCCGAGCCGCATCCCGTAGCAACGCTCGCGCGCGAAGCCGGTGCGGAAATCATCAGTGACGTGGAGGTCTTGGCTCGCGCCCGACGCCAGGCCGGCTTTGTCGGCATTACCGGGACCAACGGCAAGTCAACGACAACCGCGCTGGTCAGCCACATTCTCGGAGAAAACGGAATTCCGGTCGAAGCCGGCGGCAATTTAGGAATACCGGCGCTCGCCCTGCAACCAATCGGGCGCCCAGGGTTTTACGTCCTTGAGATGTCGTCATACCAGCTCGAGCTAACACGGTCGGCTGAATTCGATGTCACGGTCCTGCTCAATATCAGCGCCGATCATCTGGATCGCCACGGCGGACTGGACGGCTATATCGATGCAAAAAGGATGATTTTCGGCTGTCAGCGAGCCGGCGCAACAGCCGTTATCGGCATCGATGACGAGCCGTGCGCCCGCATCTATCGGGAGCTGAAGGCCGACGGGCAACTGAATGTGATTCCAATATCGGGCCAGCAGCACGTGGCCGGTGGTGTCTATGCGCGCGACGGCGTTCTTTATGACGACCTCGAGCGTGTCAACGCGCCGGTGCTGCCGCTCTCGGAGGTGCCGGCGCTTCCAGGAGCACATAACGCCCAGAATGCCGCCGCCGCATATTGCGCGGCGCACGCGGTCGGACTGGCTGCAAACGAAATCGCCGGCGCCATCAGCAGCTACCACGGCTTGCCACACCGCCAGGAAGTTGCGGCGATCATAGATGGCGTTCGCTACATCAACGATTCGAAGGCCACCAATCCTGACGCAACAGCGCGTGCGCTGGCCTGCTACGACACGATCTATTGGATCGCCGGAGGGCTCGGCAAAGAAGGCGGCATGGAGCCCATAGAGCCACATCTTGCACATGTACGACGCGCCTTTCTGATCGGCGATGCCGCTGAACGCATGGCGACCGAGTTTGGCAGAAAGCTCGACGCAGTAGTGAGTTCGGATCTCGTCAGCGCCGTTCGAGCAGCGCACGCACAGGCAAGCGAGGAACAATTCACGGGCGCAGTTGTCTTGCTGTCGCCCGCATGTGCCTCGTTCGATCAATTCACGGATTTCGAAGAACGCGGCCGCGAGTTCTGCCGCCTGGTCGCCACCCTCCCCGGGACAAAGCGGCATGTATTGAGCGGAGGTGAGGCCGCGTAATGGCATTCATCGCCCGCACAGACAGATCGGTCCTCGGACGCTGGTGGTGGACGGTCGACCGTTGGACGCTTGCCAGCCTGATCCTCTTGGCAACCTTCGGCTTACTGCTGAGTCTTGCCGCGAGTCCGCCGGTTGCCGAGCGCATTGGCCTTGATCCTTTGTATTTCGTGCGCCGCCACGCAATTTTTCTGCCTGCCGCCCTCGCCATCATGGTTGTCGTATCGCTACTGCAGCCACGCCAGATTCGCCGCCTTGGCGTCATTCTGTTTGCTGCATCCTTCGCATTACTCGCCGCAACCGCGATCTTCGGCGTTGAGATCAAGGGTTCGAGCCGATGGATTGCCGTTGGCGGTATTTCGCTGCAGCCGTCCGAGTTCATCAAGCCTACTTTCGCGATCGTCGCAGCCTGGATGTTCGCCGCTCAGCGACTGAAGGAAGGCATCCCCGGCAACATGGTTTCAGGCGTCCTGCTCGCCCTCATACTCGGATTGTTGATTGCGCAGCCAGACGTTGGACAATCGGCTCTGGTTTCCGCCGTTTGGTTCGGTCAGTGGTTTATCGCCGGCCTGCCGATGTTTTGGGTTGCCGCGCTCGGAGCACTGGGCGTCGCCGGATTGATCTCGTCCTATTTTATATTCCCCCATGTCGCTAGCCGAATTGACCGTTTTCTGGATCCCGCAGCAGGGGACAGCTACCAGATCGATCGCGCATTCGAAGCGTTCACGAACGGGGGGTTGCTCGGACGTGGGCCGGGCGAAGGTACTGTCAAAACATTGCTTCCGGGCGCACACGCTGATTTCATATTTGCCGTCATTGGCGAAGAGTTCGGTTTGTTGGCCTGCATCGTCATTGTCGCGATCTTCGCATTCATCGTGCTGCGCGGATTTGTCCTCGCATTGCGCGACGAAAACCTCTTCGTCGTCCTCGCAGTGTCGGGATTGCTGGCGCAATTCGGACTACAGGCGCTTATCAACATGGCCTCGGCCCTGAGCCTCATGCCGACGAAAGGCATGACGCTGCCCTTCGTTTCCTACGGCGGCTCGTCGATGATGGCGCTGGCGCTCGGGATGGGCATGGTGCTGGGACTGACCCGACAGCACGTGGGGCGAAATTCATGAGTGCCGCGACCAATCCCGTGGTGCTGGCGACCGGCGGATCCGGAGGCCACGTGTTCCCGGCTCAAGCATTGGCCGTCGAGCTCATGCGCCGCAAACGCAAGCTGGCACTCGTGACGGATCGCCGTGGCATCGCCTTCGGTGGGTCCATTGGCGGCATCGAAACCTTTTGTGTTCACGCATCTGGCGTCAGCGGACGCGGATTTGGCGGCCGCATTGCAGCAACAGCCCAAATCGGCCTGGGATTTGCTGAAGCTTATCTGCTTCTTCGCAAGCTCAGACCCGCGGCGGTTGTCGGTTTCGGGAGTTATCCCTCAGTTCCAAGCGTGCTCGCCGCCTCATTTTTGTCCATTCCGACCGTGATTCACGAGCAGAACGCCGTGCTTGGCCGCGCAAACCGCTTTCTCGGACACCGTGCGACGCGCGTTGCCACCGCTTTCGAGAGTGTTTCCGAGCTCGGTGACGCGTCGAAATCCAAGGTGACGTGGACTGGTAATCCGGTGCGTCCTGAGATCGTAAGCTTGCGCGACAAACCCTACCCCTCATTCAACAACGGAGAACCTCTTCGACTACTTGTTACCGGGGGAAGCCAGGGTGCTCGGGTGTTTGCAACGGTTGTACCGGCTGCGCTGGCAACGCTCAAATCCTCCGTCCGCTCTCGGCTTCAGGTCAGTCAACATTGCCGACCCGAAGATCTGGAAGCGGTTTCACGAGCCTACCGCGCTGCAGGAATCGAGTGTGATGTTTCAACGTTTTTCGATGACATGGCTCAGCGTCTTGCGGTCACACATCTGCTGATTTGTCGTGCCGGCGCATCGACTATGGCCGAGCTGACGACCGCCGGCAGACCGGCCATCTTGGTCCCCTACCCGCACGCCATCGACGATCACCAGTCAGAGAACGCGGCCCGCCTATGCGACGCCGGAGGCGGATGGATGATTCAGGAGGAGTCGTTCACACCTGAGGTGCTGAGCAACCGACTCAATTCGCTACTTTCACCCCCTGCCAAGTTGAATGTGGCGGCACGCTGTGCCGCAAATATCGGCATGCCTGACGCGGCTTCCCGCCTGGCAGACCTCGTCACAGGGCTGATCGAAAGCAACGGTGGTGACCTTGATTCGTCCGATTCCGCGTCGGAGGCCGCCGAATGAGAGCGATGCCCCTTACAATCGGTACGATTCACTTTGTCGGAATCGGCGGCATCGGCATGTCGGGGATCGCCGAGATTCTGCACAACCTCGGCTACCGGGTGCGAGGCAGCGACATTGCGGACAACGCGAATGTTCGCCGGCTGCGCGCTCTGGGCATCCCGATCGCCATCGGACACGCTGCTGAAAATCTGGGCGAGGCACAGGTCGTCGTCATCTCCTCGGCGGTGCGATCCGACAATGTTGAAGTCGAAGCTGCCAAGGCCGAGCTCATCCCTGTCGTGCAGCGCGCCGAAATGCTTGGCGAGCTGATGCGGCTCTCGTGGTCGATTGCGGTCGGCGGAACGCATGGAAAGACGACCACGACCTCGATGGTGGCCGCCCTGCTTGATGCAGCGGGCTTCGACCCGACCGTCATCAATGGCGGCATTATCAACGCCTACGGGACTAACGCCCGGCTTGGTGAAGGCGATTGGCTGGTTGCTGAGGCTGATGAGTCGGATGGAACATTCCTCAAACTACCCGCAACCATCGCCATCGTTACCAACATCGATGCTGAACATCTTGATTTCTACAGTTCGTTTGACGAAATCCGCAGCGCATTCCTCACATTTGTGCAGAATATTCCGTTCTACGGTTTCGCCGCTGTCTGTCTCGACCATCCCGAAGTGCAAGCTCTGATTGGCCGCGTGAGCGACCGGCGGCTGATCACATATGGCTTTAGCCCGCAAGCGGAAGTCCGGGCCGAAGACCTCGCGGCGGGTCCAGGCGGTATGCGGTTCGACGTCATCCTCGGTGTTCGCGGCGAACCCGAACGGCGGCTGAACGGTCTTACGCTTCCGATGTTTGGCCAGCACAACGTGCAAAACGCACTTGCGGCAATAGCCGTCGCCAACGAGATGAACATCGATGACGAGACCATCGGCCGCACGCTGGCAACCTTCGAAGGGGTCAAGCGGCGCTTCACAAAGACCGGTGAAGCGAATGGCATCACTATCATCGACGACTATGGACACCACCCCGTCGAGATCGCGGCTGTCCTAAAGGCCGCCCGCACAGCAACCCGCCAAAAAGTCGTTGCCGTCGTTCAGCCGCACCGCTTCACGCGCCTTCAGGCATTGTTCGAGGATTTTTGTCTCTGCTTCAACGACGCCGATCATGTGATCGTCGCCGACGTCTATGCCGCCGGCGAGGATCCGATCAAGGATTTCGACCGCGACGCACTCGTGCACGGCTTGAAAAGACGCGGGCATCGAAGCGTGCACGCGCTCGAAGATCCGACGGACCTCGCGGAGCTTGTTGCACGATTGACCAGCTCTGGCGACTTGGTTGTCTGCCTAGGCGCCGGGACAAGCACCAATTGGGCAAACGCATTACCAGCCGAATTGGCCGCGCTAGGCGAGCAGCAGGCGGGTGCCGGATGATGGCCATGCGCGCCCACCAGTCAGATGTCGGCCTTATCAGCCGCCTGCCGCCAACACGTGGCCGCTATCTGGAACAGGCCGATCTTTCGCGGTTTTCGCGCTTCCGCGTCGGCGGGCCGGCCGAGGTCCTATTTCGGCCTGCCGACCCCGATGACCTTCAGCAATTCATGACGAACACGCCGCCAGAGATAGCTGTCACCGTAATCGGCGTCGGCTCCAACATTCTGGTTCGCGACGGCGGTGTCGCGGGCGTCGTCGTTCGTCTGGGCCAGGGCTTCGATGACATAGTTGTAGATGGCACGCACGTTCGGGCCAGCGCCGGCGCACTTGATCTGAATGTCGCGCGTACCGCACAGGAGAACGCCATAACCGGACTGGAATTCCTCTCCGGAATACCCGGCACCATCGGCGGCACACTCCGCATGAACGGAGGCGCCTACGGACGCGAAATCGGCGACATTACGGTCGCTGCGACCATTCTGGATCGTAAAGGCGAATTGTCGGTTCTCGACCGAGCCAATCTCGACTTTAGCTATCGACATTGTGGGGTTGCCGAAGATCGCATTTTCGTCGCGGCCGAACTCGCAGGCGCCGAAGGTTCACCGCAAAAGATAGCGGAGAGAATGGACGAGATCGCCGCGAACAGGGTCGAAAGCCAACCTACCCGTGGCGCGACCGGCGGTTCGACATTCAAAAATCCACCCGGTCAAAAAGCCTGGAAGGTCATCGAGGAAGCCGGTTGCCGAGGTCTGAAACGCGGCGGCGCCATGGTGTCTGAGAAGCACTGCAACTTCCTTGTTAACGCCAAACAAGCCAGCGCCAATGACCTGGAAACGCTGGCGGAAGAAGTGCGCCAGCGCGTTTTCGAGAACAGCGGCATCGAACTGGAGTGGGAAATCCGCCGGATTGGCGACGCTGAGGTCCGCGAATGACCGAACATTCAGCAAAACATGTGGCGGTCCTGATGGGCGGATGGTCGAGTGAGCGAGAAGTTTCACTTGTCAGCGGCGCCGCCTGCGCGACAGGGCTCGAGGAAGCCGGATATCGCGTATCGCAAATCGATGTGCACCGCGACTTGCGAAAACTCCTCGATGCACTGGAGCCACAGCCGGACGTCGTGTTCAACGCGCTGCACGGCCGGTTTGGCGAAGACGGCACGATTCAGGCGGTGCTCAACTTTTTGGGCATTCCATACACGCATTCTGGGCTTCTCGCCTCCGCGGTTGCGATGAACAAGCCGATGGCGAAACAGTTATTCGCGGCAGCAGGGATTCCCTGTCCCGAAGGTCGGATCACCGATGTCGAAGAACTCCGACGAGATGAGCCCGCACTTCCACGTCCCTACGTCATCAAACCCGTGAACGAGGGGTCGAGCGTCGGCGTCCATATCGTGCACGCCGGTGACAACCATGTGCCGCTCGATGAATGGACCTTTGGCAACAAAGTTCTTGTGGAACGCTATATCCCTGGTCGCGAGCTTACAGTGGCAGTGGCAGACGGCACTGCGCTCGGCGTGACGGAACTTCGGCCGCGTGACGGCTTCTACAGCTACACGGCCAAATATTCCAAGGGCGAGACCGAGCATCTCTGTCCAGCCCCGATCCCAGCCGCGACCGAACAGCAAGCCAAAGACTACGCAACGCGCGCGCATAATCTCCTGGGTTGCCGGGGCGTCAGCCGCGCCGACTTCCGCTACGACGATTCGGGAGACGATCAGGGACGCCTTTATCTCCTGGAGATCAACACGCAGCCCGGCATGACCCCTTTATCGCTGGTCCCCGAACAAGCCGCCCATCGCGGCCAATCTTTTCCTGAGTTGGTGGCACTGATGGTGGAGGCAGCAACATGCGACGCGTAAAGGCCAGCAAGCGAACGACCGCGGCGCGGAATGCATCCCGACGCACCTCTGTGCACACTAAATGGCGTCGGATCGCCACGGTATTTGTCGTCGCCCTGAGTACGAGTCTCGTTGCGGCGGCAGCAGGCGGCGTTTGGGCATTTCGTTCAGGCGTTGCGACCGCGCTCGTCAATCAGCTGCAGACAACCCTGCTCGACATGACGGTTGAAGCCGGTCTCACAGTCGAGGAAATATTGGTCGTAGGGCGACATGAGACGAAGCGAAGTGATCTCATGTCCGCGATCGACGCACGCCGCGGCGACCCAATTCTTGCCTTCAAACCATCGGCCGCACGTCGGCGGCTGCTCGAACTCGGCTGGATTGCCGACGCCAACGTCGAGCGACGTATTCCGGATACGATCTTTGTCCACCTGGTCGAGCGCAGACCGATTGCGATATGGCAACACAACGGGCAGTTCGCGCTGGTTGACGCGGACGGAGCGGTGATCGGCGACAGCGATGTGAAAGACAGCCGCGGCCTGACGTTGATCGTCGGAGCAGAGGCACCGCGTCATGCAGCAACATTACTCACGATGCTCAACACCCATCCGCAACTGATGGAGCGGGTCGCGGCTGCAGTACGTGTCTCGGATCGACGTTGGAATCTTCGCTTCGACAACGACGTGGACGTACGACTGCCCGAGGAGAATCCGCAAGCAGCCTGGGACCGTCTTGCGGAACTACAGGCCGAGCATGGTCTGCTCGAGCGCGACATCATCGCCATTGATCTCCGTGTGCCCGAGCGGCTCGTGGTGCGAGTGAGGCCGGCGGCCGCACTTCGCTTGCGGACTCCGGGGGAACACACGTGATGCAAACATGCCCATGGCCACGCGTACGGCCGCAACGAGCGAGGGATTAGCTATCGTGGTTCGAGATGGAACAATCGTGGCGCTCGATGTCGGCACAACGAAAGTATGCTGCTTCATCGCAGTGCTGGACGACAGCGGCGTGATTCGCGTCACCGGCATCGGCCATCATGCTAGCAACGGTCTTAAGGCGGGTTCCATCGTCGACATGGAGGCCGCGGAGACGTCTATTCGCGCGTCCGTTCATGCTGCAGAGAAAATGGCAGGGGCTACGATCCGCCATGTGATCGCCAGCATTGGCGGTGGGCGCCCGAAGAGCGATGCGGTCGAGCGCAACTTGCCGATCGGCAACTCATCCATCGGTGACGCAGACATGAGGCGTCTGTCCAATGACATTCGCATGCTGCCACATGAACCGCACCGCATGCTGCTCCACGCGATTCCCACCGCCTACAGCATCGACGGCTCAAACGGTATTCGCGATCCGCGCGGACTGCACGGCGCGGAGCTGGCCGTCAACGTGCATCTCGTAACGATAGATGAGAGCTCTGCGCGAAATCTTGAGACTGCCATCAGTCGGTGCCATCTCGATCTCTCTGAACTTGTAGTCAGCCCGTATGCCTCTGGTTTGGCGTGTCTTGTCGAAGATGAAACCGATCTCGGGGTTACGCTGATCGACATCGGCGGCGGTACGACGACCATCGCTGTCTTTTACGACGGCTCGGCCGTCTTCACCGATGCAATTCCAGTCGGTGGTGTCAATGTCACGAATGATATTGCCCGAGGCCTGTCGACCTCAATCGCCCACGCCGAAAGACTGAAGACGCTCCACGGCAACGCCCTACCTTCTCCTACCGACGAGCGTGATATCGTCAATGCGCCGCAAATCGGAGATGACGCCGACAACCATGCCAGCCAAGTCCCCAAATCGATTTTGGTCGGGATCATTGCGCCCCGGATTGAGGAAATTCTGGAGTTGGTGCGCGCCCGGTTGACGGCAAGCGGCCTTGAAAGGACAGCCGGTCGCCGTGTCGTGTTGACCGGCGGCGGCAGCCAACTGCCAGGGCTGCGTGAACTGGCGGCGCAAATACTCGACAAGCAGATCCGCATGGGACGGCCTATTCGTGTCAATGGCCTTGCCGACGCCACCGGCGGCCCAGCCTTTTCAACCGCTGCCGGACTACTCGCCTATGCAGCGGACAAACGCCATGAAATTCCCGCGATTCTCGCTCATCAGAATGAACTTTCGGGCGGTCTGATCGGCCGTCTCGGAGGGTGGTTCCGTGAGAACTTCTAGCCGCCCTCCTTCCAATCGACCGCTGCTCGTGGACTTGCAGCGGCATGACTCCGGCAACTCTTGCCGGAACCCTATCGAACTGTTAGGCAACAGCGGAGGCTGTGATGACGATTAATCTTTCAATGCCCAAATCAGACCAGGACTTGAGACCGCAAATAACTGTAGTCGGCGTCGGCGGCGCCGGCGGAAACGCAGTTAACAATATGATTCGCGCCAACCTTGAAGGTGTGAAATTTGTCGTCTGCAACACCGACGCGCAGGCGCTCGAACAGTTCCTGGGCGAACGCAAGATCCAGCTAGGCGTGACGATCACACGCGGCCTCGGCGCCGGTTCTCGGCCCGACGTCGGGCGGGCTGCGGCCGAGGAGGCGCTGGAGGAAATCCTCGATCACATCAGTTCCAGCCATATGGTGTTCATCACCGCCGGGATGGGAGGTGGTACAGGAACCGGCGCGGCTCCCGTAATAGCTCAGGCTGCCCGCGACCAGGGAATTCTGACCGTCGGCGTCGTCACCAAGCCGTTTCAGTTTGAGGGTACGCAGCGCATGCAAATTGCCGAGGCCGGCATCGAAGAGCTGCAGCAATATGTCGATACGCTGCTCATCATCCCCAATCAGAACCTGTTCCGCGTAGCCAACGAAAAAACAACCTTCGCCGATGCCTTCAAGATGGCCGATGACGTGCTGCACTCCGGTGTGCGTGGTGTGACCGATCTGATGGTCATGCCTGGACTCATCAACTTGGACTTTGCCGACATACGCACGGTGATGAGCGAAATGGGCAAGGCCATGATGGGCACCGGCGAAGCTGAGGGAGACAAGCGTGCGCTCGACGCTGCCGAAGCGGCGATTTCGAACCCGCTGCTCGATGACGTCACGATGAAGGGCGCGCGGGGTGTGCTGATCAACATCACCGGTGGCAATGACATGACGTTGTTCGAGGTCGATGAAGCGGCAAACCGGATCCGCGAGGAGGTCTACTCAGATGCACTCATTATATTCGGGTCGACATTTGATGAAGCGCTGAGCGGCAAGATGCGCGTGTCCATGGTAGCAACAGGAATCGACGTCGACGAATCGGAGATACCTCGAACCGAACCGCTCGGCTTATCAGGTCCCATTCCCTCAGCCATTCCTTTGCGGGACAACAAAAGCGAGCCGGATTCGGCCCGACCGGCCGATCAAGGCCAAGCTCTACCGACCACCGACGATGACGGTGACGCTTCAGTACCGAGCGATGGTGGATCCAGCGAGCCTGCTGCGACTGATGAGCCAGACCGCGATCGTTCTGAGCCAGCATCCAGCGAAAGCCCGGCGGCGGCTGTGGCCGACACTCCGCCGACGGAACACGCCACCGAGGGCATCGCCCAGACGGAACCACCGTCGCAATCCTCCGAAGATTCTGATCCGTCCTTGGACCCCCAAGAGCCCTTCATACCTCCGCGCCCCTTGGTTGCCGGCAAATCAAAGGATGGCGGTCGACTTGCGGAACCGTTTGCAGCGGCAGCGATCGAGAATGCCAGCCCCGTCCCACAGAGCAAACGCCGTCGCGGTTTGACGCTGTTCGAGCGGATGACGGGCGCTGGTCGAACTCGCACCGAAGACAAATCGGACTCTGACGACGAAGCCGTAAACTCAGCGTCTCCAAGTGCGGAACCGGCGCTCGCAGCGGGTCCGGTACCCGATGCGACGCCGCAATCGCATGATCCGGTGCCGCATATCGTTTCCTCACAAGAGCCGAGTGAAACGACGAGCAGTCAACCGGCACTCAAAGGACTCGAAGACGCAAAACGCGAGCCCACTTCTCTGGCCGAGGAGGAGATGCTGGAGATCCCTGCATTCCTTCGTCGTCAAGCAAACTGATCGCAAATTTAATTGTTCTACGTCAATGGGTTACGTGGCCGTTCCCGGTAGGTCGGCCACGTAACAATCGGTAACAAAGAGTGATTTGTAGTTATCAGGCCGTATTGGTAGGGCTTTGCGGTCAGCCGTGACGCTGACAACTCCCGTTAAGGGAGAAAACTGATTGGCCGCGATCAGACTAACTGAGGGGAAGACTCCGATCCATGGTGCAGACGGCAGGATCACAGGCGCCAATTCGCCAACACACACTTAAGAATACGATTCATTGCAGTGGTGTAGGTCTGCATACCGGCCGAAAACTGACGATGTCGCTGCACGCTGCGGACCCGGATACGGGCATAATTTTCCGCCGCACAGATATTCGTAACGGCGACGGCGATATAGCCGCGCGTTTTGACAATGTGGGCGACACGCGGCTCTGCACGACTTTGATCAACCAAAGCGATGTTTCAGTGGGCACCGTGGAGCATCTCATGGCGGCCCTGGCGGGTTGTGAGATTGACAATGCGATCGTCGAACTCAATGGACCTGAAGTTCCGATTATGGACGGCAGTGCCGAGCCGTTTGTCTTCCTCATCGAGTGCGCTGGGATCGTTGAACAACCGGCGCCGCGCCGCGCCATCCAAATCCTGCGGCGAGTCGACGTGAAGAACGGCAATGCGGAAGTCTCGTTGGAGCCATGGGCTGGTTTTTCGATCAGCCTCGGTATTGATTTCAGCCACCCTGCGATTGGCCAGCAGGATTTGAAATTTGATTTATCGCCCGATTTCTTCAAATCACAAATATGCCGTGCGCGGACGTTTGGATTTCTGAAGGAAGTAGAGACTCTTCGGACAGCCGGTCTTGCTCTAGGCGGTTCGCTCGACAACGCGGTCGTCGTCAGCGCCGACGGCATCATGAATGAAGACGGGTTGCGTTATGCCGACGAGTTCGTGCGTCATAAAGCGCTCGACTGCATCGGCGATCTTTATCTCCTGGGTGGCCCGCTTCATGGCCGATTCAACGGCAACCGCGCTGGACATTCCATTAATAACCAATTGTTGCGGACGCTGTTCGCCGATCAAAGCGCATGGAGACTGGTGGCGATGGACGAGCTTGAGGCAGCAGCCGCGACGCCTGCGCATGCCGGTCAGGCCGATTGGCAGGAACTCCCGCTTGCCGCACTCGCCTAACTGCACTTACCTGCCAGGATTCTGATCCTCGGATTTGGCGTCGCGACGCTTGGGTATGCGTCCGCCTCCATGTATATTTCACAGATGTTCTCGATCCGTGGCGCAATCAGTTGCCGTCGGAGCAAGTTGCGGCGTTATCTGCACTTTGCTCGGACGCCGCTGCCCGCTTCCGGAATGGCTGGCAAGTTGGCGGGGCTCGCGTTTGTTGCCGTTCTTGCGGCGTGTACCAATAACGCAGAACCTGAATACAAGGAGCAGGCAGTCGAGACGCTTTACAATGAGGGAATGGATGCGATGGAGTCGGGCCGGTATATCACCGCGACCCGACATTTTGACGAAGTCGAACGTCAGCACCCCTATTCCGCCTGGGCGACCAAAGCTCAGCTCATGTCAGCCTACGCTAACTATCAAAGAGATGCCTACGATGAGGCCATAATCGCACTCGACCGCTTTATTGAACTTCATCCCGGCAATCGCGACATCGCCTATGCGTATTACTTGAAGGCGCTTTCCTACTACGAGCAGATCTCCGACATCGGCCGAGATCAGAAAATGACGGAACTGGCGATGCGTTCGCTTCAAGATGTGGTTCGCCGCTTTCCTGATACCACCTACGCGCGGGATGGAAGACTGAAGATTGACCTGACGCGCGATCATCTGGCCGGCAAGGGTATGGAAATCGGCCGGTACTACTTGAAACAAGGCCACCATCTGGCGGCGATTAACCGCTTCCGTGAAGTCATCGAACGATATCAGACGACAACCCACGTCCCCGAAGCCTTGCATAGACTCACTGAAGCCTATCTCGCCTTGGGAGTCACCGACGAAGCCCAAACCGCCGCCGCCGTGCTCGGGCACAACTATCCGGGCAGCGATTGGTACAAAGACAGCTATGCGCTGCTACGAGGACGCGAACTGCAGCCCGACATCAAGAAAAGTTCCTGGCTGAGCCGTGTCTGGAACTGGGTCTTCTGACAACACGATGCTGACGGCTCTGTCGATCCGCGATGTTGTACTTATCGACCAGTTGGATCTCACCTTTTCAAACGGCTTGTGTGTGCTGACCGGCGAAACCGGCGCCGGAAAATCGATTCTGCTCGATGCCTTGGGTTTAGCCCTGGGCGCCCGCGGAGACAGTGCGCTGGTACGCCACGGCGCAGACCGCGCCGTCGTAACGGCTGAATTCGAGCCGATGGACGGTCAGCTAACGACTTTGCTATCCGAGCACGGTATCGACGCCGACCCACCACTTCTGCTCCGCCGGGTGCTGAGCGCAGATGGGCGTAGCCGCGCCTTCGTCAACGACCAGTCTGCGAGTGTGGGACTGTTGCGCGACATTGGCAGTCACCTGGTCGAGATGCAGGGTCAATTCGAGCAACACCGCCTATCCGACATTGGAACGCATTGCGACCTGCTCGATGCGTATGGCGGTTGTGGCGCGGCCAGAAATGCGGTTGTGGTTGCATTTCAAGCATGGCGCAACGCGGCAGAATCGCTCGAGAGTGCTTCAGAGCGCGCAGCTAAGGCGCTCGCTGACCAGGAATATCTCCACCACGCCGTCGAGGAACTTGATCTCCTCGCGCCGCAGGCCGGCGAGGAGAATCAGCTCGCGAGTACGCGGATGGTCCTCATGCATGCGGAGCAACTTGTTGCGGCAGTTAATGGCGCGTTGTCCAAACTCACTGGCGCCGACGGCGCAGAAGACTCGCTGTCGGCAGCGCGAAGTCTGCTCAGCCGCGTCGCCGACAAATCGGGCGGACAGCTGGATAGTACAATCACCGCGTTAGACGGTACGGTCGCAAACATTGAGGATGCGTTGCGCGAACTACGCGCCGCAGCAGACACCATAGAACATGGCGACAGTCGCCTTGAGGAAGTGGAAGATCGCTTGCACGCACTGCGGGAGTTAGCGCGGAAACACGATGTCGGCACGGATGAGCTGGCGCCCCTAACCGAAGATCTCCGGCAGCGGCTCGCCTTGATCGAGACGCAATCGGACACATTGGCGCAGCTCGACGAGGCCGCGCGCTTGGCGCGCAGTGATTTTGTGAAAAAATCCGGAACTTTGAGCAAGCAGCGCGCGGGCGCTACGACACGTCTTGAAGCAGCGGTGATGAATGAATTTCCTGCGCTCAAGCTCGAAAAAGCCCGCCTTACGGTATCGTTGAGCGCGCTCGAGGAAGAACGATGGAATGCGAAGGGGTCCGATCGGGTTGAATTTTTGGTATCGACAAACCCAGGGATGCCGGCCGGCTCACTTTCCAAGATTGCGTCCGGCGGCGAGCTGTCGCGCATGATGCTGGCGCTCAAACTAACCCTGATCGAAGTCGAACAGGTCCCCACAATTATTTTCGATGAGGTGGATAGCGCGATCGGTGGCGCAACTGCGAATGCCGTTGGCGAGCGCCTGGCGCTGCTGGCAGACCGGACGCAGGTATTGGTTGTCACGCATTCGCCACAGGTCGCCGCTCGCGGTACGGATCATCTGCGCGTCGAGAAGACGGAGCTTGGCGACGCGGCCGTCACCGGTGTCGACCGGCTAGACGAAAAGGACCGCCGCGAGGAGGTTGCCCGTATGCTCTCAGGCGCCCGGATCACTGCCGAGGCGCGTGCGGCCGCCGAACGCTTGATCGTCGGCGACAGAGCATGACTTCGCGAAAGGCCTCGCGTTCCGTTCCGGCCTCAGAGTTGACGGAGCAGCAAGCAAAAACTGAGCTCACGCGGCTGGCGAAAGAGATTGCCCGTCACGACGCACTTTACTACCAGCAGGCGAGTCCCGAGATCAGCGATGCCGACTACGACGCATTGCGCCAGAGCAATTCCGCGATCGAGTTGGCCTTCCCGCATCTAGGCCAGGCCGATAGCCCAAGCATGCGCGTCGGCGCGGCCCCATCGACGGGTTTCGCAAAAGTCACCCATTCCCGGCCGATGCTATCGCTCGCCAATGCCTTTGATGACGCCGACGTCGAAGAATTTTTGTTGCGCCTAAGCCGTTTTCTTGGCCTCGAATCGAATACTGTCACCGAAGCCGTCGGCGAACCGAAAATCGACGGCGTTTCTGCGTCCTTGCGATACGAGCATGGCCAATTTGTGCTCGGTGCCACGCGTGGCGACGGCGCTGTCGGCGAGGACATCACGCGAAACCTCCAGACCATCGACGACATACCAAAGGATCTTGGCAAGAAAGCGCCCGACATCGTCGAGATTCGTGGCGAGGTTTACATAACCAAACCGGACTTCTTCGCGCTCAACAAGCGGCAGGAGGAGGCCGGTGAAAAGATCTTTGCCAATCCACGCAACTCGGCCGCTGGCTCACTGCGCCAAATTGATCCGACAATCACCGCCGCACGGCCGTTGCGCTTCTTCGCATACACCTGGGCCGAGGTCAGTGCTCCAAGCAAGGGTGCAAATCTGCGGTGGGCTACTCATTGGGAGTTTCTAAAGGCCGCAAAGCGATGGGGATTTGAGGTCAATCCCCTCTCCCGGTTGTGCCGTTCGCTTGAAGATATGCTGGATTTATACGCCACGATTGCCGACCAGCGCGCTACCCTGCCCTACGATATTGATGGCGTGGTCTACAAAGTGAATCGCGTCGACTGGCAGGACCGACTGGGAATGGTCAGCCGTGCGCCGCGCTGGGCGATTGCGCGCAAGTTTCCTGCCGAGCAGGCTCAGACAATCCTTAGAGACATCTCGATCCAGGTTGGCCGAACCGGGGCGTTGACACCGGTCGCCGAACTTGAGCCAGTGACGGTTGGCGGCGTCGTCGTCTCTCGAGCCACCTTGCACAATGAGGATGAGCTGGCACGCAAGGATATTCGCGTTGGCGATCATGTTGTCGTCCAACGCGCGGGCGACGTAATTCCCCAAGTTGTCTCGGTGCTCGCCGAACGCCGCAGCAAAGATAGCAAGCCCTATGTGTTTCCGGATCAATGCCCAGAGTGCGGAAGCCTCGCAATGCGTGAAGAAGGAGAGGTCGTGCGGCGATGCACCGGCGGCCTGATTTGCCCTGCGCAGGCGGTCGAACGGCTCAAGCATTTCGTCAGCCGCAACGCTTTTGATATCGATGGTCTCGGTGGCAAACACATCGAAACATTCTGGGACGAAAAGCTGCTAGCGACGCCGGGAGATATCTTCCGACTTTCAACGGAGGAAACGGCCTTCAGCGAACGTGAAGGCTGGGGCGAGAAATCGATCGCCAATCTCTTTGCCGCAATCGAATCGCGTCGAACCATTCCGCTCGACCGTTTGATCTATGCTCTGGGAATCCGCCAGGTGGGACAGGCCACCGCACGGCTCCTGGCGCGCAACTATGGATCGCTTGCTGCGTGGCGCGATGCGATGGCCGAAGCGAGCGACCATGAGAGTGCTGCATATCAGGACCTCGTCAACATCGATGGCATTGGTCCGCTGGTCGCCGAGGATATCATCGCGTTCTGTACGGAACCTCATAACCGGGACGTATTGGACGATTTGGCGTCGGTGCTGATCGTCGAACAGGTTGCTGCGGTGAGGGCAACCGAGTCGGCGGTCAGTGGCAAAACCGTCGTCTTTACAGGCACGCTTGGCACCATGACGCGCAGCGAGGCCAAGGCTCGGGCCGAGGCATTGGGCGCCAAAGTCGCCGGGTCCGTGTCGAAAAAGACCGATTACGTCGTCGTCGGCGCGGACGCCGGTTCGAAGGCAAAGAAGGCCGAAGAGCTTGGTGTTACAGTACTTGAGGAAGACGACTGGCGTGACCTGATCGGCGACTAGTCTACGCGATTCACCAGGAATGCGTTCAGAGTTGCACCGGACGCGTCGCGCGTTCGAGCCAGGTCGCGGTCGCCGCATCGACATTGTTGCGATGTGTTTTCAGCACACGGGCGTGATAGGCGTTTAACCAATCTGCCTCTTCCGACGTCATCAATGATGGATCGACTAGGTTCAAGTCTATTGGTGCCAAGGTCAGCGTTTCGAACTCAAGCGTGGCTCGCTCGGAACCATCGGACTTGTCGCTGCGAACGACGGTTACCAGATTTTCGATACGAATTCCGAAGCCGTCAGTCTTGTAGTAACCGGGCTCATTGGAGACGATCATTCCAGGCTTGAGACCAACCGTACTGCTACGTTTACTAATTCCGTGCGGTCCTTCGTGGACGCCAAGGTAGGACCCCACGCCATGCCCCGTCCCGTGGTCGAAATCCAAACCGGCGCGCCACAATGGCATTCGCGCTAAAGTGTCGAGTTGTGCGCCAGTCGTACCTTCTGGAAACTGCGCCATGGCTAAGGCAATATGCCCCTTGAGGACGCGGGTAAATCGATCACGCATTTCTGCACTTGGCTCGCCCACTGCAAGCGTGCGGGTCACGTCAGTCGTTCCATCGAGATACTGTGCGCCGGAATCCACGAGATAGAGCTCTCCCGACTCGATAGGGCGGTTTGTTTCTTCGGTCACGCTGTAATGGATGATCGCGCCATTGGCACCGGCGCCCGATATGGTTTTGAAGCTCAAATCGCGGATTAGTTCATTCTCGAAACGATAGGCACGAAGTTGCTCGGCCGCTTCCAATTCCGTTAGGCTGCCGTTCGGCGCCTCGCCAGCGAACCAGGCAAGAAATCTTGTGAGCGCCCGGCCATCGCGCTTATGCGCGGCCCGCGCACCGTCGATCTCGACGCTGTTCTTGCACGCTTTCGGCATAACGCAGGGGTCGGCACCGCGCACAATATTCGCACCTTCGAGCTTCTCAAAAACCAGCGCTGCCGCGCTCCGAGGATCGGCCCGCACCACAGCACCCACCTTTGCAAGTGCAGCCAACGCATCCGAAAATTCTTCGGACGCGCGCACCGACACACCATTTCCAAAATACTCGGCACTGTCTGGGGCGAGCTTGCGCGGATCGATAAACAAGTCGACATCTCCGCTCTTCGAGAGCAGAGCGAACGACAGCGGAAGCGGCGTGTGTGCCACATCGCCCCCACGGATATTGAGGAGCCAGGCGATTGAGTCCGGCAGCGTCAAAACCGCTGCGTCGATACCATCATCGCTCAGCGACTGTGCGACGAGTTGGCGCTTTTCGGCAGAACTTTGTCCCGCATACGCCAGATCGTGGGGGACAACAGGGGCGATCGGTGCCGAGGGCTGCGAGGTCCAAATCCTGTCTATCGGGTTGTCGGCAACCGCAACCAATTCACCGCCTGCCTCTTCAATACTTTTTCGATAGGTCTCGACCGCTGAATCGGTCAGCAACCACGGATCGTATCCGATCTTCGCGCCCTTGGGTTGGTTCGTACCGGTCCAGTTTGCTGGCGAATTATCGGCAATACCGACCGGCTCGATGAGCGAAACTTCGACTTGATCGAGGACTTGCAGCGTATATCGGCCATCGACAAATATCGCCGCCTTTTCTGTGAGAATAACGGCGACGCCAGCCGAACCGGAAAATCCCGTAAGCCAACGCAAGCGCTCGGCATGTTCAGGCACATACTCACCTTGATGTTCGTCGGTGCGTGGGACGATGAAGCCGTCTAGTCCACGCGCGACCAGTTCATCGCGAAGTTTGGCGATGCGCTCGAGGGGTGCCGGACCGACGCTGAATCCCGGGCTGTAGCTTTCTCTCACCCGCTCCTTAAAGAGATGAAGCTGATCGTTGAGCGGCCCATCGTCGCTTACTGCCAGCAAGGCGAGCCAAGCGTCACTATCAATCGGAGCCGGTGCCACGACAATGCCCTCAACGAACGCTTGCAGCTGATCCAGGTCAAGCGCTGCGCCAGCCTGTCGCAAGCGCGTGAGTAGAGCCTCGTCGCCCTCATATTGGGAAGCAGTCTGAACCATATCCTTGCCGCCGCTCTGGATAGGATGAAGCTAGGGACCGCACTGCCATTCGGCAAGGTGTTTGCCGGTTCCAGCCGCCCACGACTATGCAGTTTTAGCATTACAGCATTGCAATAATTGAACTTATCCTAAGCCCACAACGATACCACATTCACTCCAACGGCATGGCTATTGACCAGTTGCCGCGTCCCAAAAGCAAGAAGAGTATGAACCATGAACCACACAACTGCAGTTCACCACTCAGGATTTAATCTCGGCCGTTTGGCCGGTTGGTTTGCTCGTATGATTCGCGTTATCGCTGACAGATACGAGCGCCACGTGACGCTAAACGAGCTGGCTAACCTCGATCGTCACATGCTGGACGATATCGGCCTTACCCGTGGCGATCTGAACACGGTCTCGTTCAAGCGCACATTTGAGTCTCGCAACAAGTTTGATCTTCAAGATACCGGGCGCTACTAAAACTGCGCTAAAGAACCGAATATAGGTGGCGCACGCTATGCTCTAGCCAAGATGAGCGTGTGCCACCCATCCATCGCTATCCGGTGGACAAAATCAAGGCCCGCCTCCTTATAGGCCGCACGCAGCGCCTTTTCCTGATCGCTCAATATTCCGGACACAACGGCAACGCCATCAGGCGTGAGATGTTGGGCGATATCACCCGCCATTTCGACAAGCGGTTTGAGCAGGATGTTGGCGACAATCAGATCGAAAGGTGCGGCATCCTTAACGGCCGCCGCTATCCCCGACGTACAGTGCACGTCGACAAGGTCTGACAAGCCGTTGATGCTGGCATTTTCGCGCGTCACGCGGACCGCTTCCGGTTCGATGTCTGCCGCGGTTACTGCATGGCGCCAGGTCCGCGCCATTGCCAAAGAGAGAACACCCGACCCGCAGCCAAGATCGAGTGGATGATCGATGCTTCGTTCACCGGCTAATTGATCGAGAGCCGCGAGGCAGCCTTGTGTCGTCCCGTGATCGCCGGAACCGAATGCGGTCCCGCCGTCGATCGTCAATACGATCGCACCCGGTGGCGAGGGCTCCGCGAAATGCGAGGGCCGAATGAAATAGCGTCCAACCGAAATGGGTTGGCTGGCACCTCGCGACACTGAGACCCAATCCGTTTCTGCCAGCGGCAGGCACTTGACCGTTGGCTCGACGATCTCAGCACGCGCAGCGGCGATCGCCACCGCCGCCACAAGCTCGTCCGCCGGCGGCGGTCCAACGGTATAGGCCGTAAGCCGCCAAAGGTCTGTCGCTTCGTCTTCGACAAAGGTCGCTGTCGCATAGCAAAGCGGTTCGAGCGCCTGCACGAACGCGTCGACGGCACGAACTGGGACCGACAGAGCGATCTGCCAACCCGCTGCCGAACTTGTTTCAGCTCTCACGGTTTGGAAACGAACGCAGCGACAACTCGCTTCTTGCCGGCTTTGTCGAAATCGATCGTCAGCTTGTCACCGTCGACTTGCGCGATGGTTCCCATCCCGAACTTTTGGTGGAAGCAACGCTCGCTGATGCTGAAACCAGCACCACTACCGTCATATATTTCAACAGAACTCTCGTTCAGCGACGCACCCGGCCCATTCTGACGCAGTCGTCGCCAGCCCGGCCCGCCGCCACGAGGCGAGGCAACATCGTGCGTGTCGACACCCGATCGTCCACCTGCATCACCGTATCCGCCACTGCCGTATAGCCCAGCAGCGCTCTCATATTCGATATTTTCAGCCGGCAGTTCATCGACGAAACGAGAGGGGATGGCGCTTTGCCATTGATTGTAAATACGCCTGTTGGCGGCGAAACTGATAAACACCTGCTTGCGCGCCCGCGTAATACCGACATAGGCAAGTCGACGTTCCTCCTCCAAGCCGGCACCACCGCCCTCATCCATCGCGCGCTGATGCGGAAACAGACCTTCCTCCCAACCTGGAAGAAAGACGGTGTCGAATTCAAGACCCTTGGCGCTGTGAAGCGTGATCAAATTGACCATTTCGGTATCCGATTGACCGTCATTCTCCATCACCAAACTGATGTGCTCGAGAAAGCCGCCGAGATTTTCAAAATCCTCCATGGCGGTAACAAGTTCCTTCAAATTCTCAAGCTTGCCAGGCGCTTCCGGCCTGTTCGACGTCTTCCACATTTCGGTGTAACCCGATTCGTCAAGCACGATCTGCACAAGCTCGGTGTGCGGCGTCGACTCCGCCAGTTTCCACCAACGCGCGACATCTTGGAGGAATCCCGCAAGACTGCGCCGCATTACCGGTCTCAAATCATCTGTTTCGACGAGTTGCCGGGCGGCGGCCAATAACGGGATATTGAGTGCGCGCGCCAATGTATGAATCGCCTGAAGGGTCGTTTTGCCGATACCGCGGGTCGGTTTGTTGACGATGCGCTCCAGCGCGAGGTCGTCGTCGGGTTGGTTGATGATCCTGAGATAGGCGACGGCGTCGCGAATCTCCTCCCGCTCGTAGAATCGGGGGCCACCGATTACCCGATAGGGAATACCAAGGGTGATAAATCGTTCTTCAAATTCGCGGGTCTGAAATCCGGCGCGAACCAACAGCGCAATCTCGTCAAGTGATTGCTGATTGCGTTGCAGTGACTCCACCTCCTCGCCGATATAGCGTGCTTCCGCCTCACCATCCCAAATGCCGCGTACTGAAATTTGATCTCCCTGATCTCCCTCCGTCCATAATGTTTTTCCAAGCCGTCCCACATTGTGGGAGATCAGGCCCGAAGCCGCCGCAAGAATATGCCCGGTTGAGCGATAATTGCGCTCGAGCCGAATAACACGGGCGCCAGGGAAATCTTTCTCGAAACGCAGAATGTTGCCGACTTCCGCGCCGCGCCAACCATAGATCGATTGATCGTCATCGCCGACGCAGCAGATGTTCTTATAGTGCTGGGCCAACAGACGCAGCCAAAGATACTGAGAGACATTGCTGTCCTGATACTCGTCCACCAGGATGTAGCGAAAGCGCTGTTGGTATTTTTGAACGACGTCCGCGTTGCTCGTGAACATTTCCAAACAATGGAGTAGCAAGTCGCCGAAATCCGCGGCGTTCAGGGTCCGGAGGCGTTCTTGATACTGTGTGTAGATCTCGATCGCCCGACCGTTCGCCAACTCGCCGGCGTCGGCCGCGGTCACACGGGCGGGCGTCAGACCTCTGTCCTTCCAGCGCTGAATGACGCCGGCAATGACGCGAGCTGGCCATCTCTTGTCATCGATATTCTCGGCCGCGATAAGCTGTTTGATTAGGCGAATCTGATCGTCGGTATCGAGAATTGTAAAGTTTGATTTGAGCCCCACCAGTTCCGCATGTTGACGCAGAATACGCGCCGCTAAGGAGTGAAAGGTGCCCAACCAAAGAGCTTCGCTTGCCGAACCTATCAGCGCTCCTACCCGCTCTCGCATCGCGCGCGCCGCTCGGTTCGTAAAGGTAACGGCCAATATCTCGTGCGGTCTGGCCCGGCCCGAAAAGAGCAAATGAGCGAGGCGAGTTGTCAGGACACGTGTTTTGCCGGTGCCGGCACCTGCCAATACCAGAACCGGACCGTCGAGCGCTTCCGCAGCTTCGCGCTGTGTCGCGTTCAAGGCATCGAGGTAGCTTTGTGAATGCACCGGACCAGTCGCCGGTAACGGCGGCGCTGGGCCCTGCGGACGGGGCAATTCAGCCTCGTCAAATTTCAGTGGATCATCTGACACTGCTTCGCTCACCGACCATCAACCGAATTCAGCACCGTTATAGCATGGGCCAGCAGCTGTTTCTCCGACCCGTTCACTTTTCTGCGCGCGGTTTCGGATCAACGTGACAATGATCGGGATTGCCGCAACAATGCGGGCCGAGACGATGTGATTATGACTGTGTTAACTCGAACACTCCCAAATCGCCTCATCGCAGTGTGGGTGAGCGCCCTTCTTGTCGTCGCCATTCCCCATGCCGGACTTTCCGCACCGTCGGCGGACGATATCCTCAGCGCAGTTATTCAGGTCGATGCAACGATCCCCGCGACCGCGCGGACGGCCGCTGCACTGGGTACAAAACGACAAGGCAGTGGAATCGTCATCGATTCTTCGGGCCTTGTGCTGACCATCGGCTATCTCATTTTAGAAGCGCGCGACATTACTCTCACCGACAACCATGGCCGAACCGTGCCCGCATCGCTTGTCGCCTACGACTACGGCACGGGCTTCGGCTTGCTTCGCGCGATGCAGCCGCTCGGCATACACCCCGTTCAATTCGGTGACTCCAGCGCCAGCAATGTGCGCGACGTCGTCCTGGCGGTTGGTCGGGGCGGAAGCGCTGTCCAGGTGCGGATCGCGGCACAACGGGAGTTCGCTGGATACTGGGAGTATCTTCTGGACGAGGCCATCTTCACGATCCCGCCGTTCTCCGATTACGCGGGCGCGGCGCTCATTGACCAAACCGGCAACCTGATTGGCGTTGGTTCGCTTATGGTCCAGGACGCCGGCCATCCCGGCACCCCAAGCCCCGGAAACATGTTTGTGCCGATCAATGCTCTCAAAGACATCCTCGCTGATCTCATAGACCGCGGCCGCGCGGCTGGCCCAGGCAACCCCTGGCTCGGATTGTTCGCGAGCGATTACCAGGGCCGCATATTTGTGAATGGTGTTTCGAGCGGTGGCCCGGCGGAGCGCGCCGGCGTCAAGCCGGGCGACATTATCGCCAGGGTCGCGGGCAAGCCGGTAAACGATCTTGTGGGCTTTTATCGCGCGGTTTGGGCGGTCGGAAGACCTGGGACTCGTGTGCCGCTCAAGGTTTTTACGAGCGATGCGGAGCTGGTCGACATCGATATCGAATCCGGCGACCGATACGATTGGCTCAAACTCGGCGTATCGAACTAAATAACCACTTCATCCCTCTGACGAAACACGCATGGCGTTGCTATTCGGCAATCCGATGACTCGTCCGACTCCGTCAGGCAGAGGGAGCTCACGGTGCTCCATACTCAGCGCCGCGAGTTTTGTTTTAGCACCCGTTGGAATGGGCCCCGCACGTCGCCGCTTGAGATCCACATGAAGCGCAAGAATTTCGTTTGTCGCGACCAACACACGGTCGAGCCGATACATTTCATGGAAAAAATGAATGCGCTTCTCATCGAACCCAAGGAGCTGCGTCGCGACCTCAAACGCATCTCCTTCCCGGAGCTCCTGCCGGTAACTTACGTTCATGTCGACGACGAAGACCGATCCAACGCCCCGACGGGTATAGTCCGCTGCCAAACCGAATCGGTCGAAAAAACAGTCAGTCGCACGATCGAACGCCAGCACATAGTAAGCAACGTTCATGTGACCGTTGTAGTCGACCCATTCCGAGTCGACCGCGTCACTGTAGCCTGATAGCGGCGCGGGCGTTTTCATCTCGCCAATGTGGCTGGAAAGTTCTTCAAGCCGACCTCCGGCGATCACCTGCCGCCGCGGAGCGCTCTGCCGCCGGGCTGCTCGCGCTCCACAGGCATACCGTAAGCGGTGTTCCCGGTAATCGGACAGCTGGCTCCGATTCCAGACCTGCTGCAGCGAACCAGCTCGCAAGTTCTGTATCGTCAAAGCCGAGGCGCTGATGACCGTGTTCGGTGCGCAGGATTTCTTCGTTATGCGTTACAAAATCGACGACGACAAGCTGTCCGCCAGGCCGCAGCATCCGCGCGGCCTCAGATATGGCGAGGGCCGGCTCCTCGGCGTAGTGCAGCACCAGGTGGATTGTAACTGCATCAAACGTATGGTCAGCCAGCGGTAGGTGATACATGTCGCCATGCCGCACTTGGCAGTTGTGCAAATTGGCTCGGTCCAAGTTTGCGCGGGCAACCGCAAGCATTTCGTGCGAGAGATCGACGCCAACGGCACTTTCGACAGACGCCCCAAAAACTTCCAATATTCGGCCGGTCCCCGTACCGATGTCGAGCAGGTTGCGCATCTCTCCTTCTGCCAACAGCGACTTGAGCGCCTGTTCGACCTCGGCGTCATCGACATGCAAAGACCTAATGTTGTCCCACCGCTCTGCATTTCGCCGGAAATATGCGGCCGCCCACTCGGCGCGCGCCCGTTTGACTGCGGCAAGCCGTTTCAGATCGCTTATGAGCACGGCATCGTGCGCTGGAATGAGCGATACGAGCGTCTCCGTCAAATCGGCCCAAAGCCCGTTTGCTGCAAGACGATAGTAAGCCCAGGTTCCCTCACGATTTCGCTCTAGCAGACCTGCGTCGACGAGCAGCTTCAAGTGACGCGACACGCGCGGTTGGCTTTGGTCAAGAATTTGCGTGAGATCCGTAACGGTTAGCTCTGCTCGACTGCAGGCTGCCAAAATTCGAAGCCTCGTCGGCTCCGCGGCCGCACGCATGCCTTTAAGAAGAAGTTCCATAACAACCGGGCCAATCCACAAATGAAATTTGATGCCACGTTCAGTGCTTGCGATCCTAAAATAAGGATATCTTTATATAATAATGCGAAGAATGAGGTAATTTCCACTGCGTCGAAGAGCGAGACATATTTGCAACAGGTGCGGCACGAAGAACACAGATATTGCACATGCCGTATAGTTTTTTGGCCTTACCTGTGATAGTTGAAGCTCGATGGTAGGAGCGGGTGCCTTCGTCGCGCCGGGTGGAGCTGTAGCGATCTCGAGTCAGCAAAGAAAAAAGATATCGCGATGAATAAATTCCACGCTGCACGAAGCGCAAATGACGGTGGCCATTATGTGGTCGCAGTTTGCGGCGTTGTGCGAGTACCAATGACCGGCAGTGTGAGCTGATCGTGCGGCACGCCGGCACGAAATTTCCCAAAATTGCAGCGCTGGCGTTTGTCGCGTTGGTTGTAGCAGGGTGCGCTACAATGCCGACCGACCCGGAGGCCCGTGCAGCATACCTTGAGGCAAGTGATCCTCTTGAGCCGCTGAACCGGGCGATCTTCAGTTTCAACCTAACGCTCGACAAAGCCATATTGAGGCCGATTGCAACAGTCTATAACGCCGCTCTGCCGGACCCTGTCCGCGACGGTGTCAGGAACTTCCTCAATAACTTGCGGACACCCATTATTCTCGCAAACGATGTGTTGCGGGGTGAGATTGGGCGTGCCGGCGATACGGTTGGACGCTTCCTATTGAATTCCACGCTTGGCGTCGGTGGTCTCTTTGATATTGCGAGCGAACTTGGATTTGATTTCCACAACGAGGACTTCGGGCAAACTTTGGCGGTTTGGGGCATTGGAGAAGGGCCCTATTTGATGCTGCCTATCTTTGGGCCGTCGAATCCGCGCGACGCTGTAGGTTTGGCCGGCTGATACTTCGCGGATCCCGTCGTCCATTGGACCAATAACACCGATCGCGAGTGGATTCTGTACACGCGCGCCGGCATAGACGCGGTCGACGGCCGGTCTCGCAACATAAATACGCTAGAGGAGTTGGAGCGTACCTCGCTCGACTTCTATGCTGCGGTCCGCAGCCTCTATCGCCAGCGCAGGATGGATGAGATTCGAAATGGCGAATCGGGCGATCCGGTTGGCATTCCGAGCATAACCTTCGATTTCGGCAAGAATTCAGGCACGTCGAGCAACCTCGATTAGTCCAATGTATTCGCGCTGCCGGAACCTGGCTGTAGTCGTCGCCATACTTGTCTTTGCGGCATTCTTACCGGCGAGTGCGCAAGCCGGTGAAGAGGCCGGCGAATTCGTCAAAGAACTCGGTGACTCCGCAATTCGTCTGCTCACGTCAAACGGTTTGGCAGACGCCGAACGCGAGACCCGGTTTCGCGCCCTCTTTCGAACGAAATTCGACGTTGAGCGGATTGGACGCTTCACGCTCGGCAAACATGTGCGCCGGGCCGACGAGAAGCAGCTGGCAGAGTTTCTCCGCCTGTTCGAGGATTTCATCGTTGTTACCTGCATCGCATGCATTCGCGGTTCTCCGAATATTCCGGTGAATCTTTCGAGATTCGTTCGATACGGGCCGAGCCTGGTCGCGATACGCTCGTGTTGACAGAAATTATGCGTCCGACCGGCGGTCCGCCCTATCGCGTCGACTGGCAGGTCAGGGAAAGAGAGGGAATTCTCAAGATCATCGACGTAAAGGTCGAAGGCGTGAGCATGAGCGTTACACAACGTGCAGAGTTTTCGTCGGTGATCCAGCGCCAAGGCGGAGTCGATGGGCTGATCGAGCAATTGCGTGCCAAGACCAAGTTGCTGATGGTCGCTCCCAGCCAATAGCGGACCATTAATCTCGGAATAGTGTATCCTATTCGCTCTCGTAGTGGCAAGATGTTGTGATGGCCGAGAATACTGCCCATCCCGTTGGCGGGATCGATTACCCTCGCACGCTTATGGAATTTGACGACTGGTTCGCTTCTGAGGCCGCCTGTGCGGATTTTCTTCGGCGTGTCCGTTGGCCTGCCGGGTTTCGGTGTCCGGCCTGCGGGGGAACCGAGGCGTGGGTGACGGCCAGGGGCCAACAGCGATGTGCGGGATGCCAACGTCAGACGTCGCCGACCGCGGGGACGATCTTCGAGGGTACGCGGAAACCGTTGCGGCTTTGGTTCCAGGCGATGTGGTATGTGACGAATCAGAAGCACGGCGTCAGTGCGCTTGGGGTTCAACGAATACTCGGCCTGGGCGGTTATCAAACGGCTTGGACATGGCTCCATAAGCTGCGCCGGGCCATGGTTCGACCGGGCAGAGAGCTTCTGAATGGCGAGGTCGAGGTCGACGAAACCTATGTGGGCGGCCGGGAGGTTGGCGTTACGGGGCGGAAAACAAACAAGAAATCGATTGTCGCGATTGCCGCCGAAATCCGGGGTCGGGGCACCGGTCGTATCCGCATGGCGCGTGTCGAGGACGCATCCGCCGAGAGCCTCATTCCTTTCGTCCAAACGGCTGTGTGCCCGGGAGCAACGATTCGAACCGATGGCTGGCGAGCCTACAACGGTCTCACGGGAGTCGGCTTCGAACACCAGCCGAAAAATATTTCCGCCAGCGGCGACCCAGCCCACATTGTCATGCCCCAAGTTCATCGGGTAGCCGGCCTCCTTGATCGGTGGTGGCTGGGTATTCACCATGGGGCTATTAGCGCCTCCCAGCTTGATTACTATCTGGACGAGTTCACGTTCCGCTTCAATCGCCGCCGATCCAAAGCTCGCGGCCTCCTGTTCTATCGACTCCTCCAGCAAGCAGTGCAACTGGAGCCCGTGCCATACAAGAAGCTCGTCGGGGGCAGACCCAGCCCTGCCCCCCAGATCTAGGCACTACGAGAGCGAATAGGATACCCTATATCTCGGATTGCGGCAGCGTCGGCGCACGCGGGCCGAACCATCAGCCAATCGCTAAATAACTATGGCTGATTACGGCGCGAGCGGTCGGTACTTGATGCGATGAGGCTGATCCGCATCTGCTCCGAGCCGTCTTTTGCGATCGTCCTCATAGTCTTGGTAGTTGCCCTCGAACCACAACACCTGGCTCAAGCCTTCGAAGGCGAGAATGTGGGTTGCGATCCGGTCGAGAAACCAGCGGTCATGGCTGATAATCACGGCCGAACCGGCGAACTCCTCAAGGGCATCCTCCAGAGCGCGCAAGGTGTCGACGTCGAGATCGTTGGTTGGCTCATCCAACAGCAGTAAGTTCGCGCCCTGCCGTAAAATCTTTGCCAGGTGCACGCGGTTGCGCTCGCCTCCGGAGAGTAGCCCAACTTTCTTCTGTTGGTCCGCACCACGAAAATTGAAGGTGCCGACATAGGCCCTGCTCTGCATCTTCTGTTTGCCAAGTTCGATTTCTGCTTCGCCCTGCGAAATCTCCTCCCAGACGTTTTTCTCCGCATCGAGCGTATCGCGCGATTGGTCGACATAACCAAGCTTCACACTGTCACCCACGCGCAGGCTGCCGCCATCGGCCTCCTCGTCACCCGTAATCATCCTAAATAAAGTCGTCTTGCCGGCGCCGCTTGCACCAATCACGCCGACGATCGCCCCCGGCGGCAGGCGAAAGTTCAGGTCTTCAATCAAGAGATTATTGCCGAATCCCTTACGCAGATGCACCGCCTCAACCACCAGGTCACCCAGTCGTGGACCGGGCGGCATAATAATCTGAGCACTGCCCGGCGTGCGCGCATCGCTTTCGGTGAGTAGCCGCTCATAGGCCGATATTCGCGCTTTCGCCTTGGCTTGTCGCGCTCGGGGACTAGCTTGGATCCACTCGCGTTCGCGCGCCAATGTGGCCAGCCTGGCATCTTCCGACTTGCCCTCTTGGGTCAGTCGCTGTTGCTTCTGTTCGATCCAAGAGGAGTAATTGCCTTCATAGGGAATACCGCGGCCACGATCGAGCTCGAGGATCCAACCCGTCACATTGTCGAGGAAATAGCGATCGTGCGTTACCATAACGACCGTACCCTCATACTCACGTAAGTGCCGCTCGAGCCAGGCGACGGATTCTGCATCGAGATGATTGGTTGGCTCGTCGAGCAACAGGAGATCCGGTTTTTGCAGGAGGAGACGAGCCAGAGCGACACGGCGGGCCTCACCGCCTGACAGGGTACTCACGTCGGTATCCGCCGCCGGACAGCGCAGCGCTTCCATGGCCATTTCGACCGTGCGTGATAAATCCCATGCGTCAGCCGCGTCGATCTGTTCCTGATCCACAGCCTGTTCGTCGATCAGAGCGGTCATCTCCTCGACATCCTCGACCTCGCCCAGCTTTTCACTTATCGCCTCAAAGCGATCAACGACGGCCTTAATGGATGCCAGACCCTCGAGCACGTTTTCCTCAACAGTCTTGTTGGGATCAAGCTGCGGCTCTTGAGGTAGATAGCCGGCCGTGGCCCCATCGGCGATCCAGGCCTCGCCGTTATACTCCTCTTCAAGCCCAGCCATGATGCGAAGCAGGGTCGATTTGCCGGCTCCGTTGTAACCGAGGACACCGATCTTTGCGCCGGGCAGAAAAGCAAGCGTGACATCAGTTAGAACTTCACGGCTTCCCGGGTAGATTTTGGTAAGCCGTTTCATCACGTAGACGTACTGGAATGAAGCCATGGTGTTCGCTCTTACACGCTCAAAGTTGTTCAAATTGCAGCTGTACGCCGCTTTCGACAAAGGACTTGTCGCGGGTTCTAGCGCAGACCGCATGGTGGCTTCAATCGCTGCAACCCAAATTCAATCGGTTGGATTACGGCAGCAAGATGAAGTGAAGCAACAGCATGCTCGAACACGACCGACGGTCTAGGCTTGAAGTCGAATTGCATAGATATCACATCTTTGCCAACCGGATCGTTCGACAATTTCGGTTGCGCGCCATCTGAGAGGGAATTCCTCAATGACCAATGTCACATCGTTTCTGCCGCGAGGTGTCGCGGCCGTCTTTGCCGCGGTACTAATTGCCGGCATATTTGCGATGATATTGCCTGTTTCTGCTGCAGACTCGCCGATCTATGCGAAACGCGGCATCGCCATTAAGGGTGCCGATCCGGTCGCATATTTCACCGCGGGCAAACCTGTTAAGGGGAACAAAAAATTCGAGATGGAATGGATGGGAGCGAAGTGGCGGTTCGCCTCTGCACAAAACCGCGACATGTTTCAGTCGAACCCGGAAAAATACGCACCACAATACGGTGGCTACTGCGCCTACGCGGTCTCCCAGGGCTATACCGCAAAGATCGACGTGGATGCCTGGGCAATCGTCGGCAACAAGCTCTACCTCAATTATTCCAAGGGCGTGCTGCGCATCTGGGAAACCGATATTTCTGGCCATATTGCAAGCGCCAACAAGAACTGGCCAGACGTTCTAAACTAAAGACATCGGCCAACTAGGGAGAGTTTGTCGGCCGCGTCGAGGCAATCTAATTTGGCCGGTCATTCCGCCCAGGCGTGTCACCGCTTGGCGCCCGGCTGCATTCCACGCTATCCTATGAAGCAGAAGCCTATTGGTAGCGGCATTTGCCGGCTGGCCGGCAGGCAACCACGCCGGGGCGAATTGCGACCCCGGGGCACGGGGAGGCTAAGATGAGCGAAACACTCGTCGATTCAAAGACAGACTGGAGCGTATCAGAGGACGCGGCGCGCGTTCATCGCGAGGCGTATGTCTGGGACAACACATTGCCTTGGTCCGGCGGTGATATGGCGAAAAAACGCGCCGAAGTTCTACCGCGCATGAAAGCGTCCGGTTATGACGTGGTGTCGCTGACACTCGGCGGCGACCGCACCAAGATGCCGGACGCGATCAAGAAAATTGCGGAGGAGCGGGCATATTTTCTGGCGCATACGGACGACTATGTGTTGGTCGAGAGGGCCGACGACATCGAGCGCGCCAAGCGCGAGGACAAACTGGGAATCATCTTTCATTTCCAGGGGACGAACCCGGTCAATTACGACATCAACATGGTGGCGACTTACTATCAGCTCGGGATCCGCCACATGCTGATGGCCTACAACCTGCGCAATGCCGTGGGCGACGGCTGCAAGGAGCGCACCGACGAGGGTCTGTCGCGCTTCGGCGTGCAGTTGGTCGAGGAGATGAACCGGGTCGGCATGGTCGTCGACTGCACGCACACCGGCCACAAGACCACCATGGACACGATGGAGGTCTCAAAGGCGCCGGTTGTGTTCAGCCACTCCAATCCGAAGGCGCTGAAGGAGCATCCACGCAACATCGCCGACGACCAGATCAAGGCCTGCGCCAAGACCGGCGGGGTGATGGGCGTCAATGGTGTAGGTATCTTCCTCGGCGACAACGACAACTCGACGGAGAAGCAGATTAGCCACGTCGACTACTACGCCCAGATGGTCGGGCCGGATCATATTGGCTTCGGGAACGACCTTATGCCCTATCCGGCTGGCACCACCCCAAGCGCATGGAACCCCCCTGCGCCGGGCGATGTACCGTGGCCTGACATCAAATACGTTCAGCCCGAGCAGATGCCGGCCTTTACCGAAGGTCTTCTGAAGAAGGGCTACAAGGAGGCGGACGTGGCCAACATCCTGGGTGGCAACTGGCTGAGAATCGCCAAGCAGGTCTGGAAGTAGATACGCGGCACATTTAGGTTAGAGCGGCGGCGTTGACGATGAGCGCCGCCGCTTCTTCATAGACCGATCCATCACGCAGCTTTCGGCAGCTCCATTGCGCGCGCGACCGCCGGGCGCGCTGTCATACGGTTGCGCCAAGCGTTGAGGTTCGGATACTGACCCAGGTCGATGCCAAGCCGGAACCACTCCATCGAATTGATCGAAGGATAATGCGCGATATCGGCGATCGAATAGTCGCCTGCCAACCACTCGCGTCCCTCCAGCGCTTCGTCGAGCACGCCAAGCCGACGCTCGGACTCGCTGCGGTAATGTTCGATCGCAAAGGGAGGCTGTTCAGGTGCGTGATTGATGAACCAGTAAAGCTGCGTCAGCATCACATTGGTGCTCCCTGCGTGATAGACCGCCCACTGCACCGCTTCCCAGCGCGCTGCAGGATCGTCGGGTAGCAGGGCGCCGGCCTTCTCTGCGAGGTAGAGTAGGATTGCGACAGATTCGATGAGTGTGATCTGACTTCCGCCAGGTCCCTCGGTGTCAACCATCGCTGGGACCTGGCCGATCGGATGAATCTTCAGATAGTCAGGCGAATTTCGACCTTCGCGTTTGGAAATGTCGATCGGGTGAAGCCGATACTCGAGGCCGAGCTCCTCAAGCGCGATGATCGGCTTGCGGCCGTTGCCGGTCCGCCATGCATACAGGTTAATCATTTCATTCCCCCAGATAGCGGCGTGCACGTGTGCGTGCGACTCTCGCCTGCGCAACCGTTACTCTAAGGAGACGGTAGTGACCCCTCAACAGCGGCGATCGGAAGTCCGGGCTGAACTAAGCGAGGGTATCGATGATTGTGCCTAGCCGACCAGGTGCGGCTTTTACTTCCGGCGCCCGTAAACCATCCATCACGAATCGCACATCCGCAGCCGTGACAGCTTCAACGCGCCGCGGCGCGACCCGACTGCGCATCACAGAAACCGGTGCGATGGCGTCAAACGGAGTCCGCAACGGAGAGACGTTAAAAAACCCAGCGACGCCGCGCGGGTCGATTACGTTCATGCACCCCACTCCCCCGTTGGAAAGCGTGCTGCACGGGACCGCCGGAATCTACCCGGCAATTTGTCCATTTATCCGGCAGACTGGCCTGAGGTACGGCCATTTAACCGGCGCTTTGATCGGACGAGCCGAAATCGAGCCGACAAGAGCCGAATTTGGCGACCGTTGCCAAAACGCTTCTGCGGTATCAAGTTATGGATAGGCGGAATTGTCCGTCCAGCGATGAGCGGGATAGGGTGCATCATGGATAAGGCGGTGTTTGGCGCAGGCTGTTTTTGGGGCGTTGAGGCAGCGTTCCGCAGCCTCAAGGGCGTAAAGGCGACCTCGGTCGGCTATACGGGCGGCACAATGGAGTCCCCGACATATGAAGATGTGTGCTCTGGCACGACGGGACATGCCGAAGTCGTCGAGATCGAATTCGACCCCAGCGAGATCTCATATGATGACTTGCTGGAGACATTCTGGGCATGCCACGACCCAACGACGCTCAACCGTCAGGGCCCTGATGTCGGTACACAGTATCGCTCGGTGATCTTCGTCTCCGGCCCTGAGCAGGACGCCGCCGCGCATGCCTCGAAGGTTCGTCTTGAGGCGGCCGCAAACACATCCGGGTCGATTGTGACGGAAATTGCGTCCCTCGGTTCATATTGGCTGGCCGAGGACTACCACCAGCAATACCTGGAGAAGCGTCGAATGCGCATTCTCTAAATCACTTGCCGGGAACCTCGCTCGACGTTCGAAATCAGACTACACGCCTGAAGCTCGACAACCAGCACGCCGTTATGTGAAGTCGGTTCAGGCCGCGGGCTTCACGTGGGCAAATGAGCAGAGCTGAAACCAACTCGGCATGCTTCGAAGGAGGCCCTTCGCACCGGTCGCGAGGATGCGCTCGTCGCGTATCGCGGCTGCAAGATCCGTATCGCCCTGCCAGACCTCGACCATCGTCCGGAGATCGCTCGAAACAAAGAGATCCACGTCCTTGCCGGTATCCTCTGTGCACAAGTCCACATCGTCATTGCCGATCACGAGCCACCATCTCTTATATTTATCAAGATCGGAAAATATAAAGCACAGCACGGTCTCGCCGTCCGGCAGGTTCTTGTGGTCAATGCGGCGCTGGATATCCCACATCAGGAGCTCGACATCCAATTCGTCGTCGGTCATCTGACCACGTGCCCATCTTTGACCCCAAACGGCAACATGCTCGACGATGGGCTCAAGCTCTTTACCCATCGGCGTTAGACGGTACTTATAGCCCTTCTGGCCCGACAGCCGTTTCTTAAGGACGATGCCCTTCTCTTCGAGCATCTTCAGCCGCTTGTTCAGGATGGTTGGGGAAATTCGACTCATCGAGCGCTGAAAGTCGTTGAATCTATTGGTGCCTAGAAGCATTTCACGAAGGATCAACAGGGTCCACTTTTCGCCGATGATCTCGGTTGCCTTCGACACCGGGCAGAATTGTCCATAGCTAGTCATCGTCGTCATCCTAACTACGTTTCGTGTAGTGGAATACTACATAGCGTGCAGTATCTCGCAAGCTCGCCTGCAACTAGCGTGCTCCTCAGTCGGCGACAAGTTGCCGCCGGTCTTTCGTATCGAAGGAGTAAGGAAAATGACGACGGACGTTGAAAGGGTTCTGATTGTTGACATGCGCGGCGTGGCCGTTCGCCAAGCCGTTTCGGACACGATCGGAATCGTCGTCGACATCGCCCGACAGATTGATGACTGGCGGAAATCGCGGCGTGCGAGGGCCGGAATATGTGCCCTCAGTGACCATCTGCTGGCTGACATCGGTCTGTGCCGCTCCGCGTTCGGAATGCCGGGATGGGGACAACGTTGACGACAGTGATCCAAAACCGAAAACACGGAGAAGAAGGAGTTGAGCTATGACAACCAAGACCGCTGTGAAGACAATGCCCAACAAGGTTAACGGCGTAGACGTCGACCAGATCAACCGCTTTATTGAACGTGTTGAGGACGATCCAAGCTTCGCCGAGATGCAGTTCAGAGCAAGCAACGAGTGGATCGACGGTGGCGCCAACCGGACTCGAATCAAAGAGTTCTACGCAGGCTGCGAAGAGGACACGACGAGAGCCGTGCCGTTCGAATTGGACTCAGACGAGCCCAAGATAATCGCCGGCAACGATGCTACGCCCAACCCGGTGGAGTATGTCCTACACGCTTTGATAGGTTGCTTAACGACGACACTCGTCTATCACGCCGCCGTTCGCGGCATCGAGATAGAATCCGTCGAGTCCAACCTCGAAGGCGACCTCGATGTACGGGGATTGCTTGGGCTCTCGGACGAAGTCCGCAAGAGCTATCACCATGTTCGCGTGAATATGCGGGTCAAAAGCGACGCAAGCGCAGACGATCTTCGGGAACTGGCCATGTTCTCACCAGTCTACGACATGGTCTCCAAATCTTTGCCCGTCGCATTCAACTTGGAAACCTTCTGATACATGATGCTTAACACTCCGCATTACACTTGGAGGCGGTAGCGTCACCGGCGACCTACCGCCTTCTCCTTCATCGACGCAGCATGCCTGAGTTTCGGCGACGTATCGGAGCTCTAAGCCGCCGCAATCTGCGCGTCCAGTTCTTCAAGATCGGTCTGCGATAGACGCCATTCGCCTGCTGCGACATTTTCCTCGACCTGTGCTGGTTTGGTCGCACCGGCGATAACGCTCGAGACATGTGGCTGCGATGCGAGCCAGCCCAGCGCCAAATCCACAAGACTGTGATTTCGCTCACGGGCAAAGCGCTCCGCGACCTCCACTTTGTCGAAATTGGCATCGGTCAGCATACCATCACCCAGCTCTGTCGAGTTACCGAGCCGTGTGCCCTCAGGCGGTGTCGTACCGCGCTTGTACTTGCCCGTGAGCAGTCCATTCTCCAACGGAGAATAGGGAATCACGCCGATACCGTGCCGCACGGCCGCTGGCACGAATTCGCGCTCCAGGTCGCGATCCAACAGGCTGTACCGGTTTTGCGCTGAAACAAAGGCGGTGAGATTGCGTGAGCGCGCCGTCCAATGTGCATCCACGAGTTGCCAAGCGGCGAGGTTCGACGATCCGAAATAGCGCAACTTGCCAGCCTGAACGAGATCGCTAAGCGCTTCGAGCGTCTCCTCGATCGGCGTCTGCGGATCCGGGCGATGCAACTGATAGAGGTCGATCCAATCCGTGCCGAGACGTTTGAGACTGGCCTCAACCGCATCGTTGATATAGCGCCTCGACGCCCCAAGTCCGTACGGCCCCTCGCCCATCCGGTAACCGAACTTGGTCGCAAGTACGACGTCCTTGCGCCGGGTGCCGAGCGCCTTGCCTAGATATTGCTCCGACGCGCCATCGTCACCGTATCGGTCGGCCGTGTCGAAAAAGGTGATGCCCAGATCGAGTGCCTTGTGAACGACCGGCGCTGACGCTTCATAGCCGATACGACGGCCGAAGTTGTTGCAGCCGAGCCCGATCACCGATGCCTTGAGCCCTGAGCGGCCGATGCGTCTGTATTCCATACACCTTCTCCATCCGAGGGAGCACGTTGTTCGTCCCCAATGTCTACCTATCGTGTCGCCAACTGGGCGTCCAGTTCTTCAAGATCGGCCGGTGACAGACGCCAATTTCCGGCCGCCACATTCTTTGCAACCTGTGACGGTTTGGTCGCGCCAGCGATTACAGTGGCGACCTGTGGCTGTGACGCGAGCCAACCGAGGGCAAGTTCCGCCAGGCTGTGGTTTCGCTCATTGGCGAACGTTTCCAGAATTGCCAGTTTGTCGAAATTAGCGTCGGTAAGCACCGCTTCCCTCACCGCGTCCCAAGCCGCTAGCCTAGTGCCCTTTGTTGGCCGCTTGTCGCGCTTATATTTGCCGGTCAGAAATCCATCCTCCAACGGAGAATAGGGAATCACGCCGATGCCATGCTGCGAGGCAGCCGGCACGAATTCGCGCTCCAGGTCGCGATCCAACAGGCTGTAACGGTTTTGCGCTGAAATGAAGGCTGCGAGACCGCGCTCGCGCGCCGTCCAATGGGCGTCGACGAGCTGCCATGCGGCGAAGTTTGACGATTCGATATAGCGGATCTTGCCGGCCCGTATGAGGTCGTTCAGCGCCTCAAGCGTCTCTTCAATCGGCGTCTGCGGATTGGGGCGGTGCAATTGATAGAGGTCGATCCAATCCGTGCCGAGACGCGTGAGACTGGCTTCAACTGCTTGGATGATGTAGCGCCGGGAAGCCCCGGTCGCGAAAGGCGTATCGCCTAGCGGGTTGCCAAATTTGGTGGCTATCACGACGTCCCTTCGTCGCGCCCCCAACGCCTCGCCGAGAAACTTTTCTGACCGCCCACCGCCACCATATCGATCCGCCGTGTCGAAGAAGGTGAGTCCGAGGTCGAGCGCCCTGTGAACGACCGCCAGGGACGCTTTGCGGTCGATGCGGAGGCCAAAATTGTTGCAGCCAAGCCCGATAACCGACGCTTTGAGCCCGGACCGTCCAATACGTCGATACTCCATACGCCTCCCCAAACTGCGGAAGTCCGTGTTCGGTCCCGCGTCTTACCTAGCGCGCACCAACCTGGAAGTCGATTAGCAATGCGATCGCAGACACCACGAGAGCCAGTTCGTTATTGGCTGCGCCAGCAAGTTACCCTGGCATGGCGCGTTAGTGACGCACGTAGGTTTCCAGCCTGTCTTTAATCTTGTGGAGCGGACCGCTATTAAAAAGAGGCGGCAGACGGAGCGCAAACGCGATATACGGCCAACAATCATTTTCGGAGCGTTGATATGGACCAAGCACATGAACGGGCGATTCAGTGGGAATGCAAGCATCTGCTTGCCAGCTATTACAACTACGTCGACCATGGAGAATTCGAAGCGGGCGCGCATATCTTCGCGCCTGACGTTGAGTGGCGCTGGCGAGAATGGTCGGTCAGCGGCCGCGAGAATATGCTGAATGACCTGAAGTCCGCATTGACCACGGTCCAAATTCGCCATCTGATAACAAATACTGTTGTTAAGGTTATTGATGAGGACCACGCGGAATCGCTCTCATACGTGACAATATACACTCACAAGGGGGACCTGGCCGAGGACGGATCGGCGCCACACGAGGGCCCGGACTACATCAACGAGCTACATGACAAGCTGGTACGACTTGATGACGGCTGGCACATCGCCCAGCGCCACATCAAGACCGCCTTCGAGCGCAAGGCCAAATAGCCTTCAGTTGACTGTGTTGCTGCCGATCAGGAAACCGGAGTCACGCATCGAAGTCAGCTGGTCCATGTCGAGAACTGCAGGCGAAGGGAGATAGATGTGGTGTACCGAATTCATGCACCGAGACTTTGCGCCTTCGCAACAGCCTTGGTGATTATGCTGCTTGGTCCGGGTCAGTCCGTTGCCTTGCAATGCCATGTCGGGACCATCAAATTCTTCACCGAAGGCGGCATAAAAAGCTGCCAGATCGAAGGAAATCACACCTTCACGACCCCTACCGGCGCATCCCTCACCTGCCGCAGCGGAGAACTCGTGACACAGCACACTGGCGGCCAGATCGAAAGCTGCACGACGGCCGCCGTCTACACCGTTGGCGCCACGCGCTGCGAAGCGGCACACCATCTAAAATTAAAGCCCGACGGCAGCATCGCGCGATGTGATCCTTGACGCGGACTGTTTCACCCTGGCAGCGCCTATGCTACATCGAAGCGTGGGAGAGGCTAGCGCGTCAGCTCGCGACGCGCAAAGCGCAGTAAATTGATTTAGGGGAGGCTTCTTCTATGAAACGCGTATTTGTCTATGGCGGGATTGCCGTCGGCGCCGTCGTCGCATTGATTATCGTTGCGGTGATCTTCGTTTTTTCATCGCTCGACGGCATCGTTCAGACAGCCGTCGAGAAGTTTGGCACCGAGATTGTCGGCGCGAAAGTGAGTCTCGCCGATGTTGAGATCTCTGCGACATCGGGCAAAGGGATTTTGCGAGGCCTGAAGGTCGGTAATCCCGAGCCGTTCAAGACCGACAGTGCCTTTAGCCTTGGCGAGGTTAGCGTCACTATCGATCCGGCAACGATCACCAGCGGCACCATCGTCATCAAGGAAATCGTGGTGTCGCTACCAGAGATTATCTACGAGCTCGGCAGCGGCGGCAGCAACATCGACGCGATCCAGAAGAATGTCGAAAACTATCTTGGATCGTCGGATGAATCCGGTTCGACCCAGGAAGCGACCGCAACCGCCGACGACGATGGCGAAGGGACCAAGCTCATCATCGAAAATCTCATCATTCGCGGCGGCAAGATCAAAGTCAGCGCAACACTCCTCAAGGGCAAGACGCTGGACGCGTCGCTACCTGACATTCATCTCAAGGATATTGGCAAGGATGAAGGCGGTGCCTCGCCAGGGGATATTATTGAGAGTAGGGTATCCTATTCGCTCTCGTAGTGCCTAGATCTGGGGGGCAGGGCTGGGTCTGCCCCCGACGAGCTTCTTGTATGGCACGGGCTCCAGTTGCACTGCTTGCTGGAGGAGTCGATAGAACAGGAGGCCGCGAGCTTTGGATCGGCGGCGATTGAAGCGGAACGTGAACTCGTCCAGATAGTAATCAAGCTGGGAGGCGCTAATAGCCCCATGGTGAATACCCAGCCACCACCGATCAAGGAGGCCGGCTACCCGATGAACTTGGGGCATGACAATGTGGGCTGGGTCGCCGCTGGCGGAAATATTTTTCGGCTGGTGTTCGAAGCCGACTCCCGTGAGACCGTTGTAGGCTCGCCAGCCATCGGTTCGAATCGTTGCTCCCGGGCACACAGCCGTTTGGACGAAAGGAATGAGGCTCTCGGCGGATGCGTCCTCGACACGCGCCATGCGGATACGACCGGTGCCCCGACCCCGGATTTCGGCGGCAATCGCGACAATCGATTTCTTGTTTGTTTTCCGCCCCGTAACGCCAACCTCCCGGCCGCCCACATAGGTTTCGTCGACCTCGACCTCGCCATTCAGAAGCTCTCTGCCCGGTCGAACCATGGCCCGGCGCAGCTTATGGAGCCATGTCCAAGCCGTTTGATAACCGCCCAGGCCGAGTATTCGTTGAACCCCAAGCGCACTGACGCCGTGCTTCTGATGCGTCACATACCACATCGCCTGGAACCAAAGCCGCAACGGTTTCCGCGTACCCTCGAAGATCGTCCCCGCGGTCGGCGACGTCTGACGTTGGCATCCCGCACATCGCTGTTGGCCCCTGGCCGTCACCCACGCCTCGGTTCCCCCGCAGGCCGGACACCGAAACCCGGCAGGCCAACGGACACGCCGAAGAAAATCCGCACAGGCGGCCTCAGAAGCGAACCAGTCGTCAAATTCCATAAGCGTGCGAGGGTAATCGATCCCGCCAACGGGATGGGCAGTATTCTCGGCCATCACAACATCTTGCCACTACGAGAGCGAATAGGATACCCTATTATTGAGAAAGTCGTTGCATCGCTCAAAGAGGGTGTCGGCACCGGCGTTGCCGGCCTCAACATCGAGGGATTGCTGGGTGGTGTCGGCGACGCCGCAAAAACGGCAACCGAAGGGTTGAAATCAGGCGCCGAAGGTGCCGCAGAAGCCGTTCAGGAAGGCGCCAAAAAGGTCGGCGGAAATTTGAAAAAGCTGTTCGGCAATTAACGCCAGTCGAAGGCGTCGCTTAACGCACCAGATTCTCGGGGCCGCGGCCGCGAAAAGCATCGACGAAAGCCGCCGCGACTGCCGCATCGAAACGCGCCAGACTTAAGCGCCTGGTCCATGCCGTGAGTTCGATTCGACTGCCAAGCCGCGGCATCTGCGTGACGACGACACCATCCCAAGGTCCCGAATAGCGATCCGCCCACTGACCGAGCGTTTGCAGGACGTCATCGCCGGGCTTGTCGTAGTAGATAACAATATGGCCATGCTCCAGCGCGTGAACGAGTTGGATCGGCGGTTGCGGAAACCTGTAGAAACCCGGTTCGATCGGCACCCGGTGGTGCGGACCCGAAACTGGAAACCGACTGGTGTACGAATAAGTCTCGCCAGATCCGAGGTGGGTGCGACCAGTCGACGGCCCCCTTCGCACCTCCGCCAGGGCCGCCTTACCCTGTTCTGCGAGCGCAAGAAACTCATTCTCCGCTTTGGCCGAATTCCACCAATAGGTACCGCCGCCGACGGCAATCGCAACGGCGATGAAGGCGGTAATCGCATAATCGCGGCGCCGGCTCGAACCGGCATAATGACCGCCATGCGTGAGGCCCCGGCCAGAGGACGATTTACGGCGTTTCTTGGATCTAGTCTTTGCCATGGTCCGTGGTCTGAGTTGCCCAAACCCATTTGCGCTGTAGGCCGATCATATCGGTCGGCCAGACGCTGGCTAAATCATATTTTCGTGCAGTTGATTTCGCGATCCCCACGCTTTTTCGCTATAGTGTAGTGAACGTGCTACCGGCACGACCCGCAGCAATTGCAGTACGTTCAGGTAGAGGAGAGCACCGTGAGCAAGAAAAACGGAAATAGCAAAGGGAAGGCGAAAGCGCTCGGCATCAATCATGTCGTGCTGGAGGTCGGCGATCTCGACGAGGCGCTCGAATTCTATAGCGCGATTTTCGACTTTGAACTGCGCGGCCGCAACGATAGGAGCCTGTTTGTCGACTTGGGCGACCAGTTTATTCAGTTCACGAAGAACGAGATCCCGGCACCCGACGCACTGCGTCACTTTGGCCTCGTCGTCGACGACCGGGAGCCGGTCCGTCAGGCGCTGGAGGAACTCGGTGTCGAACTCTTGGAACGCGGCCTGAATTTCCGCGATCCGTGGGGTAATCGCGTCGAGGTTGTCCCCTATGACGACATTCAATTCACCAAGGCGCCGCATGTACTGAGCGGAATGGGCGCCGACGGTCTGGAAAAGACCGAAGGGGCGATCGCGCAGCTCGTCGAAAAGGGCATGGCTCCCTAAATATCGACCCACCAGATGGTGGTATCACAGAGCGATACCGGCCTCACGCGAATTTGAACCGGTATCACACGCGATAGTTCTTGAACGTTTGTTCTATAATTCCCAGCTGTGTCGCAAGCCGGACATCGAGTCCGTTGCCCGACGAACCGCCTGCTAAGGGGATCGTCAACCGATTCACAGCTGGAGAAGTTCATGACAGTTTTAGAACAATCCGCGGGCCTGCCGCTCACCATTCCATTGACGAGGCCAAATATCGGCCTGGGAGTTGAGAAATTAGGCCGCTATCTCGTTCGATATACGCTGGCGCTTGTACTCGTTTGGATGGGGCTAATGAAGTTTACCGGTTTCGAGGCCGCGGCAATCGAGCCGATGGTTGCGAATAGCCCCTTCCTGTTTTGGCTCTACGACATCCTCACCATACAAGGCGTTTCGAACCTGATCGGCGTGATTGAGATCGCAACCGCTGTATTACTGGCCACACGGCCGTGGTCGGCTGGTGCAGGCGTCATTGGCGGTGCACTTGCAGTTGCGACATTCATCACGACCCTGGCGATGATCTTCACACTCCCGAGCTGGGAGCCGAACCTGGGTTTCCCCGTGCTCTCAGTCATGCCCGGTCAGTTCTTGATAAAGGATGTGCTGTTTCTTGGTGCGGCCGTTTGGTGCTTGGGCGACGCATTGAAGGGCTTCGACACGGAGTAGGAGGATTCGGGCGAGGTTCGGCTGTGATGAAGTCCGCCGCTGCCGGACCTACCTTCTAGCCGACCGGAATGTCAGCAAACCGAACGCGATCGACGCTCTCGCGCCTCGATGGACCTTCCAGATTCACGTCTGCGGATCGCCAAGCTTGCCGGCCTCTTCACCCCAGATCTCGAGCCCGACGCGTTCGTCCAGATCGCGCCGAAACACGTGACTAACGCGACGGCGCGAGATTTTCCAACCCTCGTCGGTACGAACCAATTCGGCATGATTGACGCCAAGTCGGTGTGGCCCCTCGAATGGAAGTGGACCGTCGCGCTCTTCAAGTTTGACGCCTTTGGTGTAGTAGTTCGTGTTGTACGAACGGGATACGGCGTGGTTCTCATCGATCACGTCGATCACCGTGTTGGTGAAAATATGGCGAATTGTGCCATCGCCCAACGCGCCGTGGAGGGCCTTCAGAATATCGTCACGGCCCTTGAGCGCTACACCCATCGACCACCATTCGATTTCGGGCGTGAAGATCTGAACCGCCTCCTCATACCGCTTTTGGTCTACGAGGTGATAGTACTGCCGCAGAACCTTCTGGCAGTCCCACTCGATGGCAATTTCCTGGTCGCGATCCATGATGCCCCTCCACTCCTATATTACGTTCCCGCCGCGTTAACCCAAGTTCATGGAATCAAAGCGGGGATAGTGCGGCGTCGGCAATGCGCTGCCGGGTGCGCACATTCGGCCCCCTCCTATCGTCCTTTGAAAACCGGTTTGCGCTTCTCCATGAAGGCTTCTCGACCCTCTTTATAATCCTGACTGTCGAAGCACGCTTTAGTAAGCCGGTCGATCTCAGCGAGGTCCCGTACGTCCGGCTCCTTTAAGACCTCGCGGATCGTAAACTTGCTGGCCTCGACGGATAGCGGCGCATTGTTGCAGATAGCCTCGGCAAGTTCGCGCACCGCTGCCTCCAGGGTATCCGCCGGCACAACGCGGTTGACCAAGCCAATGCGAAGCGCCTCATCGGCGTCCATCCGGCGCCCGGTCAACATGATTTCATTGGCGCGCGCCGGACCGACAAGATCTACGAGCGATTTCAACATTCCGAATCCGGGGCCAATTCCCAATTTAGCGGCTGGGATGCCGAATTGAGAGTCCTCGGAGGCAATCCTCAACTCGGCATACATAGCTAACGCCAATCCGCCACCAAGGCAGTAGCCCCGAATCATTGCGATCAGCGGCTTGCGCATATTTGTCAATAAGTGCCGAGCGTCCTCGGCCGCCTTGGAATACTCGGCGGCAGCGTCGGCATCGCTACGCTTCTCCTTGAACTCGGAGATGTCGGCGCCGGCGACGAAGGCTTTGTCTCCAGCCCCCTTCATCACCACCACTCGTATTGCAGCGTCGGCCTCAAAGTCAGTGAGTATGGTCGCGGTGGCCTGCCACATCTCAAGCGAGGTCGCGTTGCGCTTGGCCGGGTTGTTGAACGTCAGCCAACCAATGCCACCGTCTTTCTCCGCGATCATTTTCTCGGTCTTTAGCTTCATTTCTCCCCCACCTCCGTCAAACGCCGTCGATACGCATTCAGACGACTTCCTCTTCCCTTAGCGCCACCACACCTGCCGCATCATACCCGAGCTCCGACAAAATCTCGTCGGTGTGTTGACCAAGACCGGGAGTCGACATGCGCAGGCGCTGTGGTTCGGGAGTCGCGCTGAGATTGATCGCCTGGCCGACCAAATTGATCTCACCGATAATCGGATGGTCGACAGGCCGCGCCATTTGCAAATGCTCGACTTGTGGATCGGCGAACACCTGGTCGACCGAGTAGATCGGCCCGCAGGGCACGCCCGCATCGTTGAACGTCTCGATCCACTCCGCGCTGGTCCGTGCTTTCGTGTAATCACCGATCCGCGCGTTCAGCGCCTTGCGGTTGTCGGACCGAAGGTCGCCGCTGGCAAAGTCCGGATCGTCAAATATCTCCGGCGCACCAAGCGCCGTGCAAAGGCGTTCGAAATGGACGTTGCCTGCAGCCGCAATATTTATGTGACCGTCAGCGGTTGGAAATACACCGGTTGGAATGCCTGTCGGGTGGTCGTTGCCCGCCTGCTTCGGGACTTCGCCGTGGACAAGATAACGTGCGGATTGGAAGTCCATCATTTGGATCATCGCCTCAAGAAGCGAGGTGTGAACCCATTGTCCCTCACCAGTTTGCTCGCGGTCCAGCAATGCGATGAGAATACCCTGCGCCAGCAGCATGCCGGCGCTGAGATCGCAGATCGGAATGCCGACGCGCACTGGTCCCTGGCCCGGAAGTCCGGTGACCGACATCAGGCCACCCATTCCCTGCGCGATTTGATCGACACCGGGACGCTTTCCATAAGGACCGTCCTGACCAAACCCCGAGATGCTGCCATAGACGATTCGCGGATTGCGCTTGCTTACGGTCTCATAATCGATGCCAAGCCGGTGCTTCACGGCCGATCGAAAGTTTTCGACGATGACGTCCGTCTTCTCGGCAAGCTTGAAGAATATCTCCTTTCCCTCGGCACTCTTGAGATTGAGCGTCAGGCTGCGCTTGTTGCGATGCAAGTTTTGGAAATCGGAGCCATGGCGGGCACCGATCAGGCTGCCCGTATCCTTGTTGATCCCGGGAGGAGCCTCGATCTTGATAACATCCGCACCCCAGTCCGCAAGCTGTCGAACCGCCGTCGGTCCCGCCCGGTGGGCAGTAAGGTCGATTACCCTGAACCGAGACAACGGCAGCCGGTCACTCTGGTTTTTCGTCATGCTCTTCACTTGCTCACATGATGGAAGAGTTTCAGCAACAATTCCCCGCTGGAACACACGTGTTGATGGCCGGTACGCCTAATAGGTTCCATTCGTCGGGTAGCTTGAATGACAAATCGGTTTCGACCATTTTTCCCTCGTGTCCTGCCAGAAGCGCAGGCAGGTGACTACACAGTCCTCGCCACCGACCGATGCGGCCGCCGGCGCAAGCCTAACGTCCACTTTACAATCCAACTCGAGGACATCGGTGTTCTGACCGGTTGCATCGAGCTGCTCTGCCGCCGCCAACAGTATGCTCCGCAGCAGCGACTGGGCAAACGCCTCAAGGTTAGGCGTATCCGTGCCAAAGGCCTCGAGCCGCTCCGCGCTTAACGTCTTCGCTGTTGATTTAGCCATGTCTGCCTCCATGCTCGTCCGATTGGTCTAAACTAATTGTCCGCAAAGACCAAACTTGGACTAGGCGCATAATCGACGCGCGGCCGGTTCACGTCCGGCTGGCAAAAGCGACGCTAAGCGCCTATTTACGGGCAAGAGTCCTCGGAAATGCCGATGCAATGAAGCTGTTGTACATAATATTTTGCTGGTTTACCTGCCAAACGGTGCTCAGCGGGCGCGTGTTATGGCTCGGGCGCCGCGACTTCTCCTGGATCCGCGAAGGCAAGCACACAGCGTCGGTCTTCACACTAGCAGTCCTGGCGCTCGCCTCGGCGATCGTCTGGGGATTTATCGTGCTCAATTGGTGGGAAGTCCCAATTGGCTTCTTCTGGGGATTCATCGCCGCTTACCTGGTTTATCTTTGGATCCAGGATAAGCATGTGCGCGTTGCGATCCTCTCATCCAATACGGCGATGATCGCAACATCGCTGTTACTTTGGTCGTTCTATTTTGAGCTCATTCCCGCCGGCCCATTTTCCAATTATTTTGGATTGGAGCGGCTCGCGGTCTTCGAGCCGGGACGCAATCCAAACGTGCCGTCGATCGAAAGGTTTAGGGAGTTCGGCGACGCCCTAGGACATGCTGCGGCCTGCGGCCTGTCAAACTCGGAGTTGGTCAATGCCCTGGAGAAAATGGGGGACGGGCTCGACGCGACCTACGAGGCTGGTGGCCTAACCGAAGTGGAGGCCAACGAAATCCGGGGGCAAATGATGACCGAGTGGGCCCAAGCCTGGGTTGGCCAAAGGAACTTTGAGGACCGCATCGAGTGTGGCGACGCCATCTCCAAATGGCACAAAATGAAAAAGATCATGCCGCTTTGACCACACCCCTAATTCAAGATCCGGTCGAACAGCCGAGCGGCATTGCGCCCACCTAGACCCTGAACGAAGTGATCCTCGCCCGGCAAAATTTCCAAATAGATCTCTTTGCCAGCAGCCTCGAAAGCGCGCCGGGCGCGTTCCGTCCGATTGCGAAAATGATCGTCGTATTCGCCAACATACATGGCGATACGCAATGCCTTCAGCCGCGACAGGTAGCCATCCAGTTGCACCCGCATCTGTCGGCGGAAATCCGGGAAGCACGGTCATCGACTGAAACTTCGGGATAGAGCAGAGCAACCCTGAAGGCAGCAACGCCCCCATTGCTGACGCCGGTCAGATGAACGGCGCCGTCGGCGACCGCGAACTCCTCCTGCAGAAGTCGCAGAAATTCTGGAATGTGCTTCTCGCTGCCCTTGAAGAACAACCTGCCACCGGGCGCAACCGGGCTGACGACGATGACACCGCGACGGCGCGCCTCCTCTTCCCAGTAAACGCGCATTCCCGCCTCGACCATCGCCTGGTCCTGTTGACCCGGCGGCAGCGCCAAAATGAACGGATAGACCGCGCCCTTCTTATATCCATCGGGAAGAACCAGGGCGTATTTGATCTGGGTCTTGTCCGCAAGCTCGACCGTCTTGAACTCCGCGGTCAGTGCGGATCCCGGCGAAGCGGCGCCAAGCGCTGCAAGACATCCCATGCCAAAGGCCGGCTGCCGCCAGTTCCAGCCGAAAATTCGGCGCATCGGTTCGCAGATCCAGTCGGTCAATTTAGGACACCCAACGGCGTGTAGCGAATTACCTCGCGGCTCGCGATGCACTATAGCCGACAACAGGCGATGCAAACGGGTGCTTTGGTTCGCCTGAGATAAAGGTTGCGCGAGGTCATGGTGTCGGGATTCATGAATTTCCTCGCGAATACCTCGACGCAATGGCAGGCAGGCTCGTGATATTGTTGTCCCCTTAACGCGCGGCACTGCGGTAACTTATGGCGCGACAAATTACATCGACCTTGCTCTCCGGCGATTGGATAGCCACATAAGAGATTCTAAGTTGCCGATATTCATTTCTGAGGCACCATGGCAAGCATAGTCAACGCGGCGCCGGCCAGTGCTGACAGCCAGACTAATGAGGGCAGCCTGCAAAAGGCGTCTCTGCAGGTCAAGGGCATGACTTGCGCATCCTGCGTGGCGCGGGTTGAAAGGGTCCTGACCAAACTGCCGGGCGTCGTCGAGGCGGCGGTCAACTTGGCCAACGAACGCGCCGATGTGACGTTCGATGCGGACACCGTGTCTCCCGCCGACATCGCTGCAGCGGTCGACCGGGCGGGGTTCCAGGTCCCGTCGGACACCAAGGAACTGGCTATTTTGGGCATGACCTGCGCGTCGTGCGTGGCGCGCGTCGAGAAGGTACTCGCACGGGCACCCGGCGTAACCGCAGCAGGCGTCAATCTGGCTACTGAGAGGGCGAGCGTCGATCTGCGCGGCGGCGGCGCAAGTGTTCAGGATCTGATCTCTGCAGTCGAAAAGGCGGGCTACGGTGCCCATAAGGTGGATGCGGGTGCGCTGTCGGGAGATCGCGAACAGGCGGCACGCGAGGCCGAGCTCAAGGCGCTCGGGCGCGATGTCCTCACGGCGGCGGCTTTCACGGTACCCCTGGTGCTGGTGGCCATGCTGCGCATGGTGCCGCCAATCCACGCCGGCATGCTGTCGGTGCTTGCCGAACGCGGCTGGGTGAGCGTCGAACTGTTGCTGGCCAGCCCGGTGATATTTTACGCCGGCCTGCGCTTTTACCGCGCCGGCTGGGGCGAACTCCGGCACCTCAATCCCGGCATGAATACATTGGTTATGCTGGGCGCCAACGCCGCCTACTTCTATTCGCTCCTCGCGCTGGTGGCGCCTACCTTTTTCCCCGAGGGCACCGCCAACGCTTACTTCGAGGCTGCCGGTGTCATTGTCACCCTGATTCTGCTCGGGCGCTACATGGAGGCCGTGGCCAAGGGCCGCACATCGAGGGCCATCAAAAATCTGCTTCGACTCCAACCGAAGACGGCGCGGGTAGTTCGCGACGGCAGCGAGATCGAGGTACCGGTCGATGCCGTGCTACCCGGCGACATCGTCGCCGTGCACCCGGGCGAGCGCGTGCCTGTCGATGGGCACGTCATGGAAGGAGCCAGCTATGTCGACGAGTCGATGGTCACCGGCGAGTCGGTCCCGGCCCGAAAGGAGCCAGGCGAAGAGGTTGTCGGTGGCACTGTCAACAAGACCGGGTTCTTCACATTTTCTGCAGATCGCGTCGGCGCCGACACCGTGCTCGCCCAGATCATACGCATGGTCGAGGAGGCACAGGGCAGCAAGCCGCCAATTCAGAAGTTGGCGGACAAGATCGCCATGGTCTTCGTCCCCATCGTCATAGCGATTGCCATCGTCACCTTCGCCGCCTGGCTTAGTTTTGGGCCCGGCCAGGCGCTCAACTTCGCCTTCGTGGCGGCGGTCTCGGTCCTCCTCATTGCCTGTCCGTGTGCCATGGGCCTGGCAACGCCGACCGCCATCATGGTGGCGACAGGACGTGGCGCAGAGTTGGGCATCCTGTTCCGGCAGGGGACCTCGTTGGAAACCCTGGCCAAGGTCGACACAGTAATCCTCGACAAGACGGGGACGCTGACCGAGGGCCGGCCGGAAATGACCGATTTTCAGGCTGTCGGTGGTGGCGAATTCGCGGGCGACGCCGATGCGGTCCTACGTTTGGTTGCGTCGGCTGAGGCCAGGAGCGAGCATCCGCTCGCCGAGGCTATCGTCAGCGCCGCCGAGGCACGCAGCTTGGATCTGTTGCCGGCCGAGGATTTCACGGCGTTGCCTGGCCTCGGCATCGAAGCACGGGTCGGCGAACAGCTTCTGCAGATCGGCAACGACCGCTATATGAGGGATGCCGGTATCGACCTGCCGCAAGCGGAGAGGGCTATTGCCGCCGACTTGGCGGCCGCTGCCCGGACGCCGATCTACGCTGCCGTGGATGCGCGGCTCGCCGCCGTCATTGGGGTTGCCGATCGCGTCAAGGATGGAAGCGCCGAAACAATGCGGGCGCTGAAGGAGCTTGGCATCGAAGTGGCCATGCTGACCGGCGACAACCGGCGTACCGCCGAGGCCATCGCCAGCGAGCTCGGCATCGAGCAGGTGCTGGCCGAGGTGCTGCCCGACCACAAGGCCGAAGTGGTCAAACGCCTGCAGGGCGAGGGCCGGCACGTGGCTTTCGTTGGCGATGGCATTAACGACGCGCCGGCGCTGGCCCAGGCCGACGTCGGTATGGCCATCGGCACCGGTACCGACATCGCCATCGAGGCCGGTAACGTGGTTCTCATGTCAGGAGATCTGCGCGGTATCATCAACGCGCTTGCACTATCCCGGCGGACGCTCCGCATCATCCATCTCAATTTCGTTTGGGCCTATGCCTACAATGTCGCCTTGATTCCGCTGGCAGCCGGGGTGTTCTATCCGCTGCTGGGCATCTTGCTGAACCCGATGCTGGCCGCCGGCGCCATGAGCCTTTCCAGCCTCTTCGTCGTTGGCAATTCACTGAGGCTCCGTAGCCATTGACGGATTTGACGACACCGGGTTCGAGTTTGGCGGCGCCGTGAACTCGATCGAGTGGCCTGACTTCGCACCAATACTTACGGCCAGCACTAAATCGCAATTTAGCGCCTAGATGCCGGAAGCAGCGTGATACGCTTCGGACTGTGATGAAGCGCTACTCGATCTTCAGCATCTTACGCAACGCTATGACCTATCACGACGGCTGGGAGAGCGCATGGCGCAGCCCCGAACTTAGGCCTGAATACGACGTCATTATCATCGGCGGCGGCGGACATGGGCTCGCCACTGCCCATTACCTTGCGGAGGATCACGGTCTGACCAACGTCGCGGTCGTCGAGAAGGGCTGGCTCGGCTGCGGCAATACAGGTCGCAATACCATGACCATCCGTTCCAACCACTTGCGCGAAGCTTCGATCCCGTTTTTTGACAAGTCCATTGAACTTTGGGAGCAACTTAGCCAAGAGCTCAACTACAACATCATGTTCTCGCAGCGCGGTACGCTCAGGCTCATCCAAGGTACTCGTGACGCTCGGGCAGAGACCCGGCGCATGCATACGATGCACGTTTTCGGCGCGGATTATCAGCGACTGTCGCTGCAAGACGTCCAGCGCATTGTACCGATCTTGGTGAATGCGCCTGGCGCGCGTTTGCCCATCGTCGGCGGTGTCTACCAGCCACGGGCCGGATTGGCCCGACACGATGCGGTTGCCTGGGGCTTCGCCCGCAAGGCCGACGCTCGGGGCGTCCACATCATCCAGAACTGCGAGGTCACAGGGATATCCCGAGAGGGTGCACGAATCACGGGCGTGCAAACGACGAAGGGACCGATCCGTGCCAAGAAAGTCGGCGTCGCCGTTGCTGGCCACGCCAGCGTTGTTGCCAATATGGGCGGGGTACGCCTACCAATCGAGACGCAGCCGCTGCAAGCATTCGTCTCCCATCCCGTCAAGCCGATCCTCCATACGATCGTCAGTTGCGGCGCTTATGGCACCTACCTCATGCAGTCGGATCGCGGCGAGCTTGTCATCGGAGGGGCCGCGGACCCATACCCGTCTTACCAGCAACGTGGCACGTTCCATGTCACCGAACAGGTCGTGGCGGGCATGTGCGAGGTCTTTCCGATATTCAAGCGTCTCAAATTCATGCGTCAGTGGGCGGGTATGATCGACATTTCATACGACAACAGCCCAATCATCTCCAAAACACCGCTCGAAGGATTCTATATCGACGTCGGCTGGGGCTCCGGCGGTTTCAAGGCGACGCCAATCTCCGGCAAGATGTTTGCGCACTTGATCGCTAACGACGAACCGCATGACTTGATTAAACATTTCAGCGTCCAACGGTTCGAGAGCGGTCGACTAATCCTGGAGGGATCAGTCGCGGCAAATCGGCCGAATTGAAGGATCTCGCCAAGCTCGCCCGTCGACGACACGCAAAGCGCAACCGCTCTGCCATTGACCATTCGCGAAGGCCGCGACGATTAGGGCGTCGGCTCACGGACCTGCCCCGGAGCTGCGCGCAGTCACAACAAACGCGAAACCAGGAGGACCGGCACGTCGGCAATTAGGGTCGGAGTCGGCTGCGGTCCGGCCCTATCAGCGAGCACATACTGTTGCGGACCCCACAAAACACCACGGCCGCCCTTGGTCATAAGCAGATGCTTTCCTCCCTCGCGCTACTGGTCCGCTTGTAGCCAAAGGCGGACATCACGACGGGCGAAATCGATCGCGCACATCCCGTTTATGGTACGACCAAGTACACTGATTGGTTGCCAGCCGGAACTGGGCGAATTTGTCCGCAGGTAAAGAGTTAGCTCGGATACTCGCCCATATAATCGCGCTTACCGATCTCGACCCCGGCGTGGCGCAAAATGTTGTAGGCGGTTGTCGTGTGAAAACAAAACTGCGGCATTGCGTGATGCAGGAGAAAGACCTGACCATTGAAGTTGAGAGTTCGAGTTGCTTGCTTGATTTCGATCTCGCGGTCCGCGCTACCCTCGAGTTGTTCCGGTGTAACTCCTTTGATGAAATCGACCGCCTTAGCAATCCGCCCTTTCAAGTCGGCGAAGCTCGCATTGTCAGCACCAAAATCGGGAGCCTCTATACCGGCCAACTGAGCGATAATTCCGCCCGAAAAGTGGAGAGCGATACCGACTTGTCGCGCCAAGTCAAACATGTCGGGAGATACGCGCATCTGTAAGAGCACACTCTCGTCGATCTTGTGTGCCTCGCAATGCGCGGCAGCTTTGTCGAGGACGCCGGAAAGTGCGTCCAAATATTGGACAAAGACGGGAACTGTTAGTTGATGCATCGAAAGCGGCATGGTTTTGGTCCGTTCCAAAAATTGAGACTGTGGTGCTGAGTTTATATGGTCATCCAAATAATGACCATCCGGCGCTGTCGTATTTGGCATGCGACCGATTTTCGTGCTCGAGCGTCCGAGGCACACAATCATCGCGGCAACGTCCGCTTTTGGTCAAAAGCGGACGTTTCACTGAACGAGTTATCAAGTGGTTTTTCTAAGTCGGAGGCGCTCGTTTCTTATCGCGCTACGACCTGCGTTTGTCCTCACTTTTGGATCAGGAATCGACGTTGAGGCTGTTCAATGCTTCCTGCAGCATGAGGAAAGCATCGTTGCATTTCTCACCAGAGAAGTCGGTGAATTTTCCGTCCTCCGAGCAAGGGCAAAACGCCTTCACATATCCTTCCAGGTCTTCCTTAATGCGGGCAAGCTGATCGCGTTGTTCGCTCATGACCCCGAGGGTATTTGCCCATCGCGTGGAGTGTCAACATCGTTCTGCGGCGATTGATGGCCAACCTGTTGCAAGTTGCAAAAAAAAGGGCCCCTGGAGATGCCGGGGCCAAGTTCGGGGAGGTCAAGGGCAGCGTCACGCCGCCCACTTGGCGGCTTCGAACGCGGTGTCGAGAGGGGTGTCAGCCGCGTGGTTTGCGTAGTTCGAAAGGGTCTTCACGGTGACGCCAACGATCACCTCCAGATACTCGCGAGTGCCGTAGCCGACCGCGAAGAAGGCCTCTTTGGCCTCATCGGCGGGCCAGCCACGGGTCTCGACAATAGACCGCGTTAACACCGCCAATGCTTCGAGCTTAGGATCGGGTAGCGTCGTGCCCGAGCGGAGTGCGTCGATGATTTCCGTTGGGACGCCTTTCATAGCGGCCACCTTTGTGTGAGCCGCCATGCAGTAGTCGCATTCGTTGACGAAGCTGGCGGACAGCAAAACAGTCTGTTTTTCGGCATCGGAAAGCGAAGAGCTTTCAAAAATGTCCATGACTGTCATGTAGGCTTCAGCAGCAACGGGAGCCTCGGCCAAGACGCGGATGATGTTGGGAACGAAGCCGAATTTATTTTGGGCAGCAGCAAGATATGGCGCTGAACCCTCGGGCGCAGTTTCGCTGGAATGTACTGGGAATGTGGTCATAGGATTTCTCCTTTGCGAATTGCGTTTGAGTGGTTGTGCGTAAGGGAAATTGGGCGGTGTCAGGCGGACGGGCGGAACTCGGTTTCTCGGCCCGGCTCCCGATGCTTTTCGATGACGACGAACGTCCGCACTTCGATGCTTTCGCGGGGAGGAGCGTCGTCGCGAGTAACCGGCGAGTTGGACCCTGCTGACGAAAGTGGAGACGTCCTGCGATAGGATTTTGATCGCAGGAGGTGCAAATGTCGAAGCAGAATGGGAACAAGGGCCGGCGGTTTGATCGGGCCTTCAAGGAAGAAGCCGTGCGTCTTTTACAGACGAGCGGGCGCAGGCAGCGGCAGATAGCAGGAGATCTTGGGATCAGCGTCAGCGCGCTCGGCCGCTGGGTCGCAGAATTGCGTGAGGAGGATTTGCTTTCCGGTCCGCATGAGGATGCAGCGAAGGAGATTACCCGCCTACGCCGAGAGTGTGATCTGGCCCGTCAGGAACGTGATCTGCTAAAAAAAGCGCTGGCCTTCTTCGCCAGGGAAAGTCGATGAGGTTCCGGTTCATCGACGCGGAGAGGGCCGGGTTGGCGATGCCGATATTCCGCCTGTGCAGACTGCTGCAGGTCAGCGTCTCAGGCTTCTACGCTTGGCGCAATCGCGGCCCAAGCCAGCGACAGCTCGATGACATGGTTCTACTCGCCCATGTCCGGGCAGCCTTTCGGCGCAGCCGCGAGAGCTACGGTGCAGAGCGGGTCCATCACGAGCTTGCCGAGAATGGGATCGAGGTTGGACGCCATAGGGTGGCTCGGCTGATGCGGGGAAATGGGTTGTCTCCAAAACGGAAACAGAAGTTCAAAAAGACGACGGACAGCCAGCACAACAAGGCCGTCGCATCGAACCTTCTCGACCAGAACTTCTCCGCCGAGGCACCCAACGAGAAATGGGCTGCCGACATCAGCTATATCTGGACGGCACAGGGCTGGCTCTACCTGGCCGTCATGCTCGACCTCTACTCCCGGCGCGTCATCGGCTGGGCCGTGGGCGCTCGCATGACCAGCGACCTGCCGCTCAGGGCGCTTAACCGTGCTATCGGGCTGCGCCAACCTGGCGCCGGTGTGATCCACCATAGCGATCGGGGAAGCCAGGGCGAATTCAACCGGTCGTCGCAACACGTTCAGTTTGACTGGCCTGCAAGCACTGGTCCAGAGCTTCGGCGGGAGTTCTCCATCCGAGGGTCTTGCGGGGCCGTGTATTGAGCGCGTCAGCAACAACTGCGAGTACGTCCGGACTGTGTACGCTCAGATCGGTTCCTTTCGGGAAGTACTGTCGAAGCAGTCCATTGGTGTTCTCGTTCGTTCCGCGTTGCCAAGGGCTGTGCGGTTCGCAGAAGTAGACGGGAAGGCCGGTTGCGATCCGAAGATCCGCATGCCTGGCCATCTCTGCTCCCTGGTCCCAGGTCAGCGAGCGGCGAAGCTGCGCTGGCAATGTCGTGATCGTCCGGGCGATGGCATCGCGAACCGCTTCAGCCCCATGACCGGCAAGCGCAGGCCCGTTCTTCACGCGCGGGACGGTGCCGTGGCCTTCCATTCGGGGAAGATGCAGCAGCATTGTGAACCGCGTGGTGCGTTCCACCAGAGTGCCGATCGCCGATCTGCCCAAGCCGATGATCAGGTCACCTTCCCAGTGTCCGGGTACGGCCCGATCAGCTGCTTCCGCCGATCGTTCACTGATCATGATCTCAGGCGTGACGAAGGATTTGCCCCGCCGGCGGCTACGTGCCCGAGGCACGCGCAGTGCCCTTCCCGTGCGAAGGCAGGCGGTCAGCTCACGACGGAGTGCGCCGCGGCCCTGTACGTAGAGCGCCTGATAGATCGCCTCATGACTGATCCGCATCGCTTGATCCTCGGGCCCGTCCCCAGGATAGTCGATCCGAAGACGGTGCGCGATCTGCTCAGGACTCCAGGCCCTGGCCCATCGCCTGTGCTGCCGCGGCCCATGCCGACGACCGTTCCAGACGACGCGTGGCCCCTCGATCACCGTTCCATCCGGTGCCGAGATCCGACCCGCAAGCCGATCCTGCACATAGCGCCGCAGCGCCTCATTCGTTGCCAGCTTGGCTGGCTTCGGCCTTTTGGCGGATCGATCAGCATGCCACTGCGCCGTCGTTGCTCGGTAGTCCAGGCCACCGCTTCGGGTCGCCGCGTTGCGCCGCACCTCGCGGGAGATCGTCGACGGTGCTCGCTCCAGCCGGCAAGCAATATGACGTATGCCTCTTCCCTGGGCGCGCAGAAGAGCAATCTCCTCACGTTCCTCGAAAGACAGGTAACGTCCTGACAGCGGCTTGGCCGATTGCGATAAATGTGATGGTGGCATGCCGCCCGACCTCCGGAACCACCTCGAGCCTACCGGAGGGGATACACCGGCATCTCGGGCCGCGTCCTCGCTCGAACGCCCCGTCGCAATCGCTGCCCAGAACCGAACAAGCTCCTCACGCCGTGCCGAGTCCGGTCGACCTGGCGAATGCAACTTGCTCCGTCCAGACCGATCCGACCGCCGTCTGCGTACCGTCATAGCAACCTCCTATGCCAGAGTGTTGCGACGACCGATTGAACTCGCCCAGTACTGCTCAGACGCATACCAGGCGCGCCTCGGTGAACTCGGTTTCCTCGCCTCAATGAGCGGTAAGGGAAATTGCTATGATAACGCCGTCGTCGAGACCTTCTTCAAAACCATCAAGTCAGAACTGATCTGGAGGACTGTGTTCATGTCAAGAAGCCAAGCTGAAACTGCCATAGCCGGATACATCGATGGGTTCTATAATCCAGTCCGTCGGCACTCGACGCTGGACTTCACAAGCCCCGTCAAATTCGAGGCAGAAGCAATGCAAACGGTGTAGGGCGCCTCCACTTTTCCTGGATGGGTCCAGCAACGCACTCAGCGTAAATCACACGGTCCCCGGTATCCGGCACGGGGCGTCCCAACGGTTGTTGCCGTCCTCCGCCCGGCCTCGGCAAATTTGTGCCTTTGCGCCGCCGGACAGCTCGAACAGTCCAACCTGCCATGTTGAGAATTGCGGCCACCCAGCACGCGGTTTGGATTCGACCGGTGCCCGGTCCGCCATCGCCGGGGGCTGCATGACAGCAGCAGACGGGAAACGTGGGCACCGTTTCCGCACGAACCTGGCCAACCGCGCGACGCGGCACGGAGAGGCCGGGAGCAGCACGGCAGGGGCGATCCGGGCGGTGCGCGGGGGAGTCACTTCCTCCGGAATCGCCTCCACCCTGTCTTACAATCCACGGAGAGCCAGATGCTCAAAACCCTCACATCGCACCGTGACGCCGACGATTTCAACACTGTGCCCGGCGCTTGGCCAGATCCTGACGGGTTCTTGCCGGAAGCCCGGACTGGAGCCCGCGAGGCCGCCGCAAGCATGAAGGATCTGGCGGAACGCTTCGCCGACCTGCGGAACGCCATCATGCGCTTGTCCGCCAATCCGTCTTGCGGCGAACGCGCCGGGCTCCGCCGCCAGCTTCTTCATCTCGAACACACCCTGATGAGCGCGAGGGGCAGTCTGGACGACGTCATCATCGCCATCAAGGACGCCAACGACGCAGCTACCTGACGACCCCCGGGACGTCTACCCGCGCTCAGAATCGTTCCGGGCAAACCGATGCCACCGAACTCTCCGGCCTGCCACGACCAGCGTCCACGAGAGTTTGAGGAAGGCAAAGAGAACGGCGACGCGTCCAAGGGTAAAGAGAGTTCCCTCCGGGCGGTGTCTCAACCCCATCAACCGGAGGCGCCAGATGTTCGATCGCATTCATAGCTCGACCGAGTCCAACGACACCCTTTTCAATCCTGGCAGCACACGCGATGCCGATCCAGGCTTCGCCGCACCGCTTCCCGACGCCGGCGCGCTGTTGGCCGCGGTCGGAATGCCGGCCCACGCGATCCGCGAGGTTCTCGCCTCCCGGACATATGCCGGCACGGACGGCTGAATCGAGGAAGAGAAGGGCTTTTAGAGAAAGTGAACGGAGAAGGGATCGAGAGAGACCGGTTCCCGTTCGCTAACCCGATGTCATAACCCGGATCATAGGAGATTGATCATGTTCGGACTGAATAACGCGCAGTTGATCGGACGCCTCGGCGCCGACGCCACCATCAGCCACCTCACCAACGGCGGCCGTGTCGCCAATGTCTCGATCGCGACCGACGAAAGCTTCCTCGACAAAAACTCGGGGGACAAGGTGGACCGCACCGAGTGGCACCGTATCGTCACCTTCCAGGACGGCCTGGTGGAGATGCTGGAGAAGCACGCGAAGAAGGGCCGCCTGGTCTACGTCTCGGGCAAGCTGCAGACCCGCAAGTGGCGCAAGGACGGCGAGGACAGCGACCGGTTCTCGACCGAGATCCTGCTGGTCCCGGGCGGCAGGGTCCAATTTCTCGACAAGCCGAACGGCAACGGCGCACCGGCGATAAACGGCGACACCGTGCCGACGGCTGCGACCCTTGAATCAATGGCCGACGCTGACCAAATTCCTTTCTAGCGGCTCTCCCCGCAGCCGCACACCTCGGGGCCGGTTCCCGCCAACTCGGCGTAGGGCTGGCCCCTTTTTCGTGCCATCACGTTCGAGCTCGTCCCAAAAAGCGTTCCCACCGTTCCCGGACATTGATCGTGCGAGCTTGCCGAGCATGCGTAGTGGTGCCTATGCTCCGGGTCACCGCGCTCAGGTGTTTTCCATGATCACGAAAGAAAGGTTCCTCAACATGCAGGTTCTGGGTAAAAGCATCACGGCTGGTTTATTCTTGGCCTCTGGTCTATTCTTCGTCGCACAGGACGCGCTCGCGCAGGAAAGCGGAGCATTCCGCGCGATCGCTACTGTCTTTCACGAGTACACGACCATCGAGCATGCGGGAGCGGAAGTCTTCGGCGGTCCGCTCCAGGGAATCGACATCGTCGTCGAAAGCAGCGGCGGTCCATGGGTCGTGGACGCGAAGGGCCGCCGGACGTGCGTCGTGTTCGGTAGAAGAGGGATGGATGGCGTGGAGCTTGAGGCGCCCTGCACCATCACCGACGCCTCCGGCGATCGATGGTTCACGATCTCGAAGCGCAACGTGGGCGATGTGGAAGAGGGCGGCGGCGGAGTCGGCAGGATGGAGTTGTTGAATGGTATCGGCAGGTTCGCCGGCATTACGGGAAGCTGCACCTATACGACCGAATACTTGACAGACAACTGGCTGGTAACCGACATGACCTGCGAGTGGAGCCGGTCGTAAGCGGGCCTCCTCCGATGCCGCGGTGCCAGTCGATCCGAGCGCTCCTCGGGGCCGACAGCAAGTTCTGATCACCGGCACGACAGCCGTTATCCGGAATCGTAGCTTACTCGCGGATGGGCGCCCATGGGTAAGCACCCGGAATACGTCAACGGCGGCACGAATATTCGCCTACGTGTTGATCGGCGCGGAAATTATCTCCCCAGATCCAAGGAGTCTCAAAGGATCGGCGCGCCGATCGGCGTCGAACCTGCGCGCCAAATAACAAGCTGCAGACCCACAAGTGGCGCAAGGACGGCGAGGACAGCGACCGGTTCTCGACCGAGATCCTGCTGGTCCCCGGCGGCAGGGTATAATTCTTGGACAAGCCGAACGGTAACGGTGCCCCGGCAACGAATGGCCATACCGTTCCTATCGCCGAAACCTCCCCGATGGTCGATGACAGCGAGATCCCCTTCTAGGAGGGTTTTCTCCCCCCGCACACCCCAAGGCCGGTTCCCGCCAAGTTGGCGTGGGACCGGCCTTTCTTTATGTAGCCCTCTTCGAGTCCAGGAAAAGCCTCCATACCGGGAGCGCTGGGCGAACGCGCCTCAAACCTTCTTCTGTACCGCTTTGTGGAACGCGGCATTCCCTCAATCGTAATCGCTCCCACCCACTCTGAACTTAATGACGACCTCATTGCCTTCGGGGAAGAAACCTTCGCGGCCCGGATCGCCCCCCTTATTTCAAGTACCAAGACTGCGGCAACGGGGGAAGAGGGGGGTGGGAGTGGGAGAATAATTAGCCCGTCATGATGGCTTATTGTGCCACACGTTCTCACTGCGCCAACCCCTCCGGGGTCCTTCACTCCGCTCACGCTCCGTTACGGCGATAGCGCGCAATGCCACGCCGCTGCGCGGCTAGAGCCGGGGGAATACGCGACCGTGGCTCGCTCGCTTCGCTCCCTGCGCCCGCACCACTCGCCCATCCCCCCAGCCCAGGCATTCCGGCCATCGTGGCTCCGCTGCGAGCGCGTGACCCTAAAGAGTCATCACGACGGGGCAGCCCGCCTCGGAGGATAGAAACATTGCAATGGAGAGACTCATGCAGAACTTCATCAGCACCGAAACGTCGTCACAGACCGCAATGGCTTGCGAACAGGCCGCCCTGTTCGGAGCCACTCCTGGTCCCGACGAGTTCGACAACCGGGAGATCTGGAACGAGGAAGAGGCGCTTGCCGGGATCGAGGAAGCGATCCACATCCTGGCCGGTGCCGTCGCACCGGACGGCACCCAGCTCGCCGATGAACGTGAGAGCCTGCTCTGGGGTTTCGTCAATGCCCTGCACGCCCAGGTCCAGCGGCTCGACCGCGGCATCGACAAGATCGCGCCCGAGATGAAAGACCTCGGCCAGGAACAGGACGGCTCCGAGATCAAGTCCCGCGAACTGGAACGCCTCACCGATCGCGTCCAGAACCTCGGCGACCGGCGCGACGCATTCGAGACCATGCGCGACCTCGCTGCCGAGGGATACCGTACCGAGACCGGCGATACCTGGCGCCCGCGTAACGGATCGCACAGCAGCCAGACCGGTAAACTCACCTCGGCCGCGATCGACGCCCGCGACTACCTCCGCGCCCGTGAACACCGCGAGACCTCCGCGCATCTGCCCGAAGGCACCCTGGTCGCCTTCACCGGCGGTAAGGAGTTCGACGACGTCACTGCCATCTGGCGCTCACTGGACAGCATCAAGATCAAGTACCATGACATGGTGCTGCTGCATGGCGGCGGACCCGGTGCGGAGAAGATCGCGGCAAGCTGGGCCGAGAAGAACGGCGTTCACCAGGTCGTCTGCAAACCCGACTGGGGTCGCGACGGCAAGGCCGCTCCTTTCCGGCGCAACGACGTCCTGCTGAACTTCCTCCCGAAGGGCCTCGTCGCCTTCCCTGGATCGGGCATCACCAACAATTTAGTCGACAAGGCTCGCAAGATCGGAATTCCCGTACTTCTCGCCGCCGCGTAGCGATACCCTTCAGGGCCGGTCCCCGCCACCACTCGGCGCGGGATCGGCCCCCCTTTTGTGCCGGTTGGTTAGAGCAACGGCCCATGGCGGGGCGCTTCGCGCCAGCGCCAGATGTGCGAGCTAACACTCGTTGGCGGCCCCCGTTCTCCGAACATCGCATCGCCGCCTCGGGGCACGGCGCTTCGCGCCATCGCCATATGCGGGCACTGACGTGCCACGCCATCATCCCCCCCTGCAACTTCCTTGTTCGTATCCGCAACCGCAACGACGGCTCTCCATGCTTCGAAGGCCACATCGTCGTTTTGCAAGAGAAGGTACGCACTCGTTCAGCTCAGAACGGCTCACTGCCTTCTTCGGTTGATCCACGTTTGCCGGTCCCAGAAGCGACCTTGTTCAGGAATGTTCGCAAGCTACGCTCACCGATATCAATCCCGCGTACGTTCAACACTTCAACCCAGGCCCAATTCGCCACTTGTACAATTCATGTTCTTCTAATGTTCGTGTCTTGTTCTCGACGTTCGCAATCTATATCCTCTCACGGAACGTTATGTAGCGGAGTTAGCAATGCACACCTCTGCCGTAAACTGGCTTGGGGCGATTGGATAATCCTGGAGGCTATCGCTTCTGGGCTGGCTGTGAACGCGATAGTGACCGGCATGAGGGGGAAAGAACGAGGTTAGAGAGTTGAAACCGGCGGCGGAAAATATCGGGATACGATTGAGATGGTAGCGACGTTGGCCCAAATGGCCTCCGCAGCCTATTACCTTGAGAGCCAGCGATCCTTCCGTCATCCCAACGAGTACTACACCGCGGGCGAGGAACCGGACGGCGTATGGTGGAACCCCTGCGGCCTGTTCGGGCTTGCCGACGGCGGCAGGGTCGATGGCGGAGAGTTCCACCGGCTCTATCATGGCTTCGCCCCCGGCGGTGGAGAGCGGCTGACGCGCAATGCCGGAAGCGAGAAGCGCTCGCCCGGCCTCGACATGACCTTCAGCGCCGACAAGAGCGTCTCCGCCTTGTGGGCTATTGCCGATCCTGAGCTGCGTTCGCAGATCGAGCGCGCGCACAATGACGCAGCCCGTACCGCATTGGCAGAGACGGTGTTGCGGTATTGCGCCTGGACGCGGCTTCAGGAACGAGACGGAACCAGGGTCGTGGCGGCGGACATCATGGGCGCGATGTTCCAGCATGGCACGAGCCGCGAGAACGATCCGCAGCTTCATACCCATTGCACAATCTTCAATGCCGCGCGAACGCACCGGGACGGCAAGTACCGGGCGTTGCACCAGCACCCGGTCTATGCCTGGATGAAGGCGGCGGGGGCGGTCTACCGCAATGCCTTGGCGTGGAACCTGCGGGACCGGCTTGGCATACGCATGGAGCAGTACGGCAAGGACAATGAGTTCACCCGCATTGCGGGCTTTTCCCCATCCGCTGGAACCGTCAGGCAAGAACCGGCGGCGTTGATCGCGCACTGGTCGAAGCGCCGGGGTCAGATTATCGAAGCGGCCCGGGAGATGGGCTTTACGGTCGAGGGCAACGCACCGCGGGCTGCGGCGGCGAACAAGATCACGCGAGCCGGCAAATCGCCGGACAACGACCCGGCGATCCGTCATGCGCGCTGGTGTAGCGAAGCGGCGGACTTTGTCGAACAGGAGGCACTGATCGCCTCGCTTCTTGGCAAGGCGGAAGAGATTACCCAGGAACAGATCCGGGCGCTGACAGAGGTGTTGGAAGATCTGCCCTACCGCCTTACGCGCGAGGAAGCGATATTCCGCCTGCCGGATATCGTCGAGCGGGTCGGTAATGCCACCGCCGGGTTGTTGAACCACGACGCGGTAGCAACAAGCATAGAACGGGTGTTGCTGAGCCCGGAGGTGGTGCGCCTGACCCGCCAGCCACATTCGGCCGAGGGCCGGGCCGACATGGCGCACACGAGGTTGTATTCGACCCGTCACACCCTGCAGATGGAGCAGGAAGTCAGGGATATGGCGGCAGGCATGGCCGCCGATACAGGTCACTCGTTGCCCGCCCAGACCATCGAGGCCAAGGTGACCGGGCTGCTGAAGGCGGGCTATCCGCTGAGCGAAGAGCAGATCGCGGCGATCCGCTCGGTCACCTCATCCGGGGGCCGGGTCGCCATCATCGAAGGGGCGGCGGGCTCGGGCAAGACCACGACGCTGCGGCCTATCGCCGATCTCTACCGTGAACATGGGAGCGACATCATCGCCACCGCCGTGGCCTGGCGTACGGCGGTGGCGCTTGGCAACGATGTCGATGCGCGGCCGTTCTGCGTCGACAAGCTGCTGCGTCTTGCCGCGCGGGGCGGCATCGAGATCGATGGAAACACCACCATTATCGTCGACGAAGCGGGGATGCTGTCGACCCGCCAGGCGCATCACATTCTCCAGCTCTCCGAACGCCATGGAGCGAAGATCGTCTTCGCGGGCGACACACAGCAGCAACAACCGGTGGAGGCGGGACCGGGGCTGAGGTTGATCCGCGATGCGGTTGGCAGTGTCCGGGTGGACCGCATACGGCGCCAGAAGGCGGACCTGGAGGATATCCTGACCCATGTCCAGGGCGAGACACCCGAGACGGCGCGGCTTCTGGCGAATTCGATGACAGAAGAGAGGCGCACCCGCATTCTTACCTACTACGAGAACATGAAGGGGAACCTCGTATTTACGCCGTGGCAGGTCGCTGCCTCCGAGGCGCTGCGCGACGGCGATGCGGCATCGGCCATTGCAGCGCTCCATCTGCGTGGACGGTTCCATATCGGCTACGATGAGGAAAAGACGCTGACCGGTCTGGTCGATGAGTGGGATCGCTACCAGCGGGCGAACCCGGGCCATTCGAGCGTGGTGCTGGCACGCACGCGGGCTGAAGCACGGGCGCTGTCGCACCTGATGCGGGAGCGTCGTTTCTCCACGCTGACCGATGGAGAAAGTGCAGATACGGATCGAGCCCATGCGGATCGAGTGACGGTGATGGTAAGCCGGGGCACGGAGGATGAACGATCAACCTCGCCGCTGGAGATCGTGCGCGGCGACCGGTTGCGCATCGGCGCCACCCACTGGAAGAAGCAGTTGTTCAACGGCACCGTGGTCACGGTGGAGGACTTCAAGGTTGAAAGGAGCGAGGCCGAAAAGGCCCAGAGCGTCCTGATATCGGCGCGGACTGAGGACGGCCGTGAGGTCAGATTCCACCACGACGAAATCTGCGACTGGTACGGCAATATCCGTCTCGACCACGGCTATGCAATGACCATCACCTCGGCCCAGGGGTTGACCGTGGACCGGACATTCCTGCTGGCCGATGCGATGCCATCGCGCGAGACGATCTATCCAGCCGCAACGCGCCATCGCGAGAGGCTCGACATCTACATCAACCGGGCGCCGCTCGCCCTCGACATCGCCGACAGGCGAACGGACAACGACCGCGAAGTTGCGGTGACGGACACTGAGATCAGGGCGTATCTGGCCGAGCGCTGGTCGCGCTCGCAACCGAAGGAAGCAGCACTCGACTACATGGCGGATGGTGTGTGGGAAGAGCGTCGGGAGGATGTCCGGGAGGATACAAACCGATCCCCTGGCGAAGCCCAGGGCGAGGATATCCGTGCGGCGGCAAACAACAACGCGCTGGTTCGCATCACGCGGGATGTCCGGCGCACCGCCTTCGGCTGGCGCCACGCCCAGACGGTTGCCGCCTTCGCCGATGGCCGCAGGCAGGTTCTGACGGCGTACGACGATCTCCGTGAACAGACCCGCTCGCAAGGTGATGCCGTGGCGCTTGGGCCTGCTTACCGCGAGACGCTCACTCGTCATGCGGTATTGCTGAAACAGGCCGAGACCTTTCGCGCCCGACCGGACGACTTTGCCTCGCTGTTGGCCCAACGCGGCGGCATCGCCCGCAAGGACCTCGATGCTTTTGAGGACCTCCATGTCCGCGCGCGCCGTCACCGGCGCGCGGCCACGATGCGGCATGTGCATCGGATCAAGCGCGAGGCGGAACAGGAGGCACAACACCCTAAACCCGAATTGCGGCAGAGGGAGCTGGCGCTGGAAGGCGGCCGCGCCGAAGCGCCCAGGCGTGCCAATACGGTGACGCCGGACACGGCCGGGAAGCTGTCTCCCGAACGTGACGCGACGCCGGCCCAGTTCGCCGACGACATTCCGCCGGTCGAAGCCGAAGATTACCCTTGGGCATTTGCCGTCGCCGCGCAGGAGGATGTGCCGCCGCCAGACCAGGGTCCTCCCAAGCCCGACTGGCTAGCGTCTTACGCTGCCTCGCAGCGGGACTGGAACGAACTGATCGAACGAGTTCGGCAAACCGGAGAGCCGCTATTCTACACAAAAGGATACGCGGACATCATCCCGCCCATCGAGGCGTTGGCGGAGAACGTGGATATCCCGGCCGAGACACGGGCGCCCATGATCGAGGCGCTCGAAAATCACCAACGGGATCTCACTGCGCGCCGGTACGTAGAGGACTACATTGCATCCACCGAACGGCACATGGACACGCATGCTTCCCTCCAGCGCGTCGCCTCCAGGCTCGGCGTTCGGATCGTTCAGGTATCGGATCACATGGGCTGGAGACAGGAAGCGGACCGCCTGATGGAGACAGCCGAGACCATCCTTAGCGACGGCGATACGTATGGCGCCCATCTCGACAATATGGAAACCGGTCACGCGCGCGTGGAACGGGAGCTCTCACGGCTGCGCCGCGTCATCCGGGAGGAAGGCGAATATGCCGCCGTAAGCAGCAAACCGGAACCGCGCAGCGAACCCGCGGATACACGGGAGGAAGTCGAACAACCGGAGCCTGCAACGCCGGACTGGATGCCAGCCTACGAAGCCTTGCGGCGGGACTGGAACAGCCTCGTAGAAGGCGTCCGGCAAGCAAGAGTCCCTTTGTTCTACGCCAAGGGCTACATGGACATCGTCACGCGCGTTCAAATGATTGCGGAGAACCCGGATATCCCGGCCAAATCACGGGCGCCCTTGATCCAGGTGCTTGAGAACCACCAGCACTATCTCTCGACCCGCAAACATATCCTGGACTATCCGGGCGAAGTGGAACGCCACATGGATGCACGCGCCTCTATCCATGACGTTGCGGCGGATCAGGACATCGAGCTGACCGGGGTTTCGGCCTACCCGGACTGGCGGCAGGAGGCCGAGCGCCTGACGGCGGCGGGCGAGGCCATCCACTCCGGCAAGGAGACCTATGGCGCCCATCTTGAGAGGCTCGTCACGGCCAGGACGCGCATGACAAGGGCGCTCTTGGCGCTTCGCGAGGCGATCCTGGGCGACGACAAGGAACTGGCCGAAAGGCAGGCGCGCGAGCTGCGGCGCCTACGAAACCGCCACTGGGTCGGTCCCCGGTTCGCATTGGATGACGGCACCGCGCTGGACGCGGCGCGCGCCAGCGCATCGCCTGTGCAGGCGGCGCTCTCCCACCTCGGCAACGCCATCGGCTACCTCGTCGGCGGACAGGACTATCACGACCGGCTGCGGACCGCGACCTTCGCGCGGGAGGTACTGGAGCGCGCGGGGAAACTGAAGCGGGACTGGAACCGCCAGGTGGATCGTGCCGCGGAGGAGGGCCTCTATGTCATCTACACGGATGGCTACGACCGTCTACACGAGGAGCTGGACAAGGTCTCCAGGAATATGCTCCTGGATCGCGGCGTTGAATCAGAAATAAGCGCCGTGCTCGCTCAGATCGGCAAGGTCGTGTCAAACCGCAACTACTTCGACAGTTGCCGCGAACACATGGCGGGCCAGATAGACCGTCGCGAGGCGTTGGTGGCCAAGGCGCTTGAGCAGGACGTGACGGTTCCCGACCTTGGACCCTACGACACATGGCGGGACGTGACCGACTATGCGGTGGGCCGCTGCGAGGAACTCATGGGCGACCCAGGCAATTACGGCATCCACCTCGATTACATCGCGCACGCGCAAGAGAGCCTCGGCTCAGCGCTCGCGCGGGTGCGCGATGTGCTTGAAGACGACGACCGGCACCTCGCCGCAACCCTGGCAGGGCAACGCGAGGGCGAGGACATCCGGATACGCGAGGAGCGTGTCGCCCGCCTTCTCGACGACCCGGAGAAGCTCCAGGAGTTGCGGCAACAGCGCGCCGAGCGCAAGGCCGAACGGCAGCAGCAGAGCAAGGGTCGGCACATGAGCATGCGAATATAAGTGGCGAGCCAGTCCCGGACTTGCGGGTGCTGCTTACGTACTGGTAGCGCCGCCTCCCTGTGGGCTTGAGATAGCCAGGCAATGGCCCTCCCCTCAACGGTCTCGGTGTGCCTAGGCGCCCAGGTAGGGCTTCAACCGTAGCGACGTCCTCATGACCCGACGGGAGCAGAGGGTTTACGCGAGCAAAAGCCCGGGTGGTGTCCGGAAGACTGGCTCACGCTGTCCTACGGCGTCAGAACAGGCGCACGAAGCGCAGTTCGCCGCCGGTGCGCTTGTAGTCGTAGAGCTGGGCGTTGGTGGTCCGCACCTCGTGCACCAGCGACACTTGCGGGCTGAAGCCCTGCCAGGTGAAAGCCCGGTTGTGCACCGAGGCGCGCAGAGAGCGGATACGGTCCTCACGGGGCTCGCCGCCGGTCGTGTGCGGGAACCAGTTGCCCTGGTAATCCGCCCAGCGCAACTCCCCACTGCCGGCCACCGTGAAGCCCCGCGGCAGGGCCACCGTGGCCCCCGCCCGAAGCCACCGGCGATCATTGCGCCAGCGCTCCGTCTCCGGCCGCTCACGGCCCCAGCCAAGCGCGGCATTCGCCCGAACCGTCGGTGTCACCACCCAGGTGCCCGACAGGGAGACATCCGCCACTGGCCCGTCCAGGAACGTCCGCGTTCGATATCGCCGATCGTGCCACGACGCCCGCGCATTTGCCGTGATCCGCCGGCTGAACCTGTGTCCGGCCTCGATCCGGCCGCCAAGGGCGTCGTAGTCCGGCGCGTTGGCGCTCCAGCGCCGCTGCACACTCGCCAGCAAGCTCGCCTCCGTGTTCCGGTCCACGAGCTAGCGCGGCCCCACATGCCCCGATACGAAGGTATGGTCGAACCGACTGCCCTCATACTCACGCCGCGAGACATTGGCCCCGGTGCGCAACCGCAGCCGCTCGCCCAGGGGGTGCTGATACTCCCCGCCGCTCCACACCGAAACGCCGATACCCGATGTCGTCAGCTCCTCCGTGTCGCGGCGGAACGGCAGGCCGTTAATATGGATGATCCTCTCGTCCGAGGTGCCGCCGATGTTGGTGTCCGGCGCCAGCGCGAAGCCCGCATACAGGCTCCAGCGCCGCCGCGCCCGGATCTCGGAGAGGAAACGGCGCACGTTATCAACCACCACCGCGGGCGGGTTGCCCGCCAGGACACGCTCGAAATGCCGGCGTGACTGGTCGTTCTCCCCCTTCAGGAAGAAGGCCCGTGCGAGTTCCAGGCGCACCCGTACCAGGCCGGGGTCAGCTATCAGCATGACGTGCAAGGCCGTGATGGCCTCGTCCAGCAGAGCCTCCCGGTCCGCTTCCGCCACTCCGGGCCGCCGCGAGGCTCCGATCGCCGCCAGGCCGATCAGGAACCGCACGTTCGCATCAACCTCAGGGCCCCGTGCCAGCGGACGCAACACGGCCAACGCCTCCTCGAACCGGCCGCTATTGACCAGCGTCTGAGCCTTGGCCAGGTCAGCCTCCATGCCCGCACGGGAAGTGGGTGGAGGCACGGGCTCGACCACGGCACCCCAGGCCGGGGCGGCGAGCAAGAGGCAGGCGGTGGCCGCGAGCGCGCGAAAGAGAGGGGCAATCATCATATGCATTATTTTGATGGGTGTTTACAGGACGATAAAAAAAGAGGGTGGCAGAACCTGCCACCCTCATCCAGAAGTTTGAACTACAGGATCAGAGTCTCATGAGGAGAGCCCGATCCGGGTAATACGTCTACTACTTGTTAGCACCGAACCCACCGACCGCGTTTCCGTCCGTGAAGTTGGCGTTGAACTCTCCGGTCACGGCGACCGGCTGACGACGGATCATGGCCGTGGTGTCGTCCATGTCATGATCGACTTCCGCCGAGGAACCGTGAAAAATTCCATTCCACGAACCAGCGGCAGCCGTGCTGTCACCTGTAGCCACACCCATGAATACACCCGCGAAGGCGTTGCCAGGACCGGATTTGCCGGGATCGTTGTCCTCTCTTCCGCTGAAGTCAGCGAGTCCAAGCCCCACCGCCCAGTCATTCTCCTCGCCATGTTGCAGGACGAAGTCCGTGATCTTCCCGCCGATGGAGAACTTATCGTTGGCAGCCACACCGTCGCCACCGAAGGTCGCAGTCAGTTCAACATCCGCCGAGAAGTGGCCAGAGGTGGCGCTGGTGATATTCGCTTGATCATCGAGCACGTTCTTCACATACACGCCAACCGAGCCACCTACATAAGTCGCACTACCTGTGACCATTCCGAGATCGTCACCGACGGTGTCCCCGTGTCCCTCAGCCGTTGCGAAAGTCTCGACCTCGTTGTACGTGAGCACGCCGTCTTCGTCCGTCGTCTTCTTCAGCCAGAAGCCGTAGGACAGGTAGTTGGCGTCCACCACGTCGGAGGTGGCACCCGCATCCGGAGTGAAGATCCAGCCATCGGTCATTCCGGTGATCGCACCTTTCACGTCGAGCGTAACCGTGCAGGCGTTGTTTTCGGCGTTGCACCTGTACGTGCCCGGCGTGCCGTTGTAGGTGCCCGCCGTTTCGAAGGCTTTGACAGGCGGGTCGGCATCATCTTGCGCATAAGCGAAGGTGAGCACAGCCCCGGTGCCGGCGGTAAACGCACTCGACTTAACCAGCTTGTGAACGTCCTCCATGGTCTCATCGACCGCGAGAGCTTCAGACGTTTCGGCTGGTTCGTCGTTCATCACGTTGGTGCTGACGTTCAGCTCCTGCCCCATCACCTTCGCAAACGCCGTGGCCTTTGGTGCTGCGATGTCGGTGCTGACGATCACGACTTCTTCCACCACATTGCCGTCATCATCCGCTTCCATCGTGCGAACGTGCATGGTGCGTCCATCATCAAAATCCATGGCCTGCGCGAACTTCGGATCGTCGTCCCCCGCCAGCGCGGGATTGGAGTCGATGATCTTGACCTCCGTGCCGGAGCGCGGACGTTCGATGGTCATGCTGTAAGTGGTCTCCGCATCGGCCGCCACACTGCCACCGATACCGGCGTCGGGCATCTGACCAGCCTCCGTGCCGATGGCCTTCGCCTTGGTAGCCGCTGCCGCGGTCGCCGCGATCATATCTGCGGTTGGTGGATCAGGCTCCTTGGTTGCCTCAGCGAGGTCCAATTGCAGTTGGTTGACCTGAGCCTGCAGGGCATCGATCTCTGCCTGCTTAGCCGCGATCTGGTTTTCCGGCAAGCTACTCGCTGTATGGAGCGCCGTTTGCGCCTCTCCTAATGCGGCGTAGGCTGCCGCAGCGTCCTCAGCGGAAGAGCTATTCGTCAGGGCAGCCACCATCGTCTGTGCCGCCGCGACCGCCGTGTCAGCCGCCGCCAATTGTTCGGCCGGCGTCAGTTCTGGAGTCGGATCTGGTGTCGTAACTGGTGTCGGATCCGTGGTTGCCGTTGGCGTTGCAGCCACTGATTCATCATCGTCACTGCTGCTACTGCAAGCACCTACGGCAAGCGCTATCGCCGCAGCTGCAGCTGTCGTCAAAAATTTATTCTTGTGGAACTTCATTCTAATGATAAAGGTCGCCACGAGACGACAGAGGACGTCAGGAGATGTCAAATGTAACTATTATCATTGATTGTTTAGGGTAGCATAAATCCCATTTGACGCCATACAATGTCAGGAGATATCCCAGGATTGATTTATTGTGTTACATTTAGTGTTGATTATATTGGCGTCCACGTTATCATCGGGGGATGACAATATCCTCCGGCAAATGGGTCGCGCTGAACAAGCTGTCCCTGACCAGGCGCGCCATCGAGGTGATGAAGCCCAGGGACAAACCCTGGGTTGCCTGGGATGACAAGCTGACGGGGTTTGGCGTTCGGGTGCAGCCCTCAGGCGTCAAGTCCTTCTTCGTCAACTACCGCACCGGCGAGGGCGGCAGAAAGGCGCCCAACAGGAATGTCGTCATTGGCCGTTTCGGCAGGATGGCGCCCGAGCAGGCGCGGCGCGTGGCTCAACAGGTGCTGGGTAAGGTCGCGGCCGGCGGCGACCCGGCGCTCGAGCGTAGCGAGGCCCGCGCCATTCCCCTGCTCAAGCAGGCCTTCGAGGACTATATGGCGTCCAACCCTAACCGGTCGGCGAATACCGATATCAAGTATCGTGGAGATTTCGGCTCTCATCTCGGCGACTGGCAGTTGCGCCCGCTCGATGCCATTACCCGCCAGGAGGTGGAAGCCCTGTTCAACCGCCTGACCGGCGATCTCGGCTGGTCGGCGGCCAACCGGGCGATCTCCCTATTGCGCGCGATCTATCGTCGGCCCTGTGTCGATTTCGAGGGTTTGCGCAACCCAGTCGATCTGTGGCTTGCCGGCGGCGGCAGGTATCATCGCCCGAAACGGCGCAAGATCTCCACCCCGGCCGAGGTGCTGCCGTGCTGGAAGAAGGGCATCGAGTCTGCGGTCGGCATGGCCTCGGCCCGGGACGCGTTGTGGTTCGGGCTCTACACGGGGATGCGCATCGATGAAGTGCTGGCCCTGCGCTGGGAACGCGTGGACATGGCGGGGCTTGTCTTCCGGGTTGAGGAGACCAAGACGGGCGAGCCCCTGGAACTGCCCATCACCCGGCAACTGGCGGCCATCCTTGAACACCGTTGGGCGACGCGCGAGACGCTGTCGGGCCAGCTTCGCAATTGGGTGTTCCCCTCCCCCGCCAGCGGTTCTGGCCGAATCCCGCATCTCAGTCACCTCTACCCGCCGATCAGCGAAGCCGGTGGCGCGAAGTTCTGGTTTCACGGCATGCGCAATTGTTTCATCACCGTCGCCGAGCACGACCTGTTGTTGCCGCGGAGCCTGAGCAAGCGGCTGGTCAATCATGCCCGGTCCAACGACGTCACCGAGGGATATGCCGCCGACTGGACAGCCGGGCAACTCCGTGAACCCGCGCAGCGCATCGCGGACCGGATAGAGCTATTAATGTGTGGGTGCGCCGACGAGGCGGATACGGCGCAACGGACCCAGACAAGGGGATCCGAACCGATCTGACATTTGCGCGAGAGCCTGCAAAGCAGGACACCCTCCACGTCCATTGCGATGACGGGCGCGCCATGATGGAAGCATGATGAAACCGTCGGCAAAACGTGTTGCATTGAACAAGTTGACCCTGACCAAGGACTCGGTCGAGGCGCTGGAGCCTGGGGACAAACCCTGGCTCGCCTGGGACGATCAACTCACGGGCTTTGGAGTCCGGGTGCATCCCTCCGGGACTAAATCCTTCATCGTCAACTACCGTGCCGGAGATGGCGGCAGAAACGCCCCTAACAAGCGTGTCGTCCTGGGCCACCATGGCGAGATATCGCCCGGCCGGGCGCGCCGTCTGGCACGGCAGGCTCTGGACGAGGCCACCGCCGACCCGGCGGGCGGGCGCCCCGCCATGCCTGGCATGCCCGTGCTGGAGCAGGCCTTTGAGGCGTACATGGCAGGCAATCCCAACCGGGCCGAGCGCACCAACGAGATTGATCGTGGCAGGTTCAAACGATGTCTCGGCGATTGGCAGATGCGTCCACTCGATGCCATCACCCGCCGGGACGTGGAAGGCCGTTTCAACCGTATCACCGGAGATAGCGGCTGGTCGATGGCCAACCAGACGATATCGCTCCTGCGTTCGATCTATCGCCGATCCTGTGTCGATTTCGAGGGCTTGCGCAATCCGGTCGATCTGTGGCTCGCCGGCGGCGGCAGGTATCATCGCCCGAGACGCCGCAAGATCTCCGCCCCGGCCGAGGTGCTGCCGTGCTGGAAGAAGGGCATCGAGGCGGCGGTCGGCATGGCCTCGGCCCGGGACGCGTTGTGGTTCGGGCTCTATACCGGCATGCGCCTGAACGAAGTGCTGCCCCTGCGCTGGGAGCGCGTGGACATGGCGGGGCTTGTCTTCCGGGTTGAGGAGACCAAGACGGGCGAGCCTCTGGAATTGCCCATCACCCGGCAACTGGCGGCCATCCTTGAGCGCCGCCGAAAGACGCGCGAGGCGTTGCCGGGCAGTCTTCGTGAATGGGTGTTTCCGTCCAGCCGGCCCGGCGCTCTGGGCCATGTCGCGACCCTGATGCCGTTCTATGCGCCGATCGGCAAGGCGGGTGGGGCCAAGTTCTGGTTCCACGCTCTGCGCAACTGCTTCATTACGGTGGCCGAGCGCGAGCTGATGCTGCCGCGGAGTTTGACCAAACGGCTGGTCAACCACGCCCGCTCCAGCGACATCACCGAAGGATACGCCGCCGAGTGGACCGTCGGGCAACTCCGTGAACCTACGCAGCGCATCGCGGACCGGATCGAGGCGTTGATGAACGCTAGCGAATCGGATACGGCCTGAGTCCGCGCTTCAATTGCTCGCCTACCCGTGGAGCGGTAGGGTTCGGTCTTTATATATATGTGTGTCCATATAGGTGTATATTTAAGGGCACCTCTAAGAATTGGTGAGTTGCCGGAGGATATTGTTTAACGATGAGGTGTCACCAGCTCCAGCCATGCCGGAGCCGAGATTTTCGGGGTCTTCCACGCTCCAATTGAGTTATTTCCGCTTCAAGACCGTCCCCAGGCGGTCTTCTCCTCCGAGTATCGTCACACGGCCGCCGCGAGACGCTCCAGTTTGGCGGCGCATGTTGTAGGCGAGGTTCTTCAAACCGCGCCTTCGCCCGCACCAGCCCGACACTACGCACCAGCGTCCCGCCCATGTCGTTGCTCTGGGCCCCGAAGACATGCTCGACGCGGACCCGAACCGACGAACGGGTCTTGTTGCCTTGCTTCTCGCGCTCGCTCAACGGCTTGTTGCGGCGGCCCTTGCGATGGATCCGGCTCCGCAACCCCTCTCCTTCAGCGACGCCTCGATCTCCGCCGAGCGGTAAGCGCTGTCCGCCCACACACCCAAAGCCGTGTTGTCCCCATCCAGGATATCGTCGAGGACTTGGCTGTCGTGCTCCGCCGCGTCGCTTACATGATAGCGCCGCACCAGCTTGTGCCGACCTCCACGCATGGTTCTTGTAACCGTAATCGCTCTTGCCGTGCTTCTTGGTCCACCGCGCCTCGACATCCTTTTGGCGCCGCTTTGCCGGCTTGTCCTCCCAGCCTGCCGGCGTCTCGCCCGCCTTTATCCGCGCGTTCTCCTCGCGGCTGTTGCGCTGTTTGGGTACCGCCACAATCGAGGCGTCGATGATCTGGCCGCCCATCGCCAGATAGCCCTGATCCTTCAGGTAGCCATCGAACGTCTCGAATAAAGCCTCGATCACGCCAGCTTGCGTTAACTGTTCGCGGTACAGCCACACCGTCTTGGCGTCGGGAACCCGGCCCTCTAGACCCAACCCCAGAAATCGCATGCGACAGGCGGTCACGGATCTGATGCTCAACTTGGTCGTCGAGAGATTGTAGAGCGGCACAGAATGATCGTCTTGAACATCACAATCGCATCCCACGGCTTGCGTCCCGCCCGCGATTTGCGCACCTTGTCCGCACGCCGCCACACCGCCTCAAGACGGGCGCGCAAGTCCTCCCACGGAACCACCCCGTCGATCTTCAAAAGCGGCTCGTTCTTGGCGTCAAGACCGGATACCGGTTCCCAAGATCGAAAAACCCCATCTGACCCATCAACCACGCCTCCCGCTATCAACAAATCGTCAACCCGATTCTAAATCGGGCCCGAAAAAGGAGAATTTTTAGAGGTTCCCTTAAGTTGGGTGGCCAGTTGATCATGACAATCAAATACAAACCTCTTTGCGACGCTCTTGGCGCCGAGGTCACCGGCATAGACCTCGCAAGCGATCATTCCGATGAGGTGATCGCCGATATCCGAGATGGATGGCTGCAGTACAAAATTCTTCTATTCCGCGAACAGGATTTAACAGTCGAGCGGCAAAAGGCGTTCGCGCAACGATTCGGCAAGCTTACGGTCAGCTCAATCTCAAGTTCACGCATCCCGGAACACCCGGAAGTGAGCGTATTCTCCAACATCAGAGTCGATGGCAAGGATATCGGCGCGCGACCGGACCGCAGTTTCGGCGATGCCTGGCACAGCGACTTCTCTTTCATGAAGGAGCCTTCTGGCGCTTCGTTCTTTTACGCCAAGGAAGTACCACAGGACGGCGGCGACGATACGTGGTTCGCAAATTCGACCAAGGCATATGACGCGCTGCCGGAGGACATGAAGAGCACGCTGGAAGGGCGCTGCTGGACCTATAGCTATTTCATGACGATGCAGCAGCATGCCGACGATTTTTCGTCCGAGACCCACGCCCGCGTTTTCGGTCGCGAGACGCACGGGCTGCCCGAAGTTGCTCATCCCTTCGCGCGCATCCATCCCGAAACCGAGCAGAAAGCCTTGTTCATCGGCATTCCCGACACCCGCGAGGTGTCGGTCGACGGCATGTCGACGGAGGACGGGATCAATTTTTTTGAGGAATTGCGGGCGTTTGCAACACAGCCTCAATTCACCTACGCGCACAATTGGCGCACAGGTGACGCCATGCTCTGGGACAACCGCTGTACCATGCACCGCGCATCGAACTTCTCTGACGCGAACGGCCGCCGGCTATGTTATCGCGTGACGACCGAGGGCGGCGTGCCTTACTGAGTGCCCGGGGCCAGACCGATGCACCGCGAGGTGCGGCGGCGCTTGCCCTAGCTCCAGATCTGTTTGGCGACGCGCATGATGTTTTCGCCGAGGATGGCGCGCACTTCGAGGCGGCAACCCGGCTTCATCGAAACAAGCTCGCCACAGCCTTGGCCAATAAGCTGGCCCGTATCGCCTGGAGCGTTCTGGCAAACGTTAATGACTTCGATGCCAACCAAGGCAAGATTGCAGCTAGCTGACCACGCGAACCCGGAACCAATTCGCGACTGAGAAATGCATGGAACGGATCAAAATACGCACCCAGAGTCTGTTGACCCTAATGGTCGCCCAACCATCGGCCGACCTGTCCGCTAATGAGACCAAACGTGCGTACTCCCATCAAGGCCACGGCTCACGCGCCGACCAAACAGGCCGGATACATATCAGCGTCTTCCGATATCCAGAATTCTCTCTATTGCGAACAGCAGCCGGTCCATAACATTTGGGTCACTAGCGGACTTATCTCAACACCACAAAATTGGTCCGCTCGTAGCCAGAAGCGGCCATTGGCACCGGCAACGTCGCGGCTGTTGTCAACGCAGGCCGCGCGAGCGCCCTAGTCGATGGAGGGGAAAGGAAAACTTAGCGCGAACTTTGCCCGGACCGCTTTGGAACGGCTTCAATTTCTTCGATTCGGCGGATGGCTATTTCCACAACTGGTTCGCCAACCTCAGCCAGTTTTCGCCAAGGATGTCGCGGATATCGGCCTCTGGATATCCGGCCTCCATCATATCCTGTGTGAGCCGCGGCAGGTCCTCTGGTTCGATCTGATCGATTGGTCTGGGGTTGTATATGGGATTCCAAGGATTGGGGCGGTTGTACTTATTGTCGTAGACGTAATCGAGCGCGAGACCGACATGCTGCGGACCGACGAGTTCCGCAATGTGGTCTATGTGCCGCAATAGCGCCTTTGTTGACAGCTTGCCCTTCTCGGAAACATTAGGCCCAAAACCGATGACGCCAATCACGCCACCCGAGGCTGCGCAGGCCTTAATCTGTTCATCGGGCACGTTGCGGCTATCTCCTGGGTCCCTAACCACTCGTGCATTGGCGTGGCTGATGATGACGGGCCCCTCGGCCGCCTCGAAGACATCCATCGCCGTGCGATGTCCGGTATGAGCTACGTCCACAAACATCCCAACGCGGTGCATTTCGGCAATCAGACTGCGGCCGTATCGGCTCAATCCGCCGTCGGTCACTTCCTGGCAGCCGTCGCCAACGGCATTCTTGAGGTTGTAGCACATCAGCATGTGGCGGATTCCGAGCTTGTAGTAGGTCTCCACCATGTTGAGGTCCTGGGCGACCGGGTTTGTCCCTTGGAAGTGGAAGCCGACGGCAAGCTTGTCCTCTTTTTTCGCCCGCAGGATGTCATCAGCCGCTTCGACGACGACGTATTTGTCAGCGTGCGCGCGGAACCAGGCGCGCTCCCTGGCAATTGTCTGGACGGTATCGGACAAGCCGTTGTAGTCGATGGCGAGCGTTAACGAGACCATGTTGAAACCATTCGCCTGCATGCGCTCCAGCGCTGACCATTTGAGATCGACGGAGCCTTTGTCCCCAAAGGGAAAGGTCATGTCCCAAACCAGAGCGTCGGCATGCAACGCTGCCGCTTCCTCCGATACTTTCCAATTGCTCATCGCTGTCACTCCTATGTTCTGATACGCGGGTCCAGTTAGCCCGCATTATTCACGCTTGGCGGCCGATTTGAGCGAGGCGAGCGGTATCGGCCGGGTTGACGGCGGCTTTCGGGGCGGGTTTTCGTTACGGGTTGGAGATTGACGTTCGAGGTTCATCCGGCGGCACGCGCCGCTAGGATCAGGGGCCTTGTGCGGCGATGGAGGCGGCCATCGCGATCAGGGCGTTGCGATATGGGTAGGCCGAGGGCAGGGCGATCTTGATGCGAGTGTTGAGCTCCTCGATGCGCACGGCGATCTTGAGGAATGCCCGTCGTAGCGTCTCGAACGTCGCGGTGCGCCACGGCGAGCGGCGGGGCGCGGTCCGGCGCAACTGATGCAGCAGCCAATAGGCGGCGGTGTGCAGGAACAGCCGGAACTGGTTGGCTTCCCATCGGTGACACGAGGTGCGGTCGGATTTGGTGTAGAGCTTGTGCTCCTTGATCATGTTTTCCATCCGGCCACGGGCGCAATAGACCCTCTCGTAGAGCAATTTGGCGCGGCCCGGCAGGTTGGTGACGACGAAGCGGACATCCGTCCCCCTTGCGGTGGCCTCGACGCGGGCAACGACCTTGCGCTCGCGTGACCAGCTTTTGGCCTGGTAGCCGGTCTGGAAGAAACGGCGCACCTTGTCCTTGCCTGATTGCACCCGGCGCAGCGCCGCGTCCTCGCACCACGGCTGGCCGATCTCGCTCAGCCGGGCGTTGCCGGGAAGCCCGAGAATGTAGCCGTGGCCCTGATCCTCCAGCAGGTCCATGACCTCGGGCGTGCCGTAATGGCCGTCGCCACGCACCGCGATCTCGACCCGGGGCCAATGGCGCCGGATGCGGCCGATGACGTGGCGCAAGACCCGCGCCGCCTCGTCACCAGATGGCCGCTTGCCCGGACGCAGCAGCGACAGCACCGGCTTGGCGGTCGCCGCGTCGAAGATGTGGATGGGCTGAAAGCAGTACTCGTCGTAATGGGCGTTGAACAGTGCCAGTTGCTGGCCGCCGTGGACGGCATCAGGGGTATCGTCAATGTCGAGCACGATGCGTTGGGGCACGCGCTCGAAGCTGTCGCAAAACAGATCGATCATCGTCAGCCCCATGCGCGCCAGTTCGCGCCATGATGGGGCGTTCTCGAGCCTGGACAAGGTCGGCTGCGACATCAGATCGCGACCGCTCTCGGGCAGGCGACCACAGGCCAGCTTGAACGCCGGATCGAAGCGCAGCACGTCGAGGTCGTCGCAATCCTCGTATCCGCAGGCGATGGCGAACATGCGCGCCCCGATCATGTCGGCGTATGAGTGGGTGGTGCTCGCTGGATCGCGCGCATCGGACAGGCAACCGGCTAGGCGCGCGGCAAGGCCGAGACGCTTCTCGATCTCGCGCAGCACCAGCACGCCGCCGTCCGACGACAGCCGGCCGCCGGCGAACCGGACGCACAGTTCCTTGTTCTCGACGGGTGACAGTCCGGGGAGATAGGCGGTAATCTCATCCATGGTGAGCCGGGTTTCCCTGTTGCCGTATGGTCTTGGCCAGACACCAGAATCATACGGAATCTCAACAGTTTAATCCACGCTCACCACCTCTTTCACGCCGTGCCGTGAATAATCCGGGTTAGGCTGTCGTCGTCGACATTTCATTTGCGCCGACCAACCAATACTCATCGGCGACCATCCGTACGGCATCAGACAGGCTATTCCAAACCTCTCATCCAGTCGTGCGAATTGTTGAGGTGTTGCGGTTTGCGCCGCGCGATGCCCACAGGGAGGTGATACGAAATCCTAGCTGCGCTAGTTTATGTCGGAATGGCGACGCTCGTCGGGAACCTGGCATCAGCATCGAGATCAGGGGATGATGAGCACCATTCCCGCAAAGATGAGATCTGGGTTGTCGCCGATCAGGAAGCGGTTAGCTTCCGCGATGCGTGGCCAGTAATTGCCGTTGGCGTAAAAAAACGCGGCGACGGTGGATAGGGAGTCGCTCTCCTTAATGGTGTAAATTCCGTGCGCGTTGGTGAGGCGCGCGACATCCCTCTGTGCATCCTCCAGCGCGACGCGGATGCGCTCGATCTCGGTGAGCCGTGCATCATTGAGATGGTTGAGCTTCGCCTTCTCAGTGAGCAGCTTCTCGTAGCGCGTGTTGAGATCGGCCGCCATGGATTGCGCCCTCCCGAGTTCACCGGCAGTCGTGCTCGCCGTTCGCCGCAGGGCAACGGTGGTGCCTTCGAGTTCATTGAGTCGAAGGGCTAGGCGCCTACGCTCGTTTGCCATCGCCTCAAACTCGGCACGCAACTCGCTTCGCTTGCGCTCGATGGTATCGAAGTTCGCCAACAACTCTCGATTTTCCTGCTCGATGCGGCTCTTCTCGCTGCGCTCGCGCGTGAGCTGCACACTTAACGCTGCCGCCCCGTCGCGCTCCTTGGCCAGACTCTTCCGGACACGGGCCAGCTCATCTCGCGTGCCATCGCCTGCGTTCTCAAGCTCTACAGCTCGCGTCCGCAAATCGTCACGTTCCGCCACCAGTTGATCGACCCTTGAATGCGCCTTTCTCAGCTCAGCCGAGAGACGCGTGTTCTCTGCGCTGCTGATCGAGCGGGCAGACTGTAGCTCGGTGGCGAATCGATCGCGCTCCGCTATCAGTCGGTCCCGCTCGCTTGCGAGTTCTTCATGCGTGGCTCGCAGCGTTTGAAGCCTACCCTCGTTTTCCTGCTCGATGCGGCTCTTCTCGCTGCGCTCGCGCGTGAGCTGCACACTTAACGCTGCCGCCCCGTCGCGCTCCTTGGCCAGACTCTTCCGGACACGGGCCAGCTCATCTCGCGTGCCATCGCCTGCGTTCTCAAGCTCTACAGCTCGCGTCCGCAAATCGTCACGTTCCGCCACCAGTTGATCGACCCTTGAATGCGCCTTTCTCAGCTCAGCCGAGAGACGTGTGTTCTCTGCGCTGCCGATCGAGCGGGCGGACTGTAGCTCGGTGGCGAATCGATCGCGCTCCGCCATCAGTCGGTCCCGCTCGCTTGCGAGTTCTTCATGCGTGGCTCGCAGTGTTTGAAGCCTACCCTCACGCTGTTTATCCGCCGCACGGCGCTCCGCGAGGGCATTTTCCAGTTCGGCATACTTGGCAATGAGCGCCTCCTCGGCCGCTACCGCAGCAGCGCGACCCGCTTGCTCCTGCACGAGTTCGGCTTCAAGTGTTTGCATACGTTCCACGGCTATATCGTGTGTGCGCTGGACTTGTTCGAGCGCGTCTCCCGACGCCTCGAGCCGCACTTGCAGCTCTCCGCTCCGCGTTCGGGCTTGTTCCTCAATTGACGTCTTCTCGCGAGTGACTTCCACAAGGCGCCAGCCCATCACCAACACCGCCAATGCCAGCCCAACTAGTCCAGCATTCTTCATGCCGGCTGAACCCATCGTACGTTCCTCAGCTTCTGCCCGACGTTCAATTACGGCGCAATCTTAGGGGATTAAGCATGGGATTTGAACCGCCCGGTTTAGCGGAAACCTTTATCTGTTATTTATCTGTTACTCAGCACGTGTATTTGGCGCCGATCAGTGTAACAACCTATTGACATCGTCAGAGTCTGACGATGTCAAAGTTCGACGCCAGCTAACACTATACCGGCATGCGCAATTGTTTCATCACGATGGCCGAGCACGACCTGTTGCTACCACGGAGCTTGCCCAGGTGGCTGGTCATACCCGCCTGGTCCAGCAAAATCACCGAAGGGTACGCCGCCGAGTGGACCATGGGGCAACTCCGTGAACCTGCGCAGCGCATCGCGGACCGGATCGAGGAATTGATGAACGATAGCGGGGCGGATACGGCCTGAGCCAACGCTTCAACCGCTGGCATACCTGTGGGGCGGCTCGATTCCGTCTCTCTATATACATGTGTCTATGGTGAAGGCAAACAGTGCCCGCGTCTCCAGCCTGACATCATGTGCAATAGGTGGGCCGCGGCCTGAGAGCGGGACGTAACAATACTTGAGCGAAATAAGCGAAGGGGAAACCCGGCCGTCCGTGCCGGCATGTGGGTGTTCCCGCTGGGACAAGGGGCGCGGTGGGAGCATTGGACGCCGCGCAGCCGATTGGCCGCTGAGAGTGAGAGGGCGCTCGTTTGATCGTACCGCGGCTTTTGCGGCCCCTTCCGACCGCCCGGGAGCGCACAGTGGGAATTGGGCCAGCAGCGAATACCGATCACCTTCATTGATGACACTCTATACGGTGCTGTAATATTCGGCACGGTGGATGGAAGAAATGCTTGTAAAAAGCCGGGCGTCTGGATGGCGGGTGCCGGAGCAGTGCTACTGCGTTGGTATTCCATGGAATCGGCTGAATTTCGAGGGAAAGCTCTTTTGCGGATTTATTGTGTTGACGAGGAATTGATATCGCGTTATTTGGCTGGTTGTGCGTCTAAACAAAAAAGTCAGCTTCCCTTGATTTCCGCGTCGTGAATTTTCTGTTTACAAAGTCAGAAGTTCCAAGCGGCGGATGCGATGATGCTTTCGGGTTGGTCATAGGATTATCCTAGTGTTACGGTTCCAACCGCTACTAGTTTTGCCTAAACGAGGCCTCATTAACGGGGCCTCTTCAACTGTATTGAGGAGTATCTCTTAGCAAACCCCGCTATTGGATTGGCTATATTGGTCTAATAGACTGTTTTCGTTAATATATTTTCACCCTCCTCGCACATTCCCTAAAACCCCGTTCAGCTCCCCGTAATCATACCGCGATCGGATTCGTTATAATCGCAGCGCACCGGAGCGCACGTTTGTCGTAGCATTCAATCTGCGCTGCCGTTGTCGATTCTGCGGAAAAAATCCCTAAACCACTCTACTTGTACGTGTAAGGGTCTTCGCCCCAGGCGACAATTCGACCCCTCCGACGGTCGGCCGCATGGTGCATCCCGGCGGCACTGTTCGGAACGGAGATCTCAATTCACGTGAGCCCCATGATCGGCGATCCGGCCTGATGTGCGTCAGCAGCCAACGAAAGGCCCACACGTTGTTGCACCAACTCGCCGTTCAAGAAGACAACAGGTGTCGTCAGGCGACAGGGACTATGCCGTGACGGGCAAGGGCATTAGCGATACGGGAGAATCCCAGCTCGCGCACCCTCCCCTTGCCCCTCATTTGTGACACAGCTGAATTAGAGCAATTTGATGGCGGCGACGATCATCGCGGCGACCCCAAGATTGGCGCCGACGACCCACTTGACAATGTCGTTCTTGCCGAGGGCTATCAGCTTCTCGGTTTCCTGCCGTAGCGTCTCGATGTTGGCCCTGGTCTCCTGCCGCAGCGTCTCGATGTTGGCGTTGGTCGCTGCGATGTCAGCCTTGGTCTCTTGCCGCAGCGTCTCGATGCTGGCGTTGGTCGCTGCGATGTCAGCCTTGGTCTCTTGCCGCAGCGTCTCGATGCTGGCGTTGGTTTCCGCAATATCAGCTTTGGTGGCGAGGTTGCGCTCCAGCAGCCGGACACGCTGACGCACCACGGTTTCGGCCTGGGGTTCCGGCATGCCGGCTTCCACCAGTTCCCTGATGTCCTCGTGGGTGTCGAATATGAGTGCCGACTCTTCCATGGCTCCAATATAAGATCACTTTGCCACTTTAATATACCCGGAATCTCCGAATTCGAAGCAACCCCGTGCTGACCCGGCGTTTCAGCACCGCCCGTCATGCACATCATACTGTGGCAACCCCTGGCTTCATCCGCATCGAGAAACCTCTGCAGGCGGGGCCGGGCGAGAACATCGGCCAACTCGGCTATTTGCGCCGTGGACGTTACAAGCGCGATCTCGCCGCGCCGCCATGTCTGATACAGCCTATCCGGCGGTGTGCCTTTGGTGATAAGGGCGGCGATTAAGATGTTGGTATCAAGAACCACCCGCACGCGCAGCGTCCACCTCATCGTCGATCAGGTCGAGTATCTCCCGCTGGTCATATCCGTTATAGTGATCCTTGACTTGGCGAACGGTAAGATCCAGCACGCGACGGCGCACGGCGTCATCGACGAACCTGGACAGGTCGCCCTTCTTGCCGCCGGTGCGGGCAAGAAAAGTGCGAACCACTCTGTCTGTTTTTTGAGGGATTGAAAGGTTCCATCGGGTCATGGGTTAAATCTCCCAGCACAGGCGCATACACGGCTATGCGCCGAAGTTATCGCCTATCGATCAATAGCGTCAATTTCCTGGGTGTGTAGGCTGAGCACTATCATCTTCCGCTCGCCCAAGAGGTTCTCGCCGATACTACCGGTAATGCAGGCCACGGCGGTCTGAATGTTATTCGGCGCGCTGGTTCAACGCCGATCGGCGCGCTAACCCGTTGAGCTCCCAGATTCTGGGGGCAAATTTTCGCGCCAAATAACAAGCAACGAACTCCGGGCCGTTATCGGAGCGTATGCAGGCACGCCTCGCCGATGCGCCGACGGCGGCCGCGATCCGCCCGTTTACTATCCTGCCGGAAAGTTACCGCTGCGGCACCGACCGCCGGCGCCCTCCCGTCCGTGAAACCGGCCCGCGCGCTCGTCCGTCAAGCCACCGATTCCTTCCAATACCCGAACCTGTACCACGGCCCACTGCGACAGCGGCTCACCGTCGCGGCACCTCTTCGCGTGCCGCGCGCCGCGATGAGTCCGAGCCTGGCCGTGAGTCGGGCGGCGGAGGGATGTCCGGGAGGGCATTCCCACCGTTCGCAACCACGGACACGAAGGAGACGGCACGATGCAGACGGTCAAGGCGTTTCGCGGCAATGCACGCACATTCCTCACTCACATGTTCGGCCGCGGTGTCGATGACGACCGTTACGTGATCGAGCGGTTCCGGTCGAAGGCCGACGGCGAGATCCATCCCCGGCGCCGCAACGGGGCGTCGAAGAAGTGCCGGGGCAAGACTTCCCGCGAGATCGTCTCCCTGAGCACCGTCCAACGGATGAGGCCCGAGCGTCGACGAGATCATCGTCTGCACCGGCATCGCCATCACCGGTGGAATTCAATATTGGGGCGATCGCGCGATGGGCTTGCTGGTGAACGCCAAGTATCGCTGAGGTGCGATCCGCGTAGACGTCCGGCCGGGTTTCGCCGGTCGGACGCCCTTCATCAGGACCACCACTGCGGAAGGAAGGAACATGCCCTACAAGGATCCCGGGAAAGAACGCGCATGCGCCCGACGGCGCTATGAACGCATTACCGCCGAGCGGACCGCCCGCGGCATGTGTCCTAGATGCGGCAAGGCGAAGCCAGTGCCCGATCGCACCTTGTGCCGTCCCTGCGGCGAGAAGCGGCGCAGGGCGGAGCGAGCACGCCATGCGAAGGCCAGGGCCGCCGGTATGCTTTACGCCGGCAGAGATGCCGAACGGTTCCGCAGGAGCGCGAGTGACAGGAGCAAGCGGCGCAACCGGGCACGGAGGGAGGCTGGCCTGTGCACGCGTTGCGGCAAGCAACAGCCCGTTGAAGGCGGAACGGTGTGCGAACCCTGCCGCGAGATGAGGCGTGACAGCGAGCGGGAACAATATGCCGGGCGGCGTACAGCTGGCGAGTGTGGCAGATGCGGTGCGCCCGCCCCCGACGGCAGCGCGCGTTGCGAACGGTGCGCCGGGAGCGCGGCCAAACCCTCAAGGAAGAAGGCGAAGAACGCCCGAGGCCGCCGGCGTTACGTCCGGCGCCGGGTGCGAGGGCTTTGCATAGATTGCGCCGCACCGTCCCAGGGCGCGGCCCGGTGCCCGGAGTGCGCCCGCCGCTCGTACCTGCGCTCCGACGAGCATCGCGGTCTGCCGATCCTGCCGCCTCGCTACACGGTCATCGAGATCGTGACAGGGGCTGATCACGGGACATGGGACTCCATTGCCGAAGTAGCGATGTGCCTGGCGTTCGCCCCGGTTGTCTCGTGAAGATGTGGAAGTGATTTCCGACGTTTCACCCATGGCGGCCCTAATCGGATATTGATCGACGTTCGGCGGGATCGCTCGACAGGCACCGAGGCGGCCGGCCGGGATACACGAAGGGATCCCGCTGACGGCTGGCGCCTCGCAAGGCGGCAACCGGGGTGGGCCGGTCGGATCGGGATCGAGGGGACCGGCCGGCGGGGCCTCGCGGCGCTCAACCGCATGGGCTGTAGCCTCGGGGACGCTTCCTGGCACCGGCGTGGGTTCGTGCCCGAGTACATCGGCCCTGGCCGCATCCTCGAGCGCCGGCCATCGGCAGCAACGCACTCAGCGTAAATCACACGTTTCCCGGTATCCGGCACGAGGCGTCCGAACGGTGGTTGCCGTCCTCCGCCCGGCCTCGGCAAATTTGCGCCTTTGCGCCGCCGCCCGGCTCGAACAGTCCAACCTGCCATGTTGAGATTTGTAGTCGCCCGGCGCGCGGCTCGGATCCGACCGGGATGCCCGGTCCGCTATCGCCGGGGGCTGCATGACAGCAGCAGACGGGAAACGTGGACACCGTTTCCGCACGAACCTCGCCAACCGCGCGACGCGGCACGGAGAGGCCGGGAGCAGCACGGCAGGGGCGATCCGGGCGGTGCCCGGGGGAGTCACTTCCTCCAGAATCGCCGCCACCCTGTTTTACAATCCACGGAGAGCCAGATGCTCAAAACCCTCACATCGCACCGTGACGCCGACGATTTCAACACTGTGCCCGGCGCTTGGCCAGATCCTGACGGGTTCCTGCCGGAAGCCCGGACTGGAGCCCGCGAGGCCGCCGCAAGCATGAAGGATCTGGCGGAACGCTTCGCCGAGCTGCGGAACGCCATCATGCGCCTGTCCGGCAATCCGTCTAGCGGCGAACGCGCCGGGCTCCGCCGTCGGCTTCTCCATCTCGAACACACCTTGATGAACGCGAGGGGTAGCCTCGACGACGTCATCATCGCCATCAAGGACGCGAACGACGCAGCTACCTGACGACCCCGGGACGTCTACCCGCGCTCAGAATCGTTCCGGGCAAACCGATGCCACCGAACACTCCGGCCTGCCACGACCAGTGTCCACGAGAGTTTGAGGAAGGCAAAGAGAACGGCGACGTGTCCAAGGGTAAAGAGAGTTCCCTCCGGGCGGCGTCTCAACCCTATCAAGCGGAGATGCAAAATGTTCGATCGCATTCATACCTCGACCGACTCCAACGACACCCTTTTCAATCCCGGCAGCACACGCAATGCCGACTTCGCCGCACCGCTTCCCGACGCCGGCGCACTGCTGGCCGCGGTCGGAATGCCGGCCTACGCGATCCGCGAAGTTCTCGCCTCACAGGACCGATCCGGCGCGGACGCCTAAACCGAGGAAGAGAAGGGCTTTCAGAGAGTGAACGGAGAAGGGATCGAGAGAGACCGGTTCCCGTTCAACAACCCGATGTCATAACCCGGATCATAGGAGATTGATCATGTTCGGACTGAATAACGCACAGTTGATCGGACGCCTCGGCGCCGATGTCACCATCAGCCGTCTCACCAACGGCGGCCGCGTGGCCAACGTCTCGATCGCCACCGACGAGAGTTTCCTCGACAAAAACTCGGGGGACAAGGTGGACCGCACCGAGTGGCACCGCATCGTCACCTTCCAGGACGGCCTGGTGGAGACGATGGAGAAGCACGCGAAGAAGGGTCGCCTGGTCTACGTGTCGGGCAAGCTGCAGACCCGCAAGTGGCGCAAGGACGGCGAGGACAGCGACCGGTTCTCGACCGAGATCCTGCTGGTCCCCGGCGGCCGAGTCCAATTTCTCGACAAGCCGAATGGCAATGGCGCGCCGACTATGAACGGAGACACCGTGTCGACCGCAACGACCCGTGAATCAATAGCCGACGCTGACCAAATTCCTTTCTAGCGGCCCCCCAGCCGCACACCTCGGGGCCGGTTCCCGCCAACTCGGCGCAGGACCGGCCCCTTTTTCGTGCCATCACGTTCGAGTTCATCCCCAATAACGTCCCCACCGTTCCCGGACATTGAGACTCCCACAACGACCCCATCGCCATCGGCGCCGGCACCCTTGCGGACCGGATCGTGCCCCTTATTGCAAGCACCCAGCTTACGGCAACGATGGAAGGGAGGTGAGGGAGTGGGAGAATAATTAGCCCGTCAAGATGGCTTATTGTGCCACACGTTCTCACTGCGCCAACCCCTGTGGGGTGGACCCTGCTGACGAAAGTGGAGACGTCCTGCGATAGGATTTTGATCGCAGGAGGTGCAAATGTCGAAGCAGAATGGGAACAAGGGCCGGCGGTTTGATCGGGCCTTCAAGGAAGAAGCCGTCCGTCTTTTACAGACGAGCGGGCGCAGGCAGCGGCAGATAGCAGGAGATCTTGGGATCAGCGTCAGCGCGCTCGGCCGCTGGGTCGCAGAATTGCGTGAGGAGGATTTGCTTTCCGGTCCGCATGAGGATGCAGCGAAGGAGATTACCCGCCTACGCCGAGAGCGTGATCTGGCCCGTCAGGAACGTGATCTGCTAAAAAAAGCGCTGGCCTTCTTCGCCAGGGAAAGTCGATGAGGTTCCGGTTCATCGACGCGGAGAGGGCCGGGTTGGCGATGCCGATATTCCGCCTGTGCAGACTGCTGCAGGTCAGCGTCTCAGGCTTCTACGCTTGGCGCAATCGCGGCCCAAGCCAGCGACAGCTCGATGACATGGTTCTACTCGCCCATGTCCGGGCAGCCTTTCGGCGCAGCCGCGAGAGCTACGGTGCAGAGCGGGTCCATCACGAGCTTGCCGAGAATGGGATCGAGGTTGGACGCCATAGGGTGGCTCGGCTGATGCGGGGAAATGGGTTGTCTCCAAAACGGAAACAGAAGTTCAAAAAGACGACGGACAGCCAGCACAACAAGGCCGTCGCATCGAACCTTCTCGACCAGAACTTCTCCGCCGAGGCACCCAACGAGAAATGGGCTGCCGACATCAGCTATATCTGGACGGCACAGGGCTGGCTCTACCTGGCCGTCATGCTCGACCTCTACTCCCGGCGCGTCATCGGCTGGGCCGTGGGCGCTCGCATGACCAGCGACCTGCCGCTCAGGGCGCTTAACAGCCCGTTGAAAAAGGCGTCATTGACCGGGTTTCACGCCACGGCGAAGCATATCGCGGCGAAGGCGGTTTCGCCATCCTCCGCAGACGATGAGGACGATCTGAACGACCAGGACGGCTCCAGCGGGCGTAACAAGCACGAACAAGGCGCCAATTCCGCCCGCCACGGCCTCCTTCGGGGTGCCGGCGCCGATGAGTTGGCGCATCAGCAACGATAGGTTGTGGCCGGCGACGTGAAGCAGGTATCGCTTGTGCACGTTCTCGCGGCCCCGAAGCCAGGTCCGGCGCATACCGCCGCGATCGAGGTTGTGGGCAAAGGAGCGCTCGACGATCTCGGCGCGCAGCTTGAAGGCTTCCCTGGCCACCCCCGATAACAGCCGGGTCCGGTTGTTGGTGACCGCCCGGCGAGCCGCATCATCTCCGTGCCAGCGCGCAAAACCCTTCTGCTTGGGCTCGGAGATCCGGCTCTTCCAGGGGCCGTCGTCGAGCGCCTTCAAGACCAACCGTGAGTGGGAGCCCTTATGTCGGTCACACATTCGGCCGGATCTTCGGCCGTCGGCGCCACATCCACCGCCTCGAGGTTTGCCTCGGCCGCCGCCAGGGTCTTGGGAAGCGTTGTCGTATCGCCCTCGTCGGCCGGGTGCAGCTCCGCCGCCACCACCGCGCCGGTGTCCAGATCCACCGCGTGCTCGGGCTTGTAGGCCAGGTGCGTGGTGCCGTCCTTCATCTTGGCGATCTTGGCCTCGGGGTCGCTCCTGGAAACCCAGTCCTGGTTCGAGAGCTTCTTGCCCTTGCGCTTGCGGTCCAGACGCGCCAGGTCCTCAGCCGTGGGTGTCTCGATACCGCTCTCCTGGGCCAAGCGCTCCAGCATCCCCCGGTAACCCTCGCCCGTGTCCCTCCGCACGATGTTGCGCAGCGCCGCGTTGGCCTCCATGGTCGAGGCATCCACCCCGATGCGCTCGCCCTTCACCAGACCCGCCTCGGCGATCAGCGCCAGGACCCAGTCAAACACCGCCGTGTGGACTTCATGGGGCAGGCGCGCGCGGGTCCGTGACAGCCAGGAATGGTCCGGCACCCGTTCCCGCATCTCCAACAGCAGGAACTCCCGTAGCGACAGGGAATCCGAGCAGCGCCACTCCAGCCCACGCTCAGAGTCGATACCCTCGAAGTAGCCCACCAGGTGCATACGGAAGTAGCGCCCGGGTGGCACCGAAGGCGCCCCCATCCTGGCCGCGTAATAGGGCTGGCAGACCGCCTCGGCGAAGCCGTCGAAGCCGCCCTCGATCAGTACCAACTGCAGGCGGTCGTAAAATACATGACCAGGCGAGCGCGGCATCTCCGACCAGCTCACCATCAAGTCCCCCTGACGATCCTTCTGCTGTCCCATCGCCATCAGCGAACCTCCCTTCAGGCCAGGACACCAGAGAATCAGACCATGCCGACTTCGTCCAGGGAAGACTTCGTCCAGGGAAGACTTCGTCAACGGGCTGTTAACCGTGCTATCGGGCTGCGCCAACCTGGCGCCGGTGTGATCCACCATAGCGATAGTGAGTATCTGCGGGCCGGTTCCCTCGGAGTGACCTGACCCGCACAGCGATAGACGCATCTAGACTGATAGGGCCGGCCGTCCTTGGGTGGCTTGACCCACACTCAGATCGACCGAGATGTCATTCCCCGGACATGTCGGCCACCCGGGGGCAACCGGTTGAGGTTCCGACCTCGACCGACATCGTGACCTGATGAGAGCCCGGCCTTGGGCGCCCCGTCACTGTCGTGTCCGACATCGGCTGAGTTCGGAGCCAACCCCTCCACCCATCATAGACCAGGGGGCGGACATGGCGACTACAACAGCCGACAACATCCAGATCATCGGTGGCGTCGACACCCACCAGGACCTGCACACCGCCGCCGTCGTGAGCCACGACGGAACGGTGCTTGGTACCGAATCGTTCTCCACCACCCGAGCCGGCTACCGGGCGATGCTTCGCTGGTTCCGCTCTCATGGCGAGCTGCTTCGTGTAGGAGTGGAATCCACCGGTACCTACGGAGCCGGCATCACCCGGCACCTGGCACTCTCGGGTATCCCCGTGCTCGAGGTGACCGGGCCGGACCCAGCCAGCCGAAGAGCCAAGGGCAAGGACGACGCCCTGGATGCGATTTCCGCGGCCGAGGCGGCGCGCACAAGACGCCGGGTCCAGGTGGCCAAAGACCGTTCCGGCACCGTGGAAGCCCTGCGGGTGCTGCGAACGACGCGAAAGACGGCAATCAAGTGCCGCCGCGCGGCCCTGCAGCAACTCTACAACACCATCGTTGCCGCACCGGAGGAAGTGCGTGACCAGGTCCGCAACCTCACCCGCATGCAGCGCCTGCGTACCTGTGCGGCCTGGAGGCCGGACACGGTCGGCTATCGAGACCCGGTGGTCGCGACCAAGCTCTCCCTGAAGTCCCTCGCCCGCAGAATCCTCGACATCAACGACGAGATCGCTGAACTCGACCGGTTCATCGTCCCCTTGGTCGAGGAGCTCGCCCCCAGTCTGCTTGAGCTCGAAGGCGTGGGCACCGAGAACGCAGGCGCAGTAATGGTCGCCGTTGGGGATAACCCGGATCGGCTCCGCTCCGAGGCGAGCTTCGCCATGATGTGCGGCGTCTGCCCGATCCCCGCATCGAGTGGGAAGACGCAACGCCACCGTCTCAACCGCGGAGGCAACCGCCAAGCCAACTCCGCCCTGCACATGGTCGTCGTGTGCCGAATGCGAACCGACGAGCGGACCCGAGCCTATGTCGCTCGCAGGACCCTGGAGGGGCTGTCCAAACGCGAGATCATGCGCTGCCTGAAGCGTTACGTGGCCCGCGAGATCTACCGCGTACTCACCGCCCCATCGAGTGCTTGACAAACATGAGAGCGTCCGGGGAAGCCAGGGCGAGTTCAATTGGTCGTCGCAACACTCTGGCATAGGAGGTTGCTATGACGGTACGCAGACGGCGGTCGGATCGGTCTGGACGGAGCAAGTTGCATTCGCCAGGTCGACCGGACTCGGCACGGCGTGAGGAGCTTGTTCGGTTCTGGGCAGCGATTGCGACGGGGCGTTCGAGCGAGGACGCGGCCCGAGATGCCGGTGTATCCCCTCCGGTAGGCTCGAGGTGGTTCCGGAGGTCGGGCGGCATGCCACCATCACATTTATCGCAATCGGCCAAGCCGCTGTCAGGACGTTACCTGTCTTTCGAGGAACGTGAGGAGATTGCTCTTCTGCGCGCCCAGGGAAGAGGCATACGTCATATTGCTTGCCGGCTGGAGCGAGCACCGTCGACGATCTCCCGCGAGGTGCGGCGCAACGCGGCGACCCGAAGCGGTGGCCTGGACTACCGAGCAACGACGGCGCAGTGGCATGCTGATCGATCCGCCAAAAGGCCGAAGCCAGCCAAGCTGGCAACGAATGAGGCGCTGCGGCGCTATGTGCAGGATCGGCTTGCGGGTCGGATCTCGGCACCGGATGGAACGGTGATCGAGGGGCCACGCGTCGTCTGGAACGGTCGTCGGCATGGGCCGCGGCAGCACAGGCGATGGGCCAGGGCCTGGAGTCCTGAGCAGATCGCGCACCGTCTTCGGATCGACTATCCTGGGGACGGGCCCGAGGATCAAGCGATGCGGATCAGTCATGAGGCGATCTATCAGGCGCTCTACGTACAGGGCCGCGGCGCACTCCGTCGTGAGCTGACCGCCTGCCTTCGCACGGGAAGGGCACTGCGCGTGCCTCGGGCACGTAGCCGCCGGCGGGGCAAATCCTTCGTCACGCCTGAGATCATGATCAGTGAACGATCGGCGGAAGCAGCTGATCGGGCCGTACCCGGACACTGGGAAGGTGACCTGATCATCGGCTTGGGCAGATCGGCGATCGGCACTCTGGTGGAACGCACCACGAGGTTCACAATGCTGCTGCATCTTCCCCGAATGGAAGGCCACGGCACCGTCCCGCGCGTGAAGAACGGGCCTGCGCTTGCCGGTCATGGGGCTGAAGCGGTTCGCGATGCCATCGCCCGGACGATCACGACATTGCCAGCGCAGCTTCGCCGCTCGCTGACCTGGGACCAGGGAGCAGAGATGGCCAGGCATGCGGATCTTCGGATCGCAACCGGCCTTCCCGTCTACTTCTGCGAACCGCACAGCCCTTGGCAACGCGGAACGAACGAGAACACCAATGGACTGCTTCGACAGTACTTCCCGAAAGGAACCGATCTGAGCGTACACAGTCCGGACGTACTCGCAGTTGTTGCTGACGCGCTCAATACACGGCCCCGCAAGACCCTCGGATGGAGAACTCCCGCCGAAGCTCTGGACCAGTGCTTGCAGGCCAGTCAAACTGAACGTGTTGCGACGACCGGTTGAATTCGCCCAGTACTGCTCAGACGCATACCAGGCGCGCCTCGGTGAACTCGGTTTCCTCGCCTCAATGAGCGGTAAGGGAAATTGCTATGATAACGCCGTCGTCGAGACCTTCTTCAAAACCATCAAGTCAGAACTGATCTGGAGGACTGTGTTCATGTCAAGAAGCCAAGCTGAAACTGCCATAGCCGGATACATCGATGGGTTCTATAATCCAGTCCGTCGGCACTCGACGCTGGACTTCACAAGCCCCGTCAAATTCGAGGCAGAAGCAATGCAAACGGTGTAGGGCGCCTCCACTTTTCCTGGATGGGTCCAGCTCCGGCGCGTTGTACCTGCTGCTCAGAAAGCGGCGCTAAGAAAAAAGCGACCAGCGACGCGCCGGCGGCTTCCTTCACAAAAAGCGACCAGCGACCACTACTGGATGGTCACCGTGACCCGCCGGTTTTGCGGCTCGCGAACGCCGTCCGGGGTTGGCACCAGCAAGTTGGATTCACCAACACCCCGGCCGGACAAGCGGCCGGTGGCCCAGGCGCCGTTTTCCAGGGCATCGCGAACGCTGGTTACCCGACGCTCGGAGAGCTTCTGATTGTAGGCGTCGGATCCCGAGGAATCCGTATGACCGACCAGGCTGACCGGTTCGGAGCCACTTCCCCAATCAGCCAAAATCCCCTCGACCACGCGTTGCGCCGTGGGGTTGAGGCTGGAACTGTCGAAATCGAAGAAAATGGTGAAGAAGCGCGCCATCACGGTCTCTTCAACCGGCTCTGGCATCGCGGCCTTGGGCGGTGGCGGCGGTGGCGGCGGCGGCGGCGGTGGCCGCATGGCGTCGTCGACCTCGACCATCGCTGACTCGAACGCGCCGCGGCATCGCGCGATGTCCTTGGGCTGGAAATTTTCTTCTTGCTCCTCCATCCAGCAGTCGAACATCACTTGCGCGCGTGACGCCGGACCCGGAACCTTGGTCCGGGCGGTGGCGTCGAGCGCCGACACCAGACGCGCGCGGGCACTGCTCAGATCACCGACATGGTCATCCGGAAGCGCCCGGGCCGAGATTTCCTCCGGCGCGACGGATGTGCCTCCGGAGACCGCGATCGCGCGATCCGCGAACGTGTCGGAATCGCGATAATCCGCCTCGTCATATTCCGATTGCGACAGGCCGATATAGCCTTGGTGCAGACCGGACTCGAAGGCGGTTCCCGGAGCCGTTGTTTTTTGCGCGGATCCCAGGTGAGTTCCGCAGGCGCCAAGTGACAGTAAGGCCGTGAAAACAAAGGCAGGCTTCAACCAATTTTGTATGACTGACATGGACCCTCTCTAAGCATCAGTGTTTGCGATATGGTCGGGGCACCGAGTAAGGCCCACGGCGCAAGTTCTTATCCGACATTTCCCAGATGGCCCTCAAATTTATTGCGATGATACCCTGATTGCACCGCCACTGGTATGAGTTCCCCTCCGCAGCCGTCTGATAGCCCGATTCTTGTCAGTTGGCGGTGTCCAGAAGGTGCTGTCACGGTAACTGGCTGGTGTCAGCTGCGGGTGGCGAGTAGCTTCCTGTTATGAACAAGATCAGCTACCGCCGACATCGGTTTCCTGCAGAGATAATCCAGCGCGCCGTCTGGCTGTGTTTCCGGTTTCCGCTCAGTTACCGCGATGTGGAGGATCTGCTCGCTGAACGTGGTGTCGATGTTTCTTACGAGACGATACGGCGCTGGGCTTTAAAGTTTGGGCAGGCCTATGCCCGAAAACTGAGACAATCACGCCCTCGACCAGACGACCGGTGGCACCTTGATGAGGTGTTTTCCTCCATCAACGGAAAACGGATGTATCTATGGCGGGCGGTGGACAGCGAGGGTGAGGTGCTGGATATCCTGGTTCAGTCCCGGAGGAACAAGAAAGCAGCACTCAAGCTGATGCGCAAACTGCTCAAGAAGCAGGGGTATGCGCCGAATAAGGTGGTGACCGATAAACTGCCATCTTACGGGGCAGCATTGCGTGATCTCAACATGACGGGGAAACACGTTACCGGCGGACGGAGCAACAATCGGGCGGAGAATTCGCACCTGCCGGTTCGACAACGAGAACGCAGGATGCAGGGCTTCAAGTCATCAGGATCGGCGCAAAGGTTTCTCTCCACCCACGCCGCCATCTACAACACCTTCAATGTCCAACGTCATCTGATCACTCGCAAGACAATGCGCCAATTCCGCGGTGACGCGATGAACACGTGGCGGACCGTGACCGCTGCTGCTTGAGCCGCTCAGTTCAGACGTTCAACTGCGACCTGCCTTCGTTAAGTTGACAGCACCGTTGGCATACGCATTTGCTACTTCTTTAACTGGAACTTATTCGTCTTGGCTTCAACCAATTCGAACCAGTTGTCCGAGTTAAACCAGTAGTCGTTCTTCTCTTTCAAGAAGCCGCTGGTATGGTGGTAGCGAATCCAGTTATCCAGGAAGTTAAGGAAGTCTGGGTCGCCCTTGCGTACGGCGAAGCCGCTGTTGAGAACCGTTCCATCGAGGAATCCGAGGAGCGGTACCTGGTACAGGCTGTCGCTGTATGCCTTAGTGTAAAACTCAGGCTTCGGCTTAGGAGAAGAGATCGCCGAAGCGTTGCCGTTGATCACGTCCTGATATGCTTGGGCGTCATCGTCATATTGGATGATCTTAGCATTCGGGAAGTTTTTCTTAAGGGCTGCGACACCAGTTCCACCGCGGCGTGTCGCGAACGTGACCGATGATTTGTTTAAGTCCGCCAAGCTCGTGACGCCCGGCATCGCCTTGCTGCTGATTGTGAGCGTCGATCCATAAGTTTGATACGGGATCGTGAAATTAACCTGCAGATTGCGTTTTGGTGTCGTTGCGATGCCAGTGATGATGGTATCGAACGTTCCCGCCAATAACGCCGGAATGATGCCGGCAAACTGGGTTGGAATGAGCTGGAGTTCGACACCCATGCCCTTGGCGACTTCATTTGCAACATCGACCTCAAAGCCGATGAGTTCGCCCTTCTTGTCGCGCATGGACCAGGGAACGAATGAGGTTATGCCGACTTTGAATGTGCCGCGTTTCTTGATGACTTCAAGCAAACTATCCTTTGCCAAGTCGCTCGTAATACCTTGAGCATTGGTTTGAGTTGACGCGACGCCAAGGGCGAACACGCCGGCTGCCGCAACCGCGACCGCTCTGGAAATAAATGTCTTCATTGGTAACGACTCCCTGTCTGGTTGTTTACGACCGGCTTGGAGGTTTTCCAAATTGGCCGGCAAAATACGGTTGTTGTCTTTGTCGGCGCATCTAATTCGCAGAATCTGCTCAGCGCGCGCGCATCCTATCGGTCGTTGAAAGTGTGGTCAACGGGGCTCTCACTGTTGTGTACTGGGGTTTCCAGCCCAATCCGAAACGCATTATTCGGCGTCTTTTCGAATTGAAAGTTGCCCCGATGTCGCCGGTGTCAATTTGCTCTTGATGCGGATGCCGTTGGATTGGCACATTGTATGTTCACTCGTTGTTACGTCTCTCGCAGTGGAATATCCATAAACAGTTTGTTCAATCATAGTTGGAGAAGAGAACATGACAGCCGCCTCGCCAAATCACTCGGCTGAGATTCGCGCTGGCCTTGATCACCCGGTTGTGGATACCGATGGTCATATGATGGAGCATCTCCCGGTCTTTTTGGACTACCTGAAGGAGACAGCTGGTCCGGATATGGTCAGCCGGTTCGTCGCTAAGTCGAACGATACACGTGAAAACAGTTGGCACGTCTTGTCTCCGCAAGAGCGCCGTGATCAACGGGTTGCGCGCCCACCGTTTTGGCAAAGTCCGGCGCGAAATACGATCGATCGCGCAACTGCTATGCTTCCGGGAATGATCCGGGAACGGTTGGATGAGTTTGGCTTTGACTACGCCATTATCTATCCGACGCTCGGTTTTTATATGGTTGATGAGCCGGACGAGGACATTCGTCGGGCCTCCTGCCGGGCCCATAACACGATGGCGGCAGATCTATTTCGTGATCATTCCGACCGCTTGACGACGCCAGCATGCATTCCGACGCACACACCGACAGAAGCGATCGACGAGCTGGAGTACGCCGTAAATACCCTGGGCCTGAAGGCCGCCATGATCGCCAATTTGGTTCACCGGCCGGTCGAGGCGGTCGTTCGTGCCGCGCCTGAGCTTGCCAGGCACGCGACGTGGACTGATTGCTTGGGCATCGACAGCGATTATGATTACGATCCCTTTTGGGCGAAGTGCGTTGAGCTTGGTGTTGCACCGACCGCGCACTCACGGGCGCAGGGCCGCAATGCCCGCCGGTCGACAACAAACTTCATGTACAACCAGATTGGACATTTTGCCGAGTCGGGCGATGCGTTCGCACGTGCGCTTTTCTTCGGCGGCGTTACGCGACGATTTCCAGAGCTAAATTTTGGACTTCTTGAAGGCGGTGTCGGTTGGGCGTGTAGTGTCTATGCAAAATTGGTGGGAGCGTGGGAGAAGCGCAATTTGGATGTGATCGATGATCTCAACCCGGCAAACATCGATATGGAGGTTCTGTCCGCGTATTTTGACAAGTATGGCGGCAAGCCATTTGAAGGAAAACTGGCGCCTCGGGATCAAGGCCCAAAAGGCGGTGCCGGCGATATGGGCCACGCGGTTACGCGTGTTGACGGAACTTGGTCAGATGCAGATTCGGCACTAAAGGACGACTTCGCGGCCTGCAAGATCACGCGTCCAGAAGATATCGCTGACCTATTTATCAAGCCGTTCTATTTCGGATGTGAGGCAGACGATCCAATGAATGCGGCTGCATTCGGTGGCGTAAAGCTTCCCTTCGATGCAAAACCGAAGGCGATATTTGGGTCGGACATCGGCCATTGGGATGTTCCCCACATGAATGGAGTTCTGGCAGAAGCATACGAACTCGTGGATGACGGAATGCTTAGTGACACGGATTTCCGGGATTTTACTTTTGCAAACCCGGTTATGCTTCACGCGGGCATGAACCCGCACTTTTTTGAAGGAACCGTAATTGAGGATGAGGTGAACAAGCTTCTTGCTAGCGAAAGTCCTGCGAAAACGAAAGTTTAGCTACTCGTCGAAACAATATGGAGATGTCCCGGTCGATGTTGAAAAGTTGAGGTAGGTGTCGCTCTCCTGGAGCCGTTAGGCTCCGGGTGCTGCAAACCCAAGAGGGAGAACGACACCATGGGAAAGAATATCCGTAGTTCCAGTAGCCCGAAAGCCCTTGCCACCTCGTTTCCTATGCCGCCGCTGGCAGACGCGATGGACGCAGTCCGTCTCAGCGTGGATCGGTTCTGTCTCCTGGCCGGGGTCGAGGCCTTGGCCGAGATGATGGAGGGGGACGCCACGACCGTGTGCGGGGCCCGACATCGTCGCCATGGGAACCGTCGGGGTTATCGCTGGGGCCATACGCATAGCGAGATCGGCTACCACGGCGGCCGCGTGAAAGTGCAGCGGCCACGGGTTCGCGACCATGCTGGCAAGGAGGTGGGTTTGGAGAGCTGGCAGGTGCTGCGCGACGGCAACCTGTTGCTCGAGTGGGCGCTCAACCTGATGGTCCTGAACGTGTCGACCCGCAAGTACCACCGCGCGGTCCGTCTGCCCGAGGGCGACCTGGCGAAAGCGCGTGGCGCCGGCACCTCGAAGTCGGCCGTTTCCCGGCGCTTTGTGGCGCTGTCGCGCAAGAAGATGAAGGCCTGGCTCGCCTCGGACCTCTCGGAGCTCGACCTGCTGGTCATCCAGATCGACGGTCTGCATGTCGGCGACCATGTCTTGGTGGCGGCGATCGGCGTCGATGGCAACGGCGACAAGCATGTCCTGGCCGTGGTCGAGGGGGCGACGGAGAACACTGTCGTCGTCCAGGCCTTGCTCGACAATCTCCTCGCCAGGGGGCTCGATCCGACGCGGCCCCGGCTGTTCATCGTCGATGGCGCGAAGGCGCTCAGCAAAGCGATCCGCAACACCTTCGGTGTGGCCGCCGCCATCCAGCGCTGCCAGGTCCACAAGGGCCGTAACATCATCGAGCGCCTGCCCTTGCATTTGCATGCGAGCGTCAAGAAGGCGCTCCGTCAGGCCTGGGACCAGGACGACGCAGACAAGGCCGAACGGCTGCTGCGCAACCTGGCCCGGCGTCTGGAGCATGAGGAACCGGGCGTCTCGGGCAGCATCCTGGAGGGGCTGGACGAGATCCTCACCGTCATCCGCCTCGGCCTGCCGCACGAACTCCGGCGCTCGCTTGCCTGCACCAACATCATCGAGAACGCGCTCGGCACGGTGCGTCAGGTCACCCGCAACGTCAAATGCTGGAAGAACGCCGAGATGGCGCTCAGATGGACCGCCGCCGGCTTGCTGGAGGCCCAGAAAACCTTCCGTCGCCTCAAGGCCTATTGTCAGCTGCCCATACTCCAAAACGCTCTCCAGGAGCACTTGAGAAAGGCTCACGCCGACAGTGCCATTGAAACCATCATGAAGGCAGCATAGCCTCATCAACCAGCGATGCCTGCCCCACGAATTTCAACAGAGATAGGGACATCGCCCAACAATATGCCGCTGGCCGGTCTGCACGGCTAAGGTATCAACTACTGCGACGTTACCCGAACGGAAGTTCAGAAGTGGAGCCGGTATGAGTTACGACTTGGTCGTTAAGAATGGAATGCTGATCGATGGATCGGGTTTGCCGCGGTACCGGGCCGACATCGGCGTAAGGTCTGGAAAGATCGCGACGATTGGGCGTATTTCGGAACCGGCGGAAGAGACAATTGACGCCGAGGGCCATGTGGTGACACCCGGATTTGTCGACGGGCACACGCACATGGATGCGCAAATCTTCTGGGATCCGCTTGGATCGTCTTCCTGCTACCACGGCGTTACCACTGTCGTAATGGGAAACTGCGGCTTTACGCTTGCACCCTGCCGCGAAGCAGAAACAGATTTTGTATTCCGCAATCTGGAGCGCGCTGAAGACATTGCCCGGGAAGCATTGCTCGCCGGTATCGACTGGGGATGGGAGACGTTTCCTGAATATCTGGATGTGTTGGATACCCTGCCCAAGGGCATCAATTACAGCGGCTATATCGGGCACTCGGCGCTGCGCACCTACGTCATGGGTGAACGTGCTTTCGAAGAACATGCAAGCGACGACGACCTCAAAGTGATGTCCCAGCACGTCAAGGATGCTCTCGATGCCGGTGCCATGGGCTTTTCAACGTCCCGTAGCCAAACCCACAAGACGTCAGACGACCGCCCCGTTGCAAGTCGCGTTGCTGACTGGAGCGAAGTCGAGATAATCGCGCAGGCTATGGCCGAGCGGAATGCAGGGATCCTGCAGATCTCGGTTGATGTGCGGGGGACACCGGAGGAGGTAAAGAACAACTATGGCCAGCTAAAGACGCTTTCGATTGAGACTGGTCGGCCGGTCACATTTGGCATGTTCAGCATGCGCGATGCGCCAAGCGACTGGCGGTATTGTCTGGATCTGTTCGAAACTTCGGCCTCTGAAGGCGCCCGCATGTTTGGTCAAGTGCACACGCGTGAGCTGAGTATTCTGCTTTCGTTTGAGACACGGTTGCCATTCGATCAATGGGATGTGTGGCGTGATATCAGGTCGCTTCCGTTAGAGGAGCAGAAGCGCGCTCTTGGTGACGCAGACACGAAGAAAAAATTGATCGCCGCCGCGAATAAACCGTGTGACGGACCGCAAATGATTGGTCCTGACGCCCGCCCGCCCGATTGGGATCGGATGTTTGTCCTGGACAAAATTGAAGGCCCTCATCAAACGATGGCTGAAATTGCCCGCGTGCGCGGTGTCGACCCGGTTGAGTTGATGATCGATCTGGCGCTCGAAAACGATATGAAGATATTCTTCCGCCAACCAATCGCCAACGAAGACCAGGATCACGCGCTGGAGATGATGAAGCATCCGCGGTCTGTCGTGACGTTTTCAGATGCGGGCGCGCATGTTTCGCAAATTATGGATAACTCGCTGCAGACACACCTCCTTAGTCATTGGGTGCGTGAGAAGCAGGCGTTTACGCTAGAGGAAGCCGTTCGCTGTATTACCCACGATACGGCGACCCATTGGGGATTCTACGACCGTGGCCTCATCCGCGAGGGAATGGCCGCCGACATGGTTGTCTTCGATCCTGATACGGTTGGCGCCTGCATGCCGGTTGTACTGGCCGACCTGCCGGCGGGGGCAAAACGCCTCAAACAAACGTCGATCGGTATCCTCGCGACCATCGTCAACGGCAAAACAGTTCTCAAAAACAATATTCACACCGGTGCGTATCCCGGCAGGGTTCTACGTGGGCCTTTGGCAACAGCCTAAGCTCGTTGCGAGAAGTTATCCGGGTCAAACGGACGCTGAACCCGAGTTGCCTTCGACCGTGTTGCTCGACGTTTGCCGGATTTGATGTTCTACTGATATTTCATCATGATTAAAGGACGGTGAGCGTTACCCTCGGTGAAATTGCTTGAGGTAAAGGGCTATGCATACAACAGCAGCAGATATTCTTGGCAAGGACGCGATTGAGGCTCTTTTTCGGCCCATTGAGGAGGCGCGCGGCTTGCCGACCAAAGCGTACACCAGTCAGGAGTTCTTCGAACTGGAGCAGCAGGTACTGTTTCCGAAAACCTGGGTCGGTGTCGCCTTTGATACGGACGTGCCTGGACCTGGCGATGCCATTCCGATAACGGCCTCTGGTTTGCCACTCATCATTGTGCGTGATCGCAAGGGCGAGGTGCGCGCATTCCACAATGTGTGCCGCCACAGAGCGACCATCATCCTGCAGAAGCCCGAGACAGGACTGTCGAACCTGCAGTGTCCCTATCACGCTTGGACGTGGGACCTTGAGGGCAATCTGAAGGCGACACCTTATTTCGATGGGACGCCGAATTCAGAGAATTTTCAGGTTGATCGTAAGGAAAACGGTCTGGTTCCGGTTCGCTGCGGCGTTTGGAACCATGTGGTGTTCATCAACCTTGAAGGCAATGCGCTGCCGCTGGAGGAATATGTGGCGCCGGCAGCCGAGCAGTACTCCTGCTTTGATCTCGACGCTATGAAATTGGGGTATCGGATCGAGTGGGAATATGACGCGAACTGGAAGCTCGTGAACGACAACTGGTAGAATTATCACAATACCTGGATCCACGCCGGGATCTTCGAAAAGATGTCGGACGAGGTGAATGTGGACACGGGCGAGCTCTATACGGATTAGCTTGGTGCTGGATCGGTCATCACACTTGCTGGCAACGACAAACGTCCAGCTGATGCACGAAAGCCGAAGGGCGCAGGACCAAAAATGCCGTTGCCGATTCCCCTAAAGCCAGGAGCGAGGCGCGGTGGCGACAGTAACGCGATCCTTCCCAACACAACCGTGTCTTGGGGCGGTCCGACCTATGCTCCGGTTGTCTATACGCCAGTTGCACCGAACCGGACACGTGCCCGGATGGCGTTCTACTTTGCCGGCGAGGCGGCGACGAGTGACAAATACGCCGAGGCGCGCGATGAATCCCTCGATCGTTGGTTGGGGCATACGCAGACCCTTGAGGACCTCACGGGAATCCGCCCGCAGGACCATCACTGTATGGAACTGCAACAGCGGGCCCGTATGTCGCCGGCGGCCGACCGGGTTCAGTTTTCACCGACCTGGGAAAACAATATTCACTACTTCCAGAGGTGGGTGGTCGAACATTTGTCCTAGCAGCCTGTCGGACTTGAGCCGGGAGTCGAAATAGGATTCGATGGTATCAGTTGATTTGCCCGCGCGTGATGGAGACCGTCATGAGCAATTTCCGACCGGTCGACCGGGAGACGGGGTTTCTGCTGCCGCCGTCGGTGGAGGAATGGCTTCCCGAGCGGCATCTGGCGCGCTTCGTGGTCGAGGTGATCGAGCAGTTGGACCTCTCGGCGTTCGTGAAGGCCTATCGCGGCTCGGGCTCGGCGTCCTATCACCCGAGCATGCTGCTGGGGCTTCTGGTCTACGGCTACGCCACGGGGGTGTTTTCGAGCCGCAAGTTGGAGCGCGCGACCTATGATTCTGTCGCTTTCCGCTTCATCGCGGTCAACGATCATCCCGACCACGATACCATCGCCGCGTTCCGGCGGCGTTTTCTCGACCGGATCGAAGGGCTGTTCGTCGAGGTGCTGCTGCTGGCCCGGGAAGCCGGGGTGCTGAAGCTCGGCACGGTGGCGCTGGACGGCACCAAGGTGCACGCCAACGCGAGCCGGCACAGCGCGCTGTCGTGGAAACACGCCTGCGAGCTCGAAGCCCGGTTGAAGGCCGAGGTGGCGGAGTTGATGGCGTTGGCGGAGGCGGCCGATGGGGCGGATGTGCCCGACGGGATGTCGGTGCCCGAGGAACTGGCCCGGCGCGAGGATCGTCTGGCCCGCATCGCCGAGGCCAAGGCGGTGATCGAGGCGCGGGCGCGCGAACGCCTTGAGCGGGAACGGGCCGAGTACGAGGCGAAGCTCGAGGCGCGCGCGGAGAAGGCCGAGAAGACGGGCCGCAAGCCGGGCGGCCGTCCACCCGAGCCGCCGGTGGCCGGGCCCGGGCCGAAGGACCAGGTCAATCTGACCGACGCGGACTCGCGCATCATGCCGGTGGCCGGCGGCGGCTTCGAACAGGCCTACAACGCCCAAGCCCTGGTGGCGGCCGACAGCCTGCTGGTGGTCACCAACGACGTGGTCCAGGCCCCCAACGACAAGCGACAAATCGAACCGGCGCTGGAAGCGCTCGCCCGCCTTCCCGAGGCGCTGGGCGCGCCCGAGACCCTGCTGGCGGACAGCGGCTACTTCAGCGAGGCCAACGTGAACGCCTGCGCCGAGGCCGAGATCGCGCCGTTGATCACGCCCGGCCGGGAACGCCATCATCTCTCCTGGAAGGACCGCTTCGCCGGCGCGCCGCCGCCCCCGGAGAACCCGACGCCGCTGGAAGCGATGACACATCGACTGGCGACGCCCGAAGGCCGGCAACTCTACGCCCTGCGCAAGCAAACGCCGGAACCGGTGTTCGGCATCATCAAATCGGCCATGGGCTTCCGCCAGTTCTCGCTACGCGGCCTGGACAAGGTCACGGGCGAATGGAACCTGGTGACCCTGGCCTGGAACATAAAGAGAATGTTCACCTTGCAATACGCTTGAGCAGGCGGCCGGACTCCGTACCTCGCGAAAAGGAATAAGAGTATGCTCGCCTTGCGGCACGCGCGAGCAAGCGAACATACTTCGTGCCCTCACGAGAGGGCATAAGAGTATACTCACCCTGCGGTACGCGCGGCCAAGCGACCGCACTCCGTGTCCTCACGAAAGGCGCTCGATCCCATGACCTCTCCACATCGCGATCCGTCCACACCCATTCTCGCGGACCTCAGTCCGACAGGCTGCTAGGCGCCCTGTTTTGGTCGTTGGCTGTTCGTAACGAACCAAATTCACTTCGATGGTGACGGCGGAAGCGAACTGCCGCTGGTGACCGTGCGTTGGCACGCATCTTGGATTTAGCCATACCAGGCATCGGCACCAAGCCCTATCCTGGGTGCGCACGAATCGGGGACAGGTGTGACCTACGAGCAATTCATCGAACTGCGGGCAGCGTTGACCGCCATTTGGTCGGAAACCCCTGTGGCCGCCCTACTTTACGGAATCGCCGTGGTGAAGCCAAGCAGCCTGCTCGTCTGGCAGCGCATTTCGGACGATCTGAGGTCGTAGACCGACGGTAACGATCTGCGTTATGAATGAGTGAGACATTGGTCGGAAAGTGTGAGGGCGTTGCGATGCATTCTTCGCGCTGGCGCTCGCTCGCGGAAGACGGACATGTAGCCGCGCAGGTCATGCTTGGTCTGCTTCTTTACGCGGGCGATGGCGTACCCCAGGACTTTGCAGAAGCGGCGAGGTGGTTTCGCGCGGCCGCCTTGCAAGAGGATGCGCGCGCGCGGTTCAACCTTGCCGCGATGTACGAACATGGGCTCGGCGTAGCGGAGAATATGTCACTTGCCGCCGAATGGTACCGTCGTGCGGCCGAGCAGGGACATGCCGCGGCGCAGGCAAGACTTGGCTATTTCCATAGCAAGGGTCTTGGTGTTGATCGAGACGAAGAAATCGCGACAGATTGGTATCGGCGTGCTGCGCAGCAAAATCACGCCGCCGCACAGTATGATTTGGGCGTGCAGTATGCGAACGGTCGTGGTGTCGAACGAGATCAAGTGACGGCGGCAAGTTGGTTTCTACTCGCCGCGAACAGCGGCCTTGCTCGTGCGCAACTCGTTATGGGTCTCAACTATGCAAACGGTAGTGGCGTCGCGCGCGATGCCACTCAGGCAGTTGCCTGGTTGCGCCGTGCCGCCGATCAAGGGGTAGGCCGCGCGCAGTATAATCTTGGCGTTATTTATGGCCGAGGAGCTGGAGTTCCGGTCGCTATGGTCGAGGCGGTAAAATGGTTGAATTTGGCGGCAGCGCGGGGTGAAATTCGCGCGGACGATGCACGGAAATATTTTTCGCGACAGATGTCGCCGGAGGAAAATTCGCAGGCGCGTAGCCGTAGCGGCCAATGGGTTGCAGAACGGCAGCGCCCTTCGCAGCCAGAACCGATGCGGCGTGCGTTGCCTTAGGTCGCCTGTTCCAGCGCGCTGTAGTCGATTGGCTTGCGAATATCTATTGATTGATCGGCGGCAGGCATTGGGTATTTCAATCCGCTGCCACAGTTGAATAGAACCGCGGACTCGCTCGCATCAACAAGGCACTGTTTTAGAGCCTTCTGATATGCGGCAAATGTTGCGGCCCCCTCCGGCCCCATCAATAAGCCATCTTCCGTTGCCACGGTGGTTTGTGCGGCGGCAATGGCGTCATCGTCCACCGCGATCGCAAACCCGCCGCTCTTACGAACAGCATTCAAGATGAGGAAATCGCCGATCGCGCCTGGTACGCGGATACCGCTCGCGATTGTGTAGGCGTCCTGCCAGAGTTCGGCATGGTCCTTACCCTCGTCGAACGCCTTGACGATTGGCGCGCAGCCTGTTGCTTGCACCGCAATCATTCGCGGCCTTCGTTGGTCAATCCAGCCGATTGCCTCAAGCTCATCGAAAGCTTTCCACATGCCGATAAGGCCCGTCCCGCCGCCGGTAGGATAAATAATTGTGTCTGGCAGTTGCCAATTCAGTTGCTCCGCGAGTTCGAGGCCCATGGTTTTCTTACCTTCGATCCGATAAGGCTCCTTTAGAGTGGAGATGTCGAACCAACCCATCTGGGCTTTGCCTTCCCCGTCAATTTTTCCGCAGTCATTGATCAATCCGTTGACGCGCCAAACTTTTGCACCCTGAAGCGCGATCTCGCGGACGTTGACCTCTGGTGTGTCATCGGGACAGAACACAAAAGCTTCGATTCCGGCGTGGCTGCAATAGGCCGCAAGGGCGGCACCAGCGTTGCCGTTAGTTGGAATGGCGGTGCGGGTGATACCCAACTCTTTTACCATGCTGACCGCCAGCGCGAGCCCTCTGGCCTTGAAGGACCCTGTTGGCAATCGCCCTTCGTCTTTGACCAAGACCTGCGTCGAGCCGAGGTCCAGTACACTCCTGTGTAGTGGGATGAGCGGTGTCATCGTCTCGCCAAGAGAGACGATGTTTGCCAAATTTCGGACCGGCAGGAACTCCCTGTATCTCCACAGGTCGCACTCTCGCCGCGACAGATTCTCTTTGGACAGTGTCTGTGACAATGCCTTCAAGTCATAACGGACGAGGAGCGGCTTGCCGGCGTTAGAAAGCCCCCGGAGTTGATCGGCCGCGTAATGCTCACCTGTCTGGCTGCACTCGAGATGCGTCGTGAAGGTTGGCCGTTCAACAGCAGTGTTAGATTCCAACATTATTTGCGCCCGCGTTTCAATGAGCGCCGCAGTAATCCAAAGTAATCCACTACGCTCCCAGCGTATCGAGAACTTGGCTGTGGAAATAGTGGATTTTGCGATCCCACACTGGCGAGAACACAACCTCATGAACTGGCGGCGGCTGTTACGTCCCGCATTTATGCTGCCACGCGGGCTTTGGAACGGTGTTTTCTTGGCAGTTGGGTTCACTACCACGGCAGTAAATGCACCGAAATTTGGTCTCCCTTGCCTTGCGTCGGCGGAAAAAACTCCTTGAAAAGCGATATTTTCGTGCAATATTAACGAATAGATGTTGAATTTGAACTGTTCCACCAGCGGGGGAGTTTTGTTATCAGCCCGTTGAAAAGGGCGTCATTGACCGGGTTTCACGCCACGGCGAAGCATATCGCGGCGAAGGCGGTTTCGCCATCCTCCGAGACGGTGAGGACGATCTGAACGACCAGGACGGCTCCAGCGGGCGTAACAAGCACGAACAAGGCGCCAATTCCGCCCGCCACGGCCTCCTTCGGGGTGCCGGCGCCGATGAGTTGGCGCATCAGCAACGATAGGTTGTGGCCGGCGACGTGAAGCAGGTATCGCTTGTGCACGTTCTCGCGGCCCCGAAGCCAGGTCCGGCGCATACCGCCGCGATCGAGGTTGTGGGCAAAGGAGCGCTCGACGATCTCGGCGCGCAGCTTGAAGGCTTCCCTGGCCACCCCCGATAACAGCCGGGTCCGGTTGTTGGTGACCGCCCGGCGAGCCGCATCATCTCCGTGCCAGCGCGCAAAACCCTTCTGCTTGGGCTCGGAGATCCGGCTCTTCCAGGGGCCGTCGTCGAGCGCCTTCAAGACCAACCGTGAGTGGGAGCCCTTATCGGTCACACATTCGGCCGGATCTTCGGCCGTCGGCGCCACATCCACCGCCTCGAGGTTTGCCTCGGCCGCCGCCAGGGTCTTGGGAAGCGTTGTCGTATCGCCCTCGTCGGCCGGGTGCAGCTCCGCCGCCACCACCGCGCCGGTGTCCAGATCCACCGCGTGCTCGGGCTTGTAGGCCAGGTGCGTGGTGCCGTCCTTCATCTTGGCGATCTTGGCCTCGGGGTCGCTCCTGGAAACCCAGTCCTGGTTCGAGAGCTTCTTGCCCTTGCGCTTGCGGTCCAGACGCGCCAGGTCCTCAGCCGTGGGTGTCTCGATACCGCTCTCCTGGGCCAAGCGCTCCAGCATCCCCCGGTAACCCTCGCCCGTGTCCCTCCGCACGATGTTGCGCAGCGCCGCGTTGGCCTCCATGGTCGAGGCATCCACCCCGATGCGCTCGCCCTTCACCAGACCCGCCTCGGCGATCAGCGCCAGGACCCAGTCAAACACCGCCGTGTGGACTTCATGGGGCAGGCGCGCGCGGGTCCGTGACAGCCAGGAATGGTCCGGCACCCGTTCCCGCATCTCCAACAGCAGGAACTCCCGTAGCGACAGGGAATCCGAGCAGCGCCACTCCAGCCCACGCTCAGAGTCGATACCCTCGAAGTAGCCCACCAGGTGCATACGGAAGTAGCGCCCGGGTGGCACCGAAGGCGCCCCCATCCTGGCCGCGTAATAGGGCTGGCAGACCGCCTCGGCGAAGCCGTCGAAGCCGCCCTCGATCAGTACCAACTGCAGGCGGTCGTAAAATACATGACCAGGCGAGCGCGGCATCTCCGACCAGCTCACCATCAAGTCCCCCTGACGATCCTTCTGCTGTCCCATCGCCATCAGCGAACCCCCCTTCAGGCCAGGACACCAGAGAATCAGACCATGCCGACTTCGTCCAGGGAAGACTTCGTCAACGGGCTGATATGGCTGTAGACGGCGTACCTGGACCTATAACTCCCGTCACATCTTCCGGCGGGCGTGCCGACGAGACCCCAGTTCTTCTCGAGAACGAAAATGGCGTCATTGGGACTGTAGCCGCACGCAACGATGCGCGCGTCGAAGGCGGCGCTCGTGCAAGTAACATTTCGGTTTCAGAGCCAAATGGAGCACCGTCGGCAACCGGTGGTCGAGGAAACCTGTCGGCCGACGCTGCTGTAATCGCGCAGGCGGCTGGGGAACAATCTACGAGCTATTGTCAAAAGTTGTGTATGGGCTGATCATGCGGCGGCGCGATCCTGGCGTTCTCCATCTACGAATTTGACGCCGCGAATGATCTCGGCGAGATGGTTCGATCCATCGAGTTTTCTCCATTTCCTCTGAGCGCACTGGCATAGTTTGAAGACCATGGCCATCGCCGTCTTGCGCGACAGGCAGCCCTTGGTCCGGTAGGTGCGCAGACGAACCGTGGCGAACGTGCTCTCGATGGGGTTGGTCGTGCGTACATGCTTCCAGTGCTCGGCGGGGAAGTCGTAGAACGTCAGCAGGACGTCGCGGTCCTTGGCCAGGCAGGCCGCGGCCTTGTCGTACTTCGGCCCGTAGGCTTCCAGGAAGAAGTCGAAGGCGCTCTCGGCATCCTTCCTGGTTTCGGCCATCCAGATGTCTTGCAGGCGCCCCTTGGCTTTCTTTTGCAGACCCTTGGGCAGCTTGTTCAAGACGTTGCCCGTCTTGTGAACCCAGCAGCGTTGCTCGCGGGCGCCTGGGTAGACTTGGCGGAGCGCCTTCCAGAAGCCGAGCGCGCCGTCGCCGAGCGCCAGTTGCGGACCCATTTCAAGGCCGCGCCGCTTGAGATCGAGCAGAACTTCGAGCCAGGACTGCTCACTTTCGCGATAGCCGTCGGCGATGGCGATCAGTTCCTTCTGTCCCTTGTCCGTGGCCCCGACGATCACCAGGATGCACTGCTTCTCTTCCTCCATGCGGGCGCTGAAATAGATGCCGTCCACCCAGAAATAGACGTAGCGCTTGGCCGTGAGGTCGCGCCGTTGCCAGCGCTCCGCCTCAACCCCCCAGACCTCTTTCAGCCGGGTGATCGTGGAGGCCGAAAGCCCCGGCGCGGAGCTCCCCAGGAGCGCCGCCAAGGCTTCCCCGAAGGTCGCCGGTGGAAATGCCCTTCAGATACAGCCATGGCAAAAGGTCTTCCAGGCTCTTGGCGCGGCGCAGATAGCGCGGCAGGATCGCCGACGTGAAGCGGATGGCGCCGTCCCCCCGGTCCCGCACACGGGGTTGGCGCACGCTCACCGGGCCGATCCCGGTCTGGATGAAGCGTTCCGGCAGATATCCATTGCGGACAACCCGGCGGCGGCCGGCGGCGTCAACAAGCGCCGCATGGCTACCCAAAAACACGGAGACCTCGGCCTCAACGGCTTGGGCCAACAACTCGCGAGCTCCAGCTTGTAGGACTTCCGTCAACGGATCTTTCTGAAAATCAGATGGGTTTTGAAAAGCAACAACGGTATTCTCTTTCATGGCGTATCCTTCCTTGGCGATCGACATAGCGGCGGATCACCTCCTTGCTGATCTGCTCGTGCAGACCGGGATGATATCGCTCAAGCTCACGGGCAAACTTCGAGATGCTCTCAACAACGATACCAAGTCGTGTCAGCGCCCGCATCGCCGAACGAAGGGCCGTCGAATCCATGCGTTGGTGGCTGGTATCGACAGAGAATCCCTGCACCAGCCGATCCGTCAAACACCGGAACAGCAATTCATCGAGACCTTGTTCGATAAACAGACGGCGATAGTTGCGCAGGGTTTTCTCACAGAAATAGCTGTCCGCTTCGCTGCGCACGTCCAAGGCATAGTGCCACACCATATTGAAGGCCAGGGCCTCGACGGTCTCTGCATCGCTCAGATCGTGCAGCTGCTGCAAAAGCAAGACCCCGATGACAACGTGTAGATCCTTCGATGGCCGGCCCATGCGTTCATCAAGGTGACGGCAAAAGATCGTCAACCGGAAGTTCGACAAGCAGATGGTTCCGAAAAACCCCGGCCCAGGATTGCTCCATCAGGCGCCGACGTTTGTCCCCGAAATAGGACCAGCGATCAAACAATTCTCCGGTCCGTCGGTCGCGTAAAGTAAACATGCACAATTATAACCCAGCCGACTCTCATGAGGAATCGACTTTTTACCGCCCCGTCAAGATTCGGTTATAGCTCTCTTCCATGCAACATTGTAGATAAGTGGCCGATCCGGGAACCTGTTGATCAAGCGAAGTTTATCGGCAACTAGGACGACCTTGCCGACGAGCAGCGCGCCGATTGTTGCTGCAGCGAATCCGGAAAAATCGATGCCGTATTGTTGCAGCATGAGAGCCTTGGTGATGGTGATAACGTTGAAGGCAACGAAAAAGAAGATGGTGGGCGGAAGCACCTGAATGAACTCATGCCGAACTATCTGAAGGAACTTTGACATACACTCTCTCCTGAATTTCAACCCACGTGCGAAAGCTTCAAGTGCGAATTGTGGGCCGGAGTCTAATTAATGAGGGAAGCACTATCATGACCAAGATCTTCCCAGGATCCTTGGGTCATCGATGGCGTACCCAAGCTGCCAGCGTCATGGTAGTCGCAGCGGGGCTATTTTGGCAGTCAACTGATTCGAAGGCTGCCGATGCGACCATCGTCGCTTCGGCGACCGATCAGAGCAGGGTTGCCGCCGTTTCGGTAATTATCATGCAACGCGCGTATTTCGAGCTCGGATATAAGCTCAATGTTGAATATCTGCCGAGTGAAACTGCTCTTGAGGAGTCGAACAGCGGCCGAACCGACGCCGAACTGGTACGCATCGAAGCCGTGGGCAGAAAATACGCCAACCTGGTCCAGGTACCGGAGGCCTTGTTCAACGTGCGTGGTATGGCATTCACACGGGACGCCGATATGTCGGTCTCGAGCGTACAAGACATGTGGGGCCGGCGTGTCGGTATCGTTAAGGGCATTCAATGGGCGACCCGCGAAACGGAAGGCCAGTCGCCAATTCTCGCCAGAAATGTCCACGAGTTGTTCGAGTTATTGGCAGATGGCCAGATCGATATTGCGCTTGAGTCACAGCTCACCGGACAGCCGGAGCTGAAGCACTTCGATGGTAGCGGCCTCGTGATGTTGTTAGGGCATGTAACCCAGTTTCCGGTATTTCACTTCCTCAACAGGAAACACGCGGACTTGCTTGCGCCGATTGCCAAAGAGCTGAAAGAAATGAAGCGCCGTGGCGATATCAGACAGATTCTCTCCACCTATTTGAAGACGCTGGAGTCGGGCCACAGCTGATCGACGCAAGCGGGCCGGCTTTCGTTGCGACGGATCAATGCCTGCATTTGGCTAAGTACGGACTAAAGGTTCTTGGTGGACTTCTGTTTTTGCGGCGAATATTGCGACATTATTAGCTTACAGAATATCGGCGTCGGGGGACTGC
>CAXXSU010000015.1:0-631285 GCA_963664465.2 Alphaproteobacteria bacterium | reverse complement strand
GATCAGGCCGCTGTCGCCGAGCGCCGAGATCATGTCCGTGAGATTGCTGAGAATGTCGCCGGGAATGAAACTTCGGATCACCAAACAACACTTGCATGAGAAAACCAAAGGAAATGAGCGCGAGCCCGACACCCGTAATCGACCCAACCACCCTTTTACTCTATCAAGCCAGTCAATTTCTCCCGGTCACGGAGGGAGGAAGCAGCGATGGTAGCCAACCCGGCGGCGTTTCGCCACCAACTAGTTGAGAGCGTTGGGAGGCCGAGCGGGCCCCGCCGGCAATAGGTAGATCATCACGAGGCTAAGGGCGGCGCGGAAACGCCCGTCCATCGCCTCCCCCGCCGCAGCGCGCGCACGAAGGGCGTGGGCCAGTTTGTCGCCACTGCACAGGGCCCGCGTGGATTGTCGCCTCGGAGCGGCGCGGGAGCAAGCGCGATGACGCGGACATCGCGGCAAATCTTGCGCGCATCAAGTGCGGCGTCTGCCGGGTTGAAGACTATCACGACCCTGATCCCTCGGCCGGCTTCGGCTGCGGCCTCGCGAACGAACGCAGCCGCGGCAGCCCCGCGGGCATACGAAGCGCGTCACGAATTGAAGCTTCGGCCTCAGGGTCACCGACGGGAAATGGATTACCATGAATCACGGTCGGCATAGCACCGTCCGCAGCCTCGTAACGGATCAAGGATGACTCAACCCGTCACATCCCGTGATAGCAGGGATATGCGGCTCGCGCCTTCGGCACAAGCTGTCACGAGCGCGGCTAGGGCAAGGGCGGCGATCGCCCGCAACGAAACCATGCGCCCATTCTGCGCCCACCTACCGACTTCTTTCAATCGCCTAAGGTTATGCGCCATGTTCTGGACTGCGGTCATCTACCTCCGCCGCTTGCGTGTGCTGCAAGCGGTGCGAGAGTTACAGGATCGAGAGCCGGTGGGGACGGTGCATTGATCCGAACCCGTTCGAGCATCCTTAACGGGCCTTCACGACGGTGAACCGGCCTAAAGCGGCGGTGCCAGCCAACAGCAGACTAGGTTCTACCATTCTTCAGGAAACAGCCGCCTTGTCTCGTCGGCATCGAGCTCGAATATTGTGAGGAGTGAAGCCGTCTCATGGGACCGGTGGGATGCAGGATGACGCCATAGCCGCCGACGTAGCGGCCACCTACAGAGAGGCCTCAAGCGGCTTGGTATGGACCTCCCCGCGTATGAGGCAGCGGTGGAGGTCTACCTCGGCCACAGGCCGAACGATGCTAACGCTCAAGCCAGGGTGGCTGAGATCATCGCCAGGGAGGCCGACGAAAGAGCGCTCGCTGGACCAACACGTTAGCCGTCCTCACTGCCGCCAGCATCCCAAGGGGTCATCATGAGCATTGTAGTTAGATCGATCGGTAACGCCGACGCTGCCTTGCTTGAGCGTGTAACGGAAGATGTTTTTGACGAGCCAATCGTTCCCGATCGGCTGAGCGCATTTCTTTCAGAGCCCAACCAATTGCTCGTTGTGGCACTGTGTGACGGTTCGGTTGTCGGTCAGGTTACGGCCTACATCCACAGGCATCCAGACAAGCAGGCCGAACTCTATGTTGACAACGTTGGTGTTGCGCCTGCTTTCCAACGTCAAGGCGTCGCGAGGCGGATGCTCGCTGAAATGCTCTTACTTGGTAAGAACCACGGCTGTGAAATGATCTGGGTTGCGACCGAATCAACAAACGAACCCGCGCGGCTCTGTATCGGTCGCTCGGCTTCAAGGGCGAAGCAATGGTTTGGTATGAGAAGAACCTCTTCTAGCGTGCTGATACCGACCAAGGGCCACTCCGCTGATATGATGCTGCCATGCATCTTCACCGTCTGCGCCGTCATTTGCCTGATTGCAACCTCCGCCACGGCCCAGGATATAGCTGGACCAGCCCGCGTCATCGACGGCGACACACTTGAGGTATCCGGCCAGCGAATCCGCATTCATGGCATCGACGCGCCCGAGACCAGGCAGCTTTGCTCGATGGGCATGGACCGAACGGCTTGCGGCAAACAGGCGACCCGAGAGATGCGCGACCTGATAGCGGGAGAGCCAGTAGCGTGTGAGCGACGCGACGTTGGCCGCTATGGACGGATAGTTGCCGTGTGCTTCAATGCCGAAGGTGTAGATGTAGGCCGCGGATGGTGCGCCTCGGTTGGGCGCTCGCGTATCGGCAGTTCAGCATAGACTACGTTGCGGACGAAGAAGCCGCCAGCGCCTCACAGGAAGGCATGTGGGAGACGACGTTCGTCGCACCTTGGGAATGGCGAGATGGTCTCACGACGCCCTACAGGCTGCCGCGCGCAAGCGAACTTCGCCCGGTCAACGACAACGACGCGACCAACTGTCTCATTAAGGGCAACGTCTCGTCTCGCGGCGGCGAGCGCATTTATCATATGCCGAGTGGCGCATACTACAGTCGCACCATCATCGATCCGTCGAAAGGCGAGCGCTGGTTTTGCAGCGAGGGCGAGGCGCGCGCGGCAGGGTGGCGGAGGTCGACAAGGTGACGGACGAGAGCAACCGCTTGAAAACCACAAAGGTCCCTGAGATCGACATCTACCGCACGGCCAACTTGCTCATCCGTGAGCACGGCGACCAGGCCTCAATAGAGGCCGCCCAACGTGCCGACGCCATGCTCGACAAGGGCGACCTGGACGGCAAGACGGTGTGGCTGCGGGTGCTAAGGGCGGTGAGGGAGTTGCAGGATCGGGAGCCCGCGGGGAGGGTGCACTGACCCAGAGTGTAAGGATCGGCGATTATTGGCGGATCGAAAGTAGATCGCGCTCGACGGTTTCCACACGATCGAATATCGCTTTGATTTCCGGCGTGTCAGCGGTCTTGATTTCCTTCATCACGGAGTTTTTCGCAACCGTCGCATGATCGGAGGCACCGATGAGCATTTCCTCCCGCCACCAATGCATTGCCGCGGAGGCTCTCCAGTAAGGATTTGCCTCACCGATCGAAGCGTCCAATGAAGCGCGGTAAAGCGCCCTTCCGGTTTCCGGATCTCCCGAACGAAACATTATCAAACCGTCAGTTGCCAAAAGTGTGGCCTCGCCCATCGGGTCTGAGTGGGGGCGCGGAATCTTGGAAAACTCGGCACGGGCAGATTTGGCCTGGGCCTTGGTTCGCTAGGGCGACCGCGAGATTGTTTCTGAGTGTGCGATCGAATGGGTTCCCAACCAGGCCGTCGCGCGCGAGTCTCTCGCAGAGATCGAAATCGTAGAGTATCGCCGCGGCTACAAATGAGCCAAGTGCGCGCGGGCGGCTCGAAAAGGATTCGTCGCCGGCCCACTCCAGACAATTGTCAATGACGCCCTGCCAATCCGATTTCCGTCGCGCTTCGAAAGCGCGCGCCTCATAGGTCAGTGGAAGTTTGAGCAGGCTTGGGTCGACGGTGATCGAGGCGTCAAGCCGCGCCGCCCAGCCAGCTTGCGCAACCGAGTTGTCCGTCGGCGTCACCAAACTTTGCCGAAACAGCCGACGAGAGTTCCTGTGGCTGCCACTAATCAGAGCGAGTGTCGCGAGCGCGCTCGCGAGCTCACTCGTCTGTAGACGCCCATGGGAGCGAGAACTGAGCATTCGCGAACCGACCCGAGCATGACGAGGACCCGTGTCAACCAAATTCGATACCGCGAGTTCGGCGGCAATCAGCCAGGGGTCTTCCGCTGTTGCCGGACTTCGAAGCAGAATCTTGTGGGCTCGGTCGGGTTCATCAAGATGTACCCACAATCTGGCGGCCGATCGAAGGACGTAGCGATTCGTCGAATTCAGTGCGAGTGCGGCTTCCATTGCGCGCTCGGCCTTCTGCGCCTGCCCTAGGGTCGAGTGCGCTCTCGCAAGCTCTGTCCACGAAAACGGATTTCTGGGAGCGGATTGCAGGCGGGTTTTCAACCGGCGAATTCGGGAACGCGCAGCACTGACGTCCGCGACATTGTCCTGCTCCTCATCCCGTTCGGGCCTAACCCTGTCCCCCAAAAAGGCCATCGCGAGCCGCCTAACGCCCGCGGCGCTCCTTTGGCCCTTGTCCACGATGAACGTGGCGGCAGCTTTCGCAGCATCGATCGGCTGCTGGGCCACCAGCGCACCGGCTACCAAGTCACCCGCATGCCCGATAGTCCTTTCGTTCTCCCAGTCGCGCTGCTTCTTTTCCAAGAGCTCCTTCACGCTTGGCAACTGAGCTCTTGAGTACGAACCAGAACTGTCTAGCTCGCCCGCCGCTGCCGTCGCGCGCGGACTCCTCCACCTCGGCACAACGGACCTGTCCTTGTCACCCGAGAAAACGCTCATGGTCGTTTTAGACCCATCTCGGCCTTGGTCGCCAGGATGTTGAATTCCGAAACGTACCTTTCCAGCGAATACTGATTGCCGACCCCGGCGCGAGTTCGAGGATGGCCGCGGAGCGTCGGATCTGGTTCACACAATTGCCTCACAATGGTCACGAGACGGTCTCGAACATGCTCCGGTAGCCCGTTCCAAAATTCGGAAACGACGCGCTCAAAGGCGTCCCGTACATATGGGAGCACCTCAGCATAATCCGAACGCCAGTTTTCCATTCGATGTTCATCGCGAAGCTCGATCAGCAACTGCGGTGTCAGACCGGCGCCGCTGAAGAGAAAAACAATCATGCTCCCCAGGTGATAAGCGTCGCAGCCCATTCGCCGCCGATTCCAGTCGGGGTCAATTTGGCCATATAGGAGCTCAGGCGGGGCATACGACCAGTCCCCCGGTATTTGATCATCGTCGTGGGGAGCGGATAGACCGCCATAGCAAGCCCGCCCGAGATCGGACAGTTTGGAGCCGTCGCGCGGGAAAACCAGAACGTTAGACGGCTTCAGATCCTGGTGTGCGATTCTATGCCGATGAAGCTGGAAGAGGCCAGTAGCAATCTGGTGCAGCGCTCGGAGGCTCACGGCCAAATCAAACCGTTGGGCAATATCCGCTTGCGATCTTATGTCTCCATCCGCTAGCTCAAAGATAATGTACTGGACAACGTCAGTGTCTCGATTGCCAACAGTGACGCTGCCGTCGGCAATTGCCGTCATGATTCGACTCATCGAACGGCATCGTCTGAGCAGCTCTCGTTCGAAGACGAAGGCCTCCGTCATCCGCTTGAGTCTTAAGGCAGGATCCGCATCCCTAAGCGCCTTTGAGTAATCGAGTGCCTTCAGGAAGGCCTGCCTTCCGTTGTCGTCCTTGACCAAATAGCTCTGCGAAAAGTAACCGCCCGTTGCCCCGGGTGGCCTCGGAATAAGTTCAAGGACTCTCCAACCCCCATCGAGACTCAAACCCGCAAGCTGCTCCGCAGGTGTCCTGACCACCGCCCCAACCATGTCGTTACCTTATAGGTCACGCCCCCCAAAAAGAGGCGGAAACTTTGGGCTTCGTGGTACCTATGCGGTACCTCAAATCGGGCTGCCTCCTCTGAAACCCGCAGAAATCAATGGATAATAGCGGTCTGAACGGATGGTTGTGCACCAGGATGATCGCCGAGGCGCCGAGATCGAGGGCTCGTTTGACGACCTCGCGCGGGTACACCGGCGCGTGGTCCACGGTGCCTCTTTGTTGCACCTCGTCGGCGATCAGCACGTTCTTGCGGTCGAGGAACAGGACGCGGAACTGCTCCGTCGCATTGTAAGCCATGCTGGCGTGGCAATAGTCCAGGAGCGCGGTCCACGACGAAAGGGTGGGGCGGTTGAGAACACGCGAGCGGCTCAGCCTCACCGCCGACGCCTCGACGATCTTGAGCGCCGCTATGGTCGCCTCGCCGACGCCATCGACTTCGCGTAACCGTTCCGGCGGTGCCGAGATCGCCTCGCCGAAGCCGCCGAAATGATCGATCAACCGTTTGGCCAGCGGCTTCATATCGCCGCGCGGCCGGGCCAGGAACAGCACCAATTCCATCATCTCGTAGTCGGCCAACCCATCGCCGCCCGATTTGACGAGGCGGCCGCGCAGGCGATCACGGTGGCCGTGGAAATGCGGCTTGCCGTCAGGTACGGCCGGTGCTGCTCGCTTGTCCCCCACTTGGCCGGCCCGCTAATAGGGTGGCGCGTGCCGCCCCGCCGGTGAGGTCGTGAAGATTTCGACGCCCGTCGCCGTCACGCCAAGCGAATGTTCGAACTGCGCCGACAGCGAGCGGTCCTTGGTCACCGCGGTCCAACCATCGCGCAGCATCTTCACCTGCCAACGCCCGAGGTTGATCATCGGCTCGATCGTGAAGAACATGCCCTCGCGCAACTCGGCGCCGGTGCCCGCCTCGCCGTAGTGCAGGACATTCGGCGCATCGTGAAACACGCGGCCCAAACCGTGGCCGCAGAAGTCGCGCACCACGGAACAGCGCTGGGCCTCGGCGAAGCTTTGGATCGCGTGGCCGACATCGCCCATCGTGGCGCCCGGCCGCACCACAGCGATGCCGCGCATCAACGCCTCGTAGGTCACGTCGACCAGCCGGCGCGCTTTGATGCTGCCCTCGCCGGCGAAGAACATGCGGCTTGAATCGCCATGCCAGCCATCGAGCTGCGGCGTCACGTCGATGTTGACGACATCGCCCTCGCGCAGCACTTTGGCGCCGGGAATGCCGTGGCAGACAACGTGGTTGATCGACGTACAGACCGATTTTGGGAACCCTCGGTAGTGAAGCGGGGCAGGGACGGCGCCGCGCGCCACGATGAAATCATGGCACAGGGTGTCGATCTTTTCCGTTGTCACGCCGGGCACGACGAAATCCGCGATATAGTCGAGGGTCTCGGCCGCCAGGCGCCCGGCGCGGCGCATCCCTTCGAAATCGGCGGCTTCGTGCAATTTGATCGCGCCGGTGTTGCGAGCGGGGGCTTCGGCGGCTTCGGCGTACACCATGAACCAGGACTCCAGATGCGGCCTGTGGCCGCGGTTGATCCAGCCCGAGAATAGCAGATTGTGCCCGCGCATCCATGCCGCGCTTTGCAGAGCCCGTGCCAAGCTTGCCCTCGGACTGCGGGCGCGGCGGCTGGGCGGCGGCCTGGCGGTCTTTTTGCTTGCCGGTGCGCTCTCTGCCCCCGCCCATGCCGGACGGGCGGAGGGCATGGCCGCCTATCTGGCGGGGGATTTTGCCACGGCGTTGCGCGAACTTGGTCCCATCGCCCGGGAGGGCGACGCCGAAGCCCAGGCTATTCTCGGCTTCATCTATTTTTCCGGCGTCGGCGTGCTGCACAGCAATCCGCAGGCGGTGCGATGGTTCAAGGCCGCGGCCGAACAGGGCCACGCCGGGGCGAGCAACAACCTGGGAATGATGTACGCCACGGGCCGCGCCGGCGTCCGCGACTACGCCCAGGCGCTACGCTGGTACCGCGTCGCCGCGGCCCAGGGCGATGGCGCCGCCCAAGACAACCTCGGCACGATGTACGAACTGGGGCGTGGCGTCGATGCGGACCCGGTCGAGGCGGTGAGGTGGTATCGCCTGGCCGCCGAGCAGGGGCATATCGAGGCCCAGTTCCATCTTGGCGCCATGTATGCCATTGGGCGCGGCGTCATCGGCGACGATGCGCAGGCCGCTCGCTGGTTCCAACAGCCGGCCGAAGCCGGGCGCCCACGGGCGCAGTACAACCTCGGCGTCCTCTATCTCGAGGGCCGCGGCGTCGAACAGGACGATGACGAGGCTTACGCTTGGTTCCGCGCCGCTGCCGACCAGGACCACGCCGGTGCGCAGTACAACCTCGGCTTCCTGCGGATGCAGGGACGTGGCGTCGAGCGCGACGAGACGCTGGCGCTCATGTGGTTCACCCTCGCCGCCGATAAGGGCGACGATCTCGCGGTCAGCCACCGCAACGATCTCGCGCAACGGCTGACCGCCGGGCAGGCCGCCGTGGCCCGGCAACTCGCCCGCTTCCGCACCGCGGCCGCGGAGGGCAACGCGGCGGCCGAATTCAACCTCGGCGTCACATATCTCACCGGGCGCCGTGTCGAACAAGACGATGAGCAGGCGCTGCGTTGGTTCCGCCGCGCCGCCCGACGCGGCCACACCGGCGCCAAGTTCAATCTCGGCTTCATGTACACCGAGGGCCGCACGGTCGACCAGGATGACGTCGAGGCACAGAAGTGGTTCATCCTTGCCGCGGCTCAGGGCGACGACCGGGCGCGCCAGGCCCAGACGTTTCTTGCCCAACGCATGACGCCGGAACAGATGAGCGACGCCCAGGCCCGCGCCCGCGCCTGGCTCGACCAATTCGGCGGGCGCTAGGTGCGCGGACGGATTAGGGGACCGCGCGAGGCTGGGTGTGGCAGAATGATTCTCTCGGGAGGGTTCTAAGATGCCGATGAAAGAGGCGCCGCATCCGGGGATGTCGGTTCGCCACGATTGCCTGGCGCCGCTGGGCCTCAGTGTGACGGAGGCAGCGAAGAAACTCGGCATTAGCCGCAAGCAACTTTCGGACATCGTGAACGGCCGCGCCGGCATCTCGCCCGAGATGGCGATCCGCCTGGACAAGGCGTTCGGTGGCGGGCGCGCACACCTGGCACCGCCTACAGGCGGCCTACGATCTTGCTCAGGTCATGAAGCACGCCGACAAGATCAAGGTTCGGCGCATCACGCGGGCGGCGTGATCGTGCGCGCCTGATTTTCTGACGGGGACTTATAGGCCATGCGCCTGTCGTGGAACGAAATGAGGGCGCGCACCGCCGCCGCGTCAGTCGGCCGGGCGGATGACGAGAAACTCAATATCCGTGTCGAGGGCTTGCGCAAGAGCCAGAAGAACCTTGACCGAGCCATCGCGCTTGCCCGCCTCGATCTGGGAAACATAGGAATGCGATACTTCGGCTTTGCGCGCGAGCTGAGCCTTGGTGAGCCCGCGGTGCTCGCGCCACGCCGTCAAAGGATGCACGCGATCGAGGATGATGCGGCGCGAAAGCTCGCCGGGAATGGTGCCCATGTCGCGCATCATTCGGTAAACGGAAGCGCCCGCTCCAACGTGATGGCGTCGGGGCTGATGGCGCAGGCGTAGCACAACGCTTCGACGCCGTTTTGCCTCGCCGCCGTCAACGCCGCGCCATAGGCCGGGTCGATATCGGCCGAGACGGCGAAGCGATCGCAGTCGGTGCGCTGCACCACGTAAAGCATGACGGCGCGGTGGCCGGCCTCGACCATGCGGGTGAGTTCGAGCAAGTGTTTGGTGCCGCGTGCGGTCACCGAATCGGGGAACTCGGCAAGACCGCTCTTGCGGCAAAGGTGGGCATTCTTCACCTCGACATAACAGGGCGCCCGGCCGGGCGCCTCCAACAGGAGATCGATGCGTGAGTTTTCCCCGTAGCGGACTTCGCGGCGGACCTCGGCATAGCCCGTCAGTTCGGCGACGGCGTCCGTCCGGATCGCCTCCTCGGCGATGGCGTTGGGCCGCATCGAATTGATGCCGGCAAAGCAGTCCGGGCCGTCGGCGGCGCCCGTCGGCTGGATTAATTCCCAGGTGTAGGCGAGCTTGCGCTTGGGGTTGGCGGCGCGCGACAGCCACACGCGGTTGCCCGGCTCCGTCAGGCCCAGCATCGCGCCGGGATTGGCGCAGTGGGCCGTTACGGTTTTGCCCGCATCCAGGCGCACGTCGGCCATGAAGCGCTTGTAACGCTCGATCAGGGTGCCGGCGAGGAGGGGGGTGGTGAAACGCATGGCCGGCAACCTATCGGCGCGGCGCGCTCGCCGCAATGCGCGGTGCGCTCGCGGGCTGCCCCGGTGCGCGCGCCATGCTATATAGCGGCGGGTGGGAGGCTCCGGGGAAACGAATGGCCAAATCCGACAAATCCGTGACCGCCTGTGTGATCGTTATCGGCAACGAAATTCTTTCCGGGCGAACGCAGGACACGAACGTGTCTTTCTTGGCGGCCCGTCTCAACGAGGCCGGCGTCGCGCTGCGCGAGGTCCGCGTGATCCCAGACGTGACCGGGACCATCGTGCGCACGGTGAACGAATGCCGCGCCGCCTTCGACTACGTGTTTACGACAGGCGGCATCGGTCCGACCCACGACGACATCACTTCGGACAGTGTGGCCCAAGCCTTCGGCGTCAAGAACGTGCTCAACGAGGACGCGCGACGTATTTTGTTCGATCACTACGGCGACGAAAACGTCAACGCGGCACGCTTGCGCATGGCCCACATGCCCGAGGGCGCCGAGATCATCGAAAACCCGATCTCCAAGGCGCCCGGTTATCTGATCGGCAACGTCTTCGTGCTGGCCGGCGTGCCCACGATCATGCAGGCGATGTTCGACAGTCTGCGCCACAAGCTTGTCGGCGGCGCGCCGGTGCTCTCGCATACGATCTCCGCGGGGCTTCCCGAGGGACGCATCGCCCTCGGCCTGGGTAAACTGCAGGAGGCCTACGGGGATGTCGAAATCGGAAGTTATCCCTACTTCCGCTCGGGCATCGCCAGCTGCAACCTGGTCCTGCGTTCGACCGACGAAAGCCGGCTCGCCCGGGCTGTCGATGAGGTGCGCACACTGGTGCGTGAGGCGGGCGGCGATCCGGTGGACGAAGTCACCGGTTAGGGCGCGCCATGGCCCTGTCGATGACCGGCGCTCCGGCGTATCTCGTGCGCATCGCCGATTTCAACGACGCCGCCGGAATCGGCGACGTCCATGTTGTTGGTTGGCGCTCGGCGTACCGCGGCATCCTGCCGGACGACTATCTGGACGGCATGTCCGACATCCGCCACTCGGCTTTCTGGGCCGATGTTCTCGATAACGAAAACCGCGCCGGCGTGACTTTTATCGCCGAGGCCGAGGGCGGCGACGGCATCGTCGGCTTCGCCGATTGCGGCCCCGAGCGCGCCGCCAAGGACCCGGGCGCGAGCGAAATCTTCGCGCTTTACGTGGTTCCGAAATGGCAGCGCCAGGGGGTCGGCCGGACGCTCGTCGAGGCCTGCGCCGGGCACCTGGCGGTGGGCGGCGCCAGCGCCCTTGTCATCCGCGTCCTCGAACGCAACGAGGCGGCGTGCGCGTTCTATGAGGCGCTCGGCGGTGTACCGGACGGCAAGCATCGCATCGCCGTTGCCGGAGCGCCGCTCATCGAAGTGAGCTACGTCTGGGAAGATATCCGCTCCCTCGCCGGCCTCGACTAGCGCTGGTCCGGCTCACGCTTCTTGTCGCACCCCCGTGCCGCGATTAGGGTGGCCGCGTCCCGGCGGCCCGCTTGGCGGAACTGGTAGACGCAACGGACTTAAAAGTGAACGCGGTTTCGATAAATGGCAGAAAACAGGGGGTGACAGCCCGAAATCGCAGTTGCACAGTTTGACACACTCGCAAAGTTTCCTAGATGACGATGTTTTGCGGGTGCCTACTTATGCGATGTTGGCACACGCAAGCGTGAGGTCGTTTTTACAGAGATCATTAGGTGGAACTGCTGGAGGCCAAGACGGAGACCTTCGGCCCTTTGGGGCGGCGGAGGTCGACGGCGATGAGTGCCGCCACCTCTTCCCGGTTGGGGGGGCATGGCCCGCTCCTCGTTCTACGCCATGACCTCCGGCCAGCACGCCGAGCAGCCGCCGGCAAAGCGTCGGCGGGACCAGGCGCTACTTATAGTTGTACGCATGTGCGGGCGTGGCGAAACTGGTAAACGCAAGGGGCTTAAAACCCCTTGCCCGTAAGGGCTTGCGGGTTCGAGTCCCGCCGCCCGCACCAATCGAAGGCACTCAAGATGGAAGAGGACGAAAACGAAAAGGAATTCGAAGTACCTGCGTTTGAAAACCGATCGGGGCTTGGCCATCGTTTCGTTTGCGTATGCGATTATAGAAAGGGTCGCAAAGGCTATGCAGGAGACTCACGAGAACAGTCTTCTAGAAGCAGTTGGAGAAAAGGAATTCGACAGCGAAGAAATGACGCGCTTCTTCCAGTACCTGACGTTTGAAACCGATCGGGGCTTGGCCATCGTTTCGTTTGCGTACATGGACGCTATTTTGGCCAACCTCTTTGAGGGCGAGGTCAACGATCAAATACCCGGCGGTGCAAGATCACTTTTCCGAATGGGAGGCCCGCTTGAGAGCGCAAGTGCCCGGATCAAAATGGCCGCGGCTCTCTATTGGATCAGCCCTGACGTCATGAGAGATCTCAATTTCTTTCGAAAAATTCGCAACCAGTTTGCGCATCACCCTTTCTCTTCGGGCTTCGGCGACCAGGTCGTGGCCGGATACCTTTCCGAAATAACTCCGCGTGAGAACGTTCACTACAATAACGGCGCCTCCGATTCTTTGATCGAAAAGTCAAAACCAGGTCGTGGCCGGATACCTTTCCGAAATAACTCCGCGTGAGAACGTTCACTACAATAACGACACCCCGCCAAATCTTCCACGTGCGTGCCGCAACGACGTGCTGCCAAATGATAATGCAGATGTTGTCGTCGCCCCGCGCAACGAAAATGGGACTGTCGCCTTCAACATTACATGACGTTGGTTATGAAAAACTGCCGACGAATGTAAAGAATGTCCTTCGTTCCGCTGCGCGGGTGACGATTAATGCTATCGGGAAGGGCGAACAGTGGAAGGTTGTGCGGAAGGACGATGACCCTTCCAAGAGAATTGACTAGGGCGCCGAACGGGATGAGATCGCCGACCGCGCGCACACAACGGACTAAAAGTCCGTTGCCGCTAGTTTATTTTCGTAAGCCATTGGTTTTTCGTCATAAAATCGGGAAACGCATTTCTGTCTAAGTCCGTTGTGCCTTTGTGAGCCACACTTTTTTCACACAACTTGTTCTACCGACCAAGCCATTGTCTTTGAATAGTATATTTCTGCGGCGTCGGCCTTAAAATCCGTTTCCCGATAGGGAGTGGGGGTTCGAATCCCTCAGCGGGCACCACGGGCGAAGTTTCATTGCCAATGCCGCCTGCGTGTCGTGACTCGCCAGGAATAGGAATCATATGTTCGAGCCGATCGTCAAGCCAGCCGGGACTATCTGGTACGTGTGTTCGTCGATGTCGACCGGATTCCCACCGAGATCGTTACCATATACCGCACGAGCAACATCACGAAATACTGGAGGTCTGACCGATGAAGGCCACCTACGACACAAGAACCGACACGCTGAGCATCATTCTCAAGGACGAGGCCCAAGTCGCCCAAAGCGACGAAGACAAGCCGGGAGTGATTCTCGCCCACGGCGGCGCGGCACCTGCGATCAGTATTGGCGCGCTGCTGGGCAAGCAGCTACGCCTTCATGGCAGCCACTATGCGTCGCGCGTTGAGATCGAACATGTACTGGACCTGGTCGCCCGGCGGCAGCTCAATCCCGTGATCCACAAGGTGGGCGCGCTCAAGGACGTTCAGAACATGGCGCGGCTCACCGCCGAGCGCGCCGTTTTCGGCAAGATGGTGCTCGTGCCCTAGGACGCAAAGGAGAACAAGCGGGGTGTGGCCCCCCGTAGTGGAGGTCAGGACGAGACGCCCGCGAAGGGTTTCGGGCTGAAACAATTCCGATGGGGTCTTGGTCAACGTTCTCGATCTGAAAACACATGATACTCATGGCGTAGTCACCGCAGTACGCACCCGAATTCACGTCGATCCGCTCATTGGTGACAGATAGGTTTCTCACCAGTTCCGCGATACGATGACGCCGCACCTCGATAGCGAAACCGCCGCCTGGCTTGAAGCCGCGCCGGCACCCTTGGGAGGAAACCCATGAGCGAGACGGAAGAAGAAATCACCGCCCTTTTCGCGCGCCTCGATGCCTCTTGGAGCCAGCGCGACTACGACGATATCCTGGCCCTTTGGGACCGTGAAGAGACCGATCCGATCTATGTCGCCGAGGAAGCCGACACCAATATTGGTTGGCCCGCCATCGAAGCCTATTTCGCCGCCACCGGAAACCTCATAACACGCGCCGCTCACAGGCGCTCCGGAATCAGGGTTAAGGATATCGGCCCGGACCTCGCCCTTGTCTTCTACGACATGCATTGGAACGCGGAGCTCGCGCCGGGCGGGTTGTACGGCGGCGAGATGATCGCCGGCGACGTGCGCGTTAGCATGGTGCTCCGGCGCAAACCCGAGGGCTGGAGGATCTTCCATTACATGGAGGCGCCACCCGCGGCGATGAACCAGATGCGCGAGGCCATGACGGCCAAGGTCGATCCCGATTTTCGCCGCGGTTGAACGCGCGGCCCCCGATCGCCCCCCAATTTCTCAATGGGTTACGAGTATCTTCGGGGCCACTCACGGCGGTGGGGTAGCATTTAGGGTAGTAATAATCCGGGCCGCCGCACAAATCTCCAGATGCAGTTCGGCATCAACGGATCGGTTCGTTGCTGCATCCAAGTTGCAGAATCCAAGCAGGCGATGCCTCAGATTCTAATTCGCTGCCGCTAGCGCCCGCCGCGCCCCCCCTCCCGGGGTACGGATACGGGCTCTAATGCCCCGCATATATCCGGCCCATTTCAAGCGGCTTCGTTCCCCACGGACGGCTTCCGCCATGTCCGGTGTCTGCGAGGAAGCGGACGCTGAGTTATTTTCTGGCCGAGCAGACGCCCGAAGGTGAGCGCCGGCGTCAGCGACATGCCGCCCAGGAAGCCCGCGCCCGAGAGGCGCGCAAAGCCCAGCACCTCGCCCGCGGCGTAGAGGTTGGGGATCGGCGATCCGTCGGCGGTAGAAACCTGCAGGCCGCCGTCGGCGTTGATGCCGGCCGGGCTCACCACGGTCATGCCCACCGCCCGGATGGCGAGATAGGGGGCGTGTCGATGGGACGCGGGAGCGTCTCCGCCCGAAGGCCGGGTCGGTGCCGGTTTCGACGGCTTGGTTGAACTCGGCCACCGAGGCCTCGAGATTGGCAGCATCGATTCCGCATTGCGCCGCCAGATCGGCCAACGTGTCGGCCTTGAAATAGGACGGGTGGGTGCCGAACAGTTTGGCGGCGTGTTCGCGCTCCACATCTGGGTCGAAATGGGGCGCGTTCTGGCGGATGCCCTCGTCGAAGACGATGAACGTCTCCATGCCGTCCTGTCCAAGCAATACATGTTCGCGGTGATCGACGCTCGGGTGGTCTTCGCGCAGAAAACGCTTTCCAGCCGGTTGACGTAGATTTCCCACGGCATGCGGAATCGCGGATCAAGCGTCAGGCCCAGGCGAACCGCCGATGTGCGGAGAGTGGTCAGAAAAGGGCCGCAACATCATTGATGTCGCTCACTTCCTCGATTCGGCGCAATGCTTCGAGGAGGCCGTGCCCCTTCTCCGGGCTGAGTGACAGAGACGTGGCCTCCATAAACTTCTCCTCGACCATCGCCTCTGGCATGTTCGTGCGCGGGCTGCCAAGCGTCTCGCCCATGGTGTATGACGCGCGGTGGGTCTCGCCGCCGGCTTCGATCTCGACACTGCCTCGAATGTCCTGCCATCTGAGCTCAAAATAGGCCCGGGTCGAATCCGGGTCCTCGGTGATCTCGACCATGGCTGCAAGACGCCGCGAAAACGGATCGGCCAGGCGCTCTTCGGTGACCCATTTCGGGCCCGCTGGGATGCCCTGTAGAACCATGGCCGCGGCCCACTGGGTCGAATAAATGGCCTCCCAGTACGTATCCGGCGCCGGGTCGTTTAGCCAATGCCGGAGGTATATTCCCGAGAGGCGGAGCCGGATGGCGGTGACATCGGGCGCATCAATGGCATGCTCGCGAATCAGATTTGCAATCCCCTGCATCGCGCAGCTGCAAGGCCGGCTGCAGACCCAGGGTTTGAGCTCCATTTCGCCGCTCACGTGATGGAAGGGCGTCGGCGGTTCGCAGAGCACCGCGAGGTCGTACCCGGAAATATGCAGGTCGATCTCGTCCGGCACGCTTTCGAAGCCGAGGCCCGTCATCACCGCCGCTTGAACGCCCCCTCGAGCACCGAACAAGGGTGCCCCCAGCGCCGATAACATGGCCAGCGGCGAAACCCGTTTGAACTTGAATTCGAAGCTTGCCATGTGTGTGCGCGGCGGAAACTCCCACGCCAGACTGAGCGCGCGCGCGGTCATGGCGGCGTCGTGACCGAGTAACCGCGATGCGATGGCCGCGGCCGCGGTGCGGTGATGGACGACACTGGTGCGCGGCCAATCCGCGCCACGGGCAAAGTGAAATCGCGCGATCAGAGCGTAGCCGAGCGCCGCGGCGGCGAGAACATCGCGGCCCGAGGCCCCGACGCGCTGCCCCACCGCAAGGGCGGTATGAGCGATAAGCGGTCCGACATGGGTTCCGGGCCCGGTCTCCTCGAAATCGGTATTGCGGCAGAGCTGGGCGTTGATGCCGGCGGCCAGCTCGGCGGGCACCTTGATGCCCGCGCCGATCAGGACCGCCTCGGGCCGTCCCCCCAGTTCCTTGGCGTAGGCGATAAGCGCCTCGCCGGTAAAGACGGCGCCCATGTAGGTGATGCCGACGTGATCGATGACCAGGCGCTTGATCGCCTCCAGCGCGGAACCCGGGATGGCGTCAAACGGCGTCTCGGCGACCTCCGCCGCCAGCTTGGTCGTCACGCTTTGCGTCCCTGAGGCAACTGTTGTCTTGTTCATGGCTCTTCCTTTCGGCCGGCAGCGGCCCCGTTCACATCTTCGGCGCACTCTGCGGGAGGATTCCGAGGTGCGAGGGACGCAGTCGAAGCGACGGCCGCTCGCACACCCGCTCGTACCACGCGGCAAGCGTGGGGTAATCGCGGCGCCAGTCGAAAGCGGCGTCCGCCGGTTCCAGTTTTACCCGCGCCAGCGGCTTGCGCATATCGAAAAAGTTGAGGCCGCCGGCAAAACACACCTGCCCGATGTGGAAGTCTTCGGTTTCGAAGCCGGCCGCATCGCGATCCACCACCGGCAGGGCATGGAGAATGCGCATACGGTGACGCCGCATATCGGCCTGGTTGCGCTCGGCCGGATCGCGCAAACTTTGAATGACCAGAGCCGATGTCGCGTCGAACAGGCCATCCCCCAGGATCATCTGGCTCAGCGCTTTCCACCGCGTCTCGTCCTGCGGGAACAGGCGGGGCGCGGCGCTGTGCGAGTCGAGGTATTCGCAGCACAACAGGCCGTGGCAAAGCACCACACCGTCGTCCAAGACCAGGACCGGGTGGCGGCCAAGGGGATTGACCTCCCAGATGATGCCATCCCGGTCGAGAGGATTCTCGGTGACAAATCCAAGCCTGTCGAGCACACCGGCCTCGGCGGCGACCACGATCACTTTGTGAATGTAATCTCGGCCACTGAAGTACAGTTTCATCCGAGCCAATCTCCGAGCGCCTTGCCAAGCGCTCGGATTTCCTCGTCGGTCGCGAGGTCCCCCGTATTGTCTTGGGGTTGGATGAGTTTTGTGCATCCGGGCACGAGGCGAGCCACCTCGTCGAGCGCCGAAAACGGTCCGTCCAGGCGCGCACACGTGGCGAGGGTCGGCACCGAGATGAACGGAAGGCGCGTGGGCGCGTCGTAGAGCGCCGCGGCCGCGGTCGCGGTATGGCTGGTGCGGAGCCCTTTGAGGATCTCCACCACGTGCGCGTGAAAAAGCTCGAGCGACGGTAGTCCGCTTGGGAGCGTGTTAGCGGCAAGGCGCTGGTCGGCGGGACGGAACAGGTAGGCATCGCGCAGGCTGTGCCAAGCATCGAAATACTGCGACCCGACCTGATCGATGGGGGCGCGTTTGTCCAGCGTTGTCGCATACCCGCGCGCCCGCTCGGTGGGCGCTGCGCTCATGCCGTCGAGGATGAGCTTGTTCACCCGGGCCGGCCACGCGATCGCGAACTCCGTGGCGACAGGAGCCCCTTCGTGATGGCCGAGGACGTCGAGTTTGCCCGTGACGCCATGGCTGTCGAGCGCGCGCCCGGCAGCATCGGCAAAATAGGCCATGTCGGCATCCTCTCGCGCGGATGGCGAGGAATCGCCCATACCCATCGTGTCGAGCGCCATCACCGGGCGGACGCTTGCCATTGCCAGGACGAGCCGTTCGAACTGCTTGCTCGAGCCCGGCGCGCCGTGGAACATGACGAGTAGAGGTTTTTCGCTTTGGGCGGGCTCGCGACCGGCCGCGCGAAAATGGATTTGGCCCTCGGCGATATCGAGGAAGCCGCGGCGAATCTGTGCGGCGCTCACGGCCCCTCCCTCAGGCGTCCAGCCATTCGGCGAACATGCCCGCAACCGTGGATTGGTCGACGGTGAGCCCACTGCCCGGATACCTCCGCACGGTGCAGTCCGGGATCATCTTGGCGACCTGATCGAAGGTGCTGGCGCTTCCGTCCTTGGTCCCCGCCGCGTGCATCACCGGCTGGCTGAGCTTCGCGTACTTGTGGCCGCCCGGATTGGCTCCGAACGCCGCGATATACGCATGTCGGTAGGTGTCGTGGTTGCGCAGCAACTCGAGGGCAAACAGGTGCAGTTCCTCGGCCGAGGCAAGGTCACGCGTACGGCGGTGGGCGGCGTCGCGCTGGTAGTAGGGGAAGAACAGGTACATGTCCTTCGCTGTCTGAAAGGCCCACAGCATCTGCGAGCCGTTGTAGTCGAACGGAGGTTTTTCGCGCACGTGGGCGACGTATTCAGTCCGGAGCTGCTCAGAAGAAAGACCGGCGCCATCGAGAATGAGCTTGCGCACCCGCTCGGGATAACGAATGGCAACGTCCATCGCGACGTGACCGCCGGTCGAGGTGCCGTAGAGGTCGGATTTGGTGACGCCGATCGCGTCGAGAAACCGGACCAGGGCGTCGCCGAAATACTCTATTTCGGGATCGCGCTGCTGTGGTGGGCACGAATCGCCTTGGCCCAAGTGGTCGGGCGCGATCACCCAGCGCGAGCGGCCCATCGCCTCGGTCAGCGCATTCAGACTGCGTCCTGAAAAGGGTGAGGCATGCAACAGAACGAGCGGCGGATGGGCGCCCTCCCGCTTGTCCTCCCCGGCCGTCCAGTAGTGGATCTGGCCGATGTCGATGGTCGCAAAACGGCGCTTGATCACGGTGTCTTCTCCGAAGGAAAGATCATCCTCTGCGTCGAGCCAGGCCGTCCATTTCTATCTCTGCATCAGCGGGCCCGCTGCCCGACCCATTTACATATTCGGCATTCCTTGCTCCGCAACGCCAAGTTGCGACGGGCGAATCTGAAGCGACGGTCGCTCGCAAATCCGATCGTACCAGCTTGCAAGGGTGGGGTGCTCGGCCCGCCAATCGAACGCGGCGTCGGCCGGATCGAGTTCGACCCGCCGCAACGGCTGGCGCCGATCGTAGTAGTTCAGACCGCTCGCAAAAACGACATGTCCGATATGAAAGTCGTCAGGCCCAAACGCCGCCGCATGGTCATTCATGGCCGGAAGAACATGGAAGATCCGTTTGCGATGGCGGAGCATATCGGGGCGGCTCCGATCCTCCGGGGCGCGCAGCGCCTGGACCACCAGGGCCGATGTCGCGTCAAACAGGCCGTCGGCGAGTATTGCTTGGCTCACCGCTTTCCACCGTGTTTCGTCCTGCGGAAACAGGCGGCGCCCGCTGCTCAGTGAGTCGAGATATTCGCAACACAGGAGGCCGTGGTAGAGCACCACACCGTCGTCCAGAACCAACGCCGGATGCCGGCCAAGAGGGTTGTACTCCCAGATGATGGCGTCTTCGTCAAATGGCTGCTGGATAATGAACTCGAGCTGATCGAGCACACCGGCCTCGGCTGCGACGACCAGCACTTTGTCGATAAAGTCTCTACCGTGAAAAAGTAGTTTCATCCCATGTCTTCATTTTGGTCCGAGCCAACGGACGGGGGCGGTCCGCGGGACGGGCCGGTACCGGGAACACGCGGTTCCCGGTACCGGTTGCCGTCCCACTCTCCGTGCAAACGCTCTTAACCCTCGATCTACTCGATCGACATGTTTTCGTAATGGATGACCTTGTTCCAGTTTTTGTAGCCCGACACTCGTTTTGCAATACCGGTGATGTCGAAACCCTCAAACAGGAACAACGACAACGCCTCATCGTGCGAGAGCTTCATCAGCTCCCGTAGAATCGCAAGGCGCTTGTCGGGGTCCATTTCCTGAGACTGCGCCTTGATCAGAGGCGTGAGCTTCGGAATGCAGGTGAATGTGTTGGGCAAATCGCACCCGAACACGGTGAACACAATCGACGCATCCTGCGGCGGTGAGTAGAACGACGTGAACGAGGTCATTTCGCCATTCCAGCTATCGCCAAAGTACATCTTCGCCCGCTCGTTATAGGGCTGTAAATTGATTGTAACATCGATGCCGACTTTTGCGAGGTCCTGCGCCACGATCTGGAAAATGTCTGTGGCCGCGCCGTACACGGTGGACGGTTCCATCAGAACGGACAACCCGTCCGCGTATCCCGCCTCGGCCAAAAGCTGTCTTGCCTTGGCAGGATCGTAGGGATAGGGCTTCACATCCGGGTTGTAGCCGAAGGTCGTCGGCACGGCCGGTTGACCCGACGGCTTGGCCATGCCCAACAGCAAGTCGTTGACCATCGCCTCCTTGTTAAGGGCATAGTTCACAGCTTGGCGGACGCGCCTGTCGGCGAACGGCGGATTACCGCCCCACTTGCCCGAAAAGTCCACCGTGAACAAGCCAAACGCCGCGGCAAACGGCGCGCTTTCAACAGCTACGGTGTGCCCTTCCGCGCGGATGCGCGCCACATCGTCCGGCCCCAGAGCGTAAGCCATGTCCAACTCGCCCGACAGCAGTCCGGCGACACGCGTCGCCGCCTCGGGCACGTTGATGATGTGCATGTTCTTCACGTGGGGCGGCCGCCAACTTTTGTCGAAGGCAACGGAGATTTGCTCCTGATCGGTCCAGCTCAGAATTTCGAACGGACCCGATGCCACCGGATGGACGGCAAACTCGCCGACGCCCATATCATTGAAGGCGTCCATATCGACGACATAGAACGCCGCCAATTTCGGAATAAAGATGGGATCGGGTTGCTCCGTGACGAACTCCAGCGTGTAATCGTCGATAACTTTGTAGCTCGCCAATTTCACGCTGAGCAGGATGCCCGCGGCGTTCCCCGCGACGGTGTTTAGAAGATAGTCGAAGGTCTTGCCGACATTGGCAGCGGTATTTTTTCGGCCATTCCAGAAAACAGTGTCCTTGCGGAACGTCACCCGCCATGTTGTCGGATTGATGTTCTCCCAGGATTCGGCCGCGAAGGGGAGCACGTTCCCGCTGTCGTCGACCCGCACAAACGAATCGTACGAGCCCTCCCACCAATAGAGGTGCGGCCAGATGAAGTTCTTGCCGTAGACATCGCCGAGCGTTCCCGAATTGGTATACATGCCGACGCGGAGCGTGTCTTTGTCGTCTTGCGCGGCGGCGGGCAATGCCATCGCACCAAATAGCAGACTTGCCGCTGCACCGCGCAGCAGCGCCTTCCCAAGTTTTCGCATCGTGATCTCCTCCCTTGATCCCTGCCGGGCGGTCTAGGTGCGACCGGCGGCAATCGACTATTGAATGCGAGTCCCGCCGCGAGTGCCACCCTGGCTCCACGGCTCCCTATTCATCAAACGGACTACGCGCGAGAATTGCGGGCGCGAGCTTGAGCGCCCGGCACTGAGCTTGCAAACCAAAGTCGACGACGATCCGTCGGAGCGGCGACGCCTCATACTAGCCGGAGGTTTTACACCTCCAACGGCTCCGCAACATACCAACAGCCGACGCCGCGGTCCAATGCAAAAGGACGCCTCATGATCGCTCTCGGGAAGGCATGCCACAAATGACGTGAACCGGCGGCTGTTTGCGCTTGGGGTTTTGTACCCCTTTCACTCAGCGGCGCGCGCCGCGCGCCCAGCCATCAGTCGTGCGACATCATCTTCGATGACGGTTCCCCTGAAGAAATCCGGATTCATGGAGGCGTGGAGTTCCACCGGATTTGCAAATGTGAAATCGCGGAAATCGTCTTTGCTGAGGTGTCCCGTTTCGACCAGATCGTAGGATTCCGCGAGGCAGTCGGTCGCGTCGATCACGTCCCAATGGCCGATATCCGACGAGAAAATCGCCTTGAGGCGGGCCCCGAGCCGGTTGAGCTTGGCGGCGAACGCCCACGGAATCATGCGGTCGTCGGCTTCGCAACCGAAGTAAAAATTGTCGACGAACATGTCGCGGATGTCGTCTTCGCAGCGAATGCCCGAGGCGCGGAATTCGTCGAGATCGTCCGGGTCCTCGTCCCACTGGCTCCAGAAGTGCCCGTCGCCGTCACGGACCTTGCCGAGGTGTGCTTTGTGCAGAGCGTCGCCGTGCCGCTCAAACAGGCTCACCAGAAGATTTCGATCGACTTTGGCCGGATCGAGATGTTTCTTCAGCGACTCAACGTTGCGTTTTTCCCAGTGCTCGAAAAGCTGGTTGTACAAGTTGACGGCCCAGCCGACACCGCCCTCGAGGAACGCGATGCGCAGATCGGGAAAGCGCCGGGCTACGCCACCCATGAGGAAGGCTTTGCACTGCCCTTCGTGATGTTGGGCGAAGTGCCCCACGTGATTGAAGACGAAGCTCGACGGCGAGGTGCGGTTGGGCAATCCCTGCGACCCGGAATGCGTGGTCAGCGCCACCTTCAGTTCGACACAGCGGCGCCATACAGGGTCGTAATCGTATTCACTGTCCATTGCCAGGTAGTCGACATAGTAGGTGTTGCCAAACCGGCCACCCCGGTACTCCTCGGGGATCGTTCGCCGAACGCTGCCTTGCGCGACGATTGCCTTGTAACCGAGCTCTCCGACTGCGTAGTCGAGTTCTTCGAGTGCCTCAGTTGGCGTGTGCATGGGAATGACGGCAACCGGAATGAGCCGGTCGCCGTAAGGCCGGTAAAGATCGGCGTTCATCCGATTTACCGCTCGGACCAAGCCGCGGCGCATGTCGGCGTTGGGCTGTTCGACCAAAAGGTTGCCGAGGGTGGGATACGAGATCGCCACGTCGATGCCAAGCTGATCGAGACGGGATCGCATGAGTCCCGGCAACATGCAGGTCGCGCGGTCGGTGGTATTGGCCGACGGAATGCCCCAATAGGGCTGGCGCTGCATGTGCCTTGCGCGACGCACTTCGGGCGTGGCCTCGTACCAACGGCGCCAACGACCCTCGCACCACGCGATGTAGTCCCGGACCAATGAGTCGCCACCCGTCTCCTTCATATAGTCGACAAGGATTGGCTCGACCTCGATCATGTGGCCGTCACCGTCGACGACCGGATGCCCGAGGCCTTCGCGAACCGCTTCCGAACGACTGGTGCCCGCTTTCACGATCCGAGCCCAGTTTTGTTGCGCGGCGGCAAACCTGCGCCCCTGGCGGCGGTCAATTCGTCACCTCGACCTCGTGCCATTTGATCACGTACTGCTGGATATTGGCTCGCAACCTATGGCCACCATCTGGGGTGGTCAAGATCGGCAATTTTGATCCCCTAAAGGCTGGTCAGGACAATCCCTGCTTTTGACCTGCAGGGCACGTGCGATCCGTCCGGTTGCGAAGAACAGGTTTGTCTGACAAAGCGCCGGCGCGTGCTAGGTTTTTGCCATCAGCCAACCGGGGAAGCCATGCCTAGGGTCCTGATCACTGGTGCCAATCGCGGCATCGGTTTCGAATTCGTCAGTCAATACGCCTCCGAGGGATGGCATGTTATCGCCTGCTGCCGCGATCCTGAGGGGGCTGGGGCACTTCAAGATATCGCCAGGACCTCTGATGGCCGGATAAGAATCGCATCCCTGGACGTTCTCGACCACTCCACGATCGATGCGGTCGCCGCGGGCTATCGTGGCGAGCCCATCGATGTCGTTATCAACAACGCCGGCATCCCCGGTCCGCGCGGCGAATCTATCGCGGGACAGCAGTTTGGCACCTTGGACTATGACGAATGGCTGCATGTGCTGCGCACCAACACCCTGGGGCCGATGAAGGTTTCAGAGGCGTTTGCCGACAACGTCGCGGCCAGCGAGCAGAAAAAGATCGTTCATATCTCGTCGACAATCGGCTCCAACGCCGAGGCCCAGTTGCAGGCGTTTGTCTACAGCTCCAGTAAGGCGGCGTTGACCAAGGTGTCAACGCTCATGGCCGAAGCCTTGCGTGAGCGCGGCATCACGGTTCTCGCCTTGTGCCCCGGCCACGTCAAAGGAGTCGGTATGGCCGGGTCGGCGGGCAGCACCGATGCGAGGGAAAGTATCGCCGGCATGCGCAAAGTCATAGGCCGCGCCGGGCTGGCGGACTCCGGCAGCTACCGGCGCTACAACGGCGAGACGATCGCTTTCTAGTCAGGGCACCGCGCCCGCCGGCCGGTTGGGATTGAGGACCATCCGCGGATACCGGAGGGCCACTCCGTCAGCGGCCTCGTCTATCGCGACGAGAATATCTTCAAAGGCGGTCTACGGCGAAGGCCGCCGACCGGTGGCCGGCGTCCGCGGTTGCGTTCGCGTCTTAGGATACTCCCTGGCCGCCCTGTCGGCTCGCCGATCGGCGGGGCTACTTCGTCGCTCCAAAGAACCACATCGCACCCCCCTTGGCACCCGCGGTTCCGACCTCGTCCTTGAAGCCGCTTGCGACTAACGCGCTCGTAACATACTCGTCGATATAGTTCTTCTTGGCGAACCCGGCCTCGGTCATCAGCTTTTCCGGATCCAGATCGTGCAGCTTGCCGATAAAGGGTTCGGCATTGAAGTGGGTATCCCAATCGTGCACCGATGCGTCGAACGGGCTCATGCGGTCCCACGGCCGAGCCTCGTAATGGAGGCAAAGTCCACCCGGCGCAAGCAAGCGAAAACACTCGGCCAGAATGTTCCGCGCGGCCTTATTCGACGTCTCGTGCAGCATGCCAATACCGATCACGAGATCGAAGGATCCGTCGGCAAAATCAGTGTGTTCGGCATTCTGTTGAGAGAAGTGGAGCGCCTTGCCCAATGCTTCGGCGCGCGCATGGCCGTAACGAAGCACCGGCGCGCTCACGTCGATGGCATGTACTTCGGCTCGCGGGTAGGCGTCGCAGAACGGCAAGGTGCTGTGACCGACTCCGCAACCCACGTCGAGAATCCGTTTCGGCCGGAACCGAGGACGGCGCGCCTGAGGGTAAGAGGCCGCGGTGCGGCCGAAGTCGTCGTTGTACTCGCCGATGCCGCCGAGCGCGCGAAGGTATGCGCCGCGGTCATAGATGGCTCCCGCGAACACGTCGTCGCCGGTCAACTCGGTCGAATAATTTCCGGGCATACAATGGATGTCGACCGCGGTGAGGTATCTGGGGAGCTTCATGTCCGGGTCGAGCCTCAGGGTCCCGCGCGTGTTCTTGAAGGTTTTTGACTTTCGAATGAGACCGTCGAGCTGGCGCTCGACACTTTCGCCGACGCTATCCCACATCACTTCCTGGGTCGTCAGCCGCAGGGCGCTGGCGAACTGCGCGTAGGGGTCGGCAAGCATCGCCTTGCGAACTTCGTGTCGATCCTTGGGTGAGCGCCCGTGGCGCTTTTGGAAAGCGGGTTTGACCCGCTTGTCGTAGATCGTGCGCGTGCCGACGCGGGCCTCAAAAACGACTTCCCTGCGCAAGGCGAAGACGAATTCCTGACGTGCCGCCTCGTCGTGCGTGGCGCGCGGCAGCATGTCGTGAATTGCCTGTTTCTTCATGGGAACCTCCGATCGGCACATCCGGCCCGCGTGGTTAGAGCGAGCGGGCAAGGACCGCGGCGTCGTGGGTGGCGCCCCAAAACCCGCGCGGGGCTACGCAATCGCCGACGGCAAGGGCGCCCTCGGGCAACTCCAGAGCCGCCGTCCCGGTCGATAGAACGATTCCGTCGAACGGACCGATGGCCTCACCGCCGGCAAGCCTCGCCGTTCCGCCTTCGACCGAATCGACCAGCGTTTCGAGGTGGACCGTGAGGTTCGCCTCCTCAAGCCGCGCCGCAAGGTCCCATGCTTCGAGGGTCACGACAATCTCGGGACCGCCGAGAGGCCGCCAGCTCGTCACGATCGTGACGGAGCGCACTTCGGGCGCCGCCAGCAGCGTTTCCACAAGCGAGACCGCCATCCAGCCGCCCTCTTCGTCGATCACGAGAACATCGCCCGAGACCGACCGGGCGCCGGCGAGAACGTCGCGCCCGTGCGGCAGATCTTGCGTACCGGGAATGCCGTCCACGAGGTAAGGCCTCAGGCGCCAGATGGCGGTGGCCGCGGGGCGGGCGCCGATCGCCCACACCACATCGTCGGCGTCGAGCCCGTCGGAACCCGCAACCCGCTCGCCCAATGACACTTCCACCCCGAGGCGTTCGAGTTCGCCCTCCCACCACGAGATCACCGCAAGCATCTCGGTCCGGTGCGGCGCCTCGCCGGCGAGACGCATCGCCCCGCCCAGGCGGTCCTCCGCTTCGTAGAGGCGAACGTGGTGGCCGCGCAGCGCAGCCACCCGCGCCGTTTCCAGGCCGCCCGGTCCGCCGCCGATGACCACCACCCGGCGCGGCGCCGGGGCGGTTTCGGGATCGCCGAGCTCGAACTCGCGTCCGGCGACGGGATTGATGACGCAGGTGCCGGGCAGGCCGCGCCGGGCAAATCCGAGGCAGCCCTGGTTGCACGACATGCAGGGACGGATGCGCTCCTCTTCGCCGCGTTCGACCTTGTTCATCCAGTCCGGGTCGGCGATCCAGGTGCGCGCCATGCCGATGAGGTCGGCCTGGCCGTTCACGAGGACGGCCTCGGCTTCCCCTGGCGTGCGGATGCGCCCTGCGACGACGATGGGAACACCGAGCTCGATCTTGTAGCGGGCCGATTGCTCGGCAAGAAACAAGCGGGGCCTGCTCATGGGCGCGATGCCCCGATCGTGCGACCAGCGCGTTCCCGTCATGACGCTCACCCAGTCGACAAGTCCCCGTTCGACGAGATGACGCATCGCGGCAAGCGAATCTTCAATCCCGTAGTCATGCGGATCGCCGGGGATCAGGTGGGCGATCGAGGTTCGTATTCCCACCGCGAGTTCGCCACGAGTTGCCTCGCGAACCGTCTCCAGGATCTCGACCACGATGCGCACTCGATTCTCGGGAGAGCCGCCGTAGGCGTCGGTGCGGCGGTTGAGGGTCGGCGACAGGAACGACCCAAGCAAATAGTCGAGCGCTGTCTGTACCTCGACGGCATCGAGGCCGGCCTCGCGGCAGCGCCGCGCGGCCGAGCCATAGGCGGCAACGATCTCGCGAATCTCTCCAGCGCTGAGTACCTTGGGCGTCTCGCCGATCGTGTAGGAAGGGATCGGCGAGGGCGCCACTCCGGGCTGGCCGCCGTAATGGGTCACGTTGTGCCCACCGTGCCACAGGATGATCGACAGCAAGGAGCCGCCCGCGTGTACCGCCTCCGCCGCGCGGGCAAGGCCCGGCAGAACGGCGTCGTCATAGAGGCGGAGCTGTTGGGCGTAGTGGACCGAGCCCGCGTGCACGGGCGCGGACTCCATGCCAATGAGCGCTGCCCCGCCCCGGGCGTGGGCGGCAACGTAAGCGCACAGTCGCTCGCCCACGCGCCCGTCGTTTTCGCCCATCACCATGCTGTGGCCGGCTACGACCGCCCGGTGCCGAAGCGTCAGCGGGCCGAGCTTGATCGGCGATAGAAGGTTCGGATAGCGAGCCACAGCGTCCGATGAATAACTGACCACGGCAAGCGCCCGAGAAATGCCCAGGGGGAAATCTGACCAGACAATAACATTGGGTGTCCCAGCCGTCGACAACGATTGGGCTCAAGGGATTGGCCGCCGGCCTGCACGTGTTGCAGCGAAGCCGTGAATCCCCGATGATCGGTGTCCAGGCGGCCGCGGCGCTGGCCCTTGGCGCCGCGTACATGGGGACGCCTGTCATGAAAGTCGTTCAGTATTCCTCTTACGGTCATCCGCCGGACACGGCGCAACTTGTCGACGTCGACCCCGGATCGGTTGCCGACAACGAGGTTCTGATTGCCGTCGAGGCAGCGCCCGTTCAACTCAACGATCTCTACCTTATCAGCGGCAAGGAGGGCTTCCGCCTGCCACTGCCTTCGGTGCCGGGCAATCTGGGGGTCGGCAAGATCGTCGACACCGGTGCAGCGGTGACTAAATTCCAGGCCGGCGACCGCGTCTTTCTGCCGCGCCGGGGCGGCACCTGGTGCGAGCAGGTGCGATCGCCCGCCGCCGCGCTGTTTCGCGCGCCCCTGGATGCCGATCCCGTTCAATTGTCCTTGCTGAACGGCAACGCGCTGACATCGTACTTGATGCTGAAGGACATCGTCGATCTCACGCCCGGCGAATGGATTGTTCAGAACGCAGCGAACTCCAGTTGCGGTCAGTACCTGATCAAGTTGGCGCGCTTGTGGGGCTATAAGACGGTCAATGTGGTGCGCCGAAGATCGGCGGTCGAGGAGGTGAGGCAACTCGGTGGCGATGTCGTCATCGTCGACGGCGCCGATCTCGCCGAGGCCGTCATGGCACAAACCGGCGGCGCCGAGATCGCCCTCGGGATCGACGCCGTCGGCGGCGACGCAACCGAGCGCATCGCGTCATGCCTTGGCGAGGGCGGCACCGTCGCGAGTTATGGCTATTTGAGCGGCGAACCCTGCAATATCTCGCCCTGGAATCTGATGTTCAAGGACATCAAGCTCGTTGGCTACATCATGGAACGATCCCTAGTGGGATACATCAAGGATCGCTCGCAGGTGAGTTGGACATCTGACCCGGGTCTCCCGGCGCAGCGCCCGGCGTCACGCATGGCGCGCCAACCCGGCCGTACGGCCGAAGAGCAGGCCGAGGTCTACGACAATTGTGCGCGTCTGATTGCCGATGGTACGCTGTCGGCGAGGATCGCCGGCGTTTATCCCCTCGAAGGCATCCGCGATGCATTGATCGCCGCCGCCAAGACTGGCGACGAGCGCACCGGAAAAGTGATCCTCGTGCCGGGTCATGGTGATTGAGGACAACCGTGAAAAACGACGATGACTGAAACGAACGACAGACGCGAGATCGTCCGCGTCATCGAGGCGATGTTCGCGGCCCTGCGGGCGCACGATGCGGCGGGAATCGCTTCGTTCCTGCATCCCGATGCAACGGTTTGGGACTATGTCACCGCGAAGCTTCTGCGCGGCGCCGACGAGCACCGGAAATTGCTCGACGCCAGCCAGGAAAAGATGAAAACCCGAGGCGCCTTCACAATGTCGCTGGAAACGCCGACCGTCGATGTCTGGGATGGCTTTGCCATCGCGTGCTACACATTGACATACGACTACCAGCCGCCCAACCCGTCATCGGGTACGGTTCGTATCACCAGTGTTCTCAAGCGTCAGGACGACAGCTGGCTCATCGTGCACCACAATGAAGGTATGACGCCTTTGGGTATCGCGCCTATGGACGAACTCGCCTAGGCCGTTGCCCCGGCTCGTCACGCTATCAACTCGTGTCCGACGCATAGCAGCGTACACCCGATTTCGGAACCGGGACCGGCTTCGAACCCGACAACGGCTGGCTGGGACCATTCGAGATACGTCCCCTCGCGCAGGCTTACGCATTCGCCGAGCTTGGCTTCGGAGGTATCATAGACCCAAAGGGGCAGATCGCCCGACAACGCAAAGAGCCACGACCGGTCATCCGCCGGGGCGCCGCGTGCCGGCAAATCGTCGGCCCGCCAGTCAGGCGGCACAAAGAGAAGCGAGACAGCCTCCTCACCTTGCTCGGGCGATGCGAGGACCTTGCGCTTCCATCCCGGGACGGTGGGATGGGGCTGCCACGCGAGGTTGCCCGTGTCGAAAACCCGACCTTCAGGAAAATCGTTGCCCATCGACTGCAGGTCGCCCTCGAAGGGCACGCTCACGGTTTCGCTTTCGGCCTTTGGATCGTCGAGGCCGACCCCGCCACCCGTATTCCATTGCAAAATAATTGCTCCGGTTTGCGACAAAGGTTCCGGCTGGGTTCCGTGGATGCTTCGGGGCGGGCGATCCATGAAGTAGCCCTTGCGAAAGACGATATTGTTGCCATCAATATCCAAGGGATCTTTGAATTCGCAGTGGGGAAAGTCGCCATACAGGGCGAAAGCGCGCTGCCGCACCGTAAGGTGGTAGTGCCGATGCTGACCGCCGCCGTGGCCTGTGTAGCGCGCACCGGGCGGGAAATACCGAAGCAATGTATCGGCCCCTGTTTCGGCGTCGAGATACAAGAGCTTTCGATTGAAGTCGCGGATCGTCGGATCCTGCTCCCACTCAAGCTCGTCCGTTTCGCTGCACCGGTAGGCCGGCAGCGGAATGTTGGAATTCAACAAAGCGGCTCACCTCCCCTCGCCAAGAGCCACGAATTTGTCCGTCAAAACCTGAGGGTTGCCGGTAGTACTGTCAAGGACGTCCGCGTCAGGTCCCAGGACCCCATCGTGAAACATGCCCAGTCCGCACGAAAACGAATATAATGCTGCGCCGCCGGCTGAACGCCCATCGCTGGGTCACGGGCGATTCAGGCGACCGGGGTGTTTTTTGAGTGGCCTACGATTCTGCCGTCGCCTGGGAGCCGTCACATGATGAACCAACAGACCGCGCATCCGATGCTGGCGAAGTCGGATCACGACGAACTCGCGCGGCAGGATTTCGTCTTCACCATGAAGCAGTTTGTCTCGGACACGTTGGCGGTAGGAGGCCGGGCGTTCTACCAGGGGCGCGTCAAGCCGGCGTTGGAGAAGCGACACGGGCGGGCCCCCGACCGGCACGAAATCCGTCGTCGCCTGGCGGGCGAGCCGCACGACCAGATGATCAGCTCGATGAAGCGGACGATTCAGGAACTCACCTGGGATACGACGGGAGAAAGCGTCGAGCGCCAGCTGGCGGGTCTGATCGCCAAGGCCAAGGCGACGCGAAAGCGTGGCAAACGGCTTGGATCGCTGCGGCTTGACCCCGATCTCGAGATACCGAGATACCTGAGCGCCGTCGATATTCATGCCATGCCCGGCAATTACCATACGGACCTGGCCGAGGACGATGTTTTTGCCGGCGCCCTGTACGACCGCGGCGTCTACCTCTTTAGCCTTGGCGGTCAGGGACGCAGCCAGCAAAACTACGGCTTGAGCCTGATTTCCTTCGTCAAAGAAAGCTTTCCGGACCTAAAGCCGGAAAGGATCCTCGACCTGGGCTGCACAGTGGGCAGCAGCGCTTTGCCCTACGTGGAAGCGTTTCCCACGGCGGAGCTCTATGCCATCGACGTAGCTGCGCCGCTGCTGCGCTACGCTCATGCGCGGGCCGAGTTGACCGGAAGGGCTATCCATTTCTCGCAGCAGAACGCCGAAAACACCGATTTCGAGGATGGATCATTCGATTTGGTCATCTCAACCGGCCTGCTGCATGAGACGTCGCGCAAGGCGATGCCCAAAATCATCAAAGAATGTTTCCGGTTGCTGAGGCCCGGCGGTCTCATGGTCCACGGCGAGTCCCGCCAGTACACCGAGATGGATCCCTACGATGCCGCGCTCCACGATTGGGGCACGCACTACAACGCCGAGCCCTTCATGACCACAATGCATGAAACCGACCTCGTGCAACTGGTGGTCGACGCCGGTTTCAAGCGTAGGAACGCCTTCCCCCAGATTGCTGTGACGGACACCGCTTCACAGGACGAGAAGGGCGTTGCGAAATACCGGGACTTCGTGTTCACCGGCGCCCGTTACTTTTTCGGCGCCGTCAAGTAGCTATCGATCAAGAAAGCGGCCAAACAGACGGCACGATGCGTTGCGGTTCTCGGAGAGGACCTGGGTGACAGAATTGGCAACGAAGCGAGCCGCCGTCAGGGTGTTCGCGCACAACGGATCGTTCTCATGTGCACAGAAAAGCGTTTCGACCGTGAGCGCGGGCAGGCGGCTTTTGATCGGATAGCGAAGTGCGGCCTGAGTCGCCAAATGGTAGGTTTGATAACTCTTCAGGACTTCCACCGTCCATCGATGAAGCCTCTCCGCACCAACGTCTTCATTCAACCTGACGCATGAGTCCTTTGACCGGGCATACCAGGGCCAATACAGAAGTTGATCGCGAAGCATCAACCAAGTCCGGTAAAAGTGGGAACCATCCCAGCTAATTTCGATGGGCGGCGTCAAATGGGCGATCAACTCATCGCGTTCTTCGGGGCCAAAGAGCATGACGCGCTCAAGAATAAGACTTCGGACAAGCTCGGGGCTGGCTATTGCGACTTCAACGGCGACGGAGGCACCGCTTCCCTGGCCGTATAAGTCGAACTGCCGCAATCCCAATTGCTGTGCGGCACAAAATACGCTCTTGGCGTAATCCTCAATGGAAGGGCGCGCCATTGGAAGCGGGTCGGAATCACCGTTGCCAGGCAGATCCATGGCATAGACGGGCCGGTTTCGGGCAAGCGACGACAAAAGCGGTTCAGCCATGACCGAAGAGCCAGGTGTGTCGTGCAGCAATACCAAAGGACGGCCTTGCGCATCGCCATTGAACCGGACACGCAACTGGCCGGACGGCAAATTCACATAGCGGCGATTGATTCGGCCTTGAATCGCCGACACCTTAGGGTCGCTCGGCGCCCTCCCTTTTGCGTATGTCTTGAGCGACGCAGCAATTGCATCGGTGAATTCCTCCTCACTCGGCCCCACGGGTCTGATCGATTGGTTGGGACGAAGTTTCGGCAAGCGTTCGAGGGCGCCGACCAAAAGGGTGCCTTCTCTCGCGAGAAAGGTCGCCGGGACCGTCAGCCTGGGCACCGCTGCGATCGCATCGAAGCCGAAAGCCGCCTGGTAGCCATGCCTGTAGTCGTTGCCGGCCCGGTAGAAATCCAGAATCCGTTCATGGAGCTGTTCGGGCGCCGGCATATCAACAGCCAGCCGCGCCGACGCACTGTGACGGTACCAGGGATACCAACTTCTATGGTCCCGCATTCGTGTCCAGATCCCCGTCAAATGGCCGCCATCCCAGCGCGGCCGAAATTGCGGAGCGTATCGTTTGAGTCTGTCCTGCATTTCCGATTTGCTTTGGACTGGAAGGCTGTACAGAACAAGACCCGTGACCAGTTTCGGGTGGAGACAACCAAACTCGAAAGCGATACAAGCTCCGGTGTCCATGCCAAACACAGCGCATCGCGGCAGCTTCAGGCGCGCGAAAGTTTCCGCGAGAGCGTCAGCAAAATGTTTGGCTTCTACGCGCTTATCGGGGAGCGCATCGGATTCGCCAAAACCGGGCGTGTCTAAGGCGAACACCGTGAATTGGTCCGCCAGCCGCCGCATCAGCGGGACGAAATTCGCGGAGGAGGTGGGGGACTGGTGGATGAGTACGACGGGGGGGCCGGAACCGGCGCGCCGGTAGTGAACGACCCGGTTATTCACCGTCAAATATCGTCTTTCGATCGGCAACATCTTGTCCATCTGAAGTCGGCCTCCGTTGTTCCCTGCTATCATTGACTCGTTGATCGTCATGACCAATCATCGGCGCAGCGCTCGGCGACCGTCCTCGGTGCCGCGCCGAGCCGGTTGGCTGAATCGTGCTTTCCAAAGGATACCCCGCCATGATGAGGCAACAAGCAAGGCACGCGCTGCTTCCTGAGGCGAACCACGATGAGCTTGCCCGCCAGGACTTCGTCTTCGGGCTGAAGTCCTTTGTGGCAAACGAACTCGCGCCGGGCTGCCGGACGATCTACGAAGAGCGCGTGAAGCCCGCCTTCCAAACAACAAGTGGCCGCGGTCCCGACCGCCACGAAATCCGCCGTCTGATGGGCGAGGTCCCGCACTATCAGATCGTGAGTTCGATGAAGCGCATCATCCAGGAGTTCACCTGGGACACAGTCGGCGAAAGCATCGAACGCCAGCTGCCGAGCCTGATCGAAAGAGCTCGGCGCATTCGAGAGCGGCCGTCCAAATTCGGCACCCTGAGGCTCGATCCTGATCTTGCGGCGCCGCGCTACCTGAACGCCGTCGACATCCACGCGATGCCCGGGGGCTATCATAGCGAGATCGTGGAGGACGATGTCTACGCAGGCGCCCTCTACGACCGCGGTGTCTATCTGTTCATCCTTGGTGGGTTGGGCGCGAACAACGAAGATTACGGCGACAGCCTGATCTCCTTCCTTGCCCACAACTTCGCCGACTTGCGACCGCGCCGCATCCTCGATATCGGCTGCACCGTCGGCGCAAGCACCTTGCCGTTCGCGCGCAGGTTCCCCGAGGCGGATGTTCACGCAATCGACGTCGCGGCGCCTCCGCTGCGCTATGGGCACGCTCGTGCGGAACTGCTCGGCACAGCCATTCACTTCTCCCAGCAGAACGCCGAGCGTACCGACTTTGAGGATCACTCCTTCGACCTTATCGTATCCCACGGCATGGCCCACGAGACGTCGAACCGGGCGTTGCGCAACATCTTCGCTGAGTGTTTCCGCCTGCTTCGACCGGGCGGTCTGATGGTCCATGGCGAAGCCCGTCAGTATACCGACATTGATCCCTACGATGCCTCCCTGCACGACTGGGGGACGCACTACAACGCCGAGCCGTTCATGGGCACCATGCACGATGCCGACCTCGTTCAGCTGGCGGTAGAAGCCGGCTTCCGGCGGGAAGACTCATTTCCGCAGGTCTCGGTGGAGAGCGTTCTTGATTTGGGCGGGAAGGGCGGTGGCCGGAAGTTTCAAGAGTTCGTCCATTCCGGAGCCTGGTTCTTCTCCGGTGCTAAAAAGCGGTCGCTTCGCGCGACGGCACGCTAGCGGTCCCTCAGTTGACCGGCGCCGACACCCTCTACGCCGTGGACGGCGAATGTGTTCCGGCGTTCGTCACGGTCCGCACGATATTCGAGGAAAACTTCTCTGCCTTCGAAGAGCTTGGCGCCGCGGTTGCGCTAACCCATAACGGAGAGACCGTCGTCGACTTGTGGGGCGGCTCTCGAGACGCCGGGCAGACGAAACCGTGGCAGCGCGATACGCTCGCCTGCATGATGTCCGTGAGCAAAGGCGTATCGGCCCTGGCCGTCCACATGCTTGCCGATCGTGGCGCTTTGGGGATCGACTCGCCGGTCGCCGAATACTGGCCTGAGTTCGCCCGCAACGGCAAGTCCACCATCCCCGTGCGCTGGGTGCTGAGCCATCTTGCGGGCATCCCGGTGTGCGACGCGGCGCCACCCGGCTCACTCTACGATTGGACCACGATGGTAGAGGCGATCGCCGAACAGGAGCCCCTGTGGACGCCCGGCACGAACCCCTGCTACCACACCAACACGATGGGCTTCATCTGCGGTGAGTTGGTACGGCGCATCACCGGCCAATCCATCGGCTCGTTTGTTCGCACCGAGATTTGCGACCCCCTCGGTATCGATTTCGCAATCGGCCTGACGGCGGACGAAGAGCTCCGGTGCGCCGAGATGGTGCCGCCGGTAGGGGGTGGCCCGGCATCGGCCGATGGGTACGAGGACTTGGCCGGGCGGGCGATGCGGCCTCTGCCGGCGGGCGAGGACTTCAACTCGCGCGGCTGGCGGGCGAGCGAGGTGCCGTCGGGAAATGGCCATGGAACGGCGCGCGCAATAGCGCAATTGTATGGTGTGCTCGCCGCCGGCGGCAGTCGCGGCGACGTCGCACTCCTGTCGCCCAAGACCTTGCAAACGGCCACCGAGGAGCAATGGCACGGGCCTACGATTCTACCGGGCCTGACGTTGCGCATGGGACTTGGATTCTCTTTGAGTTGCCCGCCGGATCGCCCCATGGGACCCAACCCGCGTGCCTTCGGCCATCCCGGGGCAGGTGGCGCGCAGGGCTTTGCCGATCCGGACGCTGGTATTGGCTTCGCCTATGCTTGCAACCGCATGGAACCGGGCCGCCTTCCGAGCCCACGTGCCAAGCGGCTGATCGACGCCGTGTTCGATTGCCTATAGGACGAAAATGGCCATGCCACAACGCTATGACGTGATCATCGCGGGGGCCGGGACCGCCGGCATACCAGCGGCGATCTTCGCTTCGCGCCGCGGCGCCAAGGTGCTGCTGATCGAACACGCGGACAAAGTCGGCGGCGCGTTGCACATATCGGGCGGTCAATTGAGTGCTGCCGGAACGCGCGTGCAAGAGGCAAAGGGGATCGTCGACTCTGCCGATCACCATTTCGCGGATGTCATGCGCATCAGCAACGGGACGGCTGACAAGGCAATGGTCCGTCTGGCCGTGGAGAATGCGGTGGAAACCCTGCATTGGCTTCTCGATGGAGGCTTCGAGCCACTGCCTGAACATCCGGTCATTGTCTTCGGCCACGAGACCTACGGCATTCCCAGGACCTACTGGGGGGTGGACAATGGCCGCTCGATTCTCAAGGTCCTAAGCGCTCTCCTTAGCAGTGAGATCGCGCGGGGCAACAACATCGATCTGCGGCTGCAAACGGAACTCGCCGGGTTGGAGCGCCAGGAGGACGGCACTGTCATTGGAATCACGGCGCGCGACGCGGCCGGCGCGACGCTGATTTATCACGGCGACAACGTCGTCATCACCACCGGCGGCTACGCCGCCAACCCGGAGCTGTTCGCCAGATTCACCAACGGTATCCCGCTTTTCACCCATGCCTACCCCTATGCCCAGGGCACGGGCATCCGTCTGATTCTCGAAGCTGGCGGGCAGCTGCTGAACAGCGAAAAGTTCCTGCCGACGTTCGGTCGTATTGAGGACCCTGACGATCCCGGCCGTATCGCGAACATCATCGAGACGCGCCCGCAGGAGCGCCTGCCCTGGGAGATCTACGTCAACCTGGATGGAGAACGTTTTATTGCCGAAGACACTGCGAGCCCAGACGCGCGGGAACGAGCGATACTCGCCCAAAGGGGTCTAACGTTCTGGGCAGTTTATGACAGCGCCGTCGAGCGCCAGGCTCCGGGCTTCTTCCATACGATCTCTCCACAGCGCGTCGACAGCCTCTTCAATACGCACCCATCTTTCGTCCGCGCGGATTCGCTGGCGGAGCTTGCGCAAAGGGCCGGCATCGACGAAACCGCATTGATAGCGAGCGTTACCGGATACAACGACAAGCTCGACCGGGGAGAAGAAGATCCGCTTGGCCGCCGCCACCGCCCGCGGCCGATCACCGAGCCACCCTTCCAAGCGGTCAAGCTCCACGGCACCACGAACGTCTCGTTCGGCGGGGTTGCCGTTGACCACGGTTTCCGCGTTCTGGCGAATGGAAAGCCCATCCCCAATCTCTACGCCGCTGGCGAGGCCCTCGGCTTCGGCCTCGTCAATGGCAACGCCTTCGCGGGCGGCATGGGGGTAACTCCGGCGCTAACCTTTGGCAGACTGCTCGGTCAAAAGCTCTTGGACTGGCGGCGCGCGTGCGCGGCGGCGGAATGAGCAACCAACCTGGCGAAAATGACGGCGCTTCGGCGGACCGTCTCTATCCACACCTGCGCTCACCGATCTCCTTGGGACCGCTGCAGCTGCGCCACCGGGCGATCATGTCGGGTCACGGGATGCGCCTGGGCGATGGCGATGGCGGGATCGGCGACCGGCTGCGCGGCTACCTGGTGGCGCGGGCGCGCGGCGGCGCCGCCATGGTGTCGCTGGCCTCCTCGCCAGTTCATCCGGGCGCCAGCGACGTTATCGACCGGGTCCATTTGTACGAGGACCGGATCGTGCCGGACCTCGCCCGCACGGCCGACGCGGTGCACGACGTCGGCTCGCGCCTGTCCGCTATCCTGTGGCACGGCGGTCATAATATCTCGCCGCTGACGGGGGTTCCAATCGCGCCATCGCCGATCCCGGCAAGCCGCTCGGGCGACGTCCCGCGCGTCGCCAGCGTGCGCGACATTCGCGAGATCGTCGCCGCCTACGGCACCGCCGCCGCTCGTTGCCGCGCCGCCGGCCTGGATGCGGTCGAGGTGCAAACGGCGAGCGATTATCTGCTCGGCTCGTTCCTCTCGCCGACCCTCAATCGGCGGACCGATTCCTATGGCGGCTCACTGGAGAACCGGGTGCGGATCGCCGCCGAGGTCTTCGAAGAAGTTCGCGACGCGGTGGGTCCAGATATCGCCGTCGGCGTTCGCACCTCCACCGCCCATTGCATTCCCACTGACCCGTCCAGTTTCGAGATCGACGACTCCTTGGCCGCGATGGACCTCCTTGTCGGGCGCGGGCTCGTCGACTGGGTCAGTCTCGTCGTCGGCTCACACTGGTCCATCCACCGCCTGTTCCCGCCGATGACGCAACCGCGCGGCCACCTCGCCGGGACCGCCGAACGTTTCCGCAATCAGCTCGCGGTCCCGATCATCGTGGCCGGACGGATCCGCACACCCGGCGAGGCCGAAGACATCCTCGCGGCCGGCCAGGCCGATGTCATCGCCATGGCGCGCACTTGGATCGCCGAACCGGAGTGGATGGCAAAGATCGAACGTGGCGAGGAAGACCAGATTCGTCCTTGCATGTCCTGCAATCAGGGTTGCCTTGGATCCGTGGTCCGCGGCCTACCCGGCACGTGCGTGCTCAATCCAGTCGCCGGACGCGAAACACAGTTCGCACCGATCGAACGCGTGGCGCGGCCGCGGCGGATTGCCATCGTTGGCGGCGGTCCTGCGGGTCTCGAGATGGCGCGGCTCGCGGCCTTGCGCGGCGATCGCGTAACGCTGTACGAGGCCCAGAGCCGTCTTGGCGGGGATATGCGCCTGGCGGGAGAAGCCCCACATCGGGGGGAAATCCTTTTGGCGATCGAATGGTGGCAGCGCGAGCTCGAACGTTTGGGCGTCGTGGTGCGCCTCTCCGAGCGCATTCAAGAGATGGCGCGCCTCGACGCCGACACTGTGGTTTGGGCTGTCGGGGCACGGCCCGCGATGACAGCGGTCTGGCGCTTACGGCCGCATCTCGCGGCGGGTATTCCAGGGACGGCGGACCTGCGGCACGGCCGCGATCTCGTGCGTGACAACGGCGCCGTCGCGGGCGATGTCCTGGTGATCGATGAAGAGGGCGGCTGGCCCGCCGTCTCACTTGTCGAGACCATTGCCGCGTCGGAAGCCACCCGCTCGCTCACGGTGGTGACGTCTCGCCGTGCGCTGGGCGAACCCGACCTTGCGATCAGTGAGGAGATCGCGGACGTGAGCGTTCGCCTGGCCGCGACCGGCGCCGTCATTCATCCAGAGACGCTGATCGCCCGTGTCGACGGGCAAATGGCACATACGGCGTTCGGGCGTGCGTTGGGCCCATTCGATTCGATCGTGCTCTCGACGGGCACTGAGGCCCCGGCCGGTCCCGACGACCGGCTTGCCATCGGCGATTGCGTCTCGCCGCGCGGGTTCTGGGCGGCAACGGCGGACGCACGCCGCATCCTTTCGACCCTGTGATGGCGGGAGCTGGGCGCGAAGGAAAATATTGCATCGACGTGTGTGGATCGTGCGCCACCGCCACCGCGTGCTACAATGGCGAAGTCGATGCGGGCCAATCGGCGACAAGCTGCGATAAATATATGGGAGGGATATCGATGGGAAATGTTTTGCACAGAGTTGTTTCGCCGGAGGGATTAGGGGAGCGGCTCAGTTTTGCAGCCCGGGCTGCGGTGGTCGTGCTTGCGGCGACGCTCCTTACAGGTGCTGCAGCACAAGCTGAAGGGACGCTTCGGGTTGGCGCGACATCGCTTCCGCCGCCACTTGGCAATCCGTACGCCGCCGGCGTCTTCCCAAGCTGGCACACCTGGACGGCCATGTACGATGCGCTGACCGTGGTGGACCAGAGCGGCAATGCCGTGCCGGCGCTGGCCACATCATGGAGCAATGTTCGTGATACGGCCTGGCAGTTCAAAATACGCTCCGGTGTCAGGTTCGATAATGGCGAGCCGCTCGATGCCGCCGCCGTTGCCGCCATTATCAATTGGCTCAAATCGGAACCCGGCAAAGCCACGTCGGTCGGCCGCCAGGTTGCCGGAGTCGCCTCGGCGCGGGTCGTCGACGCGATGACAGTGGAAATCGAGACGACCAACGCGGACGCCATCCTTCCGGGCCGGCTGTCATCGGTCTTCTTCGTGGCTCCGAAGGCCTGGGAGGATATGGGCGCTGAAGGCTACGCCAAGAATCCGATTGGCACAGGATCCTTTAAGCCCGAATCGTGGACGCCTGAAAAGGTGGTGTTCTCCGCCCGCCCGGATTCCTGGCGGCCGCCTCTGGTGAGCAACCTGGAGATTCTGCCGATGGGCGAGCGGCCGGCCCGCGTTCAAGCGCTGGTTTCAGATCAGATCGATATTGCGGTCTCGATTTCGGTTGACAACATTGCCCAAGTCGAGGCCGCCGGCCAGCGGGTCGCGTCGACTCCGTCGACCACGGCGTTAGCGATCTCCCTGGTTCAGTCGGGCAAAGAGACACCGTTCAAAGACGTGAGGGTCCGTCAGGCCGTTAATTATGCCGTCGACAAAGAGGCGATGGTCAAGCACCTGTTGGGTGGATTTGGCGCAGTTTCGGGTCAGGGGGCGACGCCAAATACCTTCGGCTACGACCCGAAGATCGCGCCCTACCCATACGATCCGGCCAAGGCCAGGGAATTGCTCGCGGCCGCGGGCTATCCGAACGGGTTTGACATGGCGACCGAGGTCGTCGTCGGCTTTGTTGCGCAGGATGGTGAAATATTTCAACAGGTCGCGGAGGATTTGGCCAAAGTCGGGGTCATCATGGAGCTCCGTCAGATTACTTCGTCGGAGTGGATCAAGAATTTCCTCGGCGGCACCTGGGGGGGTGATGCGTTTGGATCGGGTTACAACTCGGCTCCCTACAACGACGCGATCCGTTTCATGGTGTTCACGTCATGCAAAAAACCCAACCCGTATTTTTGCGACGAGAGTGTCATTCCCTTGATCGACAAGTCCGACACACTTTTTGACGTCGATGAGCGTCGAAAAGCATTGAACGAACTTCTTGCGATCCACCATGATCTTGCGCCGAGCATCTTCCTGGTCGAGTCGTTCGACATTGCGGGTTATTCGAAGCGCCTGAACGGCTTCGAGAACCTCGGCAAGACCTTCAACTACGACAGGATCAGCATCGCTCAGTAAGATCCGCGTTGCCGGCATCCGGGGGGCTCCCGTTCTTCCGACTTGGAAGGGCGGGAAAGTTCTCCGAGCGGCGGGTAGGGCCAGAGCCCACGCGCACCCCGTGCCCGAGCGAGCCGCCACGGGCGGCGGTGCGCCGTTTGAGAGTCGCAGCCGCGCGGGCGTCGCGACCCGGCGCGGCAAAGGAGAATATCAATGACCCGTCGTGCGAAACTGAGTTCGGCCGACGTTCGTGCAAGGCTTTCACATCCCGTCATCGACAGCGACGGTCATGTCATCGAGCTCCAGCCGGTGCTGCGCGAGTACATTGCTCAAGTCGCCGGCCCGCGCGTCGCCAATCGGTTTGAACGCATCATGACGACAGGGGGCGGCCCGTGGGGTTGGTACGCCCAGACCTGGAAACAACGGCGCTCGCGGCGCACGTTACGGCCCCCGTTCTGGACCATCCCGGCCCGCAACGCGACCGACCGCGCGACGGCCATGCTGCCCACTCTCATGCGCCGGCGGCTCGATTCGTTTGGCATCGACTTCGCCGTCGTCTACACCACGCTCGGCCTTCCGTTCGTCAGTTTCGCCGATGACGAGATGCGGCGCAGCGTGTGCCGGGCGCTCAACGTCATGTACGCCGATACCTTCGCCGGCCATCAGGATCGACTGATGCCGGCCGCGGTCGTGCCGATGTTTACACCAGCCGAGGCAGTCGAGGAGGCCGAGTTTGCCGTTCGCGAACTCGGTTTCAAGACCGTCATGATCGCCGGCAACGTCAAGCGTCCGGTGCCCATCGTCGAACGCTTTGCGCCGAAATACGCGCGCTATGCCACCTGGATCGATTCCTTGGCGCTCGACAGCCCGCACGACTACGATCCCGTATGGGCAAAGTTCATGGAGCTCAAAGTGGCGCCCGCGACGCACAGCAATTCCATGGGGTGGGGCGCCCGGGCGACGACCACCAACTACATGTACAACCACATCGGTCACTTCGCCGCCTCTGGCGAAGCCTTTGCCAAGGCGCTGTTTTTCGGCGGCGTGACCCGGCGTTTCCCGGCCCTCAACGTGGCCTTTCTGGAGGGCGGCGCTGCGTGGGCCGCCAACCTCTACAATGACATCGTCGAGCATTGGGAGAAACGCAACATCAAGGCAATGCGCAGGAATCTCGATCCAGCGCTGGTCGACCGAAAGCGGGCGGCCCGCCTGTTCCAGCGCCATGGCGGGGCCGTCGCCAAGGCGCTCGCCAAATCGGCCCAACGTCCCGGAGCGGACCTGATGGGGGCGGTCGAGGATGCGGCGGATCTCGACGATTTCGCCGCCTGCGGTATCCGGCGGGCCGAGGACATTCGCGAACGCTTCGTGCCGACCTTTTATTTCGGCTGCGAGGCCGACGACCGCATGACGGCGGTTGCCTTCGATAGCCGCCTCAACCATTTCGGCGCCAAGTTGAATGCCATGTTCTCATCCGATATCGGCCACTGGGATGTCACCGAAATGAAAGGCGTCGTTGCCCAATCCTATGGCCTTGTACAAGAGGGGCTCTTGTCGCAAAGGGATTACGCCGCCTTCATGTTCGCCAATGCTGTGCGCTTGCACGGCGGCATGAACCCCAATTTTTTTGCCGGTACGGCGGTCGAAGAGTCGGCGGCGAAGTTGTTGCGCGGCGCGCGGCGAAAGGCGGCGCGGCATGTCGCAAGCGCGGCTTAAGGTTGGCCTTGCGGTTCTCCCAGATTGACGCGGTGGTCTCCTGCCCGGTCGCCGCCGTAGCGACGGAATGTTGATGCAAGACTGGGATGTCATTATTGCCGGAGCCGGGACCGCTGGCATACCGGCCGCCATATTCGCGGCGCGGCGCGGGGCACGGGTTCTGCTCTTGGAGCACGCCGACACGGTGGGCGGCACGCTTCATATCTCGGGCGGACAGTTGAGCGCGGCCGGCAACCGTATGCAGGCGGACAAAGGCATCGAGGATTCGCCGCAAGAGCACTTCGACGACGTGATGCGAATCACCAAGGGCACCGCGGACGCGAAAATGGTGCGCCTCGCGGTCGACAACGCGCCCGGCACTCTGGACTGGCTTCTCGCGAACGGCTTCGAACCGTTGCCAGACCATCCGGTGATCCACTTCGGCCACGAACCCTACAGCATCCCGCGCACCTATTGGGGTGCGGACAATGGGCTGTCGATCCTAAAGGTGCTCGAAACGGAGCTCGCCGCCGAACTCGAAAAGGGTGGTATCTCCCTGAGGCTGCAAACCGAATTGATCGGGCTGGAGCGGAACGACAGCGGGACGGTGACCGGGGTTGTCGTCCGCAATCAGGATGGCACCACGGAGGCCTTCGCCGGGCGTAACACCGTGCTCACGTCGGGCGGATACGCCGCCAACAAGGAGCTATTTCCCGTCTATACGAACGGCTACCCGCTGTTCGGCGGCGCCTACCCATACTCGCAAGGCGCGGGAATCCGGCTCGCCCTTGAAGCTGGCGCCGAACTTCGCCACAGCGACACGTTCGTTCCGATCTTCGCTGGGGTCGCGGACATCGAGGGTTCGGGTGAGATGACGATCATTACTCACACGACACCGCAGTGGCGCGAGCCCTGGGAGATCTATGTGAACCGCGCCGGCAAGCGTTTCGTCACCGAGGACACGAAGAGCGTCGATGAACGTGAGATGCGGCTGATCGAGCAGCCCGACCTGACCTTTTGGGTGATCTACGACGCCGTCATTGCGGATGAGGCGCCCACCATTTTTGGCCGTCCCCGCCACCGCCACGATCTGACGGGCGGTCTCGGTGCGGCGGACATCGAGAAGGCGTTCAGCGGCCATCCTTCGTTCTGCCGCGCCGAATCCCTGCGCGCGTTGGCCGGAGAGACTGGCATTGATGCGGCCGGGTTGGAGGCGACCGTCGCCGACTACAACGCGGGTGTCGAAAGCGGCTCCGATTCGTTGGGCCGCAAACACATGCCAAAGCCGATCGCTGTCCCACCATTCCACGCCATCAAGCATCACGGCATGTCGGTGTCGGGCCCGGCGGGCGTCGCCATTGACGAGCATCTGCGGGTGCTCAAGGCGGACGGAACGCCGATCCTCAATCTCTACGCGGCCGGTGAAGTTCTGGGAACAGGATTGTTCCATGGTAAGGCAATCGTCGGCGGTATGAATGCGACCCCGGCCCTCACCTTTGGCCGACTCCTCGGGCAGTCGATCCTGCAATGGCAGGGAGCTTAGGCGGCCCGCGGCCCGGTCTAAGCGACGAGGGTCTCGTACTGCCGTACGTAAAATGCGTCGCCGCGGCTCGTCGCAATCGCCGCCGCGTGCCCGCGCATCGTGTCGTACCACGTTCGCAATCGCTCGCAGTCGCCTGGAAGCTCGACGTTGCGGTAATGGCTTAACAGGCAGAGTCTGTCGAAGTAGGGGTACAGGCTGACGTCGACCAGACTCAACTCAGCGCCGAACCAGTAGGGCCCTACCCAGTCTTTGCCCAAACCGCGTTATTCGAGAAAGCGTACCTCTTCGTGAAATTTCTTCGCGTGCTCGGCCCGCGTCTCGGCATCTTTTTCGATCAGCAGGTAAGACATCGGCGTCGCGACGCGGGTGCCGATAAAGTCGATCCAAATCCTGGCTTCCGCCCGCTGACCGGGGTCGCATGAGGGCCGGTTCGGCAAACACCTCCTCCAGGTACTCGTTGATGATCGCCGACTCATAGATGACCCTGCCGCGGTGGCGCATCACCGGCACTTTCCCGTAGGGAGAGATGTCTGTGAACCAGTCCGGTTTGTTGGCAAGGTCGATTTCCGTCAGGTCGTAGACACGTCCTTGTAATGCAGCACCATGCGGCTTCTCTGGGCGTAGGGGCACGCCTCGACGCTGAAGATTTCGATCCGCTCGTCAGGCATTGCCGCATCCGTACGATCTAACTGAGGCGATTGAGGGATGTCTTGGGTTGGCTGTTGGCTCGGTCCGAAGAGCGTCGCACTTTACCGTCGCCGGTCTCAAGCATAGCCTGATCGGTTCTTATGAGAGGCTCTTTACCGCCGCCCCCTGTTGATCCTTGCGGGATTGCCGGGCATCTCTTCATCATTACGTATCGGAGGTTTGAAAATGATAGTTCGGCGCGCGTTCGTCGATATTGACGAAGGGCAGGTGCACAATCGTCATGCCGGCGCCGGCGACACGCCGCTGGTCATGCTTCACGTTGCACCGGGAACATCGCGAGGTCTTGCCCCGCTTGTCGGCCAGTTGGCCGAAGGCCGCGCCGTCTACGCCCTTGACTGCATGGGCATGGGCGACTCCGCGCCGCCGCCGGTGGCCGAGACTGATTGCCGTAACAACAACAGCCTCACATCCAGGCCTCGGATGAACGACCTTCATGGCAACGACAGCTAGTCGCCGGGCGCTGCCGCTTGCGCCGCGTCTTGCGCCGCCGCCGCGTGCCTCGTGCGATGCCAGATGAGCAAGATGGCAAGGCCGACGACTCCGATTGGCGCCAAGGTAAAAACCCCCGTCACCCAGAAGACCGCGGCTCCGACCGTGGCGGTGGTTACACCGGATCCCAGGCCCGCCCCATTGGCGATCAGGCCCGCTACCGCGGCGCCAATCGCGATGCCGAGCGAGCGGATCGTGTGGATCGACGAAGCGGTGATGCTTTCCTCGCCCGGCGCCGCCAGCGCCATGGTCCAGGACATCAGGTGTGACATGCACAGCCCGACGCCCGTCCCGGTGACGACCGTGAACGCTGCGATCACCAAAACCGGCGCGTCGGTGATGGTCAGCGCGACCCCGGCGAGCCCGATTGCCGAGAGCGCCGGCCCGCCGACCATAGCGGCGCGCACGGCGCCGCCATGCAGCATCGCGGTGAACAGGGCGGCCACAGACCATGCAAGGGCCAGGAGCGCACCCAGATACCCCGCCGCCAGCGGCGATAGGCCGTGGATGGTTTGATAGGCGAGCGGCAGATAAATCCCGACCGTCATGGGCGCCGTGGCGATCAGCAGAAAGGCCCAATAGGCGGTGCCGACTGGCCCGCTTAGCGAAAACGGGCGGCTCGGCAACACCCGGTTCTCAGCCCCTCGATCGATTCGGATGGTCAGCCAGATCAGCGCCAAGCCGAAGGCGAAGGCGGCAAGCCGTGTGGCAAGCGCTTCGATGTTGCCGGTCGCGCCGATGGCAAGCACGCCAATGCCCAGCAAGGCCACCCGCCAAATCGGAAAACGCGCTATCACGACGTCGCGGGCGGGCCGCGTATCGGGAATCGCGCGCCAGGCCGAAACCGTGAAGAACACGATGATCGGGACGGCGAACCAAAAAGCGCCGCGCCACCACCCGATCTGGGCGAAGACGCCACCGATCATGGGGCCGAACAGCGCTGCCGCCGCCCAAACGGTCGATGTCACGGCGATCATGCGGACCCGCAGGTTGCCGGGGAACAACTCGCCGATGAGGGCGACGTTCTGCGCCACGATCATGCCGGCGCCAAAGCCCTGGATCAACCGGCCAGCCAACAGCACCGGCATAGTCGGCGCCGAGGCGCTGAGGATGGTCCCGAAGAGAAACACGAGGCCCGCGGCAGCGTAACCCCGGCGCGCGCCAAACATCAGCTTGACGGGTCCGCCGCTCGCCGCACCAAGAATTGACGCGGTCATATAGAGCATGACCACCCAGGCGTAGAACGCCGCGCCGCCAATATCGGCGATCACAGTCGGCATCACCGTGGAGACGATGAAGGTGTCCGTCGCATGGAGCGCGATGCCAAGCGACAGGGAGACCGTGTAGACGCCGCGGCCGTCACGGAGCAGATCTCCCCAAGGTCCGGGCTTGGACGAATAGGACGTGTCGGGATGCTGGGCCACGGCCCGATTGCGCCTACCGCAGCCCCGGCGGGATGCGGCTAGGCGGTCTCCTGCTTCTTAAAGGGCGAATAGCTATCGAGCACGTCGATGTCATGGCTGACCTGCGATCGCTCGCGCTCAAGGTAGTCGGACACGGCGTCGCGAAAGCCCTTATCGCGAATCCAATGGGCGCTGTAGGTGTGGGTCGGCAGATAGCCGCGGCTCAGCTTATGAGGACCTTGGGCGCCGGCCTCGACCCGCGCGAGCCCGTGTTCGATCGCAAAATCGATGGCCCGGTAGTAGCAAACCTCGAAATGCAAAAACGGATGATCCTCGGCGCATCCCCAATAGCGCCCGAACAAGGCGTCGGACCCAACGAGGTTGAGGGCGCCCGCAATATAGCGATCGCCGCGCCGCGCCATGATCAGGACAACGCCCTCGGGCATAGTCTCGCCGATGATGCTGAAGAATTCGCGGGTGAGGTACGGGCGGCCCCACTTGCGGCTCCCCGTGTCCAGATAGAACCGGAAGAACGCGTCCCAGTGATCCTCGGTAATCTCGCCGCCGGTGACCGTTTCGATTTCGATGCCGGAGGCGGCGGCGTCGCGCCGTTCGCGGCGGATCGCTTTGCGCTTACGTGAGGACAGCGCGGCGAGAAAATCGTCGAACGTCTCGTAGCCCGCGTTCAACCAGTGGAACTGCTCGCCGGTTCGCTGGAGAAAACCGGCCTCGCCCAGGCGCCGCCACTCGCGCTCGGTCGGAAAATTGATATTGAGCGACGATACCTTGGTCTGGCGCGCCGCTTCCAACGCACCAGCCAACAGGTTCGCCTCCACCTGCGTGCGGTCCTGGTCGGGACGGACGAGAAGGCGCGGGCCGGTGGCTGGCGTAAACGGCACGGCAATCAGCAGTTTCGGATAATAGCTGCCCCCTGCCTGTTCGTAGGCGTGGGCCCAGGCATGATCGAAGATGTACTCGCCCTGGGAGTGGCCCTTGACATACATCGGCGCGGCGCCAACGAGGCGCCCGTCAGCGCCTTCCAGGACCAGGTGATAGGGCGCCCAGCCGGTCTTTGCCGTGGCGGATCCGCTCTCCTCCAGCGCCTCGAGAAAGGCGTGGCGCACGAACGGGTTGTCGGGGCCGGCGCAGGCGTCCCAGCCGCCGGCGTCGATCGCCGACATGCTGCCGACCACCTTGATGGTCACCGAGGGTTTTTCGATGTCACCCATACCTGGGCCCGTGCCGATCCAGTCGACGACCGAGCTAGCCGATCTCGAAGACCGCGTCGACTTCGACCGAGAAGCCAAGGGGGAGCGACGGCGCGCCAACGGCGAAGCGGGCGTGGCGCCCACGATCACCGAACACCGCGACCATAAGGTCGGATGCGCCGTTGACGACCTTGGGATGATCCGTGAAATCGGCGGCGCAATTGACGAACCCGCCCAGCTTTACGCACTGAATCACGCGTCCCAGATCGCCGCCACAGGCGTCCTTGACGATGGCGATGATGTTGATTGCACACAAGCGTGCCGATTCTTGCGCATCCTCCAGCGACACGTCGCCGCCCACGCGGCCCGCATACTTGATGCCGTCGGCGGTCATCGCGCCCTGCCCGGCGATGTACACGAGATTCCCTGTCACAACATACGGGACATAGTTGCCCTGTGGGGTGGCCACGGGTGGCAGGGTGATCCCCAGTTCCTTCAGGCGATCCTCGGCGGTTTCAGCCATGGCGCGGTCCTCCGTTATTGCTTCGGAAAGATAAGTTCGGGCTGGCGGTGGCCAGCGCGCCCGGCGGAGCATAGACCGCTCGGCGTCGGGCGGCCAAGTGCCGTCGCCGGACTAGATCAGATCGGACGACAACCCGTCACCTATCCAATTGCTAGCGTCCCTTGAGCCAGCCATACACAAGCAATGAGATAGCAGATTGCCGATGCCGCAGAAGCGATTGCTCGAACGTAAGTCCAAGAGGTCCAGTGTGGCATATAGGTCTTCGTCCAGTAAGTAGCGGCTTCAGAACCGGAGTATTCCTTGGCATCAAGACTGTTGTTCATCGGCACATTGAAAACAAGCGATACACCAAACACGCCGGCAAGATAGATAGCGCCGCCAATCATGATCAAGGCAGACGCGGAACCTTCAACGCGCCGAACCTTCAACGCGAAAGTAAGCGTAGCCGATTAGAAAAGGCGAGAGCGCGGACATGCCCAAAAAGCAGAAACATAAATACCGATCTGAGAACTTCGCGATTAATGACCTGCATGACTTCAACTCCAGCGGCGGTTTTTGCTCCATCCAGCGATCTCATAACGAAATCCGAAAACGTCAGAAAGACGCCTGAAACCAGCCCGCAGGCAATAACAGAGATTTCGCATACAACAAAAAACCAAGTTGGCGTCATTTTGATCCTCCATAGTATTCTCTAGTTCTCGGGAGTTAGTAAGATAGGCTGGGTGATTTGCGCAGATACGTGTCGTTGGTAAGTTGCTGCAACATGAAATCGGCGACATCGGCTCGCGAAACCTTGAGTTTGAGATTCTTTTCCGTTGGCGGAAAGCCGTGCTTTAGGGTGCCGGTAATAGGCCCATCGTTGAACGCCCCGGGACGGACAATGATCCAGTCAAGGTCGCTCTGTTTTAGGCACGCTTCCTGCCCCTCGTGATCGGCATAGGCTTCTCTCAACAAGAGCCCGAACATGATGCGTTTCCAGAAATAGTTGAGAAGGGCGCGGCTGTCGCCGGACCCGAGCGTGGTCAGACACACAAGCCTGCGAACGCCATGACGCTCCATCGCATCAACGACATGTCTAGTACCGACCGAGCGGACCGTTCCCTTGCGCCCCGATCCGACGACGATCAACGCCGCATCGTGGCCCTGTACGGCGTCCGCGACCGCGCCCTGGTCGAGAACGTCTCCGGCTTGGCGGGTGAGATCCTGATGATCCAATCTTAGCGCTAAAGGTTTGCGGGCGAACGCGGTCACCCGATGGCTTTGCGAAAGAGCTTGATCGACCAGCGGCCGATCGTTCCTGTCGCTCCAAAGATAATTAACTTCATTTCCAGCTCCTTGTTAGCTTGACACTGTGTCAAGCGGGTGCTACTTGACAGCATGTCAAGTAATAATCTTGAAACGCGAAATCGAATTCTGAACGCGGCCCTGACGCTGCTGGAAGCGAGCCGGGGCAAGGGCGTGCGAATGATCGATATCGCCAAACGGGCAGGAATTACCCGGCAGGCGCTCTATCTTCATTTCAGGACAAGGGCGGAGCTTCTGATTGCGACGACGTACTATCTTGATGAGGTGAAAGGAGTCGAAGAACGACTCATCCCGAGCCGCGCAGCGCGGAGCGGAATCGAACGTCTTGACGCTTTTATCGAGGCCTGGGGCAGTTACATCCCTGAAATCTATGTCATCGCCGAAGCGCTTCTGGCCATGAAGGACACCGACGAAGCGGCAGCGAAGGCGTGGGACGACCGGATGCGGGACATGCGGCAAGGCTGCGAAGCAGCGATTCGCGCACTGAACAGCGACAACATGCTTTCGCCCGCCTATCCACCAGCTCAGGCAACTGACGTTCTTTGGACGATGTTGTCGGTCCGCAATTGGGAACAGCTGACAATCGAATGCGGTTGGCCGCAGGAGAGATATATCGAGACGCTCAAATCATTGGCGCGGCGAATCTTCGTGGCCGAAAGAACGTCAAACTGATGAGCGGACCTAGGAGGCGAGAACAGATTTGGACCGGAAATTCCCTGGGAGCGCATTTCAATGGGCGTTTCTTCTTCGGTTGCCTGGCATGGCCTGGACGCTACCTTCGCGCGACCCTATATATCCCCGGACCGCTTGGGCCCGCGGCCACCCCCAACCTTCCTCGAAATTAGGCACATGGAAGATAGGAATATCATCGGAATCGCACAGTGGGTTGTCGCCGAGGCGCTGCGCGGTACCGATTCCGCCGATCTCCTGGACGGGTTTTGCGCGCGCCTCATTGAGGCCGGCCTGCCGCTGATGCGTGGCAACATAACCCAGCGCACGCTTCATCCGGTGTTCCAGGCGTTTTCGATCCACTGGTATGAGGGGCAGGGGGTCGACCGTTCGAGCTGGGAGCGCAACGTCGAGCGGGCCGGCGAGAACTTTAAGCTAAGCCCGTACTACCATCTGATGAAAGAATCGTACCCCAGGATGCGGGTGCGTCTTGATGGCAACGAGACGACCGGGTTCCCTCTGCTTGATGGCTTTCGCGAGCGTGGCGCCACAGACTACCTCGCGGTGGCGACGGCCTTTGAAGGCGAAGACAAATTTGGCCCGGTGGACGGCCTGTTGTCATCGTGGACGATCACCGGCCCCGGCGGCTTCACCGACGTGCAGATGGGTGCGCTCGAAAACCTACTTCCGGTGCTGGCACTGGCCGTCAAGGCGTCGACGAACTTCCGCATCGCCAAGGTTCTTATGGAAACCTACCTCGGGCGCGATGCGGGCCGGCGGGTGTTGCGGGGCGATATTGTTCGCGGTTCGGTGGAAACGATTCGGGCGGCGCTGTGGTATTGCGATATCCGCGGTTTCACAAAGACCGCCGAGTCGATGTCCGGGGAGGACCTCATCGCCTTCCTCAACGACTATTTCGAATGCTTCGCCGACCCCGTGCACGACAGGGGCGGCCAGGTTCTCAAGTTCATGGGCGACGGTTTTCTCGCGATCTTCCCGGTCGAGGAGGGTGCCGACGTATGCCGCCTTGCCCTCGACGCCGCCGACGACGCGCTTGAGCGGGTCGGGGCCTTGAACGAGAAGCGTAGGGCGGAAGGCCGGGTGGCGAGCGATTTTTATCTTGCCCTACACCTTGGCGACGTCATGTACGGCAACATCGGTACCCGCGAGCGCCTGGACTTTACCGTCGTCGGACCGGCGGTGAACGAGATAGCGCGGATCGAGCAGATGTGCCGCACTCTTGAGCAAACGGTCGTTGTTTCCGCCACCTTCGCGGCGGCCGCCGACCATTGCACGGATCGGTTGGTTTCGTTGGGCCGCTATGCACTGCGCGGGGTCAAACGGCCGCAGGAGTTGTTCACGCTGGTCACCGAGGAAGATGTGGCGCGCGCGGCGTCCTAGCCGGCCACAACAACCATGCCAGGCGCTGCACCGCCGCCGGATGGCGCTGAGTTCGCTTTGCCCGCGGAGTGGTCTCCGCACACTCGATGTTGGATGGCTTGGCCGCGCCGGGAGGAGCTGTGGCTCGACCGCATCGGAGCCGCCAGGCGGGCCTATGCCGGCCTCGCCCGGGTGCTTTCGCGGTACGAACCCGTGACCATGATCGCCAGGGAGGCGGACGTTGCGGATGCGTCCGTTCTGTGCGGCGCCGGTGTCGACGTACTGCCCTTCGCGATCGATGATTCATGGGTTCGCGACACCGGGCCGACTATCCTCGTCAATGGTGCGGGTGGCCGTATCGGCGTCGTTTGGCGCTTCAACGGTTGGGGCGAAAAGTACACGCCCTATGACAGCGACGCCGCCTTGGCTGACGGCTTGTTGAAGCGCCTGGGCCTTGAGGCGCGGCCCGCGCCGGTGGTTCTCGAAGGTGGTGCGTTTTGTAGTGACGGCGCGGGGACACTTCTGATAACCGAGCAATGCGCGCTCAACCCGAACCGCAACCCGGGATACACCCGCACCCGCATGACGGAAGTTCTGCGCGAACTCCTCGAAATTCGCCAGGTGATCTGGCTTGCGGGAGGGCTTGAGAGCGATGAGACCGAGGGGCATGTCGACAACATTGCGCGTTTCGCCGGCCCGGCAATCGTTCTCGCCGTATCGCCCGGGGAGCCGGGGGAGGACGACTTCGAGACCCTGTCCGAGAATCTGGAACGCCTGCGCGCCGCAACCGATGCGGCCGCGCGGCCGCTCGACGTTCGCCTGCTGCCGCGCCCGGCGCCTTGCCTGATGGACGGGCGCCTTCTGCCGCAGTCCTACGCTAACTTCTACGTCGCGAACGGAGCGGTCATCGTTCCGTCGTTCGACGATCCCGCCGATTCCCGTGCAGCGGCAATAATCGCCGACGCTTTCCCAAAGCGCCGTATCGAGCAGGCCGCGTCACAGGATATTGCCTACGGCGGCGGCGCCATTCATTGCGCGACCCTGCAAGAGCCGGCCGCCCGCCGGGCTGAGCGCTCATGACAACAATGTTTTTGGCAGTCGCCCAAATGGCCTGCGGGTCGGACCGCGCCGACAACCTCGAGCGCGCCGAGGCGCTGGTCCGGGGCGCTGCCGCCGCCGGCGCCCAGGTCGTACTCCTGCCCGAGCTATTTGACAGTATCTACTTTTGCCAGAATGTGGGGAGCGAGGCGTTTTCGCTTGCCGCGCCCGCCCGGTCTCATCCGACACTCGCACGCATGTCGGCCCTCGCCAGTGAGCTTGGCGTCGTCCTGCCGGTGAGTTTTTTCGAGCGCGCCGGCGATGCTTACTTCAACTCTATCGCGGTCATAGACAGAGATGGCGGACGCCTCGGCATCTACCGTAAATCGCACATTCCGCACAGCCCCGGTTACCAGGAGACGCACTATTTTTCGCCAGGCGATGGCGGGTTCAAGGTATGGCCGACGCGGTTCGGCCCGATCGGCGTCGCCGCGTGCTGGGACCAATGGTTTCCGGAGGCGGCGCGGGTTCTCGCACTGGCCGGGGCCGGAGTCCTTCTCTATCCGTCGGCGATCGGCAGTGAGCCGTCCGACCCGGCCCTCGATTCAAAACCGGCGTGGCAGCACGTCATGCAAGGACATGCCGCGGCCAACGTCGTGCCGGTGGCGGCGGCCAATCGCATCGGCGTCGAGGCCGGCCGGAACAGTGAAATCACGTTCTACGGCGGCTCGTTCGTTGCCGACGAGGCCGGTACGATCGTTGCGGAGCTTGGACCGCGGGATGAGGCGTTTCGTGTCGTCGCACTCGACCTCGGCGCGATCGCGGAACGGCGTGCGAAATGGGGCGTCTTTGGCGACCGCCGGCCGGACCTCTACGGAGCCCTCGCGGACGGCTAACTGATAAGAAAAGGGCCGGAGGCAGCGCGGGTTTTGCGCTGGCGGCGTTCCTTGTCCTGGTACATCGACGAATCGGCGCGGCGCACGAGGGCCTTGCTATCGCTTCCCGAAACAAATGGGGCGACACCCATGCTCGCGCTAATCGGCAGGGCATACCCGCTATAGGTCAGGTGCGAAGCGTTGAGAGCGGTCTGCAACGCGCGCGCCCGTTCCTCGCCTTCCTTGGCCGGCGTCTGGACCATCAGGATGGCGAATTCGTCGCCGCCGAGGCGGGCGACGGTATCCGTCAGGCGGACGTTCTCGGTGAAAAAGCGGGCGACAAAACCGAGCACCGCATCCCCAGCGTCATGGCCGATCTCGTCGTTGATGGGTTTGAAATCGTCGAGGTCGATGTAGACAAGAACGCCTTGTTCGTCGTAGCGCTCGGCGGAGGCGGTGACGCGCCGCAGGTAGTCCTCGAAACCGCGGCGGTTCATCAGGCCCGTAAGGCTATCGGTCATCGCCAAGGACCGTAGATGGCCGATCTGCTCGTCGCGGTCGGCCAACGCCTGCTCTGCCTCGGCGAGGCGATTGAGCGCCCGCACCAGAAGACGGAGAATGCGGTTCTTGCCCGACCTGACTTCGGCACCGAGGCTGGCGGCGATGTTGGACAGAGCGTGCGGTTCGTTGGCGACTGCGGAGTCCGCCGAGGCGAGCGCGGCGATTTGGGGAGGGGCCATTTCGCGTCCTGCTTCTGATAAATGAACCATAGGCCTCGTATCGCAAGCGACATGCCAGAAAATCATTTATAAGAATCAATGGACTACGGATAGATGACTCGGCAAATGTTGCCCGCCGGCAGAAATTGCCGGGTACCGCCGCGAAAAGCGAGAGTGCCCGAGGTGCGCTCAATCGTGACCCTCGGCGAGGTGTTCTCGTGTAATCTGATCGTCGTCCCCGGGTTTTATTTGGAGTATACAATGAGGGCCCTTGGCTTAGCCTTGATCGTCGGGCTGACAGGCTTGCTGCCGCCTGCGGTCGCCGTTGCGGCGGCACCGAAACTACAACCCCACTTGGGAGTCTATGAGCTTCGTCTGATCGAGGCACGGGGCGACGTCGGCGTCGAAGCCGTCCGCGGACGGCTGGTCATCGAGATTACGGATTCTTGTGACGGCTACACCCAGACGCAGCGAATGCTGCTGCGTATTGTCAACGCCCAGGGCAATGAGATCACCTCGGATTCGAATCATACGACCTGGGAATCGCGGGACGGAACCACGATCCGATTCAATTCCAAGAACGAGATCAATGGCGAGGTCAGCGACGTTTTTGCCGGCCGGGCGCAACTTGAGGGCAAGGGCCTTTCCGGCGTGATTACCTTCGCCAAGCCCGATGATCCCGACCTGCCCCTTGCCGCGGGCACCATCTTTCCGACCGAACACTTTTTCGAATTGATCGATGCGGGGCTGGCGGGCGAGGCGGTCCTCAACCGAACGCTCTACGACGGATCAGGGCCACACGGCATTTACGACACCGTGGCTCGCCTGACGCCGGGTGCCGGCGGCGCTGAGATGGAACGCCACGATCTTCTTCGCGACGTGGATTCCTGGCGCGTTCGGTTGGCTTATTTCACGCCGGACGATCGCGCCGGCGTTCCCGAATACGAAGTCGGATTCCGCCTTTTCGAAAACGGCGTCGCAACGGAATTGTTTCTTGACTACGGTGATTTCACTCTGGGGGGCACCCTCGCGCGGCTCGACTATCTGCCTAGCGATTGTTAGCCGCTGCCAAGCGGCCATAGCCGCGCGGCGCCGCGGACGCCGCTGGCGTCGCCATGAAGGGCGGGGACCAGCCGGGTCGCGGTCTCATCCGAGAACACATAGGGCCGCCAAAGGCGTGGCACCGAATCGTAGAGGCGGCGCAGCTTCGAAAGCCCGCCCCCCAGGACGATGATGTCGGGGTCGAGGACGTTGATGACGCCGGCGAGGGCGCGCGCCATGCGATCCTCGTAGCGGCCAAGCGAGGCCTCGGCATCGCCATTCCCATCGGCGGCGGCGGCGGCGATCGCGGTGGGCTCAAGGGGCTCGCCTGTGTGGGTCTCGAAGTCGCGGACAAGGCCCGGTCCCGACAGGAAGGTCTCGATGCAGCCTGTTTTGCCGCAGTAGCAACTCGGACCGGGCCACTCCGGTGGGCCGGCGTTGCTCGCGTCCAGGCGCGGCCAGGGTAGCGGATTGTGGCCCCATTCTCCCGCGATGGCGTTGGGGCCGGTCAGGATTTGGCCGCCGACCACGATACCGCCTCCCGTCCCGGTGCCCACGATGACGCCAAAAACGACCGCCTCGCCGGCCGCGGCGCCGTCCGTCGCCTCGGACAAGGCGAAGCAGTTGGCGTCGTTGGCGAGTCTGACAGGGCGCCCGATCGCTCGTTCGAGATCGCGGTCGAACGGATGACCAATAAGCCACGTCGAATTGGCGTTCTTGACGAGGCCTGTCAGCGGCGAAATCGTTCCCGGAATCCCGATACCGACGGGCGCGGTCTGCGAAAGATCGGCATCGAGCGAAGCCACGAGGCCGCCGACGGCCCGCACGGTGGCGTCATAGCTGCCCTGTGGTGCGGCGATGCGGCGGCGCAGGCGCTCACCTCCGCTGTCGTCGAGGGCCACCGCCTCGATTTTGCTTCCCCCCAGGTCGATTCCGATGCGCACCTCGCCCGCTACCCTGTTGCTTTTCCGGGGCCGCTCCCAGCGCAATCAATACTTAACTTTTTGGCGCGTATAAAGGCCGTGCGCGTTCGCGTCCGCGCGCTTGGCCGGAAATCATCAGGGTGTTAGGTGTATTTGGCCATCCGCCCGCGCGACCGGTGCGTAACGTCTGCTCAGAGGAGGGGGATATGGGCAAGAAAATAATGATCGTTGAGGACAACGAGCTCAACATGAAGCTTTTTCGCGATCTGCTCGACGCCCACGGGTATGAAACGATTCAGATTCGCGACGGCGAGAACGCGCTCGAAGCGGCCCGTACGGAGCAGCCAGATCTTATCGTCATGGATATGCAACTGCCCGGCGTCTCCGGCCTGGAAGTGACCCGTCTCCTCAAGAAGGACGATGCGCTCAAGGGCATTCCGGTGCTGGCGGTTACTGCGTTTGCTATGAAGGGGGATGAGGACCGAATCCGCAATGGCGGCTGCGAGGCCTATATTGCCAAACCGATCCGCATTGAGGAGCTTCTGGGGACGGTGAGGCACTTGCTCGGCGAGGTTTAGATCGTTCGCCGACCGGAGGATGGACGTGGTTCTTACAAAGCTCGGCAGGGCGGCCTGACGTGACGGCGCGCGTCCTCATCGTTGATGACCTGGAACTCAACGTCAAAGTCTTGGCGGCGAAGCTGACCGCCGAGTACTTTGACGTCATTACGGCGATGAGCGGCACCGCGGCGCTTGAAGCGATCGAGCGTGAAAATCCCGACATCGTTCTGCTTGACGTGATGATGCCGGACATGGACGGCGTCGAAGTGTGCCGCCGCATCCGCGCCGATTCGAAAATGATGCACCTTCCGGTCGTCATGGTCACCGCCCTCAGCGAACCGGCTGATCGCGTGCGCGGCCTCGATGCGGGCGCCGACGACTTTCTGACGAAGCCGGTTGACGACGCCGCCTTGCTGGCGCGGGTTCGCACCTTGGTCCGGCTCAAGTCGATGATGGACGAGCTGCGTCTGCGTGAAGAAACCAGCAGCAAGCTTGGCCTTGAGGCGAACGACGAACCTTTGCGCGACCGCGACTTGAGCGGCGCTCTCATCCTTGCGGTCGAGGACGATCCGACCGACGCGGCTGTCATCACCGACGCGCTCTCGTCGGCGTACACCGTTGTGGTGGAAGCCGACGGTGAGCGCGCTCTGACGGTCGCGCGCGAGCGTCCGTTCGATCTTGTCATCGTCAGCCTCCTGCACGCCCAGGCCGACGGACTTCGCGTTTGCTCTAAGTTGCGAGCCCTGGAAGAGACGCGCCATCACTCGCTTCTTGCGCTGCTGCGCGAGGACGATACGGAGTCGTTGATCAAGGCGCTTGAGATCGGCGTCAACGATTACATCGTCAAGCCGATCGACGAAAACGAGCTTTTTGCGCGGACGCGGACACAGATCCGGCGGAAGCTCTACCAGGACAGGCTTCGCGACAATTACCGCGAACGGATCGCGATGGCGGTCACCGACCCGCTGACGGGCCTGCACAACCGGCGCTATCTTTTATCTCATTTGGCGAACTTGGTGGCGCGCGCCGGCAAGGGCGGCAAGCCGGTGGCCGTCGCGATGATCGACATCGATCATTTTAAGGCGGTCAACGATTCGTGGGGCCACCTGGTGGGCGATGCCGTTCTTGCAGAGTGCGGAGCGCGCATCAAGTTGGGGATTCGCGGCGTCGATCTCGCCGTCCGCTATGGCGGCGAGGAGTTCGTCGTCGTCATGCCGGACACGGGCTCGGACGACGCCAACCTCGTCGCCGAGCGCCTCACGCGTAGTATCAGTGGATCGTCCATCGCCGTTTCGCACGACGTCAAGAAAGTGGAGATCACGGTCAGCGCCGGTGTGGCCGTCGTAAACGGGGCTGACGACAACGCGGAGGCTCTGTTACAGCGGGCCGACGATGCTTTGTATTCGGCAAAGCGGGGCGGCCGCAACCGCGTTGTGATGGCGGGCTAGGCGAGGCAAAGCGCCGGGTTGCGCGCTACTTGATCCGGCCTTCGCGGAAATCCACGTGCTTGCGGACCACCGGGTCGTACTTTTTCATGACGAGCTTTTCCGTCTGGGTACGCGGATTCTTTTTCGTCACGTAGTAGAAGCCGGTGTCGGCCGAACTCACCAATTTGATCTTTACGGTCGGGGTTTTTGCCATCGCGATGGCTCCATTTCAGGGCGCCAAGGCGGCGTGCGGCGCGGGCCGGACCATAGTCTCCCAGGCCGCCAAGTCAAGCGCGCGATACCGCCAACCTGCAGGACACCGGATCGCAACTCACGCCTCGGCGAAGGCCCGCCGCAACGCCGCGGCAACGCGGTCCAGACCCGCGCCGGCCATATCGATCGCCCCTCCCATGCAAGTGAAATTGTGGATCATTCCAGGGAACTCCGCGTAACCGACATCCACGCCGGCGGTGCCGAGCTTGGCGGCGTAGGCCACACCTTGCGGCTTTAGCGGATCGTACTCGCCGGTCACGATGAGGGTTGGCGGCAGGCGGCTTCCGTCCGGCGCATGGTGCGGAGAGGCCCGGAAATCGAACTCGTCGCCGTCCGACCTCAGGTAGAGGCGGCGGAACCAAGCGGCGAGCCGGCCCCCGTCGGTGTCTTGCGGAGGCTCCCAGATGTGAGTCAACGGACAGCACATCACGACCTGTGCCAGCGCCGGACCGCCGGCGTCGCGCGCCAGGATCGACACCACCGACGCCATCGCGCCGCCGCAACTTTCACCGCCGACCGCAATGCGCTTGGCATCGCCCCCAACTGCGCCACGGCTGCGGCGGCCCACTCGACGGCGGCAAAGCAATCCTCCACGGCGGCGGGAAACTTCGCTTCCGGTGCCAGGCGGTAGCCGACGGATACGACGATGCAGCTGGCGGCGTTGGCGATGACTCGGCAGCCCGCATCGGCCGTGTCGAGGTCGTAGGCGACATACCCGCCGCTATGGAGATAGACGTAGACACCGGTCTCGCTGGCGGCCGCCGCCGGCCAATAGATGCGAATCCGGATCGGACCACCGGGACCGGGAATGTCGCGGTCTTCGACGCGCGCCACTTGCGGCCCGCTGCCGGCAAGCTCGCGTTGGCGCTCATTGAGCGAGCGCCGCACAGCCTGAGCGGTGGTCTTCGCCGGATCGAAATCGTCGCCGAACCCTGAATCTTGGTCGAGGACCCCTTGGGCCTGAGGGTGAATTGTCATTGCGCACGTCCCGCGTCGATGGCTATGCCGCAGCTCCGTGAGGGTCAGCCGTATGAGATCATGCGCTGGCCTCGGTGGCGCGTGAAGAAGGGAATGGCCGCGCCGGCAACGGCTGCCCCGGATACGATCTGAGCGACCTCCTTCAGGACAAGCTTCGTGACTCCGGCGATGGGAAGGCCGAAGGCGGCTTGTAGAGGGTACCAGTCAAGATCCAAAAGCTCGCCGTTGCCCGCTAGGGAGCCGACGGTGTCGTTGGAGCGCACGAGGAAAAAACGGGCGTGAAAACGCCGCGGCCGCCCGGGCGGGGTTACAGCGCGGGCGATGTATTCCATGCCGCCAAGGGCGGGCGCCAGCCCCGCGTCCGCGAAGGGGCGCCACGACGCTGGCGTGCGTGCCGCCATCGCGCCGGGACGTGCGAGCATGAGGCCCGTTTCCTCGTAGGTTTCGCGAATCGCAGCCAACGCGATTGCCCGCGCGCGATGCGCCGTGCACGTCGTGGCGAGGGCTGCGAGGACATCAGATCGAAGTTCGTCGGCGCTCCGCACGAAGCCGTCCGAACGATCGACGGCCCCGCCGGGGCAGACGAAAACCCCCGGCATGAACGATTGCCGGGGTTCGCGGCGGCCCATGAGAATCTCGGTGCCGCGGCCTTCCCCGCGTAGGAGAATCAGGCTCGCGGCGTCGCGGGGTCTCATTTTTTTCGTGGCCATTACGAGCGCGCTCGGCGGTGGGCAGCGGATTTTTTGGAGCGCCGCGGTGGGCGATGCCCCTTCGGTCGCACCGCCAGACCGCCAGGCACCGCTACCAGGTCTAACCGGAGGCGGCCCGTCAAGGGATCGGCCTCGGCAAGCCGCACCTCAAGGGCATCGCCGAGGCGATAGATTGTCCCGGACCTTTCGCCGATGAGCGCATGGCGGCCCGTATCCAAGCGAAAGCGCTCGCCCAACATGCGCGCCGGGACAAGGCCGTCGGCGCCGCTTTCATCGAGAGTAACGAAAAGGCCAAACCGAGTGACTCCGGAAATGCGCCCGGCGAACGTCGCACCGACACGATCGGCCATGAACGCCGTCGTGAATCTGTCGAGGGCGTCGCGCTCGACGGCCATGCCGCGCCGCTCGGCCGCCGAGATGGCCTCGCCGGTGTCACGCAGATCCTCTAGGCTGACGATATTCCCGTCGACACCGAGCTTGTTGGTGGCGATCAGAGCGCGGTGCACCAGCAGGTCCGCATAACGCCGGATTGGCGAGGTGAAATGCGCGTACTTTTTGAGCGCCAAGCCGAAGTGCCCGGCGTTGTCAGGGCTATAGACGGCCTGTGCCTGGGCGCGCAGGGCCACTTGATTGACGAGGTGCTCGTGCGCCGTGCCTTTGGCCGCGCGCAGCACCGTATTGAAATGCTCGGGGCGCAGCGTTTGGCCCCTTGGAATGCGCATATCCAGCGTCTCCAGGAAATCGCGTAGCGCCGCCACGCTATCGCGCTCCGGCGCGCCGTGGACGCGGTACATGCATGGCGTCCGTGCTTGCGACAGAGTCTCCGCGGCGCAAACATTGGCGGCGATCATGAACGCTTCGACAAGGCGGTGGCTGTCGAGGCTCTCGCGCTGGTCGATCGCCAGGATGGTGCCATCCTCGTCGAAGCGGATGCAGCGCTCAGGCAGATCGATCTCCAGCGGCTGACGCCGCCGCCGAGCGCGGTCGAGGGCGGCAAACGCGCCGTATAGCGGACCTATGACCTCGCCGACCAGAGCTTCGGGGACGGCGTCGCCGCGCCCCTCCACGGCGTCCTGCGCCTGGCGATAGGTGAGCCGGGCGGCGGAGCGCATCAAGGCGCGCTCGAAGCGATGGCGCAGGATCGTCCCGTCGCCGTCGATCCACATGCGCGCCGCAAGACACGCGCGCTCTTCCCCAGGCCTTAGCGAGCACACCCCGGCGGACAGGACCTCCGGCAGCATCGGAACGACGCGGTCGGGCAGGTAGACGGAATTGCCGCGCTCGCGCGCCTCCGAGTCGAGGGGCCCGCCGGCGGAGACGGCGCTGGTCACGTCGGCAATTGCGACGACTATCTCCCAGCCGTCCGGGTTGTCGGCGTCGGGGTCGGCCCGCGCCCACACGGCGTCATCGAAGTCGCGGGCGTCTTCGGGATCGATCGTCACCAAAGGCAGCGCCCGTAGGTCCGTTCGCTGGCCGAGCGGCGGCACGTTCGCCAATTCGGCCTGGGCCAGCGCCTCGGCGCCAAACTCGGTCGGGATGCCGTGGCTATGAATGGCAATCAGGCTCAGTGATTTGGGCGAGTCCATGGCGCCCAGGCACTCGCGAACGCGCGCCTGCCTGAGGCCCGCGCGCCGCGCCGGCAGCACATCCGCCATCACGAGATCGCCGGGCGCTGCCCCCATCGAATCGGCCCCGGATACCGCGCAATCAGTTCCGCGCCGTGCCTGTGTCGAACGTACGCGGCCCTGGCCACCGACGAGATCGTAAACGCCGATGATCTGGTCGGGCGCGGTGCCGATGACTCGCATGACGCGCGCCTCGAAGTGCTCCGAGGTCTCCGTCAGGCGGGCAAGCACCCGATCGCCGATCCCGAGCGCTGCCACGTGGGTACGCCGACGATCGGGAACCAGGAGAATACGCGGCGGCTGAGCCTCGCCTTGCCATGTCTCCGGGCGGCACCACAGATCGCCGTCGATGTCGATTTCGGCGATCTCAAGGACGGCGACGTCGGGCAAACGCCCATCCGTTGGCTCTAGGCGCCCGCCCGACCGTTCGAGAAATCCATCGTGTTCGAGGTCGCGAAGCAGCCGCTTCAACGATTCGCGCGCGGGACCGCGCAAGCGAAACGCGCGGGCGACATCGCGGCTTGTGATGCGCCCAGGCGAGTCCTTGATGTAGGCGAGAATCTCGTCCCGTGTCGGCGTGGGAGAGACCCGCAGGGGGCCGGCCGCGTGACGGGCCACTTACTCGTTGGCCGCGTCCGCCGGTTGGGCGGCCGGCTTCTTCTTTGCGGCGGGGGTCTTCTTCTTTGCCTTTGCGCGAGCCTTGCTGGCCGGTTTTTTCGCGGCTTTCTTCGCCTTGCCGCCTTTCGCGGCGCGCTCCTTCAAAAGCGTCACCGCGGTTTCCATGGTCACCTCGTCGGGTTCCGTCCCCTGGGGCAGGCTCGCGTTCGTCTTATTGTGGCGCAAATAGGGTCCGTAGCGGCCTTCGGCGATGTCCACGGCGCGCTCGTCGTCGGGATGCGCCCCCAGACTGCGCAGCACCTTGGGACCGCGGTGCTGCTTCGGTTCGGCAAGCAGCGAGACGGCCCGGTTGAGGCCCACCGTGAGCACGTCCTCGTCGGCGCCAAGGGAGCGGTATTCGCCGTCGTGCCGGATGTAAGCGCCGAAACGCCCGATGCCGGCGCTGATTTTCTTTTTGCTCTCCGGGTGGGCCCCGACCTCGCGTGGTAGCGTGAGAAACTGCAGGGCGCGCTCAAGCGTCAACTCGGCCGGGTCCACGCCTTTTGGCACCGACACGCGCTTGGGCTTGGTTTCGCCGGCCGCCTCGCCAAGCTGGATGTAGATGCCGTAGGGGCCTTTGCGCAAGGTAACCGGCAACGCGCTCTCGGGATGGTGGCCGAGCTCTTTGGGCCCGGCGTTGGCGCCGCTTCCGTCGGCATCCTCCTCCGCGCCGGCGAGCGCCCGCGTGTAACGGCATTCCGGGTAGTTGGAGCAACCGACAAAGGCGCCGAACTTGCCGACTTTGAGGCTCAGACGGCCGGTCTGGCAGGCGTGGCATTGGCGCGGGTCTTCGCCAGGTTTCTCGGCCGGAAAGACATGCGGCTGTAAAAGATCGTTAAGCGCTTCGAGAACGTCGCGGACGCGCAAACCGGCGATGTCTTCGACGGCGCCCTCAAAGGCGTCCCAAAACTCGCGCAGGACTTTCGTCCATTCGACGTTGCCGGCGGAAACCTCGTCGAGCTTCGTCTCGAGGTCCGCGGTGAAGTCGTATTCGACGTACTTTTTGAAAAAACTCACCAGGAATGCAGTGACCAGCTGTCCCCGGTCGTCGGCAAAGAAGCGCCCCTTTTCGAGGCGCACGTAGTCGCGATCCTGTAAGACGGACAGGATGCTGGCGTAGGTCGAGGGCCGCCCGATGCCCAACTCCTCTAGCCGTTTGACGAGGGTCGCCTCCGAGTAGCGCGGCGGCGGTTCGGTGAAATGTTGTGCCGGGCGCACGGTCTCGCGGGCCAGCGCTTGGCGGGTGTTCACGGGTGGCAACGCGTGGTCGCCATCGTCATCGCCTTCGGCTGGCGAATCGTCGCGGCCCTCCTGATAGAGCCGCAGGAAGCCATCGAAACGGATCACGGATCCCGTGGCGCGCAGACCGCAGCGGCCTCTGTCGTCGGCGATTTCGATGGTGACACGTTCGATCCGCGCACCGGCCATCTGGCTCGCGACCGTCCGTTTCCAGATCAGTTCGTAAAGCCGCGTCTGCTCAGCGTCGAGGAACGGGGCAACATCTTTTGGCAGGCGGCTCAGATCGGTCGGGCGAATCGCCTCGTGCGCTTCCTGGGCGTTCTTCGCCTTGGTCTTGTAGACCCGCGCCTGGTCCGGCAGGTACGCCGCGCCATATCGGGAGGCGATAACGGTGCGGCACCCCTCGATCGCCTCTCGGGCGATCTGTACGCCGTCGGTCCGCATGTATGTGATGAGGCCGACGGTATCGCCGTCGATGGCGATGCCCTCGTAGAGCCGCTGTGCGACCTGCATCGCGCGGCGCGGCCTCAGGTGAAGCTTACGGGACGCCTCTTGCTGAAGCGTCGATGTGGTAAACGGCGGCGGCGGATTGCGCCCTGTCTCCTTGGCGTCCACGGAGGAGACGGCGAAGGATGCGGCGGCCTCGATTTCGGCGCGCGCATCGGCGGCCGCGGCCTCGTTGCCCAACGAGAACTTGTCGAGCTTTTCGCCGCGCAGCACCACGAGCCGCGCCGTCAACTTCGCCTTGCCGTCGATGCCGAAGTCGACTTCGACGCCCCAATACTCGCGCGGCACGAAGGCGCCGATCTCGAGGTCGCGTTCGCAGACCAGACGAAGGGCCACGGACTGGACGCGCCCAGCGGACCGCGCGCCAGGCAGCTTGCGCCATAGAACCGGCGACAACGTGAAGCCAACAAGGTAGTCGAGCGCGCGGCGTGCCTGCTGCGCGTTGATAAGGTCCATGTCGAGGTCACGCGGGTTGGCCATCGCGGTCTGCACGGCGCCCTTGGTGATCTCGTTGAATACGACGCGCTTGACGTCCATGCCGCCGCAGGCGCCACGCTCGTTCAGCGCCTTGAGGACGTGCCACGAAATCGCTTCGCCCTCGCGGTCCGGATCGGTGGCCAGGAAGAGCCGGCTCGCGCCCTTGCAGGCGTTGGCGATCGCCGTCAGATGGCCGTCCGATTTTGGGTCGGTGACGTAGGTCATCGCGAAGTTGTCTTCGGGAACGACGGAGCCGTTCTTTGACGGCAGGTCGCGGACGTGCCCGTAGCTGGCCAGCACGACATAGCCGTCGCCCAGGTATTTATTGATCGTTTTGGCCTTGGCCGGCGATTCGACGACGACGACGTCCATCAGCGTTGTGATCCACAGGAAGAATAAACGAGCCCGCCCGCCGCGCTACTCGGAGGCTCGGCCAACAGGCCTGGACGTGCGAGCGCCAGAAAATGGTCAAAACGTATTGCTAAGTCAAATGCCACCTTGGCGGCGGCCCCAATTGCCCGCTTCCTTCGGCCGGAATATTTGCCCAGCCTGAACCCGGAGACCGCTCGCTAATCCATGGATTCGGCGGCAATCAGGTGAACTTGGTTGCCCGGCTGGCGGCGCAGCCGGCCGGCCAGTTCAAGTTCCAGGAGAATGGTCAGGACCGCCGCTGGCGACAGGGCGGTCTGGCGGATCAGCTCGTCCACCTCGACCGGGCTCGGCCCCAGCTTCTCGACGATGAGCGGCAGGCCACGTTGAAGCTCGTCCTCGCCCGGCATGGCTACGGGAGCGCCATCGTAAGCGCCGTCGCCGGGCTCGCCGAGCGGCGCCCGCATCAGGGGCGCCAGCACTCGGACCACGTCGTCGGCCGATTCGCAGATTGCCGCCCCGTTCCGCAGCAGGTTGTTGGGGCCGCGGCAGCGCGGGTCAATGGGCGAGCCCGGCACCGCGAAAACCTCGCGATCCTGCTCCAACGCCTGCCTCGCAGTGATAAGAGAGCCCGAACGGGCCGCGGCTTCGACGACGACCACGCCAAGCGAGGCGCCCGACACCAGCCGGTTGCGCCTTGGGAAATGCCGAGCCAGCGGCGCCGCCCCCGGCGGCATTTCGGAGATGACGACACCAGACGCAACGATGTCGGCGTAGAGCTGCTCGTTCTCGGGTGGGTACACGACGTCGACCCCGCCGGCGACGACGGCGATGGTGCCGCCTGACAGCGCCCCCACGTGCGCCGCCGCGTCAATACCGCGGGCAAGCCCGGAGATGACGACGAACCCGGCTTCGCCAAGCTGCGCGGCGAGGCCGCGGGCGAAACGAACGCCGTTCGCCGAGGCGTTGCGCGCGCCGACCACGGCGACCGTCGGGCGCGTCAGCAGGTGTGCGTTTCCCTTGACGGATAAGAGCGGCGGCGGGTCCGCGATGTGGGCGAGGCGCGGCGGATATTCGGCCTCGCCACGCGCCACAAGCCGGGCGCCCACGGTTTCGACCGCGGCGTACTCCCGTTCGGCGTCCGCGCGCGGGCAGACACGAATGGCCTTGCGGCGGCCGCCGCGCCGCGCCAACTCGGGTATTGCCGCGATCGCATCGGCCGCGCTGCCGTAGTGGCGCAGCAGTTGGAAAAAGGTGATCGGCCCAACGTTTTCGCTGCGGATGAGACGCAGCCAATCGACGCGCTCGTCGTGGGTGAGAGATATTGCTGGCGCCACGGCCGTGCCGTCTACGGATCGGGTTGGGTCGCGGCGGCATATTTCGTTGCGCCGATACGGGGCTCATCGCCGCGCAGCAGGCGGCGGATGTTGCCAAGGTGCCGCAGGTAGATTGCGACGACGACGAAGAGGGCGAACTCAACCCGTTGTGGATCGGAGAGATAGCGTTCCCCGATCTCGTTGTTCGCCAGAAGAAAAGCGAACAGCGGGGCACTCAGGTACGCGGCAAGCGCTGCCAGCGATGAATACCGCAGCACCGCGGCGACCACGATCCACGTCAGGCAGGCCAGCGCGCCGACGGCGGGATCAAGGGCAAGAAGAATGCCGAGCCCCGTGGCGACGCCCTTGCCGCCCCAACCGATCAAGGGGCTGGTGACCAACAGGAGGATGGCGATGGGAGTCACCAGGCCCTTGCCGACAAGCAACAGGCCGACGACGACGACGAGGTAGGCGATCACCGCCAGCGCCATTCCAAAACCGCGCAAGCTTCCGAGCTTGAGCCACACGGGTAGCATGTGGCCGAGAAGGGCGCCGGTTCCTGCCACCACCGCGAAATCTTGCGTCAGGTAGGCGTTGGCGAGGATGACGGGCGCGGCTCCCTTGGAGCAGTCGAGCACCAGGGTGAGCGCCGCCAGGACGCGGCTGCCGCTTCGCAGCACGTTGGTCGCGCCGATATTGCCGGAGCCGATTTGGCGGAGGTCGCCGCGGCCCGCCAGCCGCACCAGGATGACACCGAAAGGAATCGATCCCATCGCATAAGCAATAAGAAAAACCGCATAGAACGGCCAAGTGAAGGCGAGGCTTCCAAGGGGGTCGGGCATGGTGGCTTATGCGGTGCGCCTCGAAAGCACGGTAAGGCTCCGGCTTAGGGGGCATCCATGGTTGAATATACGGCTTGTCCCGCTACTATTGTGCGAACGGTCCGCCCTTGAACAGGGTGGCCGTCGAAGGCCGAATTTTTTGCCTTGCTGCGCAGGGCCGCGGCGTCGATCCGCCACGGCACTTCGGGGTCGAACAGCAGGAGATCGGCGGGGGCGCCGCGCTCCAGCCTGCCGCACGAGAGCCCAAGCAGATCGGCCGGCCGAACGGTCATACGCCCGATCACTTCCAGCAACGTCATATGCCCGCCATGAAAGAGCTCCAAAGCGACCGGCAGAAGTGTTTCCACGCCGACGGAGCCGGAAGCCGCCCGGGCGAAGGGCTGACGCTTGCTTTCCGTGTCCTCGGGCGTGTGGGCCGAGGCAATCACGTCGATCGTGCCGGCCTGAAGGGCGGCGACCATGGCTTGACGGTCGTCCTCGCTGCGCAGCGGCGGCGACAGTTTGGCGAAGGTGCGATAGTCGCTGACACCCAGCTCATTGAGAGCGAAATGGTGCGGCGCGATGGCGCAACTGACGCGCAGGCCCTTGTCCTTGGCTGCGCGTATGGCGCCCACGGCGTTTGCCGTCGACAGGCCAGCGGCGTGGTAGCGCGCGCCCGTTAGTTCGACCAAGCGCAGGTCTCGTTCAACAATGATCGTCTCCGCCGCTGCGGGAATACCGACGAGGCCGAGGCGGGTGGCGATCTCGCCGTCGTTCATGCAGCCGTCGGCGGCCAGGTCCGGCTCCTCGGCATGGTGGGCGATCAGCAAATCGAACGTCGACGCGTAGGCGAGGGCGCGGCGCATCACCCCGGCATCGCCTATTGTGCGTTGGCCGTCGGTAAAGGCGACGGCGCCGGCCGCCGCCAGCATACCCATCTCCGCCATCTCCACGCCTTCGCACCCTTTGGTGATGGCGGCCATGGGCAGGACATTGACGGCCGCCGTGTCCTGCGCCTGGCGGATCACGAACTCGACCAGCGCCGGGTGGTCGATGACCGGATCGGTGTCGGGGGTGGCGATGATCGTCGTCACACCGCCGGCGGCGGCGGCCTGCGATCCGGTGGCGATCGTTTCCTTGTGCTCCGACCCAGGTTCGCCCAGGAAGACCCGCATGTCGATGAGCCCGGGGCTCAGGCACAGGCCGCCGCAATCGACGACCACCGCGTCCTTGGGCGGTCCCTCGGCGAACAGACGTGGTCCGAGATCGGCGATGACGCCGCCATCGGTGAGAAGAGCGCCGCTGTCATCAAGGCCGCTGGCGGGGTCGAGGAGGCGCGCGTTGATATAGGCGGTGCGTTGGCCGCCGCCCGGACCTTGTGTCATGCGGCGCGTTCGGCGCGCGCCGCGCTCGGGCGGATCAGTGCGTCGAGGCAGGCCATGCGAACCGCCACACCCATCTCCACTTGTTCGCGGATAACGCTGCGGTCGATGTCGTCGGCGACGTCGGTATCGATTTCGACACCGCGGTTCATCGGGCCGGGGTGCATGACGAGCGCGTCGTCTTTGGCGCACGCGAGCTTGTCGCGGTCGAGGCCATAGAAATGGAAGTACTCGCGCGGCGAGGGGACGAACGATCCTTTCATCCGTTCCGTCTGGAGGCGCAGCATCATCACAATGTCGGCGCCCTTGAGGCCCTTGCGCATGTCGTGGTGCACCTCGACACCGAGGCGCTCGACGGCGGTCGGCAAAAGCGTCGGCGGGGCGACGACGCGGACGCGGGCGCCCATCGTATTGAAGAGCTGAATGTTCGACCGCGCCACCCGGCTGTGCAGCACATCGCCGCAAATGGCGACGAGCAATCCGGCCAAGGTCTTGCGCCGGCGCAGGATCGTCAGCGCGTCGAGCAGGGCCTGTGTCGGATGGGCGTGGCTGCCGTCGCCGGCATTGATGACCGCTCCCTGAACCTTTTGTGCCAGCAGATCGATGGCGCCGCTGTCATGGTGGCGGACCACCATCACGTCGGGCTGCATGGCGTTCAGGGTCATCGCGGTGTCGATGAGGGTCTCGCCCTTCTTGATAGCCGAACCCTCCACGGACATGTTGATGACATCGGCGCCAAGCCGTTTGCCAGCGAGCTCGAACGACGTGCGCGTGCGGGTCGACGTCTCGAAAAAAAGATTGATCTGGGTGCGGCCGCGCAGAAGAGCGAGCTTCTTCTCGGTCCGCCGGCTCAGCTCGACGTAGGTCTCGGCCAGCGCCAGAAGCGCCGAAATATCCTGCGCGGACAGCCCCCCGATGTCGAGTAAGTGGCGGTGCGGGAAGTCGATCGTCCGCGGCGCATCCATTAAAGCGGCACTATAAGGGCGGCAGGCAATCCCGCGCAAGCACGCCCGTTCCGGGGCCGTGGCTAAGCAAGTGCAGGCGCCGACGCGTCAGGTCAGGATCCATAGCGCCAGCGGCAGAGAGACGAATGCAGCGATCATGGCCGCGTTGGTGACGCCGGCGAGCACAGTCTGGCCGTCTTCATCCGCCTGGACGGCCGTGAAGCGGGGAACGACACCGGGCAGGGCGGCGAGCAGGACGAGGGTCGCGTAGGTCAACCCGCCGAGTCCAAAGACCGCGCCGACGATGGCGGCAATGATCGGCATGGCGACGAGCTTGACGACGAGCGCCACCTGAATTTGCGCGCGAAAAGTCTCCAACGCCGCCGCGGCCCGCGCCAGATCGAGCCCCGCCCCCGCCGTCAGGATGCCGATTGGCAGTGCCGCCAGCCCGAGCGCCCCGGCCATCGAGCCCAGGGGGCCGGACAAACCGGCGCCGGTGAGGTTAAGTGCCACGCCGGCGGCGGCGCCTATGATGATCGGGTTGCGGATCAGAAGGCGGGCGGCGGCTGCGAACGGCGCGCCGGGCTCGCCCTCGTCGTAGACGCCTAAGTCCTCGTCGTCCGTCTGGCGAGCCGCCCGGTCGGCGGCGATCGCGCCGATGACAACGACACTGGGTAGGTAGACGGCGGCGGCCACCGCGAACAACGTCAGGCCGGCCGAGCCCGAAAGAACGAATGCGATCGTCAGGCCGAGGGGAACGTTGGAGCGCAACGCGCCTTCGATGACAGCCGGCGTCAGGTCGGGCCTTTCCTCGTCGCGCAGGCGCCACAGACCGACGATCAGACCGCCGAGCGCTAATGTGGCGGCGACGCCCAGGATCAACCCGACGACACGCAGCCCGCCAAGTTCCGCAGTCGCCAAGGTGTGAGCGAACAGGATCGGCAAGAAGACGAAGTAGTTGATCTTTTGCGCGGCCGGCCAGAAGCCCTCGGCGACAAAGTCGCGGCTCGCCAAGGCGAGGCCCAAAAGCATGACCAGGTAGGCCGAGACCGTGGCCGCGAGGATCGTGCCCATATCAGGCCGCGGGATCTTCGGCGGCAGCGTTCGCCATTCGGTCGAGAGCACCTTGCAGGATGTACGCGGCAGCCAGTTTGTCGACCACCTCGGCGCGGCGCTTGCGCGAGGCGTCGGCGTCAATGAGCATCCGATTCACCGCTGCGCTCGAAAGGCGTTCGTCCCATAGGGCCACCGGAAGGGCGATGGCGGGCTGCAAATTGGCGACAAACTGACGGATCGACTGACAGCGCGGGCCCTCGGTTCCATTCATATTGATCGGCAGACCGACGACCAAGGCGCCAACCTTGTTGTCTTCGATAGCGCTGAGCAGCGCAGCACTATCCTTCTTCAGGTTCGACCGGCGGATCGTCTGCAAGGGAGTTGCCACCAAAAATGAGCCATTTGACAAGGCCAGCCCGATGGTTTTGCTGCCGACATCAAGCCCGAGGATGCGTCGGCCGGGCTCGATCCGGGCGCGTAAATCGGCTATTTCCGTGAGGTTGCTTCGCCCCATAGTGGGTGTTAGGGTCCGTCGATTCTCGCAGAAAACCTTGCCGAACGGGCGTTTTCGGCCCGCCGCGGCGACGATGGGGCAGAAGGTGGCATATGTCGCTGGATAAAGCCACAGTGGCTCACATTGCCAAATTGGCACGCATCCGGGTCGATGAAGTTGACCTCGAACCCTTGGCCTCGGAATTGTCCGGCATCCTCAAATGGATCGAGCAACTGGACGAGGTCGACACCGCCGGCGTCGAGCCCATGACCAGCGCCGTCGAGACGACTTTGCGCTGGCGCGCCGATGCGGTGACGGATGGTGACTGCCGCGACAAGGTCCTGGCGAACGCCCCGCAAACCGCCGAGGGCTATTTCGCCGTCCCCAAGGTGATCGAATGACCGCCGACTTGACGGAACTCACGGTCGGCTCCGCCCGCGACGGCCTCGACAAAGGCGAGTTTACCTCACGCGAACTCACCGAAGCCCACCTCAGAGCGATCGAAGCGGCTGCGTCGCTCAATGCGTTCATCCTGCCGACGCCGCATCGTGCCCTGGCCGACGCGGATGCGTCGGACGCGCGCCGGGCGAAGGGCGAACAAGGCGCTTTGGATGGCATCCCGGTCGCCATCAAGGACCTGTTCTGCACCGAAGGCGTGCCCACGACGGCGGGCTCGCGCATTCTCGAAGGCTTTACGCCGCCCTACGAGTCCACGGTCACGGCCAATTTGCGCAGCGCTGGCGCCGTCATGCTCGGCAAAACCAACATGGACGAATTCGCCATGGGCTCGTCGAACGAGACGAGCTATTTCGGACCGGCGCTCAACCCTTGGCGACGGGCCGGCGACAACCGGGCCGTCGTGCCCGGCGGATCGAGCGGCGGGTCGGCAGCCGCCGTCGCCGCGCGCCTTGCCCTTGCCGCCGCCGGCAGCGACACCGGCGGGTCGATCCGGCAACCGGCGTCGTTTACCGGAACCGTCGGCATGAAGCCCACCTACGGGCGGTGTTCGCGCTGGGGCATGGTGGCGTTCGCGTCGTCCCTCGATCAGGCGGGGCCGTTTGCCCGCAGCGTGGGCGACGCGGCGATCGTGCTTGGCGCGATGGCGGGCTATGACGAAAAAGATGCGACCTGCGTTGACGTTGCCGTGCCCGATTACGAAGCCGCGCTCACGGGAGACGTGGCCGGCCTGCGGATCGGCATCCCCAAGGAATACCGTGTCGACGGCACGCCCGCCGAAGTCGAAGCGCTGTGGCAACAGGGCATCGCCTGGCTACGCGACGCGGGGGCCAAGATCGTCGATGTCAGCCTGCCGCACACCCGCTACGCGCTGCCGGCTTACTACATTGTCGCGCCGGCCGAGGCGTCGTCGAACCTCGCGCGTTATGACGGCGTGCGCTACGGTCTGCGGGTTGCGGGCGAGACATTGGAGGAGATGTACGAGGCGACCCGCGCCGAGGGCTTCGGCACCGAAGTCCGCCGCCGCGTTCTCATCGGCACCTATGTTCTGTCGGCCGGTTACTACGACGCCTACTATCTGAAGGCTCAGAAAGTCCGCACCTTGATCAAGCAAGATTTTGTCGATGCTTGGCAAAGCGTCGACGCGCTGCTGACGCCGACGACGCCGACCGCCGCCTTCGGCGTGGGCGAGAGGATCGACGACCCGGTTTCCATGTACCTCAACGATATCCTGACGGTGCCCGCGAACATGGCGGGTTTGCCCGGCATTTCCGTTCCGGCGGGCCTGTCGGGGGACGGCCTGCCGCTTGGCTTGCATGTGGTGGGGCGCGCCTTCGACGAGGAGACGGTATTGCGCGTGGCGCACGTTGTGGAGCGCGCCGCCGCCTTCGATTCGCGCCCCGAGCCGTGGTGGGACGGCGCACCATGACAATGATCGAAGGCGCCACCGGCGAGTGGGAAATCGTGATCGGACTTGAAATCCACGCCCAGGTCACTTCTGAGGCCAAACTGTTCTCAGGCGCGGCGACCGCGTTCGGCGCCGAGCCCAACACCCAGGTGAGTTTGGTCGACGCCGCCGTGCCAGGCATGTTGCCGGTCATCAACGAGGTCTGCATCGCCCAGGCCGTGCGCACGGGGCTCGGTCTCCAGGCGAAGATCAACCTGCACTCGGTTTTCGACCGCAAGAACTACTTCTATCCCGACCTGCCGCAGGGCTATCAGATATCCCAATATTTGCAGCCGATCGTCGGCGCCGGCTCGGTGACACTCGACCTGCCAAGCGGAGAACGGCGCGAGGTGGGTATCACCCGCCTGCACCTCGAACAGGACGCGGGCAAGAGCCTGCACGATCAGGATCCAAACCAATCCTATGTCGATCTCAACCGCTCCGGTGTCGCCCTCATGGAAATCGTCTCCGAGCCCGACCTGCGCTCGGCTGAGGAGGCGGGCGCCTATATCCGCAAGCTTCGCAGCATCTTGCGTTACCTCGGCACCTGCGACGGCAATATGGAACAAGGCAGTATGCGCGCCGACGTCAATGTTTCCGTCCGGCGGCCCGGTGCGGACTATGGCACGCGCTGCGAGATCAAGAATGTCAACTCCGTCCGCTTTGCCCAGCAGGCGATCGAATACGAAGCCCGGCGTCAGGTCGACATCCTCGAGGACGGCGGCGAGATAAAACAGGAAACGCGCCTGTTCGATTCGCGGCGCGGCGAAACGCGCACCATGCGCAGCAAGGAGGAGGCGCACGACTACCGTTATTTTCCCGACCCGGATCTTTTGCCCCTCGTGCTCACGCGGGACTACGTCGATGGAATCGAAAGAACCTTGCCCGAGCTGCCTGACGAAAAGGCGGCCCGGCTGGCCCGTGACTTCGGCCTGTCACACGAGGACGCCGGCGTGCTCACGGCGGAACGCGAGAACGCCGATTACTTTGAGGCCGTGGCCGAGGGGCGCGACGCCAAGCTCGCGGCCAACTGGGTGATTCACGATTTATTCGGAGCTCTCAACAATGCTGGCAAGGGGATCGGCGAATCGCCGGTACCGGCGGGCGGCCTTGGTGGCCTGATCGATCTGATTACGGACGGAACGATCTCCGGCCGTATCGCCAAGGATGTGTTCGAGGAGATGTTTGCAACAGGTGCCGGCGCCAAGTCGATCGTTGAGGCAAAGGGGCTCACCCAGGTGACCGACGCGGGCGAAATCGAATCGGTGATTGACGGCATCTTGAGCGGGCAGGAGGCTAAGATCGCCGAGTACCGTGCCGGCAAGGACAAGTTGTTCGGCTTTTTCGTAGGCCAGGTGATGAAGCAATCGGGCGGCCGGGCCAATCCCAAGTTGGTCAACGAGCTCCTGCGGCGAAAGCTGGACGGGTAGCGGAAGAACGGATCCATGACCGACATCCCTCTTGACGCCGTAGGCGTGCAGCACGAGCCGGCCGGATCGGGAACGCGCATCGTTTCCCTGGTGCCAAGCATCACGGAATTGCTTTTCGACCTCGACCTTGACGAGCAAATCGTCGGCCGCACACAGTTCTGCGTCCATCCCGAAGGCCGGGTCGACGACCTGCCCAGCCTCGGCGGTACAAAGAAAATCAATATGGATCGCCTGCGCGACCTGGAGCCGACGCACGTCATTCTCAATATTGACGAAAATACCAAGATGCTGGCGCGCGAGATCGGCAAGACCGTGCCCCATATCATTGTCACCCACCCGATGGTGCCGCGCGACAACATCGACCTGTTCCGCCTGATGGGCGGCGTCTTTCGCCGCGACGCCCCGGCCGAGAAACTCTGTTCGGCTTTCGAGAAAGCGCTGCGCGCGGTTTCCGTGGCGGCGCGCCGCTCGCCCGAACGCCGCGCCCTCTACTTCGTGTGGAAAGACCCGTGGATGACGGTGTCGCGCAACACCTACATCTCGCGTATGCTCGACATTATTCGCTGGCGCACAATCCTCAGCGATCCCGCGGTGCGCTATCCCAAGATCGAAATCTCGAAGTCGGTTTTGTCCAAGGCCGACGTACTTCTGTTTAGCAGCGAGCCCTATAAGTTCACGGACGAGGACATTGAAATCTTTCGCGAGACTTACGATTGCGGCGGCAAAACGCTGCGAATGGTCGATGGCGAGATGATCTCGTGGTACGGCAGCCGTGCCATAAAGGGCCTGCGGTACTTGCAGAGCCTGGCCGCGGGCCGTACATAGCCTGTCATAACTCTCCCCTCCGGGGCGCCGCGCGCCGCGCTCAAGGCATAAGGATTTCCGATGATCGATCTCTATACATGGCCCACGCCAAACGGGCACAAGGTCCACATCATGTTGGAGGAGATTAAGCTTCCCTACAAAGTGATCCCGATCAACATCGGCAAGGGCGATCAGTTCAAGCCGTCATTCCTCAAGATCAGCCCCAACAATAAGATGCCGGCCATCGTCGACACCGACGGGCCGGGGCACAAGCCAATCTCGATCTTCGAATCAGGCGCCATTCTGATGTATCTCGCAGAGAAGACCGGCAAGCTGCTGCCGAAATCGACGCGCGGCCGGTACGAGGTTTATCAGTGGCTCATGTTCCAGATGGGTAGCGTTGGTCCGATGCTGGGCCAGGCCCACCACTTTCGCATCTACACCAAACGGCGCATCCAGTACGGCTACGACCGCTATACCAACGAGGCGACGCGTATCTACGGCGTCATCAACCGCCAACTCGGCAAGTCGCGGTTTATCGCCAACGACAGGTATTCGATCGCCGATATTGCCATCTATCCGTGGCTGCGGTCGCACGCCAACCAGGGACAGGATTTGAACGACTACCGGCACCTCAAGCGCTGGTACATGGCGATCGAGAAGCGCCGGGCGGTTCAACGCGGCCTGCAGGTTCTGGCCGAGGTCCGCCGCGGCGGCAAGATGGACCCGAAGACACGCGAGACGCTGTTCGGCGCGACGCAATATAGGAAACGCCGCACCGCGGCGTAGGGACAAGAAACGCTGCGCCGCGGCGCAGGGCGGCGAGGGAGTCGACCATGATCCATCTTTTCACCTGGCCGACGCCGAACGGCATCAAGCCGCAGATCATGCTTGAGGAGACCGGGCTGCCCTACAAGGTGACGGGGATCGACATCACCAGGGGTGACCAGTTCAAGCCCGCTTTCCTCAGGATCAGTCCCAACAACAAGATGCCGGCGATCATCGATGAGAAGGGACCCGGGGGGAAGCCCCTGTCGGTTTTCGAATCGGGCGCGATCCTCATGTATCTGGCGGAGAAGACCGGCGAGCTGATGCCGCGGCAAAAGCGCCGCCGCTTCGAGGTCATGCAGTGGCTCATGTTCCAAGTCGGCACCGTGGGGCCGATGCTTGGTCAGTCCAACTTCTTTCGCAAGTACGCCCCGGTCAAGGTGCCCTACGCGATCAAGCGCTATACCAACGAGGCGGCACGCCTCTACAACGTGCTCGACAACCGGCTGGCGCGGCACGGCTACCTGGCCGACACGTACTCCATTGCCGACATTGCGGTGTGGCCCTGGATCATTCCGTACTTTCAGGGCGTCAAGCTCGACGACTACAAGCACCTCGCGCGCTGGTTCCGCACCATCGAGGCGCGTCCCGCCGTGCAACGCGGCCTGCAAGTCTTGGCCGACCGCCAGGCGCCGGGCAAGGAGATCGAGATGGATGCCGGGGCCAAGGAGCGCCTGTACGGCGAAACCCAGAAAAAGGCGGGACGTCGCCCGGTCGCGACCTGAGACAGGTTGCTCAGCGTCAACGCCGTTAACCACTCGGGGCCGTGGCGCTCGGTCGGGAAACCAACTAGGACCCGGCGATCGCGTTTCGCGCGGCCCGAAAACGGCGATTCCAAAAACCGATCGTTAACCTTATCGGCCCACCATGGTGGCTCCTGATTACAGCCGTTTGAGAGGAGCCGGCGCGGAACAGAAAATACGGGCGCTTTGCCGATCCCTGGTCGAAGCACAGTCCGGATGCGCAGACGCGCAATATGATGTCGGGCTGATGTACGCGACGGGCCATGGGGCGCCGCAGGACAACGTCCTGGCGCATATGTGGTTCAATATTGCCGCGATCGGTGGCGACACCAGGGCGCGGGAGGAGCGCAAGGCGCTGTCCTTCGACATGAGCCCTGCCGAGATCCATCAGGCGCAGCGCTTGGCGCGCGAGCGCATCATTCCCCTGGCGGCGTAGGCCGCGGCGGCCCGCCGGCTAGGCGGTCGGTCCCGGCGTTGTCTTCAGCGTTTCCCAACCCTCGCCCACGGCGACGACACACGTCGTGCCGTTCGGTGAGGTGACGAGAATCGTCCAAGACCCCGTCTTCGAGGCCAACACCTCCACGACGCTGCCGTTTGCGCCAAGTCCCATGGCGACCGGGCTTTCGGAATGGACGGACGACAGGGCGTTGAGAAACTTCGCCCGCTCGCTGCACACCGGCCGCGATTCGGCCGCAAGGGTTGGCACTGCTGCGAGAAGCGGAATGACGAGTGCGAAGACACTCAATATTTTTGACATGGTCGGATTCTCCAAGCCAACGGGCAACATACGCTGCCCTTTGGCAGTGTCGTTGCATCGATCATGCCATCGTGCCAGGGCTGCTTAACGCGGGCCTAACGCGGTGGCCGGCTGAGACAGGAAAAATCGTTGTTTTTCCACAGATTATGCCGAGTGTCGTTGACAAGGACTCGGGCCGCTCGCTAGAAGGAATGGGGCGAGAAAAAGACGCCGGAGGGGTGGCCGAGTGGCTGAAGGCGGCGGTTTGCTAAACCGTTGTACGGGGTCAACCCGTACCGGGGGTTCGAATCCCCCTCCCTCCGCCACACTTAAGTCATTGTTATATAATGTTTATTCAGGATGCAGGATGGATTCGAACTTGTCCCGAAACTTCCGGGGCTTACGCCCGATACGCCTTTCCGTCGTGGCCTGATGAGACTGCTCAGCTCCGGCCAACGGGTAGCCGATATCGCAAAAATCTCTTACGCTGGTTTTGGTGGTACGGCCAAACCCGCGTTGGCGAGACAGCGTCGGCCGGAATGTGGGTCGGCTTCACACGAGAAAACATGCCGCCCCGCGCCTGGTCAACGAGGGGCCGCGGTCGGGCAGCAACCGATAGCCTGGCTCAGGCGATCCCGAACCGGGCCCGCTGTTCTTCCCATGCGATTGGCAGGCGCGTGTCGCCTGCAAGTTTCTTCGCGGTCAACTCGAGCGGATGGCGGTCCCGGAGGATGGTCTTCACGACCTCCGGCGCGAGGAAGCTGAGCCGCAGGATCCGGGTGAAGTAGGACCCACCGACGCCGGCCTCAATGGCAAGCTCCGTCATCGTCCTGCCCCGGTTGTGCAGCACCATTTCGTGGAAGCGCTGCGCCTGGCTCAAAAGTCTGAGCAGACTGCGATCCGGGGATTTTCGGGCGCTGCCGTCCGCGCCTTCGATCAGAAGCCTGGTCTCCATTCCGGCGCGCTTGAGATGCGCCGGAACCGTGAAGGTTACGGTCAGCTCGTTGTCCCACAAAGCGGGCTCGAAGGTTTTTGGGTTGTCCTCTTCCCAAAGAATCTCCAGCAACCGGCCCGGTGCAATCCGGATTTCAAGTGTTTCCTGCGTAAGGTTGATCCGATTGACGAGACGGTTGAATATCTGGCGTTTCGTCGCCGGCTCCAGCTCCGGCCAGCGGGCGGCAAGGTCCGCGGCCAGCTCGACAACCTGCTGCCTTCTGTTCACATCATCAAAAAGCGGTTCGACAGCGTCGAAGATTTCACCCTGGCTTTTCAGGAAGACCGTAAGCCGTTCCTGTACCAACCGCTCGACATCACCTGCCGGGACCCGGCGAGCTCTCGGCGCGGACCGCCGGATTCCGCTGACCAGGGCTTGCGACACGTAATAGCGGTAGCGCGTCCCCTTCTTGTTGGCGTGGCTCGGCGTCATGCGCTGGCCGCTGTCGTCGTAAATCAACCCCGCCAGAAGGCTCGGCTCCGCGCCATGAGTGCCGCTCGCGCAGTCGATACGGTTGGCCGCAAGTTGCCGCTGCACCGCGTCCCAGAGCGCCTCGTCGACGATCGCCTCATGCTCGCCCGGATAGTGCTTGTCCTTGTGGACGATCCGGCCACGGTAGATGCGGTTCTGCAGCATCGTATAAAGCGCACCGCGGGCAAGCGGGTTTCCGCCGGTCGCACGCCCGTACCTGTCGACCCGCACTTTGCTGACCACGCCATCGCGCTCAAGCTCCTCCTTGAGGGTCCGGACCGAGCCGAGCGTGCCGTATCGCCGGTAGATATGTCGGACCGTCTTGGCCTCCGCCTCGTCGATCAGAAGTTTCCGCTCCTTCACCACATAGCCGAGGGGCACGTTGCCGCCCATCCACATGCCTTTCTTCTTCGAAGCCGCGATCTTGTCGCGGATGCGTTCGCCGGTGACCTCGCGCTCGAACTGGGCGAAGGAGAGCAGCATGTTGAGGGTCAACCTGCCCATCGATGTCGTGGTGTTAAACTGCTGGGTCACCGAGACGAAGGACACCTTCCCCTTGTCGAAGATTTCCACGATCTTGGCGAAGTCACCGAGCGAGCGTGTCAGTCGATCCACCTTGTAGACGACCACGGTGTCGATCCGATGGCCCTCGATATCCGCAAGAATCCGTTGCAGGGCGGGTCTTTCAAGGGTGCCGCCGGAGATGCCGCCGTCATCGTACATCTCGGGCAGCGCGGTCCAGCCCTCGTGCTTCTGACTGAGGATAAAGGCTTCGCAGGATTCCCGCTGGGCATCGAGCGAGTTGAAGTCCTGCTCGAGGCCGTCCTCCGATGATTTGCGAGTGTAGATGGCGCAGCGGATTAAGGCTTTGCCGTTCGTCCCCTTGCCAGTCGTGGATTTACGCATCGCCCACCCCCGTTTTCCCGTTCAGACCAAAAAAGCGCGGGCCGGACCAGTGAGCGTCGGTGATCTCGCGGGCAATCGCCGACAGCGATCGCCATCGTTTGCCCTGCCATTCGAAGCCGTCTTCAACAACGATCACCGTGTGGGTTTGGCCGCGCCATTCACGCACCAGCCTCGCCCCGGGTTTCAGCCGCGCAACACGACGCCGGGCGAGGTCGCCGTCCTGTTCCATGGTCTTCGCCAGATCGGCGAGGCGCCGCTTGGTGGCTGCGCCAAGGCCGCCATAGGCCTGCTCCTGAATCTTCCAGGCGACACCAAGCACGAGCAGATCGCGCGCCACCCGCTGCGGCGGATGGGCGCGGTAAAGCCGCCGCCATTCGACGCGCAATCCGTCGTAGCTCATACCCTCGAGAGCCCGAAGCCTGGCAGCCACTGCGTCTTCGCAGCCCGCGTCACCTGGCGCGCCGTCTGCGCGCGTCGGGCTTTCCATAGTGTGGATTTCCGTAACTGACATGGCTTACCCCTCGGCCGGTGCAAGCCGATAGGCCTTCCGTCCCACCGTCAATTCCAGACGAATGGCGAAGCCCGCCGACCGGAGCCGGCTCAGAGCGCCGTGGACCGAATGTTTCTGCCAGCCCGTCGCATCGACAAGTTCCTCGACCGTCGCTCCGGCCGTTCGTTCGAGCCGGTCCACGATCAGGCCGAGCTTGCCGCTCGGGCGTCTGGCCGCATCCGATTTCCGAGCGCTCGTCGCGGCGCTCTTCTTCTTCGCACCGGTGCGCGGGCGCGTTTTGTTCGGGGTTCGCTTGGTCATGGGGTGGTCCTCCGTTTCCGGCCGCGCCCCTTGCGCGGCCTCCCACCACCCCAGGCCCGGTAGGGATATGACCCCGGTCCGGGCGGGTGGAGAGCGGGGACTGTCCCGTTCCTCGACCTGACGACAGTACCGCTTCCTTGGGCGCAGAAGTCCAGGGCAAAGAGCGCGTTTGGCGCCGGTTTCCGATAGGCGATGCCCCGGATAAGAAGATCACGAATGCCGGTCGCGTTTGCGTTTGTTCAGCCAGGTCTGCGCCCGTTCTGGAGTCACCGCCCATCTTCCTGGCCCCTTTCCGCCGGGGAAATGGAACGGTGCCTCTGACCCGGGTAACCGCCGTCGCATGAAAACGGTGGAATCGATACAGTTCTGATTGTCCCCCCACAGTGAACCACGGGCAGCTGGCGATCGACGTCGGATTGCCCTCACGACGGTGCTTGACGGTGCTGTCAACTTAGCGAAGGCAGGTCGCAGTTGAACGTCTGAACTGAGCGGCTCAAGCAGCAGCGGTCACGGTCCACCACGTGTTCATCGCGTCACCGCGGAATTGGCGCATTGTCTTGCGAGTGATCAGATGACGTTGGACATTGAAGGTGTTGTAGATGGCGGCGTGGGTGGAGAGAAACCTTTGCGCCGATCTGATGACTTGAAGCCCTGCATCCTGCGTTCTCGTTGTCGAACCGGCAGGTGCGAATTCTCCGCCCGATTGTTGCTCCGTCCGCCGGTAACGTGTTTGCCCGTCATGTTGAGATCACGCAATGCTGCCCCGTAAGATGGCAGTTTATCGGTCACCACCTTATTCGGCGCATACCCCTGCTTCTTGAGCAGTTTGCGCATCAGCTTGAGTGCTGCTTTCTTGTTCCTCCGGGACTGAACCAGGATATCCAGCACCTCACCCTCGCTGTCCACCGCCCGCCATAGATACATCCGTTTTCCGTTGATGGAGGAAAACACCTCATCAAGGTGCCACCGGTCGTCTGGTCGAGGGCGTGATTGTCTCAGTTTTCGGGCATAGGCCTGCCCAAACTTTAAAGACCAGCGCCGTATCGTCTCGTAAGAAACATCGACACCACGTTCAGCGAGCAGATCCTCCACATCGCGGTAACTGAGCGGAAACCGGAAACACAGCCAGACGGCGCGCTGGATTATCTCTGCAGGAAACCGATGTCGGCGGTAGCTGATCTTGTTCATAAGGGCACCTCTAAAAATTCTTCTTTTTCGGGCGTCGTCGATTTAGAATCGGGTTGACGATTTGTTGATAGCGGGAGGCGTGGTTGATGGGTCAGATGGGGTTTTTCGATCTTGGGAACCGGTATTCCGTTCTTGACGCCAAGAACGAGCCGCTTTTGAAGATCGACGGGGTGGTTCCGTGGGAGGACTTGCGCGCCCGTCTTGAGGCGGTGTGGCGGCGTGCGGACAAGGTGCGCAAATCGCGGGCGGGACGCAAGCCGTGGGATGCGATTGTGATGTTCAAGACGATCATTCTGTGCGCGCTCTACAATCTCTCGGACGACCAAGTTGAGCATCAGATCCGTGACCGCCTGTCGTTCATGCGATTTCTGGGGTTGGGTCTAGAGGGCCGGGTTCCCGACGCCAAGACGGTGTGGCTGTACCGCGAACAGTTAACGCAAGCTGGCGTGATCGAGGCTTTATTCGAGACGTTCGATGGCTACCTGAAGGATCAGGGCTATCTGGCGATGGGCGGCCAGATCATCGACGCCTCGATTGTGGCGGTACCCAAACAGCGCAACAGCCGCGAGGAGAACGCGCGGATAAAGGCGGGCGAGACGCCGGCAGGCTGGGAGGACAAGCCGGCAAAGCGGCGCCAAAAGGATGTCGAGGCGCGGTGGACCAAGAAGCACGGCAAGAGCCATTACGGTTACAAGAACCATGTCAACGTGGACCGTCGGCACAAGCTGGTGCGGCGCTATCATGTAAGCGACGCGGCGGAGCACGACAGCCAAGTCCTCGACGATATCCTGGATGGGGACAACACGGCTTTGGGTGTGTGGGCGGACAGCGCTTACCGCTCGGCGGAGATCGAGGCGTCGCTGAAGGAGAAGGGGTTGCGGAGCCGGATCCATCGCAAGGGCCGCCGCAACAAGCCGTTGAGCGAGCGCGAGAAGCAAGGCAACAAGACCCGTTCGTCGGTTCGGGTCCGCGTCGAGCATGTCTTCGGGGCCCAGAGCAACGACATGGGCGGGACGCTGGTGCGTAGTGTCGGGCTGGTGCGGGCGAAGGCGCGGATCGGGTTGAAGAACCTCGCCTACAACATGCGCCGCCTGGTCCAACTGGAGCGTCTCGCGGCGGCCGTGTGACGATACTCGGAGGAGAAGACCGCCTGGGGACGGTCTTGAAGCGGAAATAACTCAATTGGAGCGTGGAAGACCCCGAAAATCTCGGCTCCGGCATGGCTGGAGCTGGTGACAGCCTAGTTAAACAATATCCTCCGGCAACTCACCAATTCTTAGAGGTGCCCTAGAGTCGATACTGTCCGCGAAGCGCTTACAGCGCGGCATCTTTTCGTTTGCGACCGGCATTATGTCGTGCACGAAGGGCGCGTCATCATTCTCGACGAACAGACGGGCCAACCCAGCCCCAACCGACAATGGGCAGGTGGGCTGCAGCAGTTGATCGAAGTGAAGGAGGGATTGGAGCCTAGCGACCGCAGGGTTATCTTGACACGCATGAGCTACCAGCGGTTTTTTCAGCGCTATTTACGGTTCGGTGGGCTTAGCGACACGGCGCGCGAGGCCGCCGCCGAGCTGTGGCGGACATACCGAATCCCGGTCATCTCGGTGCCGGCTGGCCGGGATTTGCACCGCCTGCGACACAGGGATCGCGTTTTCACCACTTCCTCCGACAAAATGCGGGCGATCTTGGAACGCGTAATCGAGATCGCTGGCCAGGGCCGCCCCGTGCTTGTCGCGGCGCCCACCGTCGAAACGGCCAATTCGATCACCGAATGCCTCGCAGGTCAGGGCATAGAGTATTATGACCTTTCCACTGCCGAGCCCGTTGAAGTGGCCGGGATTCTCGCCGCGGCCGGCCGGCCGGGTGCCATCACGGTCGCTACTAATATGAACCGGGTCGGCATTGACATCATCCCCTCGCCGGAGACTGTTCAGCGTGGCGGACTCTATGTGGTTATCGCGGAGCCCCACGAGTCCCAACGCGCCGATCGCCGGCTCTCCCGACGCTGTGGCCGCGGCGGAGAGGCAGGTAGTCACGAGTCATTCGCTTCGCTGGAAGATTCGATGGTGGCTAAGCATGGTGGATTCGCCCTGAAAGTTGCTTCCTGGTTGCTGCCCATTGCACCTGAGGTCGGCCGTTGGGTTGCGCTCTACGCCGTCCACAGCGTCCAGCGGAGGGTGGAGCAGGACAATGCTAAGTTGCGTTGGGATTTATTGATATATGACCGCGAAACCAGCAAGTTACTCGCGTTTTCGGGGCGAAGCCAATGATCGGGCGAATGACGCTGGCCGTCATGGTTCTTGCATCATCGATAACGCAGGCGTCGTCGGGCGTGGCAGCAGAGAGCAATCTCGCCGCCATTGAGCTCGGCTGTCTGATTGAGCCGAATTTATTGGTTAAGCTTGGAAGTGCGGTGACGGGTGTTCTCGACTCTGTGTCGGTCGATCGCGGAGATGTCGTTCACGCAGGCCAGGTCATCGCAAGGCTCGATTCGGGCGTCGAAGAGGCCGTCGTGGCGCTCGCCCGCGCTCGCGCTGAGAACGATGTGGCCATACAGTCGCGGAGCGAACGGCTCGAATTTCAAATCTCCAAGGAGAACCGCACGAAAGCGTTGTTTCAAAAGAAGATTATTTCGAACCAACAAATGGAGGTCGCTGAGACCGAACGACGTCTCGCCGATCTTGATTTGGGCGAAGCGGAGAAGAACAAAGAGATCCTGCAACTGGAACTGAAACAGGCGATTGCCGTGCTTGAGCAGCGCAGGATCATCAGTCCTTTCGATGGCATTGTCGTCGAACGCGTACTGTCGCCTGGCGAGTATGTTACCGAACAGTCGCACGTGTTCTCTGTCGCAAAAACCGACATCCTTAATGTCGAGGTCTTCGTTCCCATCGAGCTTTTTGGCAAGATAAAACTAGGTATGCAGGCCACGGTTCGACCGGAGCAGCCCGTCGGAGGTCTACGCACGGCGAAAGTTACCATCGTCGATCCCATCATCGATTCGGCGAGCGGAACCTTCGGCGTGCGGCTTGAATTGCCAAATCCCGACCGACTGCTTCCGGCCGGGCTAAAATGCAAGATCAATTTCCTGCCGAATTAAATGGTTGGTCGGTGAGTTATCTGGTTCGTCGTCGATCCGACGACGTTCAGGGTGAATGAACACGCGCCAGATTCCCTATCCGCACTCTCCAAATATCGAGATGCAATCTGCCTGATTCATTGGCTGGTTCTATCAGCCCATGACAATCGGCTGGATGGCCATTTCTGGCTGCGTGCGGAGTTTGATCGTGCTGCGTTTGCTCTGCGGCAGCTGGCACGGAATCTGGCTCTGGTAAGCGCATTGGCAAGATCGCTACAGCGACGAGTATGACAACGGCAGCACCTGCCAGAATGCGAAAGAGCGTGTCGAACCCCCAGTTTTGATAGACGAAAGCGATGAGAGGCAAAGTCACCGCCATTGCGGTAAAACTGACAACATAGCGAACGCCATAAATGCGTGCCCGATAGGCGCCGCTCGCGGTTTTGCCGATCATGAAGTCGTTGATCGGAATTTGACCGAAGGCGCCAAGCATGAAGCCCAGCGCCACGGCGAAGGCGAGACCGTCCGTCAGACCTGGCATCGCGGAAAAGAAGATCACCTGGATAGTTGCAACGACCATGAACACGCGGCGAGGACCGAAGCGGTCGAGCATGCTGCCGACCACAAGCCGCGCGGCCGAAGCTGCGGCAAAGACGATGAAAGCGAGTGAACCGATTACGGTTGCGAGATCTGCCTGACCAAACCCGCCATCGGCCGATGCAGACAGTTCAATTGCCAGGCCTTGAAGACGTTCGTCGAAGATCTTCGGCAAAGCAAATGTGGTGGCTTGGAAGACAACCGATGAGACGGCTGTTGTCAAAAATATGATCGCCGAGACGCGTATCAAAAGAGTGCGGTAGGTGGGGGTTACACTCACTTCAACCTTGTCTGGTATTGTTCTTGACGCTTTTCGCTCCGCATGGATGTCGTTCCAGCGCAGCGTCATATAGGCCAGCCCGACGGCTACCGAAAACAAGCCTGGAAGCATAAACGCCATCTGCCAGCCTCCATTGTCGATCAGGTAACCGGTGATCAAGGCCGCACCGGCGACTCCCAAGTTGCCCCACACACCGTTTGCGGCAATCCGCATGCCCGTGTTGCGCCATTTCATAGTGACGATAGCGAGACCAACGGGATGATAAATCGCGGCAAACATGCCGATCACGAACAGCCCGGCACCCATTTGCAAAGGCGTTTCAGCGAACCCTGTCGCGAAGGCTGCCAAACCGATGCCAACGAAAAACACGCACATCATGCCATCACGGCTCCATTTGTCGGCGAGCCAACCCGCGGGCAGTGAAAAAAGCCGAAAGCAAGAAATCCAGGGGTCGCATAAGCCAAAAGTGCGGCATAGCTGATCCCCCATTGGCGGTGCAACACCAGGGCTGCGATCGTCGCGAAGATTAGTGTGAACAGGTGGTCGAGAAAATGACCCATGTTCAGCAGCAAGAAATATGCACGGTCCCTGTTCATGAACGGCTCGTCATCAGGTCAATTGTGCGCCCTCCGAACGACGATGAACGAGCGCAAACTATCGATGCTGGTAATCTACACTTGGCAGAATTGCGATGTTATGCCAACTTTCGTCGAAATTCTGCCAATCGCCCCTTTACCTGTGGCTGTGAACATTATGGATTTGCATAGAACTCGCAGTACGGATGCCGAGGATTACCAGGACCTCCCCCAGGCAATTGGAGTGATGTCCAAAGAATTTGCCGACGGATTTGTTATTCCGCTACATCGACACGAACGAGACCAGTTGCTCTACGCGGCAATCGGAATAATGCGGTTACGGACCGAGCGGGAGGCGTGGATTGTGCCCCCGGATGGCGCGGTTTATATCCCGGCTGGAACACCGCACTCCGTTAGCATGCATGGCGCGGTTGATATGCGCACTTTGTATATTGAAGCGGGTAAAACCAAAGAACGACCCGGTGGATTGTGCGTTGTTGCGGTTTCCAAACTGTTGCGTGAATTGATCCTGGCACTTTGCGAAGAACCAGTCGTATATGACGCAGACGGCCGTGGTGGACTCATCGCGCAAATGATTGAGTTGGAAATTGGCCGCGTGCGGGAATTGTCGCTAAGTGTGCCACTGCCAAAGGATCCGAGGTTACAGCGGCTGTGCGCCGAACTTCTTGCCGAACCGTCCGATCGCAGAACCCTGGATGCCTGGTCCGAGGTCGCCGGCGCTTCAACACGCACACTGGCGCGATTGTTTGAACGCGACTTGGGGATGAGTTTCAATCGATGGCGACAATGTATTCGCTTTCACAACGCGCTTGAGGCGCTGTCTCGCGGCGCACCGGTTTCAGGTGTTGCGCGGCAGCACGGCTACCGTAGCGCAAGCGCATTTTCGGCGGCCTTTGGTAAAGTGATGGGAATGGCGCCGTCCAAGGCGGTCGTCGAAATTTAATGCATTGGAGAGAGAACGGCACTTCCGATTGGCTGCTGCAGTCGGTGCGCTAGCTTCGCATTCGGCGGTGAAACGCTCAGCCGTTGCCCGTCCTACGCCTTGTCCCGCGCCGGTCAGCACACAAAGTTTCCCTTCGAATCGCTACATTGCGTCCGCCTATGTTGGTGCGCCAAATACCTAGGCGGGCCGGGCGCTGCAGCGCGTTTGAGAGTCGCTTATCCGTGGCGGACTGTTCAAAGTCCCCGATAATTGTTACCGTGAAGCATAATCTGCACAGGAAAATACATATGATCGTTACCATTGTGACGTTTCATCTCGCCCAACCGTCCACATTGGACGAGATCAGCAAAACCTTCCAGGCAACGGCGCCAAAATATCAAGGCATGCCGGGCCTTTTGCGGAAGAACTATTGGCTCAGCGAGGATGGACGGCGCGCCGGCGGCGTTTATGTTTGGCAGTCGCGGGAAGACGCCGACAAGATTTATACGCCGGAATGGAAGGCGTTCGTGGAAGATAAATACGGTTCTCCACCGGAGATCGAACATCTGCACTCACCGGTCATGGTGGACAATCGCGACGGAACCATCAGCGTCGCCGCGTGAGTTGAAAACGATACGGAAGGCCGGCTGAAAGCAAGCAGCGTTTCCGGCCAATTACCGACCACGTGTTGGATATTTCGATCCAACCGAAATCCAATTTTGGTCAGGGGTGGGCATAGCCCCACGTCGCCACGTTGGTCGGCGTTTAGCGAAGAGCGGACTAAGCGCACCGTCCTAATTCCGGTGCGCAAGGAGCCGTGCTCAAGCACTCAATAACGGTCTTCAGGGATAGTCGAGAAGATCGAGCCAGGGGAGAATAAAATGCCGAGAGTTATCAAGGACTTTATGCCGGGAGATCTGGAATTTCAGATGTTCGTGCTCGACGAACTGGCGGATAAACTGATCGAGAAAGGCGCCGACGTCCTGAAACTGACGATTGGCGTCACTGAAATGTTCATGCCGAAAGTCGTGCTCGATCGGATGATCGAGAAACTAAATGATCCGGATTTTGTTCGACGCGTGTATCCGGAAGGGCTTCCTGAGCTACGCGACGCTATCGCCCAGTTTTATAATCGGCGCTATCGGGCGGACGTATCGATCGACAATGTCATCGTCAACACCGGTTCCTCGCCGATTTTTCGGAACATATTCCAACTTCTGTCGGGCCCTGAACTCGAGATTATGATTCCACGGCCCTACTATGCCCTCTATCTGTATTGCGCGACGTTGGCCGGCGCGACGGTCAAATTCTATGACATCTACACCGACACGAAACGCGTTGACATGGCGTCGTTCCGTCGCAACTTTTCGCCCGAGCGCACGTCGCTCGTGGTCGTAAATTCTCCGGGTAACCCTGTCGGTAACATCGTTACGGCGGAGGAACTACGCGAGATTTACGAGATCGTCGATGGCAACGCCTACGTGTTGAACGATGAAATTTACAACAACACCGTGTTCTACGAGGATTTTCACTCTCCCTTGGAGCTCTTTCCCGAACACAAGGATTCGACGATCGTCACGAATAGTTTTTCCAAGGGATTTCGCATGTATACCAAGCGCGTTGGTTTCGCGATTCTGCCTACGGAATTACAGACCAATCTGCGCGTTATTCAGCAACATACTTTGCTGTGTACCGACCCCTGCTATCAGTACGGCATGATCGCTGCACTCGATGATGAGGAGAGTCCGGACGAACTCAACGGCGTCTACAAGGCGCGCGCAGAGTACACGACGGAGAAGCTTTCGGGTACGCGCTGCACGCCAATCGGCTCCGAGGGCGGGTTTTACGCGATCCTGCGCTGTGAAGAGTGGAACAAGGCGCTTGGTTTCGCGTCCTCGAAGGAGCTAGCCCGAGACATCCTCGATAAGGTTCATGTTGCCGTGGTTCCTGGCACCGATTTTGGTATTCCGCATGACTTGCGGCTGGCCTTTTGCAACGAGCGATATAACGAGGGAATCGACCGGCTGCATGATTACTTCTCCTCCTCGAACGAGGCCTTCGCAGCACCGTAAAGGTGTGGGCATCTAATCAACTCGACAGCCAAGAGCAACGCAACGAAGTCGTAGACATGGGTATAGCCGTCCGATGTTTGATGGAAGGCGGCCATCCGATTCGTTCTGACGGCGATCCCGATAGAGCGCTACCGCAACATGCTGAAGCTTGCCAAGCAAGCGGTCGAGGGCTTTGTGTTCCTCGACTGTGAGTGCATCCAGAAGCACGCGCTCGTATCCAAGTGCTAGCGGAACAATGCGCTAGTAGATGGCGTGACCCTTGGCAGGGTGGCGGAGGATGGAATAGCGCTGGTCGCGGCGATGGGTGCGGCGTTCGATGTGTTTTTTGGCGACCAGCGTGGCAACGGCTCGGCTGACCCGGACCTTGTCCATGGCTGCCAATTCCGCGACCTGCTTGGCGGAGATATCGGGGAATCGACCGAGCACCGCCAATACGCGCCATTCAGGAATGGAGAGGCCGAACTGCCGCGAGTAGGCACTAGCGATTGAGCGGCCTATACCCGCAAACATACGTTTCACTGACTTTCTCGTAGCTGCGGCGGTGGGTATGACGATATCGCTCGAAAGCTAGGTCGGCGCTTCCGCTGGTCATGAAGGCGTCAAGCCCGAGCAGCAGGTTCTCATCACCGAGGGCGGCTGCGAGTTGATGTCCCCGTATCCTTACGAACAAACGCTCCTTGGAAGTTGACTCAGCCGCTCTCTTGAGGTTTTCAGCGCACGGCGAATACCAGCTTGCCGCGAAGATGCCGGGACTCGCTAATGACGTGAGCCGCCGCTGCATCGGAAAGTGGAAACATCGTTAGTTCAGGCGCCTGGACTGCGCCCGCCTCGACCAACTCGACAATCCGTTCGAGATGCGCGCGGTCGCGTTCGACGTTGGGCCTGAGAGATTTGATATCGTCGCGCGGCGACTCCGGCGCCGTGCCGCCGGAGGCTATGAAGGCCGCGCGCCCGCCCGGTTTGAGAACCGCAAATGAACGTTCGGCCACGTCACCGCCGACGGTGTCGAACACGGCGTCGCAATTGGACACCATTTTGGTGAAATCCTGCTTGTGGTAGTCGATGATCCGGTCAGCGCCGAGATTGCGCAAGAAGTCGTGGTTTTCCGCGCCAGCAGTCGTGATCACCGTGGCGCCCAGATGCTTGGCAGTTTGGATGGCGAAACTGGCAACACCGCCCGCTCCACCCTGAATCAGGATCGTCTCGCCCGCCTGCAGTTTGAGCGTGTCCTCGACGGCGACCAGCGCCGTCAGGCCGGTCAGAGCCAGGGCTGCCATCTCGGCGTGGGAAATCGGTTCCGGCCTTTTTGCGACGATCGAGGCCTTAATGGCGATCTTCTCTGCATAGGCGCCTTCCTGGCCTCCATCGCAAACTGCGAATACTTCGTCGCCGACACTCAGATCGCCGACGTCTGCGCCGAGGGCGCTGACGACGCCGGAGAAGTCTCGCCCCAAGATATAAGGAAATTCCGGCAGTGAGCCGTATGTGCCGGCGCGCACCTTCCAATCGGCGCCGTTGACGCTCGCCGCGTAAATATCGACGACGACTTCATCTGGACCCGCAACGGGATCCGGCACGTCGCCAATTTTTAGTACTTCCGGCCCGCCCTGTTGTTCGATGAGTGCCGCTTTCATGGTCTCCCCGCCTTCAAGATTTCCAGCCATTAACATACATCGGACTCTAGCCAACTTGGCGCTAGGGTCACAGCATCATATCTTCTGCAACGCCCTTCCGACTGGCCTCGTTCACATCTAGGTTGAACCGTTTGCGATAGATCGTAACCAGCCCTCGCAGCGAGTCGGTCTCGCCGAACGGCTGCCAGTGTCGGCGTGCCATTATGCCACCGGCGCTGTCGGTTGAAGTGTAGATCGGCTCGAACCCGAGTTGCCGGGCTTCGTTTTCGATGGCTTCGACGAGTGAGTGCCGATGCCTTGGCCCTGATGCGCCTTGTCGACCAACACCGCTGCCAGCCAGGGGCCGCCACCGTGCTCGCTGCCGACCGATTCGGATTTGAGTGCGGGGCCGTACCGAGAACATCGCCCCTCCCGCTGACAGCGACCAGATTGTGTGCGGCCATACCGAGAAAATCGCCCTTCCCGCTGACAGCGACCAGGCAGCGCGGCAGCGCGTTACGGCCGCGGCATACTTTAAGATCGTCTTCGGCGTTGCCCGGGTCGGCTGGTCCGCACCGCGGCGCCCATTCTTCGACGAAGTGCCGCGCCAGGATGGACAGAACTTACGGCGCCTCTATCAAATGGACGATGCTGAATTCCGGTCGACCGGTCATGCGGATCCCTGGCTCCCCGATACACCCCGTACTTTGCACCCAGTACTTTGACGGACTAGCGTCAGTCGATGACGGCGACCGCGTTTATTTCGACCAGGCACCGCGGGTCGGTCGCAAGCTGGACAATCTGTACGGTTGTCGTCGTCGGCTTGTTTTCGCCAAAATACTCGCCCCAGACGCGGTTCAGCGAATCCTGATCGCTGAGGTCGGTGACGAAGCGGTCAGCGGTGACGATATCGGCGAACGTCGCTCCGACTGCGTCGAGCCCCTTCTTCATTTGCTCGAGCGCCACCCGCGCCTGCCCTTCCATATCGGCTGGCATGTCGTCAAATTCTTCCGGGCGATGCGGGTGATGATGGTAGACCGGTGCGGCGGTAACGCCCGCGAGGTAAATGGTCGTGCCTCCGGTGACCTTTATTGCCGGCGCATAGGGCATCCACATGTCGGGTGCATCCGGCCAATGAATGTGTTCAATCGTCTTTGCCATCTCGGTTCCCCTTCTTGCCTTGTTTTCACCCCGCCCGCGCAGCTTCGCAGGCTGACACTGTCAGGCTACACAGTTCGCTCGGTCGCCGTCGACCAAGGAGTTGCCGGGTCCGGACGAAGGGCCATGCCGGTGCCAAGAATGTGCCGCTTCACATGCCTGCCTTGCTCCGAACCCGAGGTGGTGCGGGTGAAAGTCCGGTTGCGTCGTACAGGTCTCGGCCGTCCGCTCGCCTGGGCTGTTGCAAGGGATGCGTGAGTCTTGCTATTGGACGGGTAGACATTCTCGTTGGCCGCCGTTCGGCGGCTCATGATTTAGCCCGGAGAGACTTATGGCGAACTTTGGCATGGTCGGCGTTGACTGGCAGCAGCGTATCAATTGGGACCGGCTGCGCACCTACCGCCTGGAGCGCGCGCGGGAGCGGATGAAGGCGCATGGGCTGGGCGCAATGCTCTGCATGTACGATGAAAATATACGCTACATAACGAGCACACTGACACCGGGCTGGAACCGGCTCAAGCCAGGTCTCCGCTATGCAATTCTGTGTGGCGACGGTGCGCCGGTGTTGTTCGAGCAGGGCGACATCGGCTTCCAGATTCAACGCCACTCGCCTTGGATACCGGAAGAGAACGTCCGCTATTCGTATGCCTGGATCAAAGGCGCCGCCGGCGGAGCATCGCAGCAGCAAGTCACGAAATTCACCAACGCGATTCTTGAGGAAATGAAGCGCTTCGGCGTAGCCGGGGAGAAGTTGGGGATCGACTTCGTCGACATCAACATGCTGCAGGCGTTCGAAGCGGCGAACATCACCTGGGTCGACGGCATGACGCCGATGATGGAGGCGCGGGCGATCAAGAATGTCGACGAGCAAGAATGCATGCGAATGATCGGTGCGATCGGCGATGCCGCGCATTGGGAGACCATGAAGTTCCTAGAGCCGGGCGTTACCGAGAATCAGGTCACCGCCCACATCATGAAGTACCTCTACGGAATTCCCGGCATGGAAGATGTCGAGGACGTAATTGTCTCTTCGGGACCAAATACCTGGCCGAACTGGCGTAATTTTTCCGACCGCATCGTCAGACCGGGCGAGATCGTCTTCATGGATTTGGCGGCGCTCACCTGGAACGGCTACAAATCCTGCTACTACCGCACCTACTGTGTTGGCAAGGAACCGACGCAGGAGATGAAGGACTACTACGCGACGGCGCTCGAATGGCTCTACGATTCTATCGGCGCCGTCAAAGTCGGTGCGACGACGCGTGATATCGCCTCGAAGTGGCCATCGGCCAAGGAGGCGTGGGGCTACGAGGAGGAAGACCAGGCCGCGGCCAACCTTTGGGGTCATGGGCTCGGCCTCGCTCAGTACGACCCGCCGGTGATCTCGCGTATCTGGTCGCTCGACCATCCGGTCGAAATCCAGTCGGGAATGGTGTTCGCGCTCGAGACTCAACACGGCAAGAGGTTCGAGTGGGGCGTGCGTATCGAGGAGATGTTGATCGTTCATGACGATGAGATCGAGATCATTTCCACCTTCCCGGTCGAGCAGATCACCGTTGTTGATCCGATCTGACATGTCTCACAATGGCTCACATTTAATCACGTTGGGTAGGCGGGAATGGCCATGGCGCAGCTAATCGTTTCGCTCGACGATCGCGCGGCGGTCGATGCCGGACGGTTCGGCCCGAAGGCGGCTAACCAGGCGGCGCTCGGCCACGCGGGCCTGCCCATTCCGGACGGCTTTTGTCTCGACGCCGAAGCCTACCGGCTTCAACTCGCCGCTCTCGGCTTGGAGGAGACGGCGTTGGCCGCTCAAACGGCCGAGACGGCAGCGGCGCGACGCCACGTCGCCGAAGTCAGGCTTGCTCTGTTCGAACAGCCCATTACGGCTGCGGTACGCGAGCCGTTGCTCGACGCCTGGCGAAATCTGGTCGGGGCGACAGAAAGGCTGACCGTGGTGCGGTCTTCGGCGCTCATGGAAGATCGTGAGGGCTCCAGTTTCGCTGGTCAGTTCGAAAGTTTTCTGGGCTTGGAAAACGAGACCGATTTTCTCACCGCCGTGCGCGCCTGCTGGGGCGCGCTGTGGTCGACCCGTGCGCTCCGCTACATGGCCAGCCATGACGCCCATCCGTCGGAAACGGCAATGGGGATCCTGGTCCAGCCGTTGGTTGACGCAAAGGCGTCCGGCGGCGGCTTAAGCCTTACGGCGGATGGCGGAATGGTCGTAAGTGCGACCTGGGGTCTGGGCTCGTCGCTCGCCCAGGGTGAAGTCGTTCCTGACCGATTCGAGTTGACGCGCGATGGGCAGATCGGCGACGTCGTAACCGGGCGTAAGGATCACCGTGTCGGCTGCGAACATTATGGCGAGGAGCCGACCACGACGGCGGTTGCGAAGGAGCTTGTCAGCGAACGCTGTCTGGATGATGCGCAGGTGATCGAACTCGGTGCGATGCTTCGACAAGCCGAAGAATTGTTGGGCCTGCCGGTGGAAATCGAGTGGGCGCTCGACGATGCCGAAATCTATCTTCTCCAGGCACGACCGCTGCACGTGGAAGCTGCTGTCGTGCCGGACGAAATCTGGCTGCGTCATCCGGGTCTCAAGGGGCACCCGGCCGGTGTCGGATGGGGCTCAGGTCCAGCTTGCGTAATCAACTGCGAGTGCCAGCTCAGCGCTGTTGCGCCAGGAGATGTTCTTATAACGACGGTCGCCGGGCCTGCGTTGAGTCAAGTGCTGCCACGTGTTGCCGGTGTCGTGGCCGAGCTTGGTGGCAGCACCTCGCATCTCGCCTCGCTTGCGCGCGAGCGCGGCATTCCAATGGTGCTTGGCGTGCTCGACGCGACCCGCAAGATACCCGATGGCCGACAGGTGGCCGTCGACGGCGTGGCCGGCGTTGTGCGCTGGATGCGGTGACGCACCCGGTCAGTTCCGGCGCGCCTTAACCGGGTCCGTCTGAATGGTAATCTTCTCCGCCGACGACCGCTCGAGCCGCGTGACGACGTGCCACGATTCATCGTCCGTTGCGGGGAAATCGAGCCTGTAATGCGCGCCTCGACTCTCCTCCCGGTGTAACGCCGCGGTCGCCAGCAGGCGGCCAAGAAGGGCCAAATTTCGCACCGATAGCGCACTCTCAAGCTCCTGGCTCCGGGCTTTCACCGAAGTCTGCGCCTCGTCGGCCAATCGTATGCGTGGAAGGTCCTCCCGCGCTATCTGCTCGTACTCGGCGAGCGCGCTCGCGCAAGGCCCGGCGTCCCTGATCGCGCCCAGATTTTCGTGCGCGAGCATGCGGCACCGCTGCCGGACGTCCCCCTGAAGCGGGCCTTCGTTGCGATCGAGTAGTTGCCCCAGCCAGTCGCGGTCAGCGTCAGGTATGGCAGTTTCGGTGACGCGGCTAGAACCCGAACGCGCCGTCACGGCAGCCGACCTGCCGGCGCGGCGTCCGAATACCATCGCTGCCGACAATGCGGACCCGCCAATGCGGTTGCCGCCATGGATGCCGCCCGCTGTTTCTCCCGCCGCCCAAAGGCCTGGCACGGGTGTGCGGCCGTCCGCGTCGATCTTCAAACCGCCAAGCCAGGTATGGCTGCCGGGCGCCACCTCAAGCGGCGTCGTTCTGATATCGATTCCGCGATGGAGACAGGTCTTGAAGACGTGGGGAATCTGCTTTTGGATGATTTCTTCCGGCACGGCGGTCGCGTCCATAAAGATGCCACCTGTTGAGGTGGCGCGCCCGGCGTGGATCTCCTGCGCCATTGCCAATATGACCTCGCTGCGCGTGCTCTGCTCTGCAGTTTTGGGAAAATAGCGCTTTAGAAACTCTTCGCCCTCGCGGTTGCGAAATACCGCTCCGGCGTTGATGAAGCCGGTTGGATGGGGCGCGAAACCGAACAGCTCCGCCGGTGAACAACACATGGCCTGAAAATCGATCATCTCAAGACCGACCAGCGGGACGCCGGCCCGAAATCCGATCACGTAGCCATCTCCGGTTACCTGTGGCGGGTTGTCGTTGACGTAAAAAAGGCCGCTTCCACCACCGGTGCAGAGAATGACCTGTCGCGCAGAATAGCGGACCAAAACACCATTTGCGTAGTCGAGTCCCCAGGCCCCCGCGATCTGACCGTCGTCTACCACCAGGTCGACGATTGCGGTCAGCGAATGCCGATCGATGCGATCGTCCGTGCGCAGCTTCCTGGAAAGCGTCTTTGTGAGTTCGTTCCCGGTCGTGTCGTAGTGGTGAACGGCCCGCGGCCGGCTGTGGTTTGGAAATTGTTTGAGGTCGAGCGCGCCGTCGTCGTCGGTCACGAAGCCTGTGCCCCATTCCAACAGATCCGCTACGATCTCGACGATATCGTGGACCCATGTTTCAGCCAAAACCGGGTCTATGAGTTCACCGCCCTGCTCGAGGATTTCCTGCAAGTGGAGCTCTGGGCTGTCGTCTTTCCCCATTGCCGCCGCGAAGCCGCCCCTGGCGACCGTCGTTGTGCCGCTCGTGGCTCTTCCCTTTGTTACCTGAATGACATCGATTCCCGCTGCCGCGCATTCGAAAGCCGCCATCGTGCTTGCCGCCCCACCACCGATGATCAGGACGTCGGTCGCGAAATGCCGTTCGGATAGTTCAGCTGCCATGAATTGCTCTCGCCGTTAGGTCGGCCGGTCCGTTGCTTTTATCATCTCAAGGAACGAGTCGACGCAGGCATCGGCAAACTTGGCGTCGTTGATGTGCAGGTTCAGTTCCTTAATGCGGCCGTTTTTCAGGTGCTCCCGCAGCGTCTCGGTAAATACGCTGTCGACATCTGGCTGTGCCCACGGACCAACCTCGCGACCATCGAGCCTATGTGTCATGCGTTTTGTATTCTCGCTGAAGCCCAGTGTCGGGATGAGGGCAGCGACAGGACCCTTCGCATCGTTGAGACGGTCCGCTACCAGCCGCCCGAGCGTTGCGAACTCGTCTGCATTGGTTCGCATCAAAATATTCTGTGGGTTGAACTGCAGGAATTCCCTATCTGTAAATCGCTCCGGCACCATGCCGACCCAGAAGTTGACAAAGTCGAGGCCACCCGGAACGAAGACTTGGGGCAGGGAGGCTGCTCCGGCCGACAGCATTCTACCGTCTCCGGCGCTATAGACCCCGCCGACCAGCAGATCGGCTAATTCGTGTGTCGTCACATCGATAACGCCTGCCAACGCGTCTTGAGCCGCTAGCGATTCCAACGCCTTGCCGCCCGGACCCGAGGCATGGAACTGGATCACCTCCATGCCATTTGCGATCAGGCGTTCGCTTACCCTATCGATACAGGCGGCCGTCACGCCGAAGGTGGAAACGCCCACTAATGGAGAAAGCTCGGTCGTGGATTTGCCCTTCCCCATCCAGCTTTGCGCCATCGCCGCGACCGCGTCGGCCGCGTTGGACATAACAGCACGCGTGATGCGATTCATGGAAATGTCGCCGACCGACGGGAACATCGCGATGTCGCTTTCCGCGACGTACCACTGCACGGCTGCAGTCGCGGCTACGGGACTTACCATCACCTTTGGCAGCAATAGGGGTAGCCCGCGCATCAGTGTACAGGCCATCGACGTACCGTTTGCGCCACCAAGGCCGATCACGCCCGCCAGAGCGTCGCGGCCGAGTGCGTCCAATAGGAGCCGTTGGCCGCCGCTCAACATGACCTCTGCGGCGCTTGTCCTGTCGAGTTCGGCTAGCTCGCTCCAATTTGAATTGGCTGCCGTCGCGACCTGCTCGCCGCTGACGTCTGCGCCGGATCGTTCGTGTGGACGCAGCGATAAGTCAATCAGCCAGGGGCGGACGCGAGCCCGAGAAAGCCTCTCGCAGACGAACCGGGCCTCCTCGAACTTGGTGTCGAGCGTTGCCAGCACAGCAACGATGGTGTCAGCCATGACTCGCCCGTGCTTGTGGTGGCATGTCCATCTCCGCGACCTGCTGAATTTAGGCGATCGACCTAGTACTGTTGGATCCGCCCGGCCTTGTCGAGTTTCGTTACGGCCATCGCAGGATCGAACGTGCTTCGAGGGGGCGATTGAAACATGGGGGCCGCGGACTGTACAAGAACGAGTACTGTACGCTCGCGCCGACGCATACCTGAAAGCGTTCTGTACGCCGTTGCGGCGCGGCAGCTCCCTTGATTAGGCTACGCATATACTTGAAAATAACGGGATAAGCACCCGGTTCGTGTTCAAATCGAATGGCTGCCGCGTCAGGCGCCAACACCGACAATCCAAGGTGTAGTGGATGAGCAGTCCCCTAGTCGCCGTCTCCGACTCAGTCTTCCCCAACCTCGATCCTGTGAAGCAGGAGTTGTCGAGGATCGGTGCTGAGCTCAAACACGCCGAGCAGCCGACACCCGACGCTATCCTCGAGGTTGCCGGACAAGCGGACGGTCTCTTCGTCACCTATGGACAGATCACCGCAGAGGTCATCGGCGGTTTAGAGAATTGCAAGGTGATCGGCCGCTTCGGAATAGGCACCGACAATATCGACATCGCAGCCGCGACGAGCCGCGGCATCGTCGTGACCTATGCACCGGTCTATTGTCTTGAAGAGGTGTCTGACCACACGATGGCGCTGCTGTTTGCGTTGGCGCGCAAGATTCCCTTTGCGAGCAACCTCGTTGAAAGTGGGCGCTGGGAGATGCCTGCGGTTGTGCCAATTCATCGCTTCAGCGGGCGGACATTGGGCTTGGTCGGCTTCGGAAACATTCCACAGCGCTTGTCACCCAAAGCACAGGCCTTCGGCATCTCGGTGATTGCTGCCGATCCATTCGTTTCTGCGGAAACGACAGCAAAACTCAATGTCGAACTGGTGTCGTTCGACGAGCTGCTCGAGCGATCCGACTATGTGTCCGTGCATGCCCCGCTCACCGCTGAGACCGAAAATCTGATCGGTGCAGAGGCCTTCAAGAAGATGAAACCGGATGCATTGCTGATCAACACGGCGCGCGGGCCGCTGGTGGACGTCGACGCATTGGCTTTGGCTTTGGACGCCGGTGAGATTGGTGGCGCCGCGCTGGACGTGCTGCCGGTCGAACCGCTGCCGGCGAACTCCGCTCTGCTGGGCCGGGATAATGTCATTCTCACTCCGCATACCGCTTTTTATTCGGAAGAGGCCTTGCTTGATCTTCAGACGACGGTGGCCAAGGACGTGGTAGCCGTCCTCAGCGGCGAGGCACCCGCCTTTCCGGTCAACGCGACGGAAGTAGGGCTCGGCTAGTGCCGGCCGGAGGCTAGACCCAATGCGGGCACTCGTTCTAAAGGCGGCTAACGAGGTGCATCTGGAGGATGTGAAGCGCCCCTCCCCGGAATCGGGCGAAACGCTGATTCACGTTTCGCATTCCGGAATCTGTGGCACCGATCTGAAGATATTCCAAGGCGCCATTCCAGTCGACTACCCTCGTATCATGGGCCACGAGTCGGTTGGCGAGGTCATCACCGGCAAAAAATCGAGCGCGTCTGTTCTCGTCGATCCGGTCTATAGCTGCGGCACCTGTTACGTCTGCCTTGCAGGCCAGCCAAACCTGTGTCCCAACGGTGGGCTCATCGGCCGCGATATCGACGGCGGCTTCGCGGAGTATCTCGCGGCGCCGAGCCGCAATGTCTACGCGTTGCCCGACGAAATTGATCCAGCCGAAGCGCCGCTCCTGCAACCTATGACCACCTGTCTTCACGCGCTGCGCTTGGCAAGGATATTCCCGGGAGAGGCGGTGATCGTCATGGGGCTGGGCGTGACCGGATTACTCCATGTTCAACTCGCCAAGGCATATGGTGCCCACCCCGTGATTGGAATTACCCGCAGCCAGCAGAAGCTCGATCTTGCCGAGCGTCTGGGCGCCGACTTCACCTTCCAGCCGGACGAACACACAAAGGAACACGTGCTGGAGGCAACCGCGGGTCGCGGTGCTGACCTGGTCATCGAATCGGTTGGCAAACTTTCGGTTCTCGCGCAGGCGATTGATCACGTGCGTATTGGCGGCCGCCTACTGGCCTTCGGAATCTATACCGAGAGGGAAGGCACGCTGCCCTTCTATGACTTCTATTTCAAGGAGCTCAACCTGATCAACGCGCGCGCTGCAAAGGCCCAGGACTTCCCAGCCTGCATCGAACTCGTGCGGCGCGGGGCCGTCAAACTGAAGCCGGTGATCAGTCATTCGCTGCCGCTCGACGAGCTGAGCCAGGCGCTCAACCTCCTCGACGGTGGTGATTCAAGCCGCCTGAAAGTCATCCTAAATCACGCGGGCTGAAGACGTTTAGTCGGCGAGCTTTTCTTCGGCGAGCTTGCGGAACTCGTCGTCGCTCATCAGGCGCTTGTGGATCAGGCCCCAGTCCTTGACCGCCATCAGTACTTCCATCGCCTGTTCCTCGTTGGACTGGATTTGGAACTTGGCAAGCCAATCTTTAACCGAATCGATTCCCGATCCCTTGCCCATGACGACTTCCGGCTCGGCTTGACCGACCATACGCGGGCGGAAGGGCACAACTTCGGTTTGGTGCTCTTCGCCACAATTGAGAAGCCAGGTGGCGATGATGCCGGACTCGACCTTGAACAGGTCGTCACCGACGATCGGTCGATTGCCGGGGACGGTCACCCCGGAAATGTCGCGCACCAAGTCAGCGAGCGGCTTCAGCCGCTCCGTTTTGATGCCGATGTCGATGCCGTAGAGAGTTAGAAGCGCCATCACGGTTTCTTCCATCGGCACGTTGCCAGCCCTCTCACCGAGTCCGAGTACGGTCGACTGGATCACCTCGACGCCCTCGGAGACCGCCATCAGGGTGTTGGCGATGCCCAGGCCGAAGTCCATGTGGAAATGCGCTTCCAGCGGTTTGTCGATACGTGCCTTGATCGCGCGAACGAAATATCGCATGGCGTGGATCGATGTCGCGCCCATGGTGTCGACCAAGGCGAGGCCGTCCATGTGACCCTCGTTGCCAACCCGTTCGATCAGGTCAATGACCCATTTGAGGTCGGATCGCGTGAAGTCGATCGGGAAAAAGACAACCTCCAGCCCGTTGTCATGCGCAAACTTTGTCGATTCGATCGAGAGGTCAATTGCGCGTTCCAGCTCCCAGCGGTAGCCAAGTTCGATCAAATGGGGGCTCGCGGGAACCTCCATGATGACACCCTCGACGCCGGCATCGACGGCGCGCTTTACGTCTTCGACCATGCAACGCGAAAACGCATAGATTTTTGGACCGAAGTTACGTTTGGCCAGCTCTTGGACGACTCTGGCATCATCTCTGGATACGACCGGCATACCGGCCTCGATGCGATGGACGCCGGCTTCGGCCAACGCTTCGGCAATCCTGATCTTGTCGTCGAAGTCGAACGCCAGACCGGCTTGCTGCTCACCGTCCCGCAAAGTGACGTCGTGGATCTTTATCTGCTCGGGAAAATTCCATTCTGCTGTCACCTCAGGAGCAAAATTCCATGGGCTGGTATGCCAATTCTCGGTCTTCCAAGGTGTATCGTTCATCGAGCAATGTTCCCTTTCCGATCACGCCGGGTGATCGCTCATTTGCCAATATCTTGATAATCGTCCGCCTGTTTGCGGCGCAGCCGACCGTCCCCACGGTGCCCGCCGGTATGTCAATGTATCCACCTGCACCGTTGCTCGGCAATGCAAAATTGGACCGTGGGTATCAGGGATGCGGTCCCAGTTGCGTGTTCACGAGGAATTGGATTGCACCGCCATGAGCCATGGCCTACACTTTTAGTAAGTAACACTTATATTGTGTAATACTTACGAAATTCACAAAGATGAACAAGCGCGACCCCGATACCAATTTTGGGCTTTTGGTGCACGACGTCGCCAGACTGACGCGCGCCAACTTCCACCGCCGGGTCCAGCCGCTTGGGCTCACCCAGGCTCAATGGCGCGCCCTATTTCATCTGTCGCGAAACGAGGGAATCAAACAGGTGGCGCTGGCCGAGATATTGGAAGTCCAACCGATCACCTTAGCCCGGCTAGTCGATCGCCTGGAGGATGCCGGATGGGCCGAGCGCCGGCCAGATCCAAGCGATCGCAGGGCGTTCCGGCTATTTGTCACCGCAAAGGCACAGCCGGTGCTTGAGCGGATTAGGGAACTCGCTGCGGAGACCCGCGAAGAAGCGATGAAAGGATTGGGTCGTCGCGAGCGTAAGCATTTGCTCGACCTTCTCAGCGCGACCAAAGACAACCTACTAAAGACGGAAAACGCTGCCGCACATATGAGGCCTCGCCGTCCAAATTCCGCGGCTGGGAAAGGCAGCAAGAACCGGAAGCGTAGTTATGACTGAACCTGAATCTAGGGATAGCGTCGCGACGGCTGCGGCATCGGGAGAACCTACGCCCGAAGCCGTCCAGACTTCGCCTGCGCCGGTCCGTCCCTGGCTGCGCCGTGCGCTCTTGATCCTTGGTCCGATCGTGGCGCTGTCGGTCGGCGGCTATTTTTATGCCACAGGAGGAAAATACGTTCGCACAGAAGATGCCTATGTGAAAGCCGACAAAGTAGTGGTCGGCGTGCTGGTCTCCGGCCCTATCACCGAGGTATCGGTGCGCGAAAATCAGTATGTGGCGAAGGGTGATGTTCTGTTTCGCATCGAATCGGATTCATACCAGATCGCTCTGGCTCGGACCGAGGCGGCATTGCAGCAAGTCCGGACCGACATTGCGGAGCTTAAGGCAACCTTCCGTGAGAAGCAGGCTCAGTTGCAGCTCGCAGAGGTCAATCTGGACTATGCGGAACGCAAATTTCAACGGCAGTCGGCGCTTGCCAAGAAGAGCATCGTTTCTGTGGCGCGCTATGAGGAAGCGCAGCACAAGCGTGCCGTCGCGCATGAAGAAATCGCCGTCCTTCGCCACGACCTCGCGCGTATCCTCATTAAGCTTGGCGGTGGCGTGAATGTGAGGGGCGAAACGCTGCCGCGCTATTTGGAAGCGAAGGCACGGAGGGATAGGGCTCTGCTCGATATCGAGCGCACTGTCGTACGTGCGCCCTTCGCTGGTGTGGCGACTAAAAAACCGCAAACCGGACAATATGTGGAACCAGGTAGTCAGGTGATGAGTATCGTCGCCGATGCGGGCATGTGGATCGAAGCCAACCTCAAGGAAACTCAACTGACGCACGTTAAGGTTGGCCAACTGGTCGGTATCGAGGTCGATACCTATCCGGGTCACGTTTGGAGCGGTCAGGTTGAAAGCATCAGCCAGGCGACCGGCGCGGAGTTTTCAATTCTGCCACCGCAAAATGCGACTGGAAATTGGGTCAAAGTGGTACAGCGTGTGCCGGTAAGGATTCGCGTTTCGGTGCGTCCTGGAGATCCGCCGCTGCGCGCCGGCATGAGTACGGAGGTAGCGATCGAAACCGGTCAAGAGCGGCGACTCCCGCGCGCAATGCAGTCGGTCGTTGGCTGGCTGCAAGGCGTGACTAACCTATTCGCGGAGGCTGCAGAAGAACAGTCGTGACCGATAGCACGTTCAGCGAGAAGCCACTGCGGCCTTGGCTGATCGCCATTTCGATCATGCTCGCAACGGTCATGCAGATCGTGGACATGTCGATCGCTTTTGTTGCCCTGCCGCATATGCAGGGCAGTTTGGCGACGACGCAGGAGGAGATCTCGTGGGTTCTGACCTCCTACATCATCGCCGCCGCGATCATGACGCCGGCAACCGGATTTCTTGCCAACCGTTTCGGCCGGCGGCGGATGTTCCTCGTCTCGGTCTGCGGTTTCACCCTGGCCTCCATGATGTGCGGTGCCGCTACCTCGCTGCCGCAACTCGTAGTGTTTCGATTGCTGCAGGGCGTGCTTGGCGCGGGGCTGGTGCCGTTCTCTCAGGCCCTGTTGCTCGACACGTTTCCGCGTGAGAAGCACGGGCAGGCCATGGCGTTATGGGGCGTGGGCGTGATGGTCGGTCCCATCCTCGGCCCCACGCTCGGTGGATTCCTAACCGAGGCGTATAGCTGGCGATGGGTGTTCTACATCAACCTGCCAGTCGGCATCCTTGCGTTCTTGGGCATCCTGGCCTTTGTTCCCGAGACAAAGCGAGAAGGTGAACGTCCGTTCGACTGGTTTGGGTTCCTCTTCCTCGCCGTCTCGCTCGGCATGCTGCAATTGGTGCTTGACCGCGGCCATCTGCGCGACTGGTTCTCCTCGACCGAGATCATCATCGAAGCGTCGCTCGCCGCGCTCTGTCTCTATATGTTCGTCGTCCACATGTTCACCACCCGCCGACCGTTTTTCAATCCTGAAATCTTCAAGGACCGCAGCTTCGTCGGCGGTCTGAGCTTCATGCTACTGATGGGCATGGTAACTATTGCGAGCCTTCTTTTGCTGCCGCCCTTCTTGCAGAATCTTAAAGACTATCCGGTCCTCACTACTGGTCTCGTACTTGCGCCACGCGGCATCGGCACGATGATCGCCATGCTTATCGTTGGGCGCATGGTCAACCTTACCGACCCGCGTCTCCTGATCTTGACGGGTCTGCTCTTGATTTCGCTGTCGTTGTGGCAAATGGCCGGATTCTCGCTAGACGTAAGTGCGTTGGAAGTTGTTAACACAGGCATACTTCAGGGATTCGGCCTGGGCTGTTTCTTCGTCCCGCTCACCACCATGGCATTCTCGACGCTGGCGCCGAAGTACCGAAACGAGGCCAGTGCGCTCTTCAGCCTGGCGCGCATGTTCGGCAGTAGTGTCGGCATTTCGGTCGTAGTGACGCTCTTGGCGCGGAATACGCAGATCAACCATGCGACGTTGAGCGAACATATTACGCCCTTCAATCCGGTACTTCGCCTACCCGGCGTTGCGCGGATTTGGGACCTGGGCGATACAACCGGTTTGATGACACTCAATGCGGAAGTCACCCGGCAGGCGGCGAGTATCGCCTACGTCAACGATTTCCTCTTAATGATGTATGTGATGCTTGCGGCCGCGCCGATTCTGCTGCTTCTCAAGAGGCCGCCGCGTATCCCGCCAAGCGCGTAACGCAATTCGTCGATCGGGTACTAAGGGAACTGGTTCGCACTGTTGGCTTGACGTTCACTATTATTGCTATTGGTGTCTTCATTTCGGATGGCCCGAACGCTCGAGCGGCGCCGGAATTTCGCGGCTTGACGTATGCGTTAGCGCGGTGAACTGTTATGCTTGGTTAGACGTCAAACCTGCGGATTTCGATTTCTCCTCGGGTGCGGTAGCTTGGAAATTAGACATGACTCCACAGCTGCACAAATTGAATGTATCCGTCGACTCTGCACCATCGATAATCCAAGCTTATCTCGCGTACCGGGACAACATCGAGTGGGCCGACAGCTCTGGTCGGGTCGATAATGTTCCAAACGCGAAGATTGGTATGACCCATTTTCCGACTTCTTGGCGAGATCTCGTTCGCGGTAAAGTCGAAATTGAGCCCGACAGATGCGAATCGGAACGCGCGCTGGGAGCCGTTGCCGTACTGAGCCTGCATGGTGGTGTCGCGGGTGCGATGCATAAATCATGTTGCACCGGTGATGTGAATTCAATGCGGGTAAGGAATAGCGGCAATGAGCGAATTTGCATCAGCGTTCCTGTATCCGCCGTTTCCCTTCCTGCTTCTCCTCATTGTTGGAATGGGCCTACGACGATACACACGCTTCCACCGCGCGGGCCGACGGGCGGAATTGTTGGCAATCATCATACTTGTACTTTCAGTTGTGCCACTGACTGCGAAATTGGCCCTGCTGCCGGCGCTGCGATCCGTGGCGAGATGGCATGGCGGCGTACAGGTGGGAGCAGTTGTCGCGCCGACTGCCGGGGCGTTTGAGGATATAGACGGCAAGTGGCGTCCGAGTTTCCGGTCCATTCAGCGTGTTGGTTTGGCAGTCGCTATGCGGGAGGAACTCGGCGTTCCTTTCCTGATTAGCGGCGGTTCGCTCCGTGAGGACGGGAGTTCGGAGGCACGGATAGTTGCCGAATCTTTGGGGATTGCGCCGGACCAAGTCTGGCTCGATGAGACCGCTCAAGATACACACGAGAACGCGCGCGCGCTGGCTGCTAAGCTCCGCGAGCTCAGGGTCAATTGCGTTCTGATTGTGACCTCGCTGCCGCATATGCCGCGCATGGCGGCATCTATGCGTGCCAACGGTCTGAAGGTCTATGCGATGTCCGTACCGTCGCCGGAGATTGAGCAGTTCAGCTGGTGGGACCTCGTTCCCAGCAGCCGCGGCCTGGGGCTGTCTAGAACGGCAAGCCAGGTTTATGGCGGCCTCCTCCTTTACATGCTGCGGGGCTGGATATTGCCGTCCGATCTTATCAGTCGGGCTTAGGTCCCACGCGAGAATTCGTTGTCGGCAAAATCCAATATCCTCATCTCAACTTTGACTCCAGAAGTTTGCGGCGCTTGCTTACACAGACGATCATCCTTGGCCCATAGTCTGCTAGGGCAAGTAACGGATTTCGTGAGACGTCCCAGTGGGAAAGAGATAGGCGATATTCGGCGGTGGCGAGGCTGAGAGATCCTACCTGCTTGCATGGAATCTTGGCCGCGCGATCCAACTTTTGGCCGAGCGGGCGGTTGTTAATCACCGTCGTGCGGGATCTTCTTGCCAAGTTCAGCTCGGTTGGCAAGGAATTTGAGTGCTTCTACCTGGAGTTTGCCGCGAAGTTTCTTCGCGCCGCTGTTGCGCTCCGGGGTGCGGGCAAAATCGAAGCGCCGCCCTTGGACCTGACATGCGCATAGAGAGCAAAAAATGAACGAACCGGAGTTGAAGAACGTACTGATCACCGGCGGAGCGGGTTATGTCGGCAACGCCCTGGTGCCGCAGCTGCTTGACGCGGGATACAACGTTACCGTCTACGATATTTTATATTTTGGTAAGGCTACCCTGCCACTCGACAACCCGAACCTGAAAGTGATCGAGGGCGATATCCGCGATTCCGGGCTGTTTGCGGGTGCATCGTCAGGGATCGACGCGGTGTTGCACTTGGCCTGCATCTCGAACGATCCGAGCTTTGAGCTTGACGACAACCTATCGACGTCGATCAACTTCGACTGTTTCGAAGGGTTGGTGTTGGCCGCGAGGAAGGCCGGCGTGAAGCGGTTTGTCTATTGCTCAACAAGTTCCGTCTACGGCGTATCGGATGCCCCGGACGTGACTGAGGATCATCCGCTCGTGCCGCTTACGCTCTACAGCAAGTTCAAAGGAATGTGTGAGCCGATCCTGTTCGGCCACCAATCACCCGATTTCACCTGCGTTACAATTCGTCCGGCAACCGTATGCGGCTACAGTGCGCGGACGCGGCTCGACGTGAGCGTTAACATCCTGACAAATCACGCAGTCAACAAGGGGAAGATTACCGTATTCGGTGGCGTGCAGAGGCGCCCCAACCTTCACATCCACGATATGTGCGGTTTGTACCAGTTGTTGCTTGAGGAGCCGGCGGAAAATATCGCAGGTGAGACCTTCAATGTCGGTCACCAGAACCTGTCGATAGATGAAATTGCGGCGATTGCGCGCGCAGTCGTGATGCAAGAATTCCCCGATAAGGGCGAGATCGAGATTGTGCACACGAATACCAACGACCTTCGCTCTTATCACATAAACTCGGGAAAAATTGCTCGTCGTCTCGGCTTTCGAACAATGCGAACGGTTGAAGACGCGGTACGTGACCTCTGTGAAGCATTCCGGTCCGGAAAGCTCCCCGAAAGTTTCGACAACGATTGGTACTACAACGTTCGCACCATGAAGCAGCTCAACGCGGCTTGAGTAAGCTTCCGCAATTGCACGCGATCGCGCGTCCCTTCAACGTGCTGAGGGCGATCACAGCCGTGAAATTGGTGGCGGTATTGATTTCATGACAGATGTTGTAACCGGAGGAGCAGGATTCATCGGCAGCCATTTGGTGGATCGGTTGGTGGCCGATGGTCGCCAAGTCCGGGTGATCGACAATTTCCGAAAGGGGTCGCCGCAAAACCTCGAGCAGCACGAAGGGTGCAAATCCGTTGAGATCGTCAGAGCGGATGTTACGGACCTCGATGCGCTAGGCCATGCATTGGAAGGTCAGGTGCCGTCCATTGAACACCCTGAGATCTACTTCCAATCGAACGTTGTCGGAACGCTCCTCTAAAAATTCTCCTTTTTCGGGCGTCGTCGATTTAGAATCGCGATTTGTTGATAGCGGGAGGCGTGGTTGATGGGTCAGATGGGGTTTTTCGATCTTGGGAACCGGTGCTGAGCGGGTGTTCCATCTGGCGGCATTGGCCGATATCGTGCCGTCCATTGAACACCCTGAGATCTACTTCCAATCGAACGTTGTCGGAGCCGGATCCATCGCAAGGGCCGCCGCAACAAGCCGTTGAGCGAGCGCGAGAAGCAAGGCAACAAGACCCGTTCGTCGGTTCGGGTCCGCGTCGAGCATGTCTTCGGGGCCCAGAGCAACGACATGGGCGGGACGCTGGTGCGTAGTGTCGGGCTGGTGCGGGCGAAGGCGCGGATCGGGTTGAAGAACCTCGCCTACAACATGCGCCGCCTGGTCCAACTGGAGCGTCTCGCGGCGGCCGTGTGACGATACTCGGAGGAGAAGACCGCCTGGGGACGGTCTTGAAGCGGAAATAACTCAATTGGAGCGTGGAAGACCCCGAAAATCTCGGCTCCGGCATGGCTGGAGCTGGTGACAGCCTAGTTAAACAATATCCTCCGGCAACTCACCAATTCTTAGAGGTGCCCTAATGTTTTGCAGGCAGCGCACGCGGTCGGCGTGAAACGGTTGGTCTACGCCGCGTCGTCGTCCTGTTACGGCATTCCAGATGAGTATCCGACGAGTGAGGCCGCCGAGATCAGACCTCAGTATCCCTATGCCCTGACAAAATACATGGGCGAGCAATTGGTCACCCACTGGGGCGAGGTCTACAATCTCCCAGCATTGTCTCTTCGTTTTTTCAATGTATATGGGCCAAGGGTGAGGACTGATGGCGCTTACGGTGCCGTATTTGGAGTTTTCCTGGCACAGTTGATCGCGGGAAAGCCGTTGACGATCGTTGGTGATGGCACCCAGACACGGGATTTCACCTTCGTCACCGACGCCGTCGATGCCTTGATTACAGCCGCCGACTCGGACAAATCCGGGAACATTCTTAATGTCGGTAGTCGCAACACATACAGTGTGAACCGGTTGGTCGAACTGCTGGGCGCCAATTCAGTGGTGCATATTCCCAAGCGCCCGGGCGAACCGGACTGCACATGGGCAGACGTTGCAAAAATAGAGCGCGTGCTGGGCTGGCGTGCCAAGGTTAGCTTCGAAGACGGTGTGAAAATCATGCTGGATAATATTGACTACTGGCGAGATGCGCCTGTTTGGACATCCGAATCGATCGCCCAAGCGACAGAAGGTTGGTTTAAGTATCTTCGAGCATAATCGAATTGATATGGCGTTATGAAGATTTGGGCGCTCGTGCCTGCTTTATGGCGACCGGGGAGAAGTGCTGGCGACTATCTGGCTCCTGCCGCGGTCGCTGCTGCGTTCGGTAATTTGGTCGCGGCACGTTCGAGAACGCTCCTCGACGGAGAGGAATTTTTCGCCGAGCCGTCGGTTGGCGTCGCCATCACGTGGCCATACGAAATCGACGTAGATCTCGAACACGACGTAAAGCTTGCCGAAGCCGTGCTGGCGGCTGGCCAGGTTCGCTTGCCGCATATGGATATGCCCGATGGCGAAGCGTAATAGAAAGGAGCGCGGTATGCGTATAATGATCCTGGGTGGAGATGGCTATCTTGGATGGCCGACGGCAATGTACATGTCCAGTCTTGGGCACGAAGTCGCTGTCATCGACAACATGATAAAGCGGTACTGGGAAGCCGAAGTTGGCGTCGAGCCCTTGTTGCCGATCCGCCCTTTGCCAGCGCGCGTAAAGCGCTGGATGGAAGTCTCGGGCAAAGATATTGACATTTACATTGGCGACATCGCCCATAACAGCCCGTTGACGAAGTCTTCCCTGGACGAAGTCGGCATGGTCTGATTCTCTGGTGTCCTGGCCTGAAGGGGGGTTCGCTGATGGCGATGGGACAGCAGAAGGATCGTCAGGGGGACTTGATGGTGAGCTGGTCGGAGATGCCGCGCTCGCCTGGTCATGTATTTTACGACCGCCTGCAGTTGGTACTGATCGAGGGCGGCTTCGACGGCTTCGCCGAGGCGGTCTGCCAGCCCTATTACGCGGCCAGGATGGGGGCGCCTTCGGTGCCACCCGGGCGCTACTTCCGTATGCACCTGGTGGGCTACTTCGAGGGTATCGACTCTGAGCGTGGGCTGGAGTGGCGCTGCTCGGATTCCCTGTCGCTACGGGAGTTCCTGCTGTTGGAGATGCGGGAACGGGTGCCGGACCATTCCTGGCTGTCACGGACCCGCGCGCGCCTGCCCCATGAAGTCCACACGGCGGTGTTTGACTGGGTCCTGGCGCTGATCGCCGAGGCGGGTCTGGTGAAGGGCGAGCGCATCGGGGTGGATGCCTCGACCATGGAGGCCAACGCGGCGCTGCGCAACATCGTGCGGAGGGACACGGGCGAGGGTTACCGGGGGATGCTGGAGCGCTTGGCCCAGGAGAGCGGTATCGAGACACCCACGGCTGAGGACCTGGCGCGTCTGGACCGCAAGCGCAAGGGCAAGAAGCTCTCGAACCAGGACTGGGTTTCCAGGAGCGACCCCGAGGCCAAGATCGCCAAGATGAAGGACGGCACCACGCACCTGGCCTACAAGCCCGAGCACGCGGTGGATCTGGACACCGGCGCGGTGGTGGCGGCGGAGCTGCACCCGGCCGACGAGGGCGATACGACAACGCTTCCCAAGACCCTGGCGGCGGCCGAGGCAAACCTCGAGGCGGTGGATGTGGCGCCGACGGCCGAAGATCCGGCCGAATGTGTGACCGATAAGGGCTCCCACTCACGGTTGGTCTTGAAGGCGCTCGACGACGGCCCCTGGAAGAGCCGGATCTCCGAGCCCAAGCAGAAGGGTTTTGCGCGCTGGCACGGAGATGATGCGGCTCGCCGGGCGGTCACCAACAACCGGACCCGGCTGTTATCGGGGGTGGCCAGGGAAGCCTTCAAGCTGCGCGCCGAGATCGTCGAGCGCTCCTTTGCCCACAACCTCGATCGCGGCGGTATGCGCCGGACCTGGCTTCGGGGCCGCGAGAACGTGCACAAGCGATACCTGCTTCACGTCGCCGGCCACAACCTATCGTTGCTGATGCGCCAACTCATCGGCGCCGGCACCCCGAAGGAGGCCGTGGCGGGCGGAATTGGCGCCTTGTTCGTGCTTGTTACGCCCGCTGGAGCCGTCCTGGTCGTTCAGATCGTCCTCATCGTCTCGGAGGATGGCGAAACCGCCTTCGCCGCGATATGCTTCGCCGTGGCGTGAAACCCGGTCAATGACGCCTTTTTCAACGGGCTGATAACCCTCGATACGTCTACAAATTGTTCGAGGAGTTTTTACCCGAGGTCGTGATTCACTATGCAGAGCAGCCTTCTGCGCCGTTTTCGATGATGGATCGGGACAAGTGTCTGCAGACGTTTGATAACAACACGCAGGGCACGCTCAACGTTCTGTTTGCTTTGCAGCATTCCTGTCCGGACGCACATATCATCAAACTCGGAACCATGGGCGAATTCGGCACACCCAATATCGACATAGAGGAGGGTTGGCTCGAGATCGAGCATAATGGCCGTAGCGATAGAGTGCTCTTTCCGAAAAATAGGGTATTCTATTCGCTCTCGTAGTGCCTAGATCTGGGGGGCAGGGCTGGGTCTGCCCCCGACGAGCTTCTTGTATGGCACGGGCTCCAGTTGCACTGCTTGCTGGAGGAGTCGATAGAACAGGAGGCCGCGAGCTTTGGATCGGCGGCGATTGAAGCGGAACGTGAACTCGTCCAGATAGTAATCAAGCTGGGAGGCGCTAATAGCCCCATGGTGAATACCCAGCCACCACCGATCAAGGAGGCCGGCTACCCGATGAACTTGGGGCATGACAATGTGGGCTGGGTCGCCGCTGGCGGAAATATTTTTCGGCTGGTGTTCGAAGCCGACTCCCGTGAGACCGTTGTAGGCTCGCCAGCCATCGGTTCGAATCGTTGCTCCCGGGCACACAGCCGTTTGGACGAAAGGAATGAGGCTCTCGGCGGATGCGTCCTCGACACGCGCCATGCGGATACGACCGGTGCCCCGACCCCGGATTTCGGCGGCAATCGCGACAATCGATTTCTTGTTTGTTTTCCGCCCCGTAACGCCAACCTCCCGGCCGCCCACATAGGTTTCGTCGACCTCGACCTCGCCATTCAGAAGCTCTCTGCCCGGTCGAACCATGGCCCGGCGCAGCTTATGGAGCCATGTCCAAGCCGTTTGATAACCGCCCAGGCCGAGTATTCGTTGAACCCCAAGCGCACTGACGCCGTGCTTCTGATTCGTCACATACCACATCGCCTGGAACCAAAGCCGCAACGGTTTCCGCGTACCCTCGAAGATCGTCCCCGCGGTCGGCGACGTCTGACGTTGGCATCCCGCACATCGCTGTTGGCCCCTGGCCGTCACCCACGCCTCGGTTCCCCCGCAGGCCGGACACCGAAACCCGGCAGGCCAACGGACACGCCGAAGAAAATCCGCACAGGCGGCCTCAGAAGCGAACCAGTCGTCAAATTCCATAAGCGTGCGAGGGTAATCGATCCCGCCAACGGGATGGGCAGTATTCTCGGCCATCACAACATCTTGCCACTACGAGAGCGAATAGGATATCCTATATTTGTAATTATGTAAATGCTATTGTTAACTAAATTCGTCTTATTGAGTCTTGAGCGCGACTTGCATTTTGTTTAGCAGCCCGTTGACGAAGTCTTCCCTGGACGAAGTCGGCATGGTCTGATTCTCTGGTGTCCTGGCCTGAAGGGGGGTTCGCTGATGGCGATGGGACAGCAGAAGGATCGTCAGGGGGACTTGATGGTGAGCTGGTCGGAGATGCCGCGCTCGCCTGGTCATGTATTTTACGACCGCCTGCAGTTGGTACTGATCGAGGGCGGCTTCGACGGCTTCGCCGAGGCGGTCTGCCAGCCCTATTACGCGGCCAGGATGGGGGCGCCTTCGGTGCCACCCGGGCGCTACTTCCGTATGCACCTGGTGGGCTACTTCGAGGGTATCGACTCTGAGCGTGGGCTGGAGTGGCGCTGCTCGGATTCCCTGTCGCTACGGGAGTTCCTGCTGTTGGAGATGCGGGAACGGGTGCCGGACCATTCCTGGCTGTCACGGACCCGCGCGCGCCTGCCCCATGAAGTCCACACGGCGGTGTTTGACTGGGTCCTGGCGCTGATCGCCGAGGCGGGTCTGGTGAAGGGCGAGCGCATCGGGGTGGATGCCTCGACCATGGAGGCCAACGCGGCGCTGCGCAACATCGTGCGGAGGGACACGGGCGAGGGTTACCGGGGGATGCTGGAGCGCTTGGCCCAGGAGAGCGGTATCGAGACACCCACGGCTGAGGACCTGGCGCGTCTGGACCGCAAGCGCAAGGGCAAGAAGCTCTCGAACCAGGACTGGGTTTCCAGGAGCGACCCCGAGGCCAAGATCGCCAAGATGAAGGACGGCACCACGCACCTGGCCTACAAGCCCGAGCACGCGGTGGATCTGGACACCGGCGCGGTGGTGGCGGCGGAGCTGCACCCGGCCGACGAGGGCGATACGACAACGCTTCCCAAGACCCTGGCGGCGGCCGAGGCAAACCTCGAGGCGGTGGATGTGGCGCCGACGGCCGAAGATCCGGCCGAATGTGTGACCGATAAGGGCTACCACTCACGGTTGGTCTTGAAGGCGCTCGACGACGGCCCCTGGAAGAGCCGGATCTCCGAGCCCAAGCAGAAGGGTTTTGCGCGCTGGCACGGAGATGATGCGGCTCGCCGGGCGGTCACCAACAACCGGACCCGGCTGTTATCGGGGGTGGCCAGGGAAGCCCTTCAAGCTGCGCGCCGAGATCGTCGAGCGCTCCTTTGCCCACAACCTCGATCGCGGCGGTATGCGCCGGACCTGGCTTCGGGGCCGCGAGAACGTGCACAAGCGATACCTGCTTCACGTCGCCGGCCACAACCTATCGTTGCTGATGCGCCAACTCATCGGCGCCGGCACCCCGAAGGAGGCCGTGGCGGGCGGAATTGGCGCCTTGTTCGTGCTTGTTACGCCCGCTGGAGCCGTCCTGGTCGTTCAGATCGTCCTCATCGTCTCGGAGGATGGCGAAACCGCCTTCGCCGCGATATGCTTCGCCGTGGCGTGAAACCCGGTCAATGACGCCTTTTTCAACGGGCTGTTAGGCTATAGCTGAGGGGCGTGGGTGATCCTCGTGTTCAGTTAACGACGTAGCCGCTGCGTGAAGCCCTCCGCGGCAGGGCGAGGAATTTTGGAGGCGAGAAGATTGAAGGCGGTTGGCCGAAAAATCGATGAGATAGATCGGCAAATTATCGCCATCTTTCAGGCCAACGCGCGTGAGCCCGTGGTTACGCTTGCGCGCAAAGTCGGTCTCTCGAGGAGCGCCGTGCAGGAACGCCTGGTCCGTCTCGAGCGCGACAAGATCATTACCGGCTATACCGTGCGACTTGGGGATTCGGTCGATCGGGCGCCCATTTCGGCATACCTGTTTCTCTATCTTGACGGTCCGATTTGTGAGCGCGTGGCGCCCGTTATCGCCAGAATCCCCGAAGTGAAAAAGAGTCAGTCGGTCGGTGGCGAGATCGACATGATCCTCCTTGTCGAAACCAACGATCTTCATGGCTTGATCGACGTGCGGAATCAGGTCGAGTCCGTGAGTGGAGTTCGCAAGGTGCAGACTGGCATTATTCTCGCGGACAGGTTCGACCGCACACACTAGCCAGCCTACACTCTATCAGTCGCAAAGTTCTGTGGGACGTCCAGCTCGCTGCTGGAATTCAAAAATTTTCAGTTTCGTCATGCGCAGCGACCCTTCGACCGTGTTCGAGGGCGTGTTTCGCAGCCATCGCTTTGCTTGCGTGCGGCGGCGATTGGCGATCATCATGGCGCATGGAAATCTTTGGCCAACGGGTGACATCGAATTGGAGAGGCTGAGATGAGCGAAACACTTGTCAATTCAAACACAGACTGGGGCGTATCGGCGGACGCAGCGCGCGTGTACCGCGAGGCGTTCGTGTGGGACAACACGCTGCCGTGGCTCGATAAGGCGGAACCCTCGACACGCCAAGGCCTGCTTCCGCGCATGAAGGCGTCGGGGTATGACGTCGTGTCACTGACATTAGGCTTCGATCTCACCAGCCTGCCTGAAATGGTGCGGAAGATAGCCAAGGAGCGGGCATATTTTCTGACGCATTCGGACGACTTTGTGTTGGTCGAGAGGGCCGACGACATCGAACGCGCCAAGCGCGAGGACAAACTGGGAATCATCTTTCATATCCAGGGGACGAACCCGGTCAACACCGACATCAACATGGTGGCGACTTACTATCAGCTCGGGATCCGCCACATGCTGATGGCCTACAACCTGCGCAATGCCGTGGGCGACGGCTGCAAGGAGCGCACCGACGAGGGGCTGTCACGCTTCGGGGTGCAGCTGGTGGAGGAGATGAACCGGGTCGGCATGGTCGTCGACTGCACCCATACCGGCCACAAGACCACCATGGACACGATGGAGGTCTCCAAGGCGCCGGTGGTGTTCAGCCACTCCAACGCGAAGGCGCTGAAGGAGCATCCCCGCAACATCGCCGACGACCAGATCAAGGCCTGCGCCAAGACCGGCGGGGTGATCGGCGTCAACGGCGTCGGCATCTTCCTTGGCGACAACGACAACTCGACCGAGAACCAGATCCGTCATGTCGACCACATCGTCCAGTTGACGGGCCCCGAGCATGTCGGCTTCGCGCTTGATCTCGCGCTTCATTCGGCAACATCGGCGCCTGGAGCATTGAACCCGCCGGCCGCCGGCGACGTGCCGTGGCCCGACATCAAATACGTTCAGCCCGAGCAGATGCCGGCCTTTACCGAAGGCCTGCTGAAACAGGGCTACAAGGAGGCGGACGTGGCCAACATCCTGGGCGGAAATTGGCTCAGGATCGCCAAGCAGGTCTGGAAGTAGCTGGCAGAATTTAGGTTCACCGCACGGATGCGGACGGATCCTGCTCCGAAGTCCAGCTCCGAAGTATTACGTACCGGCAGATGCCACAGCGCTGTCCGCTGCGGGCGGAGGATGTCTGAGGCGGCGGCTCCACAGAAAGGCGCCGGCGCCGACGCAGACATTGGCGACGGCGGCAGCCGCAAAGGCGCCAGTGACGCCGTAGAGCCAGGCGCCCAGATGGGCCAAAGGCACATAGAGCAGGAAGGTGCGGGCAGCCGTCATGATCACTGTCGGAAGTGGGTTTCCGAGTGAACTGAAGATGGAGCTCGCCGTCAGCATGACGCCAAAGGCGCCGTAGGTTACGGGAACCAAAAATAGGTAGGTCGTCGCGACGTCGACGACGGCTGGGGTATCGTCGAACAGGGCAATCATCGGCCGAGCCGATGCGGCAAAGATCAGCGCCACGACGACGCCGCATATCATGCAATAGAGGTAGCAATACTGCGTTGCCTTGTAGACGCGGTCATAGGCGCGTGCGCCCCAGTTCTGGCCAACAAATGGTGCGACACCGAAGGCCAGCGCCATGAAGGGGATGACTGCGAAGGTTTCGATGCGCGAGACGACACCGAACCCGGCGACCGCCTCGGCGCCGAAGCCGGCCATCAGGCTGGTGATAAATGCCAAGGAAAGTGGCGTGATCAACGTCGTCGCGGCGGCCGGTGCACCGACATGAATGATACCTTTCCACGACTCCACGACATCCCGCAGTTTTGGCCAGCCGAGGTCGATCATCCGGTCACGGAAATGAAGAATCAGGAGGGCAGCCGTAAAGGTGCATGCGCGTGATGAGACCGAAGCCAGGGCGGCGCCTTTGAGCCCAAGTTCCGGAAAGCCCAGAAGTCCAAAAATCAGGATTGGATCGAGTATGATATTGACTGCCGATCCGCCACTCATGATCAAACTTGGCGTTCGGGTGTCGCCGGTCGCTCTGATCGCGCTGGAGCCGACGATGGGAACGACCACGAACACCATGCCAAAATACCAAATGTGCATGTAGCCGCGGACTTCTTCCAAGACATCAGGTTCGGCGCCGAGGACGTTGAACAGTGGATCGATCGTCAAAAAACCGGCGACTATGACCGTTGTTACAAAGGTGATCGACAGGATCAAACTATCGGTCGTCAGTCGGCTAACCTTTCGCTGATCGCCCTCGCCGATGGCACGCGCGATCACCGACGCGGTGCCGACACCCATGCCGACGGCGACGCTCTGCACCACCATCATGACCGGAAAGATGAAACTGAGCGCGGCGAGTTCGAGCGTCCCCAACTGCGCAACGAAATAGGTGTCGGCGATTATGTTGACGGATACCGCGAACAATCCCCAGAGCATCGGAAAGGCTAGCCATACAACCTGTGAGGCGATTACACCTTCGGTCAGCGATACCGTCTTGCGGTCAGCTTTCAATCGCGCGTACTCATGACGGCCAACAAGCGGCCGGTTGTCCGACGTTGCGCCGTTCCTATGGTGTTTGCCAGTGCGGATTGGCTAGACTGGGTGCAGGTGCGCGCGGAGTGTCTATGCAATTCTTGGGCGGCGTCAATGATCGATAAACGTGTTGATTCGCTGGAGCAGGCAGTCGCGGGGATTTGTGACGGGGCCGTCGTGCTGACGGGCGGCTTCGGGCACGCGGGCAATCCAACCGATTTGATCCATGCGCTGATCGACCAAGGGGCGAAGGATCTTACGGTCGTCAACAACAATGCAGGCAACGCCCATATCGGGCTCGCGGCGTTGCTTGAAACCGGCCGCGTTCGCAAGATGATCTGCACATACCCGCGCTCAACCGATTCTGAAGTCATCACCAACCTTTATCGCGAGAACAAGATCGAGTTGGAGATCGTGCCACAGGGAACGCTCGCCGAGCGCCTGCGTGCGGCTGGCGCCGGTATCGGCGGGTTCTATACGCCGACCACCATCGGTACGCCGCTGGCCGATGGTAAGGAGACGCGAACGATCGACGGCAGGGACTATGTACTCGAATATCCGATGCCGGCGGATTTTGCGCTGGTTAAGGCGGAGTGTGCTGACCGCTGGGGTAATCTGACCTACAATAAGGCGGCGAGAAACTTCGGGCCGTTGATGTGCATGGCGGCGCGGGTCACCGTCGTTCAGGTTCGCAAGTTCGTCGAACTTGGGTCACTTGATCCAGAGCAAGTGGTAACGCCTGGAATCTTTGTCGATCGCGTGGCCGAGGTTGCCGATCCGATTGACGAGCGTGTCGAAATCGAACAGCAGAAGGTTGCCCGATGAATGCATCACCGACAAATGGGTCGCTGAACCGTCGACAGATTGCTTGGCGCGCTGCTCAGGACATCCCCGATGGCGCTTGCGTCAATTTGGGAATCGGGATGCCGGTATTGGTCGGCAACTACCTCCCGCTCGACCGTGAGATCATATTGCATAGCGAGAACGGTATCCTTGGCATGGGACCAGCTCCGGCATCGGGTGAAGAGGATTACGAACTCATCAACGCGTCCAAGGGGCCGGTGACACTGCTCGACGGTGGCTCGTTCGCTCATCAGGCCGATTCCTTCGCAATGATCCGCGGCGGACACATAGACATTTGTGTGATGGGAGCATTTCAAGTCAGTGCTTCGGGCGATCTCGCCAACTGGTCAACCGATGCGCCAGACGCGATCCCTGGGGTCGGTGGCGCCATGGATCTGGCGCTCGGCGCCAGGCGTGTGTTCGTTATGACCGAGCACACAACCCGTGGCGGCGAGCCCAAACTCGTCGAACACTGTACCTACCCGCTGACCGGCACCGGCGTCGTTTCCTCGATTTACTCCAACATCGCCGTCATCGATGTCGCGGACGATGGACTCGTGGTGCGTGAAAAGTTGAATGGGCTGGAACTTGACGATATTCAACGTGTAACCGGCGCGCCGATCCGTCTGGCGAACGACTGGCAAACCTTGGACGTTCCAAACCTTGCATAATTGCCGCCGCTTTCACGCCGGGGCGCGCCGTGATCTGACTCTCGATTACCGCGTCGTCGGCCAATTCCAGAACGCGCTGAGGTGCCGGCATGTATCTTGATCGGCGACTCTGGGCCTTTACCGAGGGCGTCAGAGGACGCATCGCATTTTCAGTGCTCGTCGGCGTGGTCTCCGCGACGGTTGGCATCGCGCGCCTGGCGTTGTTGGGCTGGCTGTTGGCGAAGGTCTTCCGTGGCGACGCCTTCGAAACCTTTGTTGGACCGTTTGTCGCTGTCGCCGGCGTGATGGTGCTGCGTGGCATTCTCGAGTATTGGCGCACCATGGTTGCTCATCGAACGGCAGCGCGCGTGCAACTCCACGTTCGTAAGCTGCTCTACGACAAGGTGACGGCGCTGGGTCCGGCATATTTCGGACTGGAGCGCACCGGCAGCGTAATCTTGACGATGATCGACGGTGTCGAGCAGCTCGAAACCTATTTCGGTCAATTCCTGCCGCAGATTGTCGTCGCCGTTTTTATGCCTGTCGGCATCTTCGCGTTCGTGGCGTTTCTCGATTTGCCGGCGGCGAGCGTGCTGTTTGCCTTTGCGATATTGACGCTAATCGCACCTTCGGCTTTCCATAGCTGGAACACGAGGCACAGCCGTGCCCGCAACTTTGCCTATGGCGGTTTCAGCGCGGAGTTCCTGGATTCTGTGCAGGGGCTTGCCACGCTAAAGGCGTTTGGCCAGGCACGTGCGCGCGCAGAATTGTTGGCTCGCAAGGCCAAGGAGTTGTTCGACAGCACAATGTGGGTGCTCGCGACCAACACGCTCGCGCGCGGCATAACCGATACCGGAATTGCGGTTGCGGCAGCCAGTACGTTGACGCTCGGCGCCTATCGTGTGTCTTCGGGAGCGATGAGCCTGGAGGCTCTGCTGGTCATTTTGATGATGGGCGTTGAGGTGTTTCGGCCGCTGCGCGATCTGCGCATGATCTTGCACCAGGGAATGACGGGGCAGGCTGCCGCCGAAGGCGTGCTGGCGCTGCTTGACGCCAAGCCGAAAATTCTTGATCCGCATCAGGTGCCGGAACTTTCGGCCGCGCTCGTGCCGAGCGTTGAGTTCCGCGAGGTGACGTTTGCCTATCCCGGGCGCGACCATGCAGCTAATCGCGACCTGAACTTCAGCGTCGCCGCAGGCGAACGGGTCGGCGTCGTCGGTCACAGCGGTGCCGGCAAATCAACCGTCGTGCGCTTGTTGCTGCGGCTGTACGATCCCGACGACGGCGCGGTGCTGGTCGGCGGCCGGGACATTCGTGAGCTTTCGCTCGACGAGTTGCGTTCGATGCTCGCTGTCGTCAATCAGGACACCTATCTCTTCCATGGGACGGTCGAGGACAATCTTCGCCTGGGCAAGCCAACAGCCAGTGCGGAAGAACTCGAGGCGGTGGCGAGGAAAGCCAACGCGCATGAATTCATCAGCCGTCTGCCACAGGGCTATCAGACTGTTGTAGGGGAGCGCGGCATCCGACTTTCAGGCGGACAGCGCCAGCGCATTGCGATCGCCCGTGCGCTTTTGCGCGATGCGCCGATCCTGGTGCTCGACGAAGCATTGTCTGCTGTGGATGCGGAAAGCGAATCGATTATTCAGGAAGCGCTCGACCGGCTGATGCGCGGACGCACAACCCTTGTCTTCGCGCACCGACTCTCCAGCGTCATCGGCGCCGATCGAATACTCGTTCTTGAAGACGGTCATGTCGTCGAAGACGGAGCCCACGCCGAGCTGATGGCGTCGCAGGGCGCCTATTACGCGCTGATGGCGATGCAGGCGCAGGACGCCGACACCGAGCAGGAGTTTTTCGACATCGGCGAACCAGACGAACGCGATGCGGGGTCGGAGATTGATCTCGCCTATACCGATGAGGCGCAGTCGGAGCCCACGGACGCGATACTGCGCGCCGAAGGCATGGGCTGGCTGCGCGCGACGATCGAACTGCTGCGTCTGGTCAAATCCGAAAAACTGAGACTGGTTACGACATTTCTCTTAGGCGTCGCACGGGTATGCGCCCTGATCGGCATCGGCGTGTTGAGCGCGCTCATCGTTGCGGCAGTCAAGACCGGCGCGCCGTTCAACGGCCTGGTTGTGGCGCTGGCGATCACGGCGCCGCTGGCCGGCATCCTGCACTGGTTTGAGTCCTGGCTCGCCCATGACATGGCCTACCGGCTGTTGGCCGTGATGCGGATCGCCTTGTTCCGCAAACTCGATGAATTGGCGCCGGCCTACCTGGTGCGACGACGTACGGGCGATCTTGTGGCGATGGCGACGCAGGATGTCGAAACGGTCGAGTTCTTCTTCGCGCATACGGTGGCACCGGCCTTCGTCGCAATCCTTGTGCCGGCCGCCGTCGTTGGTTCGCTTGTTGTATTCGGCTGGCAGATGGCCGTCGCGCTGGCGCCGTTCCTTCTCCTCGTAGGTCTCAGTCCATTTTTCATGCGTCATCGTGTCGATACCCTGGGGTCGAAGGCACGCGAGGCGCTTGGTGAACTCAACGCCCACGCGGTCGACACGGTGCAGGGATTGAGCGAGATCGTTGCCTTTCAACAGACCGAGCGGCGGGGTGAAGCATTCCTCGAGCGCGTCCGCCGACATCATCGCTTGCGTCTGCCGTTCTTCAGCGACCTGACAGTCCAGACTTCGTTATTGGAAATCGCAACGGGATTGGGCGGATTGGCCGTCGTCATGTCCGGTGCTTGGCTGGTCGCCAGCGGCGAATTTGAGAGCGGTATGCTGCCGCTCCTGACGTTACTCGCAATGTCGGCCTTTCTGCCGGTTTCCGAGATCGCCAATGTCGGTCGGCAGCTCGCCGATACGCTTGGCTCGACGCGCCGTATATATGCGGTCCATGCGGAGGAGGCGCCGGTCAAAGACGGGCCGTATGTTGAGGCGGGCCGTGTTGGGCACGCGGTATCGCTCGAATTGGAGCATGTCGACTTCGGTTACTTTGGCGCCAACCGCCTGGCTGTGTCCGACGTATCGATTTCCGTTGCAGCTGGCAGCACCGTTGCGCTGGTCGGCCCGTCGGGGGCCGGTAAGACGACAATTGCCCACCTCCTGATGCGCTTCTGGGATCCTGAACGTGGCGTTGTCCGCATGAGTGGCCGCGACATCCGCGACTACAAGCTCGACCATCTGCGTTCCGAGGTTGCGCTCGTTGCCCAGGACACCTTCCTGTTCAATGACACGCTGCACGCAAACGTGGCGATCGCCCGGCCAGAGGCGAGCGAGGCGGAGATTTGTGCGGCAATCGAGCGGGCCGCGCTCAGCGAGTTCGTAAAATCGCTGCCCGAAGGCCTCGACACACGTGTCGGTGAGCGCGGCGTGCGACTCTCCGGCGGCCAACGTCAACGCGTCGCCATTGCCCGCGCCTTCCTTAAGGACGCACCTGTCATCATCCTCGATGAGGCGACCTCGCATCTCGACGCGGTCAACGAGCAGGCGATCCGACATTCTCTAGAGGACTTGATGAGCGAGCGCACGACGATCGTCATTGCTCACCGGCTTTCGACGGTCCGCACGGCCGACCAGATCGTTGTATTGGACGAGGGCAGAGTCGCGGAAAGTGGCACCCACAGCGAGCTTCTGGCGCGCCGCGGGCTCTATGCGCGCCTGGTCGCGCGCCAACTGGCCGGCGCCGCTCATCCAGCCGAGATAATCACCGCTGCCGATTAGTGCCCGCCGGAACCCAGCGAATTCCGACCCCTGCGACTCGCTAGGTTCCAGCCGCCGAGGAACAGGCGCCCGACTTCCGGATCGGCCCCGGATACATGGCCCGCCATATCCTTGAGCGAAATCTGGAGATCTCCGACGAAGGCGTCGACTTTTCAGACGCCATGTTCGACATCGCAAGAGAGACGGTGGGCGAGCTGATGACGCGTGTGACATTAACGTCAGCGGACCTATTGGATAATGCATGGCCATCCGCATTGAGTTAGAAACCCGGTGCGATCATCTCGGCCCGGGCATTGCACAATCTGAGCATTGCACGATCTGGGATTGCACGATCTGGGATTGCACGATCTGGGTAGTCAACAGGCGGTGGCAAATGTCTATAAGCGATGCTTCGAAACCTTGCCGTCTGGCGCTGTCTTGGTGAATGGAGATTTTATCAAGCCCGATGGGACAACTTTTGACTACCAGCCAGGGCGGTTCGCCATAGAGCGACACTTTGAGGTTTTGAGGGACGCCGGGTTTTCAAACCCTCAATGCCTCGCACATTTGGAACCCAACATCGAAAATCCGACGGCTGCCGAAAACTACGCCTGCCTGGTTGTCGTACGGTAGGTTTGGCAAAGTCCACGCGGCGACGTGTTGGCGCGATGCGCGCACGATTGCCAAAACGTCCGCCAGCGATTGAGAGTGGTCGACACTCCACAATCATCTGGTGAATTGTCCGGTTCGCCGGCCTCGATAACCGAAGCAGCGGCTTGACATTCAATTCTGAGTACTTATCTGTATATACAGATAACATAAAATCCACGCCAATCGGCAGACATGGAATGACCGAAACTAGCGATACATCCACCAACACATCGGAACCCGTGGGCTGCGTCAGCTATCGCCTGCGCAGAGCGGCGAGAATGGCGACGAAAGCCTATGACAATGCGCTACGGCCGTGCGGATTGCGCACCACTCAATTTACGTTGTTAGCCTCTCTCAACCGGGATGGGGAGGCCAGCATCGGTGACCTCTCCAAACGGCTGGCGATCGATGGCACTACGCTGACGCGCAATCTCGAAATTCTGGTTCGTAGCGGACTGATCGAAAACGTCGTCGCTGACGACGCGCGCGTGCGGAATGTTCGTCTGACCAGCCTTGGCAAAGCGGCGTACGAAGAGGCGATGCCGTTGTGGCGTCATGCACAACGACGCGCGCTTCAAGGGCTCGGTTCGGAACGCTGGCTGAATGTGATGGATCAGCTGCGCCAGATAGAGGCCGCCTGCGAAGTCGCCGGTTAAAATTTAATTAATAACCTGCATATACAGATTAAATCGAAACGACCCGCACACCGGAGGGAAATCATGACCAACCCAAATACTCTCGCAACTCCCGCGTCGGAATACGACATTCGTGGATTGAGGACGATACGGAGCGCATACGAACAGCTCAGGCCGTTGATCGTCTGGCTCGGGCTAAGCGAACTCGCGTGGATCGCATATTGGCTAATGTCCAGCGACCGTGCTGATCCACAGTCAATTGGCGTCACGCTTTTTTGGGCCGCCTCAATGCTGGTTTGGATGGTCGCGGTGATTTTTGCGGGCAGACGCGGGTATTTTCTGCAATGGACGCACTACTTTTCCAACCTGGTCGGCTTGGCACTTGTATTGCTGTTTTTCCTCCTCCTATTTGGTGCGGTGCCTGGCGCGTGGGACGGCCTCATAGCGGCCGCCGAAAACACGCCGGACAGTCAACTCATATCGATCCATATTTTGAGAATTCTGGCGATCGGCACGGTGATCAAATATCTGCAAGGTGAACTGCCGCGCCATTTTCTGATGCTAGGTTCGATGCCGGACTTGTTGTTTGCAATCAGCGCTGTGGTCGTCGTGACTTTGGCGGCAAATGATCTCGTCGGACATGCATTCCTCGTTGCCTGGCACTCTCTTGGAATGTTCGTGTTCATGGGCGCCGGAATTTCAATGTTCTTTACCGTGCGTTCGCCATTGCACATTTTTGACAGCAAGCCAGACGCGTCGATCGCGTTTCAGTTCCCCATGCTTTTGGCACCGAACTTTACCGTTCCGCTGTTCGTGCTCGCGCATGGTGTTGCGCTGGTAAAACTACTGGCTGGCTAGATTCCGGCGGCCAACCTGAACGCCTCGCTATCGTCCGCGCATTCCCTAACGATGCGCCTGTCATCACCCCCGTCGTACGCCCGCTTCCGCGGCCTCAGTGTTGACGCATTGTGGTCGATGTGAACTAATCGATAAGAGCGCCAATAATAATCGATTCTTCTCCGCAAGTGGTGACACAGGGAAAGTTGTATGCGCGCAAATTGGGGATTGATTCTTGTGCCGTCGTTCTTGATCGGCATGATCATGCTGATCTTCCCGCAGGCCGTTTTTCTGCGCGCGAGCTTTTTCGAAGACATAGGTCTCGGCCTACTTGGCAATACGTTCAATATTGCTAACTACGTTATTGCGTTCACGGATCCCTATTATACCGATGCCCTGAAACTGAATTTTTTCCTCTCGACGACGGTCGTATTTCTCACCATTGCTGTCTCGTTCCCGGTGGCCTACACGATCGCCAGGATGACACCGAAATGGGCCATGCTCATTCTCGCAGCCATCGTCGTTTCTGCCTTTGTTTCAGTTGCGATCAAGGTTCTCGGCATCATCATCCTGTTTGGCGGCGACGGGGCGCTGGTAGTAACGCTCAAGCGGCTCGGTATCATCGGCGATGGGTTTGCCGTGATCGGCACTTTGCCTGGCGTGATCATCGGTCTGACGCATCTTGGGATCTCGTTCATGGTGCTGATGCTGTTCAGCGTGATCCAGACCGTGCCCCGATCTCTCGAAGAGGCGGCGGAAATCCATGGTGCGGCGCGCTGGCGGGTTTATTGGCGGGTGATAATTCCGCTCAGCCTGCCGGGTCTGATTAGCACATCTCTCCTGCTGTTCAATATCATCATGGGTGCGTTTGTGTCGGCACTGGTGCTGGGAGGCGGCAAAATATTGACATTCCCGGTACTGATCCAGCAATCGCTGTTGATACATCTGGAGTATGGTATGTCGGCAACGCTTTCGTCGATGCTGCTGATTTTTGTTCTGTCGATCAACGTCGTTTCGGTGTTTCTGGTAACTCGAATCCGCGCAGCGAGGCTTGCTGTCACATGACAGAGCAACAATCTGCCATCCCGACTTCGCCCAGGCCGCGGACCCTGAACGGATACGACCGCTTGATGCGAAGGTTCGACGCTCGCCGCATTCGGAGGGTCTGCGCGCTCACCTGGTTGTGGATCGTCGTGGCCGCCATTTATGCGCCCATCCTCGTCGTGATCGGCGCATCGGTCGATCCTGGCGAAGATGTCGCCGGCATGCGCGCTTTCCTCGTCTTCCCGCCGCGGGGATTTTCGCTGGAGTGGTACTTCAATATCCATCCGAGGCTCTGGCATGGGCTTTGGGTCAGCATCTCGATGGCCACAGTGTCGTGTGCATTCGGCCTTCTGCTCGGTGTGCCGGCGGCGCTCGGGCTAATCCGCGGTAATTTCCCCGGCAAGATCGTTCTGGGGACGCTGTTCAGGGCACCCCTGCAGATGCCGTTCATCGTCATCGGCGTGGCGTTTCTTCAGGGTTATTACGCGATCGGCAACATGTTCGGCATTCAGATTGTCGCCACATTCACGGGACTGGTGATCGGCCATGTGTTCGTCGCAACACCCTATGTCGTGGCCGCCGTCGGCGTACAGCTACAGCGTTTCAATCCCGCCATGGAAGAGGCCGCCCTCATTCACGGTGCCAGCAGATGGAGTACGTTCCGCCGCATAACCGTGCCGATCATTATGCCGGGCATTTACGCGGGCGGACTTTATGCCTTCCTTGTCTCGTTCGCCGACGTAACGATATCCCTGTTCCTTTCCGGGCCGAACGCGACGCCGTTTCCAGTGATGGTGCTGTTTTCCATCGAAGAGGATTTCGAACCCACGATTCCCGCTATGGCCACGATCGTATTTTTCGGTTCGCTCGTCCTACTTCTGATCGTCCAGCGGCTCGTAGGTCTAAACGTGCTGCTGCGTGGCGGGGGGAGCAACGCGTGAGCGTTGGCGTTAAGGCAGTAAAACTATAACCACGGAGTATCGAAAGGGAGACATCATGCGATCAATATCAATTATGCGCTCGCTGCGCCTTCTTGGCGTAGTCAGTGCCGTAGCGGGGCTGATGTTCGCGGCGATGCCGCAGGCCTCCGCCCAGTCGAAGATGTTCGATAACGTCAAGATTCGTATCGCCACATTCCCGGGTACCTGGGAGATACGGATCAGGGAAGAGGTCGGTCCGGCGATGGAGAAGGCCGGGATTGAGATGGAATTCATCGGCGGACGCACCGAGTCGTTCCTGTCGAAACTGATCGCCGCCCGCGGACAAAAAATTCCGTTCGACGTCGTCGAGATCACGGACCACGTTCTAGAGGAATTCAAGCAGGCAGGGTTCCTCCAGAAGATCAACTTGGACAACATTCCAAACAAATCCAAGGTGCAGCCGGAATTCGTAACCGACTTTAAGGTGGGGTATTGGATGCACGTGGCCGCGCTCCAGTATAACTCGGAGAAGTTAAAGGCGAACGGCATCCCGTTCCCGACGAAGCACTCGGATCTGCTGCATCCCAAGCTCAAGGGCCATCTCGGACTACCGTCGCCCTTTAGCTACAACATGATAAGCCACATCGTAGCACTCGCTTACGAGAATGGCGGCGACGAGAGCAACATCGAGCCGGGCATGAAAGCGCTTGAGGCGTTCGTGCCCAACATTCATTCCTGGGTGTCAGGGACAGTCATGTCCCAGCTCATAAAGTCCGGCGACGTTTGGGCAACGTTCGGGTCCGGCGGCGGTGCTATCCGCTTGAAGACTGCTGGCCTCCCGATGGCGGTTACCCACGTGAAGGTTAAAGGCTCCTCTGGAATGCCGAGCGTTGGCTACATGGGTGCAGTCAAAGGCACAAAGGTTGCTAAGGCCGTCGACTTCTTTCTCAACGAACTCATCGGTGTCGAGATGCAGGAGGGCATGTACCTGCAGAGTGGTTTGATCCCGACCAACCAGGAGGTCCTCGCAAAGCATTGGAGGGCCGCGGAAAAAGACGTGAACGGCATGACCTTCAACATCATGGAACCGGATAAGATGGCCGACTTCTATTTCATCGACTATTCCAAGATAGACCGAGCGAAGTGGGCCAAGCGGCTGGCGCGAGTCCAGGCGATGAACTAAGACTGGAACTCAGTCTAGAGCGAATTATTTGGGAGGGTGCATACTGCGCCCTCCCATTTTTTCTGGGCGGCGCGTGGCAAAGCGCGTTTGGAAGTAGCCCGCGCCGATCGTTTGGTGCGCGACGAACCGGGGGTTTCGTTCGGCCTTGTCATGTGCTCGCCAGTGGCGCCTAATATTGTATCCCAATGTGGGGGGCTCTGATCATGACAATCGAATTTAGACCCATCAGTGACGCTCTCGGCGCCGAGGCCGTCGGCGTCAACACCGCGGATGACCTGTCCGACGAGACGATTTCCGAAATCAACGATGGTTGGCTGCAATACAAAATTTTGCTGTTCCGCGACCAGGACCTGACGGTAGAGCGGCAAATGGCATTCGGGCGAAGATTCGGCAAGCTCATGAAGCTTGCGCCTCCAGCCCAACCCAAGATCCCGGAGCACCCGGAAATGTCCGTGTTCTCAAATATCAAGGTCGATGGCAAGGATATCGGCGCGCGGCCCGATCGCGCTTTTGGTGACAACTGGCACAGCGACTCTTCGTTCCTGAGGGTGCCTGCTTGCGCTTCGTACTTCTATTCCAAGGAAGTGCCGGAAGAGGGCGGCGACGACACATGGTACGCCAACCTGACCAAGGCATACGACGCGTTGGCGGACGACATGAAGAGCAAACTCGAGGGCCTTCGCTGGAACTATAGCCACGTAACGACGCTACGGCTTCACAACCCCAAAACCCCTCCATTCACCGAGGAGGACAGGCGCGCGCTGCCCGACGTCAGCCACCCGTTCGTGCATAGCCATCCCGAAACCGGCGAAAAGGCTTTGTTTCTTGGCATTCTCGACACCCGCGAGGCGTCGGTCGAGGGTATGTCGAAGGATGAGGGGATCGAATTTCTCGACGAACTCCGGTCGTATGCAACGCAGCCAGAATTCACCTACGCGCACCAATGGACGCCCGGCGACGCTATCCTCTGGGATAACCGCTGCACCATGCACCGCGGGTCGATCTTCCCCGACACGAACGGCCGCCGGCTGTGTTACCGCGTAACGACCGTGGGCGTTGCGCCGAGCTGAGCGCCGAGGCTTCTGCTAACGACCGCCGTTGACTTCGGGCTGATATCGGACGCGATTAGCGACTAGTGCCTGGGTCTGGTGCTCAGTGTTGAACTTTGTCCTGCCGGCGCGGCTCACCCGACTATTCAGCCGCCTTCGCTTCGGCTGCCTGCCAGGCCAGATGCCAGCCCTTTCGCTCCAGCTCGTCGGGGATGTCTTTGGCGGCTATGCCGTCACGCGTGTCGATGCTGATTGCGACACCGTCGATCCAGGTATTGGTCTCGACGCCCGTCGATGGCGAAGCGTTCTTCATCATGTCTGGCGCCGGACCATGAACATAGCCTGACGGCAAATGGGTCAGCATCGCCTTCGCCAAGTCCGTGCGGTGAATGAAGCTGCCCGCATGATAGAACGCGACTTCGTCCATCTCGTCGTTGGAATGGAAAGCCGGAACACGCACCAGTTCCGGGTCGCTTTCTACGAGCGGCCGCGGCACGAAAGTGCAAACGACGAAGCGATCAGCAACAAATGTCGTGTGTGCCGAAATCGGCATATGCATGCGGTGACTCATGACCGGACGCAGGTCGCGCCAGTTTATGCGAACCGGACACAGCGAGCCGTGCCAACCGACAGCGTCGAGCGGATTGAAGGCATAAATTGCGGTCGAAATCTGGCCGCTTCGCTTGATCCGCAATTGCCAGCTCGTCTCGCCCTGTTGTGACCTGAAGGCATCATCGATCGCTGGGGTTTCGAACATGGCTGGGTCGAATACCGTATTCGTACCCATCAGACCTTTGTCCGGCAAATGGAACGACTCGTTCGTTGCCTCGATCAGCAGGACTTTCAGGTCACCATCGGGCTCAGTGCGCCACATGGTGCCGCGCGGCATGACGATGTAGTCGCCCTCGCGGAACGCGAGATGGCCGTAGTCGCAATATAAATGACCTTCGCCCTCGTGGATGAACAACAGGTCGTCACCGTCGGCGTTTCGCACCAAGTGATCCATCGCTCCCTTAGTTTTCCAGAAGCGGATTTTGCAATGCTCGTTGGAAATGCACTCGACGGCGTCCCACGGTGATTTGTCTACTTTGTCGTAATCTCCAAGATCCCAGGCCCGGCCATGCAATGGACCTTCGAACTTCGAAAACTCGGTCGGCAAATGGGTGTGGTACATATGCGTCGCCGGGCCGTAAAACCCTTCTTTGCCGAGCTGGCGTTCAACCGTGCCTTCAGGCAGCGCGACATGCGCCTGACGCGTTGATCGGCCCTCGACTTTCGGCAAGGTGATCCAGTCCCAACCAAATTCTGCGGCGCGTTTATAAGTCATGGTTTCGGTGCTCCCCGATGACGGTGGTCGCCCTTGCGACAAAAGTTAGTGCAGTATGCCGGACCCGGCAAGTTGGCGCGGCGTCTGGTCTAACTTTCCAACAATCTGAATACGGTGATCTTTTCACTGCGGCCGGGTAGCTCGAATTGACCCGCAGGTTCGGTCGGAAACGCGGGTCCGGCGCGGTCATGTGTGACATCGCTGATGAGGATGTTCACCTCGTCGCCCTTTTCGTAAAGGCGCTTGGATAACTGCTCGAGGCGCTGGCTGACATTCACAGTATCGCCGACAGCCGTATAATTCATGCGGCCTGGTGCGCCTATGTTGCCGACTGTCGCTGGGCCGCTGTGCAGGCCGATGCGCAAATGAACGGTCGGCTCACCGTTGCGCCGGCGTTTCTCGTTATCAGCTCTGAGGTCGACAGCGATTGCGCGGGCGGCACGGCAAGCCCGGGCCGCGTGATCCTCCTGTGGTTCGGGCGCACCCCAAAACGCCATCACCGCGTCGCCGATAAACTTGTCGACCGTGCCGTCCTCTGCTTCCACGTGTTTCGCAATCATTGCGAAATGCTCGTTGAGAAACGCCGCGACTTCGTCTGCCGGTTTGCCCTCGGCGAATGGGGTAAAGCCGGCAATATCGGTAAAAATTACCGTGATATCGTGTTCACTGGACTGAATGGCGCCCTCATCGCCGCGGCGGATCAGCCGTTCGACAAGCGTTTTTGGAACGTAGATCTCAAACCACCGCAGCGCCCTCAGCATCGAGTTGAAGGCGCCAGCTTGCTGGTTGAGTTCGCGAAACGGGCTCAGCGGCAAAGCTCCGACGTTGCCGATCGCAAGCTCGCCAATTCGTGCCGCAGCCACCGAGAGGCGGATGATTGGCCGGGCGATGAGGCGTGCGAGTATTACCGCGGCGACGCAGGCGAGAACGACGGCAAGCAGGCCGACGGCGACGGCGATCTGCAGCCGGCGCAACTCCTCGTTCACCTCATCGTTGCGGAAATAAGTGCCGACGACGATGTGCTTGTCGGTGAAGCCGCGGAGTTCGCGAAACAAAAACACGAACAGTTCGCCGCCGGACTCCACCACATGACCACTTGTGTCATCCGGCAGTGTGAGAATCAGTGGGAAGCGTTGTTCGGTCTGCCAGATCGAAGCGAGTACCGGGTCGCCAAAATCAGCTAGAGTAGGGAGTGGCCGTTCGACCGAAAGTTCGGCGAATTGTCCAGCCAGCTGGGCGTGGGCCATGACAAAGTTACGGTCGTAGAGAATGAACGCATTGTGGCCGACGAGTTCATTCAGGTTGGCCAGATATTCCGAGAGCGCGTTGATCGACACCAACCCAACCAGCATCCCTCGAAACTCACCATCCTGATAAACGGGCTGGCGAAAATTGATGAGAGTCGTTTCAAGTATTTTGCGCCAAATGGGCGCGGCCCATTCCGCGCTCCGCGACGCCCGCAACGCGAAAATGGCGTCGATTACGGCCTGGTCCTCGCGATAGTCTGCCACGTAGGGCGTGGCTTTGCCGTTGCGGCGCAGTACGCCAATAAGTTGGTAATCGGTATCGATGAAGGAAAACACCTCGATCTGGGGCGCCGCGGCCATCGCGCCAAGCAGATAGTCCTGAAAGCGCTTCCGATCGCTGACGTCGATTGTACCATTTTCGACAAGTCCGGCGATGAAGGCCGCTTGGTCGCTGGCCGGCATCAGGTGCTGCTCAATGCGCGTGACGGCGGAATCAATCGTCAGGCCTGCCTTGTCGCTAAGCAGGCTCAAGGTATTTCGCTGGGCACTCCAGAGACCGATGAACAGCACGACGGCGACGGAAAGCAGAACCAAGAGGCCTAGGCTCACTGCCAATGTGACAGTAAGCGAGATGCCCCGGCGTTCGATCGTATCGGCCTCCGAAGCCACATCAACGATCTCACCGGCGCCGGTCTGTGATTGAGCCTGGGCCCCGCTCATGGTTGAAGATGATAGGCGACGGCGACTGACTGTGCCAATCCGCTATCGCCGCTTGTATATATAAGTCGTCAGAACCGTCGGCAGTTACATGGACAAATTTGAACGGTCAACGAAGATGAATGGGAACGAGCGGATCGTCGATTGGTGCCAAGGTCCCGGCCGTCATGTCCAAGGTATTGGACCGCTGATCAACGGCTTCGCGGAGCAGCTCGTATCGGCGGGCGTGCCACTGACACGCGTGACGATGTCGTGGCAGACACTGCATCCGCAGGCGCTGGTCGCGGCCTACTATTGGGATGCGGACGAAGGTAGCCGTGAGGTTACGGTGCCATTTGGGGCTGACCTGACGTCGGCGTATCTAAAGAGCCCCATCCGGCCGATCTTCGAGGGCGCCGATGAAGTGCGCAGAATATTGACGGGTCCATCGGCACAGGTGGATTTTCCGATCCTCGAGGAGCTCAAGGACCGGGGCATCGTCGAGTATCTCGCGCTGCCTGTCAGGTTCAGCGATGGTGTGGCGCATGCCATGACATTCTCGACGGTGGTAGCGGCTGGGTTCTCCGATGAGCAGGTAGCGCTTATCCGCAGCGCCTTGAACGTCTTCAGTCCGATTGCGGAGGTGCAGGCCGTACGGCAGATCGCCCGAACGATTCTCGAAACCTATCTAGGGCAAGCCTCGGGGCCTAAGGTTCTGGAGGGGTCGATCACGCGCGGCAATCTCGAGACGATTGAGGCGGCGTTGTGGTACTGCGATTTGCGAAACTTTACGGGCCTTTCGCAGACATTTTCCTCGACCGAAATGATCGGCCTGCTTAACGATTATTTTGGCGTTGCGGAAGCGGCAATTGAGACGCATGGCGGTGAAATTCTCAAGTTCATCGGCGACGCAGTGCTGGCCATTTTCCCGTTGGATGGCGAACAGAGTACGACTGAGGTGTTGCAAAACGCTTCGGCAGCGGCCTGCGAGGCCTTGGCGTCCCGATCGGAGATTGCCGCTGATGTGCCTGATTTGGAGGTCGATTTTGGCGTGGCTCTCCATGTCGGGCGTGTGGCTTACGGAAATGTTGGTGCCCCGAACCGGCTTGAATTCACCGTCATCGGTCCGGCGGTAAATCTCGTCAGCCGGATCGCTGGCCTCTGCGCTGAACTCAAGGTGCCCTACGTCGCCTCCGACGCCTTCGTAACTGCCATCGACGATACGTTCCGGCCGCTCGGCACCTTTCCCCTAAAGGGCATCGCTCAACCGGAAGCGGTTTTCACGCTGGCAAAGGATCTATGAGATTCTCTCATGAATTTTGTGAAAAAATGTCGTTCGCTACGGTGCGCGTGCCGACGTAGGATTGGGCCTAAGCTGGACGAGGCGGCGATAAGCGACGCCGGACGATCAAGGAGGCATGCATATGGTAGGGTCGAACAACGTAAGCGGGCTACGTGAAGCCCTGGCTGAACTCGCGGAATGGGAAACCTCACGGGCAAAGACGCTACCGCCGGCTTGCTATTTCTCCGAAGAATTTCTCGAACTCGAGAGGGACGAAATCTTCCGCAAAGAATGGTTCTGCCTCGGACGCGTCGAAGATGTCCCCAAACGTGGTGACTATTTCACGACCGAGCTGATCGGCGAGCCGCTGATCGTCGTGCGTGGTCAGGACGACAAGGTGCGGGTGCTGTCCAACGTCTGCCGCCACCGCTCTTCGGTGATCCTCGAAGGCACGGGCAATTCCAAGCATTTCGTCTGTCCCTATCATGCCTGGACCTATGCCAACGACGGCAAGCTCCTGCGCGCGCCCTACATGGACCAGGTCAAGGGGTTCAAGGTCGAGGGCTGCCGGCTACCGGCGTTCGCGACCGAAATCTGGCACGGCTTCCTTTATGTGAACCTGGATGGCAAGGCGAAGCCACTCGCGCCGCGGCTCAAGGGGCTCGAGCCTTTCATTGAGAATTACCACATGGCCGACATGGTCAATCAGTTTCGTGAGGAGCAGGTCTGGGACACCAATTGGAAATGCCTCGTTGAAAACTTCATGGAAGGCTATCACCTGAGCTCGGTGCACCACAAAACGCTGCACGACATCACGCCAACGCGGCTTTGCAAAAAATTTCCCGGTGGCGATGGATTCACCGGCTACAAATCCCACTTTCCAGGGAAGTGGCCGCCGCGCGAGCCCCACCATCCTGACCTGACGGACAAGGAGCAACGCTACACCATGATGTTTTGCGTTTACCCCTCGCACGTCGTCGCACTGTCGCCGGAAATCATCAACTACATGTGTATGTGGCCGCGTGCGGCGGAAGAGGTGAATGCGACCTGGGGACTGGGGACGTTCGATCCTAAGCCGAAGCGCAAGATGGTGCGTTCGCTGCACGGCTGGATCGGCGACGTCATGACCGAGGACAAAGCTCGGCTGGAAAGTGTACGGCGAGGCCTGAAGTCACGTAGCGCACTGGCAAGTCCGCTAGCGCCGCCCAATTTTGAAGGCACGATTTGGGACATCAACCGATATCTGGCCGGAAGGCTCGCACCTAAGACTGGTCGCAAATCACGCCTGCGGAAGGCGTCGTGACATCCAGGATCCTTACGCGATCTGAACATTGTCTCGTTGCCTGTGTGAGACAGGCGATATTGGAGGATTAAGAATGGGTGCTGCATCGGCCGGATTGAAAAATGCACTGGCTGGCATCATCGAGTTGGGACCCGACCAAGCAAGATCGTTGCCGCCTGAATTTTACAGCTCGGAGGAGTTTTTCGAACTCGAGAAGGAGGAGATTTTCCGCAAGGAATGGATTTGTGTCGGCAGGGTTGCGGAAATTCCCGAGCGTGGCGATTACTTTACGACGCAGCTTCTCGATGAGCCGCTGATCGTCGCGCGCGGCCAGGACAAGAAGGTACGCGTGCTGTCAAACGTCTGCCGCCACCGCTCCTCGGTGATCCTCGAGGGCACAGGCACGGCCAAGCATTTCGTCTGTCCCTACCACGCCTGGACCTACGCCAATGACGGCCAGCTTCTGCGCGCGCCCTACATGGACCAGGTCAAGGGCTTCGATGTCAAAGGCTGCCGGCTGCCGGAGTTCAAGACCGAAATCTGGCACGGTTTCCTCTATGTGAACCTGGACGGCAAGGCGAAGCCGCTCGCTCCCAGACTCACGGGTCTCGAGCCATACCTGGAAAACCGGCATCCTGAAGACATGATGGTTAGCCTCGTCCAGGAAGAAATCTGGTCGACGAACTGGAAGTGCCTAGCCGAGAATTACATGGAGGGCTACCACCTGAGCACGGTGCACAGTAAGGACCTTTACGATATTACGCCGACGCGGCTCTGCGAGAAGATCCCGCCGGGCGAGGGATACACGGGCTACAAGGCGCACTACACGCGCAAGTCGCCGCAACGCAAACCCTACCACCCCGACATGACGCCAGAGGAGAGAAGGTTCAGCATGTTTTTCTGGATCTTTCCCTCACATGTCGTAGGCATCACCTCGAACGGGTCTGCTTCGTTGTGCCTTCAGCCACGGGGCGCCGGTGAACTAGCCAACCGCTGCATTCTGTCGTCATATGAGTTGGATCCTGCGCGACCGCCGGAAGTGCGGGCGGCAGGATTTAACAAGACGATGGACGAAGACCGGGCACAGCTCGATCGGATGCGCCGTGGACTGAAGTCGCATTATATCGAGCCCAACCGACTTGGCCCGACTGATTTAGAGGGCACTGTTTGGGACCTGTATCAGTATGTGGCGCGGATGCTGACACCTGAGAAAGCAGGCAGCGCACAACTCAGGCGCGCGTCATGACGACGCAGCCATTTTAGCCGAAGGTTAGCCGTGATATCCTGCGTTAGCCGACCAGGGTGAGGAGAATTAAAGATGAGCACTGCACTCGCTGATATTCAGAAGGCACTCGCTGGCGTCAGAGGTGATGGCCTGCGCCAGGCAAGGACGCTGCCGAACGAGTTTTATACCTCTGCAGAGATTCTCGAGCTCGAGCGGGAGGAGATCTTCCGCAAGGAGTGGGTCTGCCTCGGCCGGGTCGAGGAAGTCCCCAAACCGGGCGACTATTTCACGACCGAGCTGATCGACGAGCCGCTGATCGTCGTGCGCGGCCAGGACAAGAAGGTGCGCGTGCTGTCAAACGTCTGCCGCCACCGCTCCTCGGTGATCCTCGAGGGCACAGGCACGGCCAAGCATTTCGTCTGTCCCTACCACGCCTGGACCTACGCCAATGACGGCCAGCTCCTGCGCGCGCCCTACATGGACCAGGTCAAGGGCTTCGACGTCAAGAACTGCCGGCTGCCGGAGTTCAAGACCGAAGTCTGGCACGGTTTCCTCTATGTCAACCTGGATGGCAAAGCGAAGCCGCTTGCGCCGCGTCTCAAGGGACTTGAGCCCTATGTGCGGAACTATCACGCCGAGCAGATGGTCCACCAGTTTGTCCACGAGGATGTCTGGAATACGAACTGGAAGTGTCTGAACGAGAACTTCATGGAAGGCTATCACCTGAGCGTGACGCATCTAGACTCGCTGCACAAGATCACGCCAACGCGGCTTTGCGAAAAGATCCCAGGCGGCGAGGGCTATACCGGGTACAAGTCTCACTACGATCCTAATTTTCCGCAGCGGACGCCCTATCATGCGGACGTGACCGACGAGGAGAAGCGCTACTCGATGATGTATTGCATCTATCCCTCGCATGTTGTCGGGCTGACGCCGAGCGGTGTCATATATATGTGTCTTCGGCCACGCTCGGCGGAACATGTGGTGACGCGGTGGGGCTATGCATCCTTCGATCCCAAGCCAAAGCGCAAGGCGATCAAGGCGGCGTTGGATCTTTATAACTCCATCAATCGGGAAGACCGGGAGAAGCTGGAATCATTGCAGCGAGGGCTCCAGTCGCGTTTCGCGACGCAAAGTCCATTGGGTCCGCCTGATCTCGAAGGCCCGGTCTGGGACATTTACCAGTATCTGGCAGACAGGTTGACGCCCAAGAGGAAACCAACACCGCGTTTGCGCCGCGCTTCCTGAGCGGTATTGTCGTCTCCTGGGTCGAACTTTGATGTCCATTTGATTTTGGCGGAAAGGTGACCGTGCGCGCATACGATAGTGTCGTCGTTGGCGGCGGACTGGTCGGCATGGCTGTCGCCTACGGGCTCGCGAAGCGTGGCATCAACGTCGCGGTGGCCGACGAGGGCGATGCAGCCTTTCGTGCCGCGCGCGGCAACTTCGCTCTGGTTTGGGTGCACGGCAAGGGCGGAGGGCTGCCGCGATATGCGAGCTGGACCCGCACGTCGGCCGACCTGTGGCCGGCATTTGCCGACGAACTCAAGGATCGCACGGCAATCGATGCCGCCTACTCCAAGCGTGGTGCGGTCCATATATGTTTTTCCGACGACGAGATGGCGGAGCAACAGGCGAAACTCGAGCAAGTCGCGGCCGAGGCCGAGCCATCCAACCTTAATCCTGGCGTTGAATTCGAGATGCTCGACCGGCCGGCGCTCGACAAACTCATGCCAGGACTTGGTCCCGATGTCGTCGGTGCTTCGTTTAGCGCTGTCGACGGTCATGTTAATTCGTTGATGCTCCACGAGGCTCTGCTCAAGAGCTTTCAGGATCTCGGCGGACACTATCTGCCAAACCATCGCGTCCTCGATATCAATCCTAAGGCTGATGGATTTGCCCTCAAAGTCGGCGACGATGAGATCGGTTGTAATTGCGTCGTATTGGCAGGTGGCATCGCCAACGCCTGGCTCGGACCTATGATTGGCATGGCTGTACCCGTAAAGCCGCTGCGCGGGCAGATCCTAGTAACCGAGCGGCTCAACCCGGTGTTCGAGATCCCCACCAGTCTGATGCGCCAGACCGGCGAGGGGACGGTGATGCTGGGTGATACCCGCGAAGACGTTGGGCTCGACGAGGGCACAACCCTGCAAGGTCTCCGCAAGATCGCGGCAAATGGCGTTCGCACATTCCCATTTCTTGCCCGGGCACGGCTCGTGCGTTCTTGGGCCGCTTTGCGTCCGATGCCGCAGGACACGTTTTCCATTTACTCGCGTTCGCGGGACTATCCGAACGCCTTTGTCGTCAACTGCCATAGCGGCGTCACGTTGGCCGCCATTCATGCCGAACATCTCGCAGGCTGGATCGCCGGCGAAGATGTGGTCCCCGGCGTAGAACCCTTTTCGTTGGACCGATTTGATGTTCAAGCGGCTACGTGAGGGTCCGACCGTCACGGTGACGATCGACGATGTCGAGGCCGCGGTCCCGGAAGGCGCGAGCGTCGCCGCGGCGATACTGCTCAAGAACTTGGGCCACTGCCGCACCACACCGGTTTCCGGCGAGCCTCGAGCGCCCTATTGCATGATGGGCGTTTGCTTCGAATGCCTGATGGAGATCGACGGCGAAGACAACCGTCAGGCGTGTCTTGTCACGGTCGAGGAGGGGATGAAGATCCGCCGACAAGAGGGTGCATCGGGGCTGAAGCCATGAGCGAACGCTGTGCGCTCGCGGTGATCGGCGGTGGACCGGCCGGTCTTGCCACCGCCACAACCGCGGCGGAGTTGGGCGTACAGGTTGAGTTGTTCGACGAACAGTCGGCGCCAGGCGGACAGATCTACCGAGCAATCGAGAACGCCGACACTGAGCATCAAGCCATTCTCGGCCAGGACTATGCTCGCGGTGCAGCGCTCGCCCAGTCGTTCCGGGCCAGCGCCGCCGGTTACCGGTCCGACAGCGACGTTTGGGCTGTCACGCCGGAGCGCCAGATCGGCGTGATCTCATTCGGTAGTGCCGACATTGTCGACGCACAGTTCATCGTCATCGCCACGGGGAGTATGGAACGGGCTCTGCCGTTTCCCGGTTGGACGCTGCCTGGCGTGATGACGGCGGGCGCCGGACAGGTCCTCCTGAAGCAGGAGGGCATGGTGCCCGATGATACGTTGATTGGCGGCGGCGTCGTGCTGGCAGGGAGCGGACCGCTCCTACTTCTTGTAGCCAGCCAATATCTTCACGCCGGCGTTGCCATTCAGGCGCTGCTCGACATGACGCCGCGCGCTGGCTATCTGCAGGCGCTGCCCCATCTTCCTTTGGCGTTGATCGCCGACGGATACATTGGAAAGGGGCGGGCGCTGAAAGCGGAATTGAGACGGGCGGATGTGCCGATCATTTCCGGCGTTACCAATATTTCAGCGAACGGCGACGACCGAATCACATCCGTCGAGTACGATATTGGCAGCCAACGGCAAACGTTGGATACGGGTCTACTGATGGTTCATTTCGGAGTTGTGCCGAACGGCCATCTTGCGGCTGCGCTCGGCGTGGAAGAAATCTGGGATCGGCGCCAGCTTTGTTGGCGGCCATCGACCGATGCATGGGGCGGGACCAACATCGATGGGGTTGCAATTGCCGGAGACTGCGGCGGAATCGCCGGCGCACGAGCTGCTGAATATTCAGGCCGGCTGGCGGCATTTCAGGCCGCCTGCTCGCTGGGCCTAATCGACGCCGAGGAACGTGATCGTTTGGCGGCCCCCGTGCGTCAAGCGCTAAAGCGCGACATCCGCGTCCGGCCGTTTCTCGAAGCACTGTTCACGCCGCCCGCCTCGCTAATGGATAATGCGGTTGACGATACGGTTATCTGCCGTTGCGAGGAGGTTACTGCAGGTCGGCTGCGCGAGGCGGTCTCGCTCGGTTGTCAAGGGCCCAATCAAGTGAAGGCATTCACGCGCGCAGGCATGGGCCCGTGTCAAGGCAGGCAGTGCGGCGCTGCCGTATCGCATATCGTCGCTGCCGCCCGTGGCGTTGAGGTTGAATTGGTCGGCCGCTTTCGCGTGCGACCGCCGGTCAAGCCGATCACCTTGGGCGCGCTTGCGACGCTCGATGTCGATTAGAGGACAAGCGACCCTGCATCAGGAGCGTAAATTTCAACCGGCGGGAGTAGACTTGGCGGGAGTAGACTTGGCGGGAGTAGACTTGGCGGGACTTAAGGACTTCATCTTAAATGCGGTTCTTTTAGGTCCGGCGTCAGGATGACCGATGCCGCGGAGCGCTGGGCCGGTCCGTGATACACAGCTTCGATGTTATTATCGTCGGGGTCGAGCGCAAAGGCGGCATAGTAACCCGGGTGATAACGACGCTCGCCGGGACCGCCGTTGTCGCGGCCGCCAACGGCCAGCGCGACGTCATGGAACCGGTGGACGGTTTCACGGCTATGGACCTGAAAGGCGAGATGGAGATGCGTGGTCGGCCTCTCGCCTTGATTGACGAATAGTTCGTCGGCCCAAAAATACCCTTCGTCTTCGCCGCCGAAGGGTATGCCGATTACGTCGAGAACAGCCCGGTAGAAACGTTTGCTCGCGGTCAAATCGCTCACGATGAGGTGCACGTGATCGATCAGCCTGCCCTTGTGAAACTCCATCTCTAATCCTCCAGTCGAGCCGTATCGAGCCGCGCGGGCATGGATGGGAAGCAGATAGCGGCATGCCTAGCCCATATTCGTAATTTCGGAGGCAATCTCAGAAACTTTCGTGCCAAAATACGCCAGGCGGCGATCCGGCTCCTGTTTGCCGCTGGCTATATTGATTTTGGCCACTTGATCGCCGACGGCACGGATAATCTCCGGATCTTCGCCGAGGCTGTCCGGCAGCGTGACGACGGTGTCTGCGCTATAGGTCGGTACGATGCCGCGTTTATCTCGCTTCGGGGGTGCGATCGGCTTGCCGCGGCCGAGTTGCCTAATGCCGCGCCGCACGAGGCTGCGTAGGGTGGCGACGCCTCGGTCGGCAGAGTTCAGATTTTCCAGATCGTGGATCGCAATCGGCCGCTGGCCGACGATCGCCTCGTAATCTCCAGGAATCCGCTGGCGTTCCTCGTATGGCCTTTCCATTTCGGTCTGGCCGATAAAATCGATTTTGTCCTTACCGACGGCGTTCTTGTCGCCCTTGTGGTCGGGGTCGACACGATCGTTGAAATGGCGCCAGCCGATGACATGCGTATGATCGTCATCGATTGCTCGCATCCAGCGCGTTAGGCTCGCGCGTTGGAAATACTTCTCGTCCTCACCGGTTTCCCAAAGGGCCGTTGCCTGATTGATGTTCGGCAGGATGATCTCGCCTCCCGTGCGTACCCAGACGCGGCCTTTCCAACCTCGTGATATGACGCTCAACATGCCAAGCGGTGTGCGTACATGTTCATGGATCGGCAATTGGCCCCAGTTGGGGGAGAACTGCGCACCAGATACGCGCGTGTGCAGGAAAACGCTATGCGTCGGGTCCTGGAAGTTTTCGATTACTTGCAGCCAATTGCAGGGCATATGGAGCGAGAACGGAACCATCTCGTTGTCGGGCTCGACATAGGTATCGAGGATCGGGAATTCGGGCACATCCTCGGGTGGCCCCATATAGGCGAAGACGATGCCTTCATATTCGTGGGTCCGATAGGCGGGGTGATAGAGACGACCGGCATTTTTGCTAGTCGGATCGTTGGGCGTTTCGAGGATGCTGCCATCGGTGCCGTAATGCCAGCCGTGGTAGCAGCAGACGATGCCCTGATCCGAAGGCAGGCCATACTCCAATGAGGCGCCACGATGCGAGCAGTGCCGCTCCAAAAGGCCGAGTTCGCCTTTGCGGGTGCGGAACAGCACCAGGTCCTCCCCCAGCATACGCACGTTGAGCGGCAGTTCGCCGAGCTCCGAAGAGAGCGCCACCGGCTGCCAGAAGCGCCGTAGATACTCGCCACCCGGCGTGCCCGGGCCGACATGCGTCAGTTCCGCATCTTCCGTGATCCCGCGGCTTGTATAATAACCGCCGTGCTGTCCTTTTCCCTTCATTCGCTCCGAGTTATTCAAGACCGGCCTCCCGAATACCAATAATCGTCGTCTGTGAACGCGGTGCTTTCGCGGGGCTTTCTAACGTAGCACCGCCGTCGTCTATTTCGGATTTTTCTGTTTCAATTCACATGCAAATGGAAGCATTGCCACCGACGATTCCGGCTCGGACGATTCCGGCTCGGACGATTCCGACCGGCTCGGACGGACGATTCCGGCTTCCGGCTCGGACGATTCCGGCTCGCACGATTCCGGCCCGGACGGTTCGGCGTTAGGGGGCCTCGTCGGAAATCGGGTTGACGAGGGTGCCGACGCCGCTGACCTCGACGCTAACCGTATCCCCTGGCTTGAGAAACACCGGCGGGTCCCGCCTGAAGCCGACGCCGCCGGCCGTTCCGGTGCTAATCACATCGCCGGGGCGCAACGGGTACATGGTTGAGAGGTAGGCAATGAGCCTCTCAATTCTGAATAACATCAGATCGATTGAAGCATTTTGCATGACTTCGCCATTGAGGCGTGTCGTCAGTGTCTGGCTGTAGGGGTTACCAACTTCGTCTGCGGTCGTCAGCCAAGGTCCGAACCCGCCTGTCGCGCTGAAATTTTTGCCCGGGCCAAATTGCGAGGTATGACGCTGCCAATCGCGAATCGTGCCATCGTTGTAACACGCATAGCCCGCGACGTGCTCTAAGGCCTCGGCTTCGCTTATGTGCCGGCCGCCGGTGCCGATTACGACGGCGAGCTCGCCCTCGTAATCGAACATCTGTGAAGCCTTTGGCCGAATCATCGGCTGCCCGTGCCCAACTTGGCTGGCGGCGATGCGGAGGAAAAATGTCGGCTGTTCGGATACCGGCGATCCGGTTTCCTCGCGATGCGATACATAGTTCAGGCCTACGCACCAGATGGCAGGAGGTTCGGGAATGACAGGATCGAGACTAACCTCGTCGAGCGTGGAATCGCCGTCCTTGCCGCTTGTCGCCGCGGCTGCGGCTTTGAGGCCGGCAGGGCCGAGCTCTAGAAGTCCCCGCAGTGTGTGCGGTAAGTCAGGTTGGACATTGGCAAGAGCGACGAAACGCTGGTCGTCGACCATGACGCCGATGCCGACTTCTCCATTGCGGCGGTAGGAAATTATGCGCACGTGCTTGCTCCTAGATTAAGCCAGAGCCGTCCTTTAAGTCCTAGCCGCCGGCACATCAACAGCAATCGTAGGCGGACGCATTGAACGGCGTCATCTTCACATTTCAGCGAGCGATCATGTCGCGACACCATGTCGCGCTATATTCTGACTTTCATTCACTACCAGAGCGCGTATACTCCGCGCCTTGTTTTTGGAGGCTCAGGAAAATTGCAGGCGGCGCGAGGGTTAAGCGGCGCTGTGTGAGACTTTCGCCAATATCGGGAGATCGAATAGATGTCGGCTATTATCGAATTAGAAGGGGTCGGAAAGTGGTTCGGCGACTTCCAAGCACTTCGCGACATTAATCTTACGGTCGCGCAGGGTGAGCGGATGGTTGTCTGTGGCCCTTCGGGTTCGGGTAAGTCGACGATGATCCGGTGCATCAATCGCTTGGAAGTGCACCAGGCAGGAAAGATCACAGTCGACGGCATCGAATTGACGGAAGATATGAAGAACGTCACGGCGGTACGTCGTGAAGTCGGCATCGTGTTCCAGAATTTCAACCTGTTTCCGCATCTGACGGTGCTTGAAAACTTGATGCTTGCGCCAGTGCGCGCGCGCGGTATGAGTAAGAAGGAATCCGAAGAACTGGCTATGCGCTACCTCGAGCGGGTCCATATCCCTGAACAGGCGGCGAAATTTCCGACCGCTTTGTCGGGCGGCCAGCAACAGCGCGTGGCGATTGCACGGTCGCTATGCATGGAACCAAAGATCATGCTGTTTGATGAGCCGACGTCGGCGCTCGATCCGGAGATGATCAAAGAGGTGCTCGACGTCATGGTAGAGCTCGCAGAATCCGGTATGACGATGATCGTTGTGACCCATGAGATGGGATTTGCAAAGACTGTTGCGAATTCCATGGTCTTCATGGATCAGGCGGAGATCGTTGAAAAAGCGGAGCCGGATGTATTCTTCACGAATCCGAAGAGCGACCGCACGAAGCTATTCCTGAGCCAAATCCTCATTCACTAGGGTTCCGGCTCACTGCCGGCTTGTTCCGGTTGGTGGCGAAATTGGGGGGCGCACGCGAACGAGCCTGCGCCCCGAATTCTTTGCCATGCAAGCGACAGCTCCACTTGACCACAGTACTGGCGCGACGGATGATGCGCGTGTGGGCGGACCAAAAGCTGGAATAGGGCAGGTTGGGATGGATGCGAAATTGGATGTGATGAACATACCCTACAACGGGTATCTCCGGTGGGCGACGGGGGAAGAAGACGCCGAACTGACACACACCGATCCAGGAACACCGTGCGGCGAGTATCTGCGCCGGTTTTGGCAGCCGGTCTGCATGTCGGAGCAGCTCACCGATCTGCCGCTGGGTGTGCGCATCATGGGCGAGGATCTGGTCGTCTTCCGCGACTTGTCAGGCGACGTCGGGCTGTTGCACCGGCAATGCAGCCACCGCCGTACCTCGCTCGAGTATGGCGTGATCGCCGAGCATGGCATCCGCTGCTGCTATCACGGCTGGCTGTTTGATGTCGACGGCACGATCCTGGAGACGCCGGGCGAGCCCGAGGACAGCCCGATCCGGCACACGCTGGCGCACGGCGCCTATCCGGCGCACGAATACAAGGGCCTGGTCTTTGCGTATTTCGGCCCGCCGGAACTCAAGCCCGAGTTCCCGATCTACGACACCATGGATATGCCCGACGACGACATGGTGCCCTACTCCCTCGACATGCCGTGCAACTGGCTGCAGGTGACCGAGAACCCGATGGACCCGATCCATAGCGTTTTCCTGCACACCCGGGTCACGCGGGCTCAGTTCAATCCGGCCTGGGGTGCGAAGGGAATTATCGAGTGGCACCGCATGAAAGAGCGGACGGGTATCTATCTGACCAATACACGGCGTTGGAACGAGTATATCTGGACCAGGACGGCGGAATGCTGGCTACCGAACTTCGCCCAGCCGCCGGACGTCTATCAAGATGCCAATCGCGAGACCTTTTTCCCGCGCGCAGGGATCACCAAGTGGGTCGTGCCGGTCGATAATACACGCTGCAAACTCATTGCCTGGCGCCATTTCAACGATAAAGTCGATCCGGGAGGCAAAGGAGATAAGACGAAAGTCGGACTCAATGCGGTGGACTTCGTAGGCCAGGTCGAAGGCGAGCGGTCCTACGAGGAGGGGCAACGCGAGCCCAGCGACTATGAAGCGCAAATTGGCCAGGGTCCCATCACCGTCCACAAGCTCGAACATTTGGGTTGGTCGGATACCGGCGTTGCCATGTTGCGGGTGATGCTCAAGCGCGGCATTCGCGATCTTAAGAAGGGTAAGGAGCCGCCGGCACCCACCAAGAACGCCGATGGACGAATTCCGACAATGTCCGGCGATGTCATCGTCAAGGTCGCGAAATCCAACGTCGATGACCATCAGGCGCAGGAGGATTTAGGACGCAAGGTCGGCAAGATCGTCGTCGAGACGCTGCCATTCGCGCATGAAGAGCGCGAGGCGGAGATCGAGAAGCGCGTCAGAAAACTCCTCGCGCAGTAAAAACCGCGGCTAGAATCGCCATTGAAAACGTCCGGGCAACTGGCCGGAATCGAGGTGCATTTGATATGCATCGGAATTGCGGCTCAACACAATGTTGTTATCTGAGGGTGAGCGGATATAGACATCACCGCCAGTTCGGCGGCCTCGCAGCCAGCAATTTGGACATATATGAATATTGAAAACGTCAGAGAACCTATGGATAACTCAAGGTGAAGGCAGGTTAGGGGAGTTGGGTAGTTGGTGCCGGCAGGACATGTGCACCGACCCGAGATCGGGCGGCGCGACGAGTTGTCGCTTCACACGGGGCAGAATCCCCGCGTATCTGCGTTGCCTTACGCTCAGAATTCATATAGGACAAACTGGACTTCCGAATAGAGATGGCTAACATCTTGATAACATGTTGAACGAAGCAGGTATGAGGCAGACGACATGGTAGCTCCCGCTGGAGTTAATCCCGCCGAAATAAATCTAATTCGCCGGATCGTCTTGGGACGAAAGGGCCAGAAGTCACCACTAATCGATATAGCTCAGGTTATCGCTCTAGGCGCTGGCATGATTTGGCTGACGCTCCAGGGCGCCCAGAGCATGGGCTATAATTGGCAGTGGTATCGCGTACCCAAATATTTCTGGCGCGTTGTTGACGGTGAGTTGATTTGGGGCGAGTTCGTCCACGGTGTGCTGGTGACATTGGAAATTGCGGCCTGGGCTGTGCTTATTTCGATTGGCGTCGGACTGGTTACGGCTCTCTTCAAGATGTCCAATTCGCTGGCTGGCCGGGTCCTGGCGGTGACTTATCTCGAAGTTATTCGGAACACACCACTCCTGGTTCAGATTTACCTTATGTATTTTGTGATTTCGCCGATCATTGGTATCGATCGCCTGTGGACCGGAATCATCGCGCTGGCCCTCTACGAAGGATCATTTGCCGCCGAGATTATCCGGGCCGGCATTCAGTCGGTCGAACGCGGGCAGTGGGAAGCATCGGCCAGCATTGGGCTGACACAGCGTGACACCTATCGCTATGTCGTCTTGCCGCAGGCAATTCCAATCATGTTGCCGCCTTTGACTGGTTTGTTTGTTAATCTGATCAAGCATTCTTCAATTGTCAGCGTGATCGCGATCTTCGATCTGACCACCGAAGGCCGCAACATCATTGCAGACACGTTCCTCAGCTTCGAAATCTGGTTCACTGTGGCGGCGATCTATCTCTCGATGACGATCACGCTGTCGTCGGTTGTGAACTACATGGAATATCGGATACGGAAACGGAGTTGGTAAGGCCGTCGTATTTGATCATTTAGGAAGATTGGCATGTCATACGCAGAAATATTTCAGCCTCGGCGCCAAGACGGTAAAATACAGGTTCATTGGCTTGATTTTGTCGTCATCGCGGCAGTCGCTGCGGCCGTATGGTACGTATACATTCAGGTAAATACGGTCCTGCATTACAATTGGGATTGGAACACAATCCCGGTCTATATCTTCCGCTGGGACGTGGAGGAAGGACGCTGGGTTCAAAATCTGATTGTGCAGGGTTTCTTCATCACGATCCGCTTGTCTATCTGGTCGATCGTGGCCGCGGCCATCTTGGGCACCATTTTCGGCTTGTTCCGCGTCAGTCCGAGCTTGTTCCTGCGGTTGCTTGGGCGGGCATATGTGGAATTCGTTCGCAACATGCCGCCGCTGGTATTTATCTTCATCTTCTATTTCTTCCTCAGCGATCAAATCATGCCGCTAATTGGCGCGGATGACTTTGTCCATCACGCGTCGCCGACGGCGATCTCTATCGTGGAAGTGTTGTTCGGCCAGGCGAATTTGTTCGCGAACTTCCTGTCGGGCCTCATGTGTCTGGCCTTATTTGAAGGCGCTTACGTCACCGAAATCGTGCGTGCGGGCATTCAGTCGGTTCCCCGGGGGCAATGGGAAGCCGGCACCAGCATCGGCCTGAACAGGTTCCAGCTGCTGCGCTACGTCGTCATGCCGCAGGCCATCCAGAAGATCGTACCTCCACTCTGCAACCAGTTCATCCAGACCATCAAAGATTCCTCGATCGTCTCCCTTATCTCAATTCAGGAACTCACCTTCCTGTCAGTCGAGGTGGCGGTATCGACGACGCGTGTGTTCGAGGTGTGGATAACTGCCGCGGTAATCTACTTCGTCATCTGCTGGGGATTGGCTCGTTTGTTTGCCAAGCTCGAGGTCAGGATGGCGGCGTCGCGAGGCTAAAGCACTTCCCGGCGTTGGTGCAGATGTGAGCAGTGATGAGCGCGACTCCGTCGAGTATCTCCTGCGACCTTGATTTCGATAAAAAGGGGCGGCAGAACTCGTTTCTCCGCCTCCTTTATTCCGACAATCGCCACGCTTATGGCATGATTCCCGTGCCCATTACCGTCCTTGCCGGCGGTACGGGTCCAACGGTATTGCTCACCGCTGGCACGCATGGCGACGAGTATGAGGGCCAGATCATCCTGCGGCATTTGATGCGCGACGTGGACCCGGCGCAACTAAACGGCCGCCTGATCATCATGCCGGCGCTCAACTATCCGGCCGTTCTCGACCTCGCCAGGGTATCGCCTTTGGACGACGGAAATATGAACCGGGTGTTCCCAGGTGACCCTAACGGGACGCCGACATTAGCGATCGCCGACTACGTAAGCAGTCAGATACTGCCAATGTGCGATGCTGGTCTCGATCTTCATTCAGGTGGCTTCGCTTCCGAGTACATTCCATGCGCCTTTTTGCGCAATGGTGGTGACAAGGAGCTCAAGGCGCGCAAGCTGGCCATTACCGAGGCGTTCGGGGCGCCCTTGACCGTCGTCGTTCCGGGCGGCCCCGGGCTTGGCTCATTGTTGTCGTCGGCCGACGCGCAGGGCGTCGCGATGTTGGCGACAGAACTCGGAGGATGTGGCACCGTCAACCTCGATGCGCTTGAGATCGGCAACCAAGGCGTCAACCGGGTGTTGCAGCATTTGGGTATTTTGGAAGCCGGTTCCTCCAGCAGCGTTGCTGCAGCGACACGCTTTGTTGAGATGCCGGGACCTCGCTACCACGTGCATGCGCCGGTCAACGGACTGTTTGAGCCCTATAGCGAGCTTGGTGACGATGTCGTCGCCGGTCAGAAAGCCGGTTGTTTGCATCCAAGGGACAACCCCGATGCCGACGCTGTCGAGGTTGCGTTTGAAAGTGATGGCATCGTTCTGACGCAGCGCGTACCGGCGGTTACCGAGTGTGGCGATTATCTCTTCAGCCTGTCGATCGATATCTCCCGGGACCGGTTGCTGTAGCAACTGTCTGGGCGGCTCACCCAAGCATATTAAGTTTGCTTTCAAACCAGGCGATCGAGGCTGGCCGAAAGCTTTTCATCACACTCTCGACAGCGGGATGCGCCTCCAATGTGTCGCGCCACTTGGCGATCTTGCGGGTCGGCTTCGGATTCATTCCCAATGCCTCCAGAATAATGTCCGCCTGCATCAGTGTGGCTGGAAATCCACAATCCGCGAGGCTTAGAGTCTTCGTCGCTAGATAGGGTTGCGGTTTAACAAGTGCGTCCAACTGTGCAAGGCGGTGGTGCAACTGCTCGGCCGCTGGAAGCACGACATCCATGTCTTGAATTCGCGGATCCACTTGCCGGAATAGTGTGCGGACTGGCGGCTCGATATAGAAATCGTGGAACCGCGAGAAGAAGCGGATTTGGGAATGCAGTTTGGCTTCTCCCGGCATCAGTGTCGGCTCGGGGTAAGCCTCTTCAAGGTATTCCGCGATGACTTCGGATTCGCTCACAACGAATGTGCCATCGACCAGCGCAGGACAGGTACCTGCTGGCACGAGTTTCCTGTAATCGTCGGAACCCTCTCCACCTGGCGGATCCCGGCGCTCCGCCTCGATACCCTTGGCAGCCATGACGATGGCGACCTTTGCGCCAAAAACCGAGACGTCTGAGGTATAGAAAATCACCGGGGATAACTCTATCTCAAGCGTTGGGCATCGAACGGGGATGAAGCGTCATGATCGACCCGTCATTCGCCGTCTTCGATATAGGCCATGGCGTCGACTTCAGCGGCAATTCCGTCGGTGAAGAAGCTGCTCATCCCGACCCAACCGGTCGTTGGTCGTATGTCCTTGAAAACCTCAGCGTGGGCGCGGGCCGCTTCTTCCCACCGTGACATATCCTCCAGGTACATTCGGGTTCGAAAGACATCTTCGAACGATGCACCGACTTCATTGAGTGCATTGCCAATGATGCGCAAGGCTTCTTTCGTCTGCATATAGACGTCGCCCGGGTAAAGGATCGTACCGTCGGGTGCGGCGGCCGTTGTCATACCGACATCGACTAGATTTCCAACGCGGACCGCCCGCGCATAGCCACCGGTTTCTTCCCATGGCACACCAAAGAACGCGGCTTTACGAGCCATAAATGTTTCTCCCTATCAGGTTTGCGGTCGTTGCATCTTTAGCATGCGGCAAATGTCGCAACAACGATCGCGCGTTCTGATTTAGCGCTGGAATCCGCTTCATTTGATCTATGTCAATGCGACCGGAAGCGCCTGATCAGACCTTGCCTGACATCTTTTCAGCAAGGGGCTTTCAAATGACACGGACATTCGACGATATCTTGGGCAAGGATTCGATTGCCAATCTGCAACAGCCGATCGAGACTGCGATAGGGCTTCCGGCTTCGGCCTATACGAGCCAGGATTTTTTTGACCTGGAGCAGGAACGGCTGTTTCCGCGCACCTGGGTCGGTGCCGCCTTTGTTGACGATGTAGCCAATCCGGGAGATGCGGTACCCGTCACGGTTACGGGCCTTCCGCTGATTATCGTGCGTGACAAGAAGGACGTCGTCAGGGCCTTCCACAATGTCTGTCGTCATCGCGCGACGATCATTCTGGAAAAACCCGAGCAAGGTTTGTCGAATCTGAGCTGTCCATATCATGCCTGGGCATGGGATCTTGAGGGCAATCTCCGCGCCACGCCGTATTTCGATGGGACGCCGAACTCAGAGAATTTCACAGTCGACAAGAAGGAGAACGGCCTGGTGCCGGTCCGTTGTGGTGTCTATAGCGGCGTTGTGTTCGTCAATTTGGAAGGCAACGCGCTGCCGATCGAGGATTATGCCGCACCGATTGAGAAGTATTTTGGCGATTATGACTTCGATGCCATGAAGATCGGCCATCGGGTGACCTGGGAGTATGACGCCAATTGGAAGTTGGTTCCCGAGAACTGGGAGGTCTACCATCATATCTGGGTGCACGAAGGCATTTTCGAGAAAATGTCTGACGAGCTGAATATCCAGACCGGCGAGCTCTATACCCAGATGCTGGCGGAAGATAACACGCTGACTCTAACGGCGGCTGAGAGCCGGCCGGCGCGTCGCAATAGGAAAATGGAGCTGCCATCGTTGCCTGGACGCGACGGCAACAAGGAGCCGGCGGGAGGCGGAACCTGCGTCCTCCTCCCGAGCACGACCATGACGCTTAGCGGGAAGGCATACGCGCCGGTTATCTACACGCCGATTGCTCCGGGCCGGACGCGGGCGACCATGGCCTTCCTGTTTGCGCCGGAGGCGGCCGAGGGTGAGGAATTCGAGGCAGGACGCGAACAGGTCGCTGATCTGTTCCTCGGTAAGACAAGGAAGTTCGAGGACCGTGCCGGTATCCGCAGTCAAGATCTCAATTGCATGCAGTTGCAGCAGCGGGCTAGGCATTCGCCGGCGGCAGACGCCAGCGTCCAGTTCTCACCGACCTGGGAGACGAATGTCCACTACTTCCAGAATTGGGTCGTGAACAACGTGGCATAACAGTTGAAGGCTGTAGATTGTCATGCTGCGTGCCGGCGGCACCGATCGAGGTGCCGCCTGTCTGACGCTCATCTACAGATCGACTGAATCGCGGTAATGGCGTATTCGGTCGTTATTGCCATCCTGCTTCCCGTCGAGCGGCCTCAAGTCGGGGCAGCAATTCCGAATAGCTCGGAATTATCGCGTATTCGGCGGACCGACCGACATCGTCCTCCAACGTATCCCACTGGATGGCATTGAGCTGATCGGTGGAGAATGCGGCAAATACGTCCGGATCGCCCATCTGCGTCACTGGATTGCAGGTCCCTTCGGCAAAGGCCATCCTCTTCGCGACCTCGGGACTCAACAAATACTCGAGAAAATCCTCGGCGTCTGGGCAGGCGGCTGCATTGTCGACGACCGATGTGATCTCCATGAAGACGATGCCACCCTTGCCGTCGATCGGTCCGCTGGTCGGCGTGACCGCCCGAATATTGTGATGTCCGGCCAATCTGGCTGTTGACGCCGTGTAGACGCCGCCGGAGAGGTAGAAGTCGATGTCGCCGCGTATTAGCGCGTCATTGAGCACGAGGTGATCTCCAGTGACGATGGCCGCACTCTGAAACCAACGCCGTGCCGTCGCACCAAACCGATCGATCGCATCCGAGTCGTGCGGCTCGAAGGGATTGAGCCCTGCGCCAATGCATATATGCATGGCGTTAAAGTCGTCGTAGGAGAGGACACCGTAGCGCTTGTCGAGCGAAGGGTCGTCTGGCAACGTGAACCCCAGCTGCTCTGCGGTTCTTGCCGCCATTCGATCCGTGTTGACGACAAGGTTGAATGGGCCAAAGCGTTGACAGATGCCAAGCAGTTCTCCGCCGTCCCGGCTGTACGCCCATTTATAGATCTCTGAGAACTGCGGTAGCATGCACTCGAAGTGCGGCTGGAATCGTGCTTTGTCGATCGAGCGTATAGCACCTTCGGGAAACAGCATCTCGCGGGCGAATGGATTGTTTAGGTTAACAATATCCCAGTCTTGCCGCTCGTCAGAAAGGATGCGCTCAACCGCCGCCGCATCCGAGAGAAACGACTCGCCGGTCGCCGTGATACCCCGTTGTTCTGTAAAGCCCTGGAGCAGTTCGGGCGCTTCATACCCTTCCCAGCATAGGATATTGAGATCAGCCCGACGCGCCATGTCTCTGCCCCGTACTTCAATTCGAATGCTAAAAATTTGCCGAAGCAGGATAGATTGTTTGACCGGTGAATTGTAGAGCGTCAGCCAGACGGGACGGTGGTCTGTAAAGCCGTGACGAGCTGGTAGCGGAGGAGGCGACGTGTTGAGAACAGCGGTGGTCGGTCTCGGTTGGTGGGGACAGGAACTCGTCAATTCCGTGCAGACGGACGGCACGCCGAAGGGCGATAAGATCTGTTTTACGACCGGCATCGTGCGCACGCCGGCGAAAGTGGAAGACTATGCGAAGCGGCAGGGTTTGGTTCTCACCAGCGATTTTGCGGCGGTCTTGGCAGATCCCGAAATCGAGGCAGTGGCATTGGCAACGCCGCACGGTCTCCACGAACAGCAGGTGACATTAGCTGCACAGGCTGGGAAGCACGTCTTTACGGAGAAACCTCTGGCGCTAACCACGCGCGGGGCTCAGGAGGCGCGCCGCGCCTGCGATACGGCAGGTGTGATCTTGGCGCTTGGCCACAACCGACGTTTCTTGCCGGCCGTTCTCGCGCTGAAGACCCTGGTGGACGACGGCACTCTGGGTACCGTGCTGCACACGGAAGGAAATTTTTCAAACCGCTACGGCTTCGACTACTCGGATCAAGACTGGCGCGCCAACGAAATCGAAAGTCCAGCCGGCGGAATGACGGCCGGCGGCATTCATATGCTCGACACTATGTTCTGCCTATTCGGGCGGCTCGCCCATGTCCAGGCATTAAGCCTGCGTCAAATTTTGAAGGTGCCGATGGACGATACGACGTCGATGCTGCTGCGCTTTGCTTGCGGCATATCCGGTTATCTCGGGACCATCACCACGACGGCGCGCAATTGGAGCCTCTACGTGCACGGCACGAAAGGTTGGGCGCACATGCGGGATCACGAACTACTGGATCTTTGTCTCGTCGGTGGTGAAGTCGAGACCCGCAGTTTCCAGCCTATTGACATGGAGCGGGCCGAACTTGAAGCGTTTGCCGACGCCGTTGCCGGGAGCAGTGTTTACCCGGTCCCGCTCGACGATGTGGTTCACGGTATCGCTGCATTGGAAGCGATATCGGCTTCGGCGAAAGACGACGGAGCGCTTGTCTCCCTCGACGCCTAACCGACCCGCGCCGCGCGCAGGCTATCGCGAAGGAGTGCCGTCGCGGCTTCGTTGATCGCTGCCGGACTGTTGCCTGTTACGACGACGCCGTAATGCTTCTTCGCATGTGCCGGCGATGTTTTTTCGGCGATCACGTCGTTCAAAATATCCTCGGTGGCGCGTTCCAATGGATCGCCATAGCCGCCCCCGCCGGCCATGATATGGCGGAACACATCACCCTTCTTCATCGCAATCGGCGTCGAGAGGAGGGTGGGCAAGAGGCGATTCTCGCCATCGGGGTTGAGCAGGTTGGTTGATGGTGCGCCTTCCTTGCCGCCAAACAGTCCGTGGGGCGGATAAGCGCGTTTGTCGGAGCGCACATTGAGGTCGGCATTTTCTGCAAGTATTCGATAGTCGCGGATGAGTGAAAGGCCGCCGCGGAATGCACCCGGACCGCCGGTATCGGGGACAAATCCATATTGCTCGATGCGAATCGGATATTCTGCTTCGATCATCTCGATTGGCACGTTCGACTGGTTGGCACCCATGTGCGGAACGCCTTCCTGGCCGTCGTGCGTAGCGGCTCCGCCCCAGGTTCCCATGAACGTTTCGCAGAACACGAATGGTTTGCCGTCCCGATAGCCAGAAATCGTTGGCAGCGTCGATCCGCCGCTGCCGTCTGCCGTGACCCGATCTGGGACGGCCTGGGCGAGTGCGCCGAATAGGCAGTCGATCATCCGATAACCGGTAATGCCGCGCGCACCACATGCGCCGGGCGATCGCGGATTGGTAATGCTGCCGAGCGGCGCTACCACTTCAATCGCGCGGGTAAAGCCATGGCAATTTGGCACATCGGTGCGGAAGACCGAGCGCAGGGCAGTGAAGGCGCAAGCCTTGGTGAAGGGCAGGGGAGAGTTGACGCCGCCGTCAACCTGCGGTGACGAGCCCGACCAGTCGACGGTAACGCCATCGCCGGCAACTGTGACCGCCGCATGCAGGATAATGGCTTCCGGTGTCTCGCCGATGCCGTCGATATGATCGGTGAAGCGATAGGTGCCATCGGGGATACGGCTGATCTCTGAGCGCGCCAAACGTTCGGCATGATCCTGCAGATGCATGCCGTATTCGCTGACCGTTTCTACACCGTAGCGGTCAAACAAAAGCTGCAGTTCACGCTCGGCGGTGGCGCAGGCCGCCATTTGCGCCTGCAGGTCGCCAATCACCTTGTCGGGCGTTCGCACATTTGCCGCGACGATGTCCCATAGAGCCAGATTGGGCGTCCCGCGCTCGACAAATTTGAGAAAGGGCAGGCGCAGGCCCTCTTGATAAATCTCCCGCGCTCCGAGCGCATTGCTGCCTGCAACGATGCCTCCAACATCGGAATGATGTGCGACCGTCGTTGCCCAGGCAGCGAGCCCGCCACCAACGAATACCGGCTGGATGATGTAGATGTCCGGAAGATGCTATCCGGCGGCAAGATAGGGGTCGTTGGCGATGAAGAAATCGTCTTCGTAAATCTGTCCGTCGTAGCGCTTCGCCAATGTCTGCATGGTATCGAAAAAACTGCCGAGATGCATTGGTGTTGTCAGGCCTTGGGCCCAGGTCTGCCCCTCCGCATCGCAGACCGCCGTCGAGAAATCCATCGAATCACGGATGATGCCGGAATATGAAGTGCGCATGAGCGTTAGCGCCATGTCGTCTGCGATTGCATCGAACCCGCTGCGGATAATTTCGAGCAGAAATGGGTCGAACGTGGTGTCTTGGGGCGCGTGCGCTGTCATCCGATCTTTCCCACATCGATCACAATATTCCCCATCTCGTCGAGGCGTGCCGTGCAATCGGGCGGGACAACCGTGGTCCCTTCGTACTCCTCGACGATTAACGGACCCGGGCGCGAGCTGTCGGAGAGCGCGCTTCGCGGAACGACAGCAGTAGTGAGCGTTCCTGCGCCAGGTCCGAAATAGACCTCGCGTGTGTGCCTGCCATCTTGGTCCGAGCCGGCCAGGTATACAGCTTCGGGTAGATTGGCTGGAATGCTGCCGCTGACCCGGATGTTGACTATCTCCAGCGGATTGTCGCCCGAGAACGCGTGGCCGTAGCGGCGGTTGTGTTCGTTTTCGAACCGGTCTGTGATCTGCTTGATCGAAGCCGCGTCGATCGGCCCGTTGGGAAGCTCGATACTGAGTTCAAATGCCTGACCGGCATAACGGATGTCGGCGAATCTCCGCAGCGAAATCGTTTCATGCTCTTGCCCAAGCAGTTCGCATACTCGCGTTTCGAGCCGGGCGCACATCTCTGCGGCGCGGTCAGCGGGTAGGTCCGCCAGCGGATGCATAAAGGCATGCGTCAGGCCCATGTCTTTATCTGCCTTGAGTAGCCCGACGGCGCTGAACACGCCTGCGGCCGGTGGGACGACGACGCTGCTTATGCGCAATACCCTTGCCAGGTCGGCTGCGTGGACGCCTCCGTTCCCGCCGAAGGCAAACAGCACGAAGTCCCGTGGATCGCGTCCGCGGTACGTCGTTACCGCTTTCACCGCCCGCGTCATGTTTGCGTTGGCAACCATGTGAATGCCACGGGCCGCTTCGATCACCGGGCGGCCAAGAGGCTGCGCGATTCGATGTTCGATGGCTTGGTGGGAAAGGGCCGCTTGAATTGGCATCGCCCCGCCGGCCAGCGCCGCCGGGTTGAGGTATCCAAGGACGACGTTGGCATCGGTGACTGTTGGGTCTTCACCGCCAAGGCCGTAGCAGGCCGGTCCAGGCGATGCCCCGGCGCTCTGTGGGCCGACCTTTGTTGCGCCAGCAGCATCGAGCCAGACGATACTGCCTCCGCCGGCGCCGACTTCGGCGATGTCGATAACCGGAAGTTTGAGTGCATATCCGCCGCCGGAGACGAGTGAATTGCCCGCCGACATTGTGCCGCCAACCTCATACTCGTCGGATTTCGTAAGACGTCCATCTTCGATCAATGACGCCTTTGCCGTTGTGCCTCCCATATCGAAGGTTATGAGGTTCTCGTATCCCGCTTCAGCGCCTTGACGCAGGGCGCCGACGACGCCGGCCGCCGGACCACACTCGATGATTTGCGCCGGACAGTCGATCGCAGTTTTCGCATCGATGACGCCGCCGCTCGACTGCATAACCATGAGCCGGCCGGAAGTCCCCGCCACCTTGAGCCGGTCGGCCATCGCCGTGAGGTAGCCATTCACAGTCGGCCCCACGTAGCTGTTGACGACCGTCGTACTGGTCCGCTCGTACTCGCGCATCTGCGGCAACACGTCGATCGACAGCGAAATGAACAGCCCAGGCAGCGCCCGCCGCAAAATTTTCCCAGTCTGCTCCTCATGTGACGGGTTGGCGTATGAGTGCAGATAGCAAACGGCTATCGCCTCTGCGCCTGAGTCCTTGATCTGCGGGATTAGCCGTTCGACATCGGCCGGATCGAGTGGCGTCAGCACATTGCCGGCGAAATCCATGCGCTCGGCAACTTCAAAACGCAGATTTCGGGGAACGAGTGGCGCTGGTTTGACATAAAGCGGGTCGTAAAGTGTCGGGACGCGAATTCGCCGCAGCTCCAAGACGTCGCGAAAGCCCTTCGTCGTGAGAAGAGCCGTCCGTGCGCCCTTGCGTTCGATAATCGCATTGGTCGCTATCGTCGAACCGTGCAGCACGTCGGCAACATCGGCCAGGGTGTCGGGCGAGTCGTCCATCAAGTTGGAAATGCCGTCCAGCACGGCGTCGGCGTAGTCTGCAGGTGTCGAGGGAACTTTCTTCGTGATGAGCCGCCCATCGCTCGTCAGATACGCGATGTCGGTGAAGGTTCCGCCTATATCAGCCGCTATCCTGCCGCCGGATTTCATCGCTGCGCGTCCGCTTTGCAAAGTCGCTTGCCGGACAGTCCTAGCAGCTAACGTGCGCCCGTGACAGCGGCTCCGAACCGGATCAAAATCGATCCGCGCGAAACGGTTCCAGATCGAACTGAGGCGTTCTATCTGCAGCCAGGTCGGCGATCGCGCGGCCCGTCGCAGCCGCCGTGGTCAGGCCGATATGGCTGTGGCCAAACGCGAGATATGCGTTGCGATGGTTTGGCGTACGAGTGATGATCGGCAGTGAATCCGGCAAGGATGGGCGATACCCCATCCAGCGCGACGGATTCGCAATACTCATATCGGGAAATAATTCCTGGGTATGACGGATTATCCCGTCGTGGAGTGCTGGGTTGGGAGGCAGCTCAAGGCCCGCGAGCTCGACCAGCCCCGCGCTGCGGAGTCCGGGTTCCATCGGCGTAATGGCGAGGTAGCTGTCGACCGATAACAGTGGAATGTCGAGTTTGACGCCGGCGTCGGCGAACGTAACGTGGTAACCGCGTTCGGTGTCGAGCGGAACATGGGCGCCGAGCGCCGCCGCGAGTGATTTGGAGTAGGCGCCGGCGGCAACCACGATTATATCCGCCTTATCGGTATGACCGGCTGAGTGAACCTCGGAGACGCGGCCGCCATCGAAGGAAAACCCCGTGGCATTTGCCTTTACGAAGTTTGCGCCGGCTTGAGCCAACCGCACGCCCAAGGCCTGTGTCAGGGCGAATGGATCGACCGTGTGGGCGTAATCCGGGTAATACATGCCGTGGCTGTGGATCGGCGCCAACGCCGGCACGAGGTCACGAATACCGTTTTCGTCCAATTCTTCCATACGAATGCCGTGTTCGCGCTTAAGCGCGATTTCGCTTTGTGCCGCTTTGAACGATTGCGGGGTCCGGTAAAGGTAGAGGATGCCTTTGTGCTGAACGAGGCCGCTCGCACCGGCGCTTTGGAGCAGAGGCTCGTAGGCGTCCATGGCGCCGCCAACGAGCGCGGAGAGGGCTTTGGTACCAGCTTTGGCCTGGACCTCGTTGCAGGCGCCGGCGAACCGGATGAGCCATGGCAGGATCTGTGGCAAGTAGCGCCAACGTATCGACAAGGAAGGACTTCGCCGCATCAGCTTGCCAACGGCCGCTGCCAGGGTGCCGGGCATGGCGTCGGGTGATATATGGCCGGTTGCGAGCAGTCCCGCGTTGCCTTTCGAGGTGCCTTCTCCAGGGTCCTTGGGATCGATGACGGTGACCTGCCAGCCGTCGCGCTGCAAGTAGAGCCCGGTAGAAATACCGACAATACCGGCGCCAATAATGACGGCCTGACCGCGGCCATTGTCTGGCGCGCTCAAGAGGTCCTCCTGCTGATCCGTGCGTCAATCTCAGCCGTCGGTCTGCATACCCCTTTCGAGATCCGTACACGTCTTCCGGACGCAGACTCAGGCGAGCGTTGGAAGTCCGAGCCTAACCAAACGTTTGCCGATGGTGAAAATGCCAAAACGATTGGCCCAGTAACGACGACTTCCTGGATACTGGCTGGTGTCATGAAGCGGCAATCTCTCTCAGCTGTTGCAACAGTTGACTGTCGATTGTTAGCTCGCCGCTGGCCAAAGCCTTGTCCATGGTGCGGCGGCTACCCTCTCCGGGCAGACGGATGCCATTGTCGGTGCTGAGCGGGCGCGAGGCCTTGATCCCCTCCAGCAGCGTTGCCGTGCGCGTCTCGAAAGCGTCTGCGTCCCCAAACGTGGCGGGATCTATTGCCAGGACGAGATTGCCGCGCCCGTTGGTGTCTTCCTGCAAAATGTCCGAGCCGGTTAGCGGACCGGTCAGTATCTCGACCATCAGCGCGAGGCCGGAGCCCTTTGCCCCGCCGAAAGAGCGGATCGCACCGCGCAGGGCGCCGGCCGGGTCTGTTGTAACGGCGCCATCTTCGTCATAGGCGATGCCTTCGGGTATGTTCTCGCCGCGGTCCCGGGCCTGGATCAACCCGAAGAAGGCCATTTCCGCAGTCGTCATATCTAGGGAGACCATTCCGCCCCTGTAGGGTACCGAAATGGCGATTGGATTGGTTCCGAGAACAGGGTCAGAGCCGCCTTCAACCGCAACGGCCTTCGGCGTTCCGGACATCACGATCCCGATCTTGCCGGCTTTCGCAATCTTCTCAGCAAAATATCCGACCGCACCCGTCGAGGTAAATGTGCCCGACGTTGCCACCAGCCCGATCCCGCATTGCTTTGCAGCGTTAACCACGACCTCCACGGCGCGGTCCATGACGACCATGCCGACCTGACCGTTTCCCTTGATATAGGCGACCGCCGGAAACGGCTGCTCGACGACCATCGGCGTGGCATCGGGCGAAGGCTGCACCGACTTTTGCGGTATTTTGATCAGCCCTTGATTATTGCCGCGCAGCTCTGCAAATAGCAGGACATCCTGCACGATCTCCCGATCAGTGCCGGACAGTCCGATGGCGCCCAGCGCCTCGCCGGTAAGCTGCTTCAGATCCAAAAAAGATATTGTTTCCTGCATATTCAAGTCGCCTCTTCCAGAGAATTCCTATGCAACCATCTGTCTCAGTTGGTCAGTTGCTAAATGACAGCCTATTGTGGCCACATAATCCTGCAAGTTCAAAAGATATACGCTCTGGGTCACAAGCGGTCAAATTCGCTGCCGATACTAACGTCCCGCTGTGCATAGAAGAGCGCACATGATGATCTTTGACAGAATCCGGCGGCGGCGCAACCATCGCCTGGATGCGGGCGCGCGCTAGGTGGTGACCCGGGGCAACCACGTATGCAATGATCCCGCACGCTTGTGCATATTCGGGATCTGAGAATGAATGTCAGTAGTAATTTTGACGGTGGCAACATCGAAGTTTTGGCGGCAGTTGACGCGGCAAACATTCGCCTGCGTATCCGCAAAGACAATAACGCAGAATTTCTGCAGTGGTTCTACTTCCGTTTGACCGGCGCCCGCGACAGCGACTGTGTCCTAAAAATTGAGAATGCCGGTGCGGCTTCATACCCCAACGGTTGGAAGGAATACCGCGCGGTCGCGTCATACGATCGTGAGCACTGGTTCCGCGCGGACACCAGCTACGATGGCACCGTACTCACCATCAGCCATCGTCCCGGTCACAACTCCGTCTATTTCGCGATGTTCGCGCCCTACTCGCTCGAGCGCCATGCGGACCTTATCGCCGGCGCGCAGATTTCGTCCAAGGTGAAACACGTCAATTTAGGCGTGACGGCAGATGGACAAGATCTGGACATGCTGATCATTGGCGAGGACGGCCAGGCCAAGCGTAAATGCTGGATCATTGCCCGCCAGCATCCGGGCGAAACGATGGCGGCTTGGTGGATCGAGGGTTTCCTGCAGCGCCTGCTCGACGATCATGACCCAGTCGCACGTTCGCTTAGCGAGAAGGCCGTCATTTTCGTCGTGCCCAACATGAACCCCGACGGCAGCCGACGCGGCAATCTGCGGACCAACGCGTCCGGCGCCAACCTTAATCGCGAGTGGCAGGCGCCTTCGATGGAGCGCAGTCCCGAGGTCTTCCTGGTTGAAGAAAGGATGCGCGAGGCTGGCGTGGATTTCTGCCTCGACGTGCACGGCGATGAAGCGTTGCCCTATAATTTTCTAGCAGGCCCGTTGGGAATTCCTTCACTCAGCGAGAAGCAGACTGAACTGTTTGGCGCCTATAAATCCACGTTGGCCCGTATCAATCCCGATTTCCAAACGGTTCACGGCTACCCACCCGCGAAACCGGGAGCCGCAAATTTGACGATGTGCTCGAATTGGGTCGCGGAGACATTCGGTTGTCTGGCGATGACTTTGGAACAGCCTTTCAAAGATGCGGCGGACACGCCCGATGCTATTCAGGGCTGGTCCCCCGAGCGCTGCCGCAAGCTTGGTGCGTCCTGTCTGGGCGCACTTTTCGAAGTTGTGGATACGCTGCGCTGAACGCCGCTTGACGACGCTCCACTGCGCGGGCATGGTTTTCTCAAGTTCTTGCGGCGCAAATGTTTCGTGTGCCGTGGAAAAAGCGAATTCTACATCGGGAGGATCATCATGCTGAACACGACGCTCGGTCGAGGGGCGCTATGCGCTGCTTTCATCTTGGCTTTACCACTTGTCCTACAGCCGTTGAACAACGCGGTTGCTGCCGATAAATCGGTCAAAGTCACGGCTATCGTCGAACATCCTGCGCTCGACGCCACACGCGACGGAATCAAGGACGAGCTTGCTGCCCAGGGATTCAAGGCTGGCGACAATCTCGATTGGGAATACCAGAGCGCACAGGGCGATGTCGGAACAGCCGGCCAAATTGCCCGCAAGTTCGTTGGCGATAATCCGGATGTCATCGTCGCCATTGCAACACCGTCGGCGCAGGCTGTGGTCTCAGCCGCGCGCGGGCAGATCCCGGTCGTCTTCAGTGCTGTTACCGATCCGGTCGCAGCGAAGCTGGTGACAAATGCCAAAAAGCCGGGTGGCAATGTAACAGGCGTGTCTGACCTCTCGCCGATCGGCAAGCATCTGGACTTGATTAAGGAAATCACGCCGAACGCAAAAATCGTCGGCGTGCCGCACAATCCAGGCGAGGCGAACGCTGTCGTGCTTGTCGATTTGCTGAAAAAACTCGCGCCCGGAAAGGGTCTCAGCATCGTCACCGCATCGGCGCCGAGCAGCAACGACGTTTTAGCGGCCACGCGAAGCCTGGTCGGCAAGGTGGACGTGATTTATGTCCCCACCGACAACACGGTCGTCTCCGCGCTTGAAGCCGTTGTGAAAGTCGGCATCGATGCGAAGATTCCGGTCTATGCCGGAGATACGGATTCGGTGCAGCGCGGTGCCATGGCCGGACTTGGATTTGACTATTATGACGTTGGTCGCCAAACCGGAAAAATGATTGCCCGCATACTTCGGGGCATGAAACCAGGCGACCTTTCCGTCCAGGGTGTGGATATCACGCAGCTTCACGTCAATCCTGGCGCCGCTCAAAAGATGGGTGTGACGCTTCCACAGTCCGTAATATCGCGTGCCCATAAAGTGGTGAAATAAGCGCGGAAAAGGTCGTTCCAAACTGGGCTCTGACTTATGAGCCTGATCGCATTTCTGGGGGCGATTGAGACCGGCTTGCTGTTTGGTCTCGTCGCCTTCGGCGTTTTCCTAAGCTTTCGTGTCCTGAATTTTCCAGACCTAACAGTTGATGGCAGTCTGCCGCTGGGCGCGGCCGTGGCGGCGACTCTGATCGTCGGCGGTTGGAACCCGTACGCCGCAACCTTTGTTGCCATGTTGGCCGGCGCGCTGGCGGGAATGGTTACGGCATTGCTCAACATTCGCCTCCGCATCCTGCATCTTCTGGCCAGCATCCTGACGATGATCGGTCTCTGGACGATCAATCTGCGTATCATGGGGAAACCCAATCAGCCATTGCTTGGAGAGGTGACGATCTTCACGCCGTTCGAAGGTTTCGGGTTGCCGTTCTACTGGCTCTATCCGTTAGTCTTCGTGGTGGTCGTTGTGGCCGCAAAACTGCTAGTCGATGCGTTCCTTGCCAGCGAGATCGGTCTTGCGATGCGGGCTACGGGCGTAAATCCGCGCATGGCGCGCGCGCAGGGAATCCGCACCGACGTCATGATCTTGAGCGGAATGGCAATGAGTAACGCGTTGGTGGCGCTTGCTGGCGCCCTCTTCGCGCAGGTTCAGGGCGCCGCCGATATATCCATGGGAGTTGGTGTCATTGTTGTCGGTCTGGCTGCGGTTATTCTTGGCGAGGCAGTGATGTCGACGCGCACGATCGTTCTTGCGACGTTTGCCTGTATTGTCGGCTCGATCATTTACCGCCTTGTCATTGCGGTCGCCCTGAACGCCGATTTCATTGGACTTCAGGCGCAGGATCTCAAACTCGTCACCGCCGTGCTCGTTGTCCTCGCCATGGCGTTGCCGGCTGTCCGTCAGCGCTTTCTAAAAGGCGGTGGAGCCCGCGCGACATGATTCAAGTCCAAGATGTTGATGTCACCTTCAACCCGGGTACGGTGATTGAAACGCGCGCTTTGCGGGCCCTCGCGCTGACGATTCCAGTTGGTCAGTTCGTTACCATGATAGGCAGCAACGGCTCGGGCAAGTCGACGTTGCTCAATGTGCTGGCAGGCGAAGTTGTAGCGGATTCGGGTCAGGTCGTTGTCGACGACGAAGATGTAACGCGATGGACCACGAGCAAGCGCGCCGGTCTGGTTTCACGTGTGTTTCAGGATCCGATGGCGGGTACGTGCGAGGGACTAACAATCGAGGAAAACATGGCGCTGGCACAGGTGCGTGGCCGGCCAAGACGACTGCGATTGGCAATCGGTAGCAATCTTCGCGAGCGCTTTCGCGAACGTCTTGCAAGCCTGGGCCTCGGGCTTGAGTCGCGGCTCCAGGATCGCATGGGATTGCTGTCGGGTGGTCAGCGGCAGGCGGTTAGCCTGGTTATGGCAACGCTCCAGCCGATGAAAATATTGCTGCTGGACGAGCATACGGCCGCACTCGACCCTAAAACGGCAGCATTCGTGATGGAATTGACCGACCGCTTTGTCGAAGAAGGAAAGTTGACCGCTCTGCTGGTTACCCACTCCATGCGCCAGGCCTTGGATCACGGAACGCGAACCGTGATGTTACACGAAGGTCAGGTTGTTCTGGACGTCGCTGATCAGGAGCGTGAAGGTCTCGAAGTGACGGATCTGCTGCAAATGTTCGAAAAGGTGCGTGGTGATCAACTCGCAGACGATTCGTTGCTGCTAGGATGAGCGACCCAACAATCGGGACGCGGTGAACATAGGTCGGGACGGCATGTGATGACATTGACATACAACCGCTTGTCATCGGTCCTTGGGACCGAAGTCCTGGGCGTCGATTTAACGAAGCCTAGGGGTGACGAGCTGTTCAATGAGCTGCGGCAGGCATGGCTCGACGCCAATGGTCTTTTGGTAATCCGAAACCAGGACCTAACGCCAGACCAGCATATCGCCTTCAGCAACCGGTTCGGCGAATTGGAAAGCCATGTTCTCGCTGATTATTTGCTGCCGGGCCATCCTGAGATATATCGCGTTTCAAACAAAACGCAGGACGGCAAGCCATTGGGTCGGGCCAAGGCCGGCACCTATTGGCATTCCGACCTTTCTTATATGCGCCGTCCAGCTATGGCTTCGCTTCTTTACGCCATCGAGATCCCGCCATCCGGGGGGGACACGATGTTTGCAAACATGTACGCGGCCTATGCTTCGCTCTCGCCGACGATGCAAGGGATGCTTGCGGAACTGAGCGCCGTGCACGACTTCGCCTATGCCGCCCGCGGCGTGTTTTCCGGTGAGCGGATTGACGAGGACCGGTTGGCGTCCGCTCCTGCCGCGGAGCACGCCATTGTAAAGATTCACCCGGAAACCGGCCGCAAGGTGATCTTCGTGAATCCGGGCTTTACGGCGCATATCGTCGGGCTCGAACGCGCCGAAAGCGGCGCCTTACTGGAATTCCTGAACCGGCATAGCACGCGCGCGGAAAACGTTTATCGTCACCGCTGGCAGCTGCGCGATCTCGTATTGTGGGACAATCGTTGCACGATGCATCACGCGATCGCCGACTATGATGAGATCGGCGAGCGCTACATGCACCGAACCACGGTCTTGATTGACAAAATCGCCTGACGTCGCTCAACGCGCTGGCGACCAAACTCCGGCTTTATCGCGGGAAGCAATGTCCGAGAACGCCGCGCGCTTTTCGCCATGCGTGAGGAGAATGCCATATTCCCGGCAGAACACTCCGGCAGCGGTCCGAAACGTTCGCCGCGGCGTGACACGAACGACATATCCGCTCTCGCTCGGACTGGACATAAGCGAATTGCCGCTGAGCACGCGCTCCAAGCCTTTTTGCAGCGTCGCTTCGTATATTGCTCGTTCCGATTGAGGAAGAGCCACTACTTCAGGGTTAGTTGGAGCGTCCTGCGCCGCAACTGTGCTGGGCCAAGCCATCAAAATTGCCGCCGCGAGTATTGCGCAGCGCAACGCAACAGGGACCGAAGCGGTCGCTTTCAACTCTCCATCCGCGGTAGCGACTAGAACGCATTGGACGTATCGTCCCCTGTTGTTACCTTGACATAAGTTTGCCAGACAAGCTCTGCAGTTCTACAGGCCACGCCAATCTGGGTCGTTACCACGGTATTCTTGGAAACTTCTTCTCTGAATTCACGGCACGGGCGTCCATCGCCACTCATAAAGGTGCGTACCGGCGTTATGCGCACCGACATTTGGCTGTCCGGACTCTGCCATTCCAGCGAGCGTCCACTGACATGATATTCAAGCGCACGCGCCCTTAGCTCTTCACTTTTCACATGCAGCGCGACCTGCGGTAGGCCCGCGCCAATCAATGATCGTTCAATTGTCGATTTTGCAGCCATAAAGCCGGCGCCGCCGCCGATGAGCAGAAATGCAAGAGAGGCTGCCATGGCGTAGGGCAGGACCTGGCGTATCGCAAACCGATGCTGCGGCATTCTTATGATTTCAGCATTCCGCTGGGCATCGCTCGACGTTGCAGCCTCGATCGTGGCCAGCACCTGTGCCGGAAGCGGTTCCGCCAGGGCCGATCCATAGGCGCCGTGCATGGCGGTGGCACTCGCCCGCATCAGCCTGACCTTTTCGCGAGCCTCTGAATTGACCGTGAGTTCGGCCTCGACGCTTGCCTTTGTAGAAGCATCCAATTCGCCGTCGACGTAGGCAACAAGGGTTTCGTCGTCAATTTGCCGCATCACGCGCCTCTATCTGATCTTGATCATTGGCCGAACCGCTCGTACCGCCTTCTAGCATCCGGCCGAGAGAAATTCGACCACGAGCCAGCCGACTCATTACTGTACCGATTGGCGTATCCAATACATCGGCCGCTTCCTTATACGTTAACCCCTCCACGCAAACGAGCAATAGCACCGCGCGCTGCTCTTCAGGCAGTTTGGTGACGGCTCTCTCGACAATGCCGAGCGTTACCGCTGCTTCAGCCGCCTCTACGCCGTGGACGCCAGGCAACAAATCGGGCTCCCCTCCACCATAATATCGGGCGCGCACTTTGCGTGCGCGGAGCGTGTCGAACCAAGTCGTGTAGACAATCCGGTAGATCCATTGATCGAGCCGCTTCCCAGGGTCATGTTGATGTGACCGGGAAACCACTTTCTCACAGACCGTCTGCAAGAGGTCGTCGCCATCGTCGGCTCCTCTGGCAAGGGCCGTGGCACAACCGCCGCATCCGCGGCAGCAGGGCTAGAAATTCGTCCCTGACGCCCACGTCCATCTATTAAGTCCAATTCCTGTAACTTCAGACGGCCCAAGACGCCTATTATTCCCGGATCGGGCGGAATTTCCCAGTCGTCACGATTAAAAAAAGAAGTTGCGGCGATTGCACGCGGAATAAAGTACGCCTACCGAGCGTCTGTAGCCATTGAGAGAGCAGGGACCTTTTGATGGTGATGTGCCTATATATTTTGGGCAACGCGGAGTTAGGCCACATAGCAGCCCGTTGACGAAGTCGGCACTGGACGCAAGCGGCCTGGTCTGATTCTTTGATGTTCTGATTTGACCGGAGGATTCGCCGATGGCGATGGGACAGCAGAAGGATCGTCAGGGGGACTTGATGGTGGGCTGGGCGGAGATGCCGCGCTCGCCGGGTCATGTGTTTTACGACCGCCTGCAGTCGGTGCTGATCGAGGGCGGCTTCGACGCCTTTGCCGAGGCGAGCTGCCGGCCCTATTACGCGGCCAGGATGGGCGCGCCCTCGGTGCCGCCCGGGCGCTATTTCCGCATGCACCTGGTGGGCTACTTCGAGGGCATCGACTCAGAGCGCGGTCTGGAGTGGCGTTGCTCGGATTCCCTGTCGCTGCGGGAGTTCCTGCGACTGGGGAGCCGTGAGCGGGTGCCGGAGCATTCCTGGCTGTCGAAGACCCGCGCGCGCCTGCCCCATGAAGTCCACGCGGCGGTCTTCGACTGGGTTCTGGCCTTGATCGGCGAGGCGGGTCTGGTGAAGGGCGAGCGCATCGGGGTGGATGCCTCGACCATGGAGGCCAACTCGGCGCTGCGCAACATCGTGCGGCGCGACACGGGTGAAGGCTACCGGGAGATGCTGGAGCACCTGGCCCGGGAGAGCGGCATCGAGACGCCCACGGCCGAGGACCTGGCGCGTCTGGACCGCAAGCGCAAGGGCAAGAAGCTTTCCAACGAGGACTGGGTTTCGAAGAGCGAACCCGAGGCCAAGATCGCCAAGATGAAGGACGGCACGACCCATCTGGCCTACAAGCCCGAGCACGCGGTGGATCTGGACACCGGCGCGGTGGTGGCCGCCGAGCTGCACCCGGCCGACGAGGGCGACACGACGACGCTTCCCAAAACGTTGGAGACGGCCAAGGAGAACCTTGCGAGCGTTGACGCGGCGCCGACGGCAGAGGACCCGGCCGAATGTGTGACCGACAAAGGCTATCACTCACGGGCGGTCTTGAAGGCCTTGGACAACGGCCCGTGGAAGACCCGGATCGCCGAGCCCAAGCAGAAGGGCTTCGCGCGCTGGCGCGGCGACGAGGCGGCGCGGCGCGCGGTCACCAACAACCGGACCCGGCTGTTATCGGGGGTGGCCAAGGAAGCCTTCAAGCTGCGCGCCGAGATCGTCGAGCGCTCCTTCGCCCACAACCTCGATCGCGGCGGCATGCGCCGGACCTGGCTTCGGGGCCGCGAGAACGTGCACAAGCGATACCTGCTCCACGTCGCCGGCCACAACCTATCGTTGCTGATGCGCTAACTCATCGGCGCCGGCACCCCGCGCGAGGCCGTGGCGGGCGGATATGGCGGTATTTTCGTGCTGCTCACGCCCACCGGGGCCATGCTGGTCGCACTGGGGGTCTCGCAAAGCGGCCAGACGGTTTTCGCCGCCGCATTCCTCATCTGGGAGTGAGAGCCGGAAAAAGCCACTTAATCAACGGGCTGATAGGCGTGCGATGAAACGCAAACTTGTCCGATTCCCAAGAATGTTGGTGAGCGTTACATCGCTCGCCGCCTTGGCTGCGGTCATCCTGTCAGCGAACCCAGCGCAGTTTCTTGTCGGCCTCGCGGATTATCCGGTGGTTGGCCGAGCCTTTGCGCAAGGTCAGGGTCAGGGTCAAGGCCAGGGTCAGGGTCAGGGTCAGGGTCAGGCCAGGGCCAAGGAGAGGGTCAAGGACAGGGCCAAGGCCAAGGCCAGGGTCAGGGCCAAGGACAGGGTCAGGGCCAAGGTCAAGGTGGCGGCCAGGGACAAGGCCAGGGACAGGGCGAGGGACAAGGTCAGGGCAACCCACCGGCAGCATCAAGTTCAAGTCCATTGCTGACGACGCCTCCGTCGATACCGCAGGCGACATCGGTTTCCGCGAGTTTGAAACGGGCGCTCGAGGTAATTCAGGCTCTCTTTGGCGGCCAGATCGGCGAAGACCTGACGCAAGATGAGGAATTGGATTTCATAAGGCGCGGGTGGGTGCAATGACCCGACCTGCAGTAGGTCTGAGTTCAGCCGGACGTTAGCAAAGTTAACTACAAGGAAGCCGGCTAAAAATGCGACTAGGGCTACGTGAGGGGCAACAGGCTCAATTGTTCGGTCGAGCCAATTCGCACGAATTTGGAGGTTTGGCGAATGATGACCCCTAAGAGTGATTGCGGTATCGGTGCAACCGACCGTTGGTTAATGGAAATATTGATGGAACTTGGGTCGGCGAATACGCTTCTTGCGTCGTTGTGTCGCTCCATAGAACGCATGAACCCTGGAATCGCCTTTGCGCTCGTGCATTGTGATCGGCAGTCGGGTGAACTGGAAGCACTTGCCGCTCCTGGCTTATCCGAAGAATTCGCCGCCTCCCTATCGCGCGTCAGCCCACCGGAAATGCGTCGCATCTCCGGTCAGTGGAACGATGGCGCCGAGGGAACAAGATATTGGTGGCTGGAAATCCAGGGCGCGACAATTGAATCTGAAGTGGGTTTGCTCGCTGTAAATCAATGTACGGACAAATCGCCTCCGGTAATGGACGTCGCCTCGATTGAAGCGGCGATGCGCCTTGCTAACCGCATATTCGAGCAGCGACGCGTTAAATTGCCAATGTCTCTGGCGACGGAATTTTCGGCCGAGGTCGCCTATATCAACTAGCTCGCCCTCCGCGAATTATTCTTGCTGAATCTAGCCGCGAAATTTGCATGACCATGTGTTTTTGCGTCGTTGTGGGGCTTAGCAGCCCGTTGACGAAGTCTTCCCTGGACGAAGTCGGCATGGTCTGATTCTCTGGTGTCCTGGCCTGAAGGGGGGTTCGCTGATGGCGATGGGACAGCAGAAGGATCGTCAGGGGGACTTGATGGTGAGCTGGTCGGAGATGCCGCGCTCGCCTGGTCATGTATTTTACGACCGCCTGCAGTTGGTACTGATCGAGGGCGGCTTCGACGGCTTCGCCGAGGCGGTCTGCCAGCCCTATTACGCGGCCAGGATGGGGGCGCCTTCGGTGCCACCCGGGCGCTACTTCCGTATGCACCTGGTGGGCTACTTCGAGGGTATCGACTCTGAGCGTGGGCTGGAGTGGCGCTGCTCGGATTCCCTGTCGCTACGGGAGTTCCTGCTGTTGGAGATGCGGGAACGGGTGCCGGACCATTCCTGGCTGTCACGGACCCGCGCGCGCCTGCCCCATGAAGTCCACACGGCGGTGTTTGACTGGGTCCTGGCGCTGATCGCCGAGGCGGGTCTGGTGAAGGGCGAGCGCATCGGGGTGGATGCCTCGACCATGGAGGCCAACGCGGCGCTGCGCAACATCGTGCGGAGGGACACGGGCGAGGGTTACCGGGGGATGCTGGAGCGCTTGGCCCAGGAGAGCGGTATCGAGACACCCACGGCTGAGGACCTGGCGCGTCTGGACCGCAAGCGCAAGGGCAAGAAGCTCTCGAACCAGGACTGGGTTTCCAGGAGCGACCCCGAGGCCAAGATCGCCAAGATGAAGGACGGCACCACGCACCTGGCCTACAAGCCCGAGCACGCGGTGGATCTGGACACCGGCGCGGTGGTGGCGGCGGAGCTGCACCCGGCCGACGAGGGCGATACGACAACGCTTCCCAAGACCCTGGCGGCGGCCGAGGCAAACCTCGAGGCGGTGGATGTGGCGCCGACGGCCGAAGATCCGGCCGAATGTGTGACCGATAAGGGCTACCACTCACGGTTGGTCTTGAAGGCGCTCGACGACGGCCCCTGGAAGAGCCGGATCTCCGAGCCCAAGCAGAAGGGTTTTGCGCGCTGGCACGGAGATGATGCGGCTCGCCGGGCGGTCACCAACAACCGGACCCGGCTGTTATCGGGGGTGGCCAGGGAAGCCTTCAAGCTGCGCGCCGAGATCGTCGAGCGCTCCTTTGCCCACAACCTCGATCGCGGCGGTATGCGCCGGACCTGGCTTCGGGGCCGCGAGAACGTGCACAAGCGATACCTGCTTCACGTCGCCGGCCACAACCTATCGTTGCTGATGCGCCAACTCATCGGCGCCGGCACCCCGAAGGAGGCCGTGGCGGGCGGAATTGGCGCCTTGTTCGTGCTTGTTACGCCCGCTGGAGCCGTCCTGGTCGTTCAGATCGTCCTCATCGTCTCGGAGGATGGCGAAACCGCCTTCGCCGCGATATGCTTCGCCGTGGCGTGAAACCCGGTCAATGACGCCTTTTTCAACGGGCTGTTAGACCAGTCCTCGCCTCACCAGATTTAGGCCGGCAATCAGCAGCACAACGACCAGTATGCGTTGAAATGTCGCTTCGTGTTGGATCCGGCCGCGCAATTTGCGGCCAATCGCGAGACCAACTCCAACCGGCACAGTGACGATTGCAGATCCAAGGGCCAATTCGGCCGTCAAAGCGCCGGTAAAAGTGAGGGCGATGTACAGCATGGCGCCGGCCACAAAGAAGAGTTGAGCAATGGCGGCGATGAACTCCTCGTTGGATAGACGCAAGGAGATCAGATACATGATGAGCGGCGGTCCGAAGAGCGTCGATACGCCGCCCAAAAGACCCGCGATCGAGCCAATAATGGGACTTAGAAAGGCCTCGAGTCGCTTTGGCACTGTGGGTGGGAGCGGCAGCATTTGCAGAATGCAGAAGCTTGCGACAATGCAGCCCAAGACGAGAGAGATTAATTTGGCGTCGATACGGGCGAGTGCAACTGCGCCAATGATCGTTGTCGCGACCATCGGCAGGAGCAGGCTCCAGAAACGCCGCAACGTAAGTTGGTAATGGCCGCCTTCGATTATCTGCACGAGATTTGTCGCGAGTATGGGCACGAACAAAAGTACGATAACCGTTACCGGCTCCATGACAGTTGCCATGACCGGCACGATAAAGAGTGGCATGCCGATTCCGAGCGTGCCCTTAATCGTGCCGCCTATCAAAAATACCGCGAATCCCAGCGCGACCGTAGGCAAGGCAAGGTCAAATGGCGACAAGACGATCTCGCTTTGGTTGAAACGGATACGACGCGAAATGCCGTCGCGTAAATTTAGCGGTATCTGACGACTGTTCCGGGCCTATCGAGGCACTTTATTTCGAGCGGTCGGGGTGCACAAGATGCCGGCGAAGTACAAGACCGGCCGGTGAATTTCTATCTCGCTTGGAACCGGAATGGGAATAGGATGCGAATACGCTAGAACAGAAGCTCAGATTATGTAGGAGAGGAATCATGTCTAAAGACATCAAGCAAACGGTCACTTTGGATGCGCGCCCGAGCGTCGTTTTCGAGGCGCTGATGGACTCGCGAAAACACAGTGGTTTTACAGGAGCGCCGGCAAAGGTGAGTCGGAAGGTCGGCGGCACATTTTCCTGTCACGGTGGCTACATCGGCGGCGTAAATGTCGCGCTTGCCGAGAACAAGTCGATCGTACAGGCTTGGCGGGCAAAGGGCTGGCCTAACAGCCCGTTGACGAAGTCTTCCCTGGACGAAGTCGGCATGGTCTGATTCTCTGGTGTCCTGGCCTGAAGGGGGGTTCGCTGATGGCGATGGGACAGCAGAAGGATCGTCAGGGGGACTTGATGGTGAGCTGGTCGGAGATGCCGCGCTCGCCTGGTCATGTATTTTACGACCGCCTGCAGTTGGTACTGATCGAGGGCGGCTTCGACGGCTTCGCCGAGGCGGTCTGCCAGCCCTATTACGCGGCCAGGATGGGGGCGCCTTCGGTGCCACCCGGGCGCTACTTCCGTATGCACCTGGTGGGCTACTTCGAGGGTATCGACTCTGAGCGTGGGCTGGAGTGGCGCTGCTCGGATTCCCTGTCGCTACGGGAGTTCCTGCTGTTGGAGATGCGGGAACGGGTGCCGGACCATTCCTGGCTGTCACGGACCCGCGCGCGCCTGCCCCATGAAGTCCACACGGCGGTGTTTGACTGGGTCCTGGCGCTGATCGCCGAGGCGGGTCTGGTGAAGGGCGAGCGCATCGGGGTGGATGCCTCGACCATGGAGGCCAACGCGGCGCTGCGCAACATCGTGCGGAGGGACACGGGCGAGGGTTACCGGGGGATGCTGGAGCGCTTGGCCCAGGAGAGCGGTATCGAGACACCCACGGCTGAGGACCTGGCGCGTCTGGACCGCAAGCGCAAGGGCAAGAAGCTCTCGAACCAGGACTGGGTTTCCAGGAGCGACCCCGAGGCCAAGATCGCCAAGATGAAGGACGGCACCACGCACCTGGCCTACAAGCCCGAGCACGCGGTGGATCTGGACACCGGCGCGGTGGTGGCGGCGGAGCTGCACCCGGCCGACGAGGGCGATACGACAACGCTTCCCAAGACCCTGGCGGCGGCCGAGGCAAACCTCGAGGCGGTGGATGTGGCGCCGACGGCCGAAGATCCGGCCGAATGTGTGACCGATAAGGGCTACCACTCACGGTTGGTCTTGAAGGCGCTCGACGACGGCCCCTGGAAGAGCCGGATCTCCGAGCCCAAGCAGAAGGGTTTTGCGCGCTGGCACGGAGATGATGCGGCTCGCCGGGCGGTCACCAACAACCGGACCCGGCTGTTATCGGGGGTGGCCAGGGAAGCCTTCAAGCTGCGCGCCGAGATCGTCGAGCGCTCCTTTGCCCACAACCTCGATCGCGGCGGTATGCGCCGGACCTGGCTTCGGGGCCGCGAGAACGTGCACAAGCGATACCTGCTTCACGTCGCCGGCCACAACCTATCGTTGCTGATGCGCCAACTCATCGGCGCCGGCACCCCGAAGGAGGCCGTGGCGGGCGGAATTGGCGCCTTGTTCGTGCTTGTTACGCCCGCTGGAGCCGTCCTGGTCGTTCAGATCGTCCTCATCGTCTCGGAGGATGGCGAAACCGCCTTCGCCGCGATATGCTTCGCCGTGGCGTGAAACCCGGTCAATGACGCCTTTTTCAACGGGCTGCTAAGGAGGTTTGGTCACTGGCAACCTTCGACTTGGCTGCAGCGAAGGGCGGCAAGACAAAGCTCAGTTTTACGCATATCGGCGTTCCGGCGGCGCATGTCAAATCCGTTTCGTCGGGATGGAAGGCGCACTACTGGAAACCTTTGAAGGCGTGGCTTAAACAAGCGGGCGCTAGCGCGCCAGGACGATCGACATCGGCGCGTGCAGCCGCAAAACAAAAGAAAACAGCCGCCCCAAAGAAGCGCAAATCACGCGCGCGCGCATAATCGGAAGCGAATTTGTTGCCGCGGACTTCGACGGCTTGCCGCTTCCTAGTGCGACATGAGTACAGGAATGTCGGCGGTCGCCAGTATTTCGTTCGTAACGCCGCCGAAGATCATCTGTCGCAGGCGGCTTTGCGTGTAGGCGCCTTTGATCAACAGGTCACCGCCAATGGATGCGGTTTCCTCCAAGATCGTGCGCGCGGCGGTGCGTTTGCTTTTCGGAATAACACTCGCCAGTGCTGCAATGCCGTTACGGATCAGGCTTTGACGCAACTCGGCCCCTGACGGGCCAGGCACGCCATAGTCCTCCACCGAGAGGACGACAACTTGCTTTGCCTGTTCAAGGAACGGTGTCGCAAGCGCGACGGTACGGGCCGTCTCCGTGCTGCAATTCCAGGCGATAACGATCGTCTCACCTAGTGTCGTCGGCGCGGTTGGTGGCGCGATCAGTGTCAGTTTCCCACTTTCGAAGATCGCCGATTCGAGGCGGCTTCGCGACGGTGTGGTTGTTCCACCGACCGGACGGCCGACGACCACGAGATCGAATAATCGGCCTCTATTACCGACGACTTCGTCACCGGGCATGGCTTCTTCCACCCATGCCGCAACCGGTTCCTGCGGTTTTTGATTAGCATCACCGCGTTGCACACCGTGGTCGGCCATGAATTTCTCGAAGTGCTCGCGGGTGCGCTCGGCGCGCTCGTTGTCACGCTGTTCGAGATTATCTAACAGGTCGGTCGTTCCGGCATACAGGCCTTCACCGGCCGCCGTTAGCACCTCGGCCGGGAGCGGCCGGATATGCAGACCTTCGATGTAGCTGGTAAAGCGTTGCGAAACGAGGAGTGCGCACTGGAGAACTGACGGTAAAACCTCGCTCTCTTCCAGAGGAACAAGGATGTTTTTCATGCTCATCGATCGGGCCCCCACCGCTCATGGACATGCAAGTGAGGGTAAGAATAACCCGTCTTCACGCTGTTGGCGACCGCCGAACTGCCAAATTAGGAGGTTACCACCTTTGCTCCGGCCAGTTGAATGGTGCGGCCGCTGCCCCGGGGAGCGCGGATTCAACTCCCCGGGAATACTGCTGGCGAGTCATTGCAGCGTCAGTCGGCAGCCGCAGATTTGACCCAGGAATCGGGTCCGGGGTCTTTTCCGGCGGCGCATTGGCAAAGCCGTTCGCAGTAATGGTCCCATCCTTCGGAATGCGGTTTTACCGCTGCCTCCGGTAGGCCACTATGCGTAAACTTCAGCATTGTGCCGGGATCTTTTGGCGTTAGGTCGATCTCGACCAACGACGATCCGGGCGGCACGGCGGTATCTTCGGAGTCCCAGCCGAACGTATATGAAAGACGGTAATTCGGCAGATAGGGTATCCTATTCGCTCTCGTAGTGCCTAGATCTGGGGGGCAGGGCTGGGTCTGCCCCCGACGAGCTTCTTGTATGGCACGGGCTCCAGTTGCACTGCTTGCTGGAGGAGTCGATAGAACAGGAGGCCGCGAGCTTTGGATCGGCGGCGATTGAAGCGGAACGTGAACTCGTCCAGATAGTAATCAAGCTGGGAGGCGCTAATAGCCCCATGGTGAATACCCAGCCACCACCGATCAAGGAGGCCGGCTACCCGATGAACTTGGGGCATGACAATGTGGGCTGGGTCGCCGCTGGCGGAAATATTTTTCGGCTGGTGTTCGAAGCCGACTCCCGTGAGACCGTTGTAGGCTCGCCAGCCATCGGTTCGAATCGTTGCTCCCGGGCACACAGCCGTTTGGACGAAAGGAATGAGGCTCTCGGCGGATGCGTCCTCGACACGCGCCATGCGGATACGACCGGTGCCCCGACCCCGGATTTCGGCGGCAATCGCGACAATCGATTTCTTGTTTGTTTTCCGCCCCGTAACGCCAACCTCCCGGCCGCCCACATAGGTTTCGTCGACCTCGACCTCGCCATTCAGAAGCTCTCTGCCCGGTCGAACCATGGCCCGGCGCAGCTTATGGAGCCATGTCCAAGCCGTTTGATAACCGCCCAGGCCGAGTATTCGTTGAACCCCAAGCGCACTGACGCCGTGCTTCTGATTCGTCACATACCACATCGCCTGGAACCAAAGCCGCAACGGTTTCCGCGTACCCTCGAAGATCGTCCCCGCGGTCGGCGACGTCTGACGTTGGCATCCCGCACATCGCTGTTGGCCCCTGGCCGTCACCCACGCCTCGGTTCCCCCGCAGGCCGGACACCGAAACCCGGCAGGCCAACGGACACGCCGAAGAAAATCCGCACAGGCGGCCTCAGAAGCGAACCAGTCGTCAAATTCCATAAGCGTGCGAGGGTAATCGATCCCGCCAACGGGATGGGCAGTATTCTCGGCCATCACAACATCTTGCCACTACGAGAGCGAATAGGATACCCTATTTCGGCAGAACTTCGTGAAATTCGCCCTTTGCGATATTTCCGTTGGTCACGTCGACCAGGTAAAGGCCGCCTTCTTTTGGCTCGAGAGTTGCCGATACCCCCATCCAACGGACCATTTTGTCCGTGTCGGTAAGAAATGCGAAGACCGTTTCCGGATTTGCCTCAATGTACATCTCTTGTTCGTAAATGCCCGCATTCGTGTCACTCATGACTGTCTAGCTCCTTTTGCTCCCGCTCTGCTTCAAGTTTCAGACGCGCTAGGCTCTCATCCCAGAATTCTCCGATGAAGGCGCGTAGCGCGGTTAGGGACTCGGAATTTGCCCGGTAAAAGCGCCGTGTCCCGTCGCCCCGTACGGCGACGAGACGCGCATCAAGCAAGACCTTCAAATGTTGAGAGATCGCTGGACGGGTAACGTCAAAACCCACGGCAATTTCGCCAGCCGTCAATTCGTCCTCCCAAACCAGCTTCAATATTCGCCGCCTCGTCGGGTCTGCTATGGCACGCAATTCTTCGTCCATTCAGATATTGTAAGTAAGTCCTTACGTAAGTGTCAACTTACATAATTTTTTGAGGCAATTACCGCCGGCGACGTCAATCAGCATGGCGGATGTATAGTGTGCCGAACGGTGTCAGTGAACTAGAGGTCGGTTGCTGTGAATGGTTACTATCGTGGTATGTCGGCGACGGCGTCGTGGCTAGTCGCGGAGGGCGCGAGAACGCGCGCTGTGGCGTCTTTGTTGAATGGTCTATCGCGTCAGCTGATCGAACAAGGACTACCGTTGCTACGCGCATCACTCGTCATCGAAGCGCTGCATCCCTTGATTTCCGGCACGCACTACATTTGGACGCGCGAGACAAACAGCACCATCGAGGAGCCACGGTTTCACGGTTTCATTTCCAACGTCGGCAGCCGGCTGCACCCCAATGACGTAGCGGCCAACGATGGAGAATTGCGATTTCAACTGGACCGGCAAGCTACTGAAAACGACGTGCAGTGGCTTGGCGAACTTCGTGCGTTGGGTGCGAGTGACGTTTTGGCTTCCCTCCTCACGTTTAGCGATTCCTCGGGTCATGCGGTGACCTGGGTGACCGATCGATCGGGCGGCTTTCGCGAGGATGAGGTCTTGGAACTGAAGACCATTGCGGTGCTCATGACCAGCCCGCTCGAAGTTATTGTTGCGCGGGAAATGGCCGCCACACTGCCGCCAGACGACGTCGAAATTGCAATTTACACTTCGAGCGCGTCGTGGCGGGCCCGTTGACGAAGCGGACGAGTCGGCGGTCTGATTCTCTGGTGTCCTGGCCTGAAGGGGGGTTCTTGGCGATGGGACAGCAGAAGGATCTCAGGGGGACTCAGATGCCGCGCTCGCCTGGTCATGTATTTTACGTGCAGTTGGTAGATCGAGGGCGGCTTCGACGGCTCGCCGTCTGCCAGCCCTATTACGCGGCCAGGATGCGCCTTCGTGCCACCCGGGCGCTACTTCTGGGTGGGCTACTTCGAGGGTATCGACTCTGAGCGTGGGCTGGAGTGGCGCTGGCTTCGCTACGGGAGTTCCTGCTGTTGGAGATGCGGAACGGGTGCCGGACCATTCCTGGCTGTCACGGACCCGCGCGCGCCTGCCCCATGAAGTCCACACGGCGGTGTTTGACTGGGTCCTGGCGCTGATCGCCGAGGCGGGTCTGGTGAAGGGCGAGCGCATCGGGGTGGATGCCTCGACCATGGAGGCCAACGCGGCGCTGCGCAACATCGTGCGGAGGGACACGGGCGAGGGTTACCGGGGGATGCTGGAGCGCTTGGCCCAGGAGAGCGGTATCGAGACACCCACGGCTGAGGACCTGGCGCGTCTGGACCGCAAGCGCAAGGGCAAGAAGCTCTCGAACCAGGACTGGGTTTCCAGGAGCGACCCCGAGGCCAAGATCGCCAAGATGAAGGACGGCACCACGCACCTGGCCTACAAGCCCGAGCACGCGGTGGATCTGGACACCGGCGCGGTGGTGGCGGCGGAGCTGCACCCGGCCGACGAGGGCGATACGACAACGCTTCCCAAGACCCTGGCGGCGGCCGAGGCAAACCTCGAGGCGGTGGATGTGGCGCCGACGGCCGAAGATCCGGCCGAATGTGTGACCGATAAGGGCTACCACTCACGGTTGGTCTTGAAGGCGCTCGACGACGGCCCCTGGAAGAGCCGGATCTCCGAGCCCAAGCAGAAGGGTTTTGCGCGCTGGCACGGAGATGATGCGGCTCGCCGGGCGGTCACCAACAACCGGACCCGGCTGTTATCGGGGGTGGCCAGGGAAGCCTTCAAGCTGCGCGCCGAGATCGTCGAGCGCTCCTTTGCCCACAACCTCGATCGCGGCGGTATGCGCCGGACCTGGCTTCGGGGCCGCGAGAACGTGCACAAGCGATACCTGCTTCACGTCGCCGGCCACAACCTATCGTTGCTGATGCGCCAACTCATCGGCGCCGGCACCCCGAAGGAGGCCGTGGCGGGCGGAATTGGCGCCTTGTTCGTGCTTGTTACGCCCGCTGGAGCCGTCCTGGTCGTTCAGATCGTCCTCATCGTCTCGGAGGATGGCGAAACGCCTTCGTATGCTTCGCCGTGGCGTGAAACCCGGTCAATGACGCCTTTTTCAACGGCTGTTAAGCCGTGGCGGCGAGGTCCTGAAATTTACAGGTGATGGGCTTCTGGCGATCTTCCCAATCTCAGGAGACCAACGCAGTGCCTGCGAGGCGGCGGTGCGCGCCGCGCGTTCGGCGCTTACCAGCATGGATCAGTTGAACCGCGAACAGCGGCGCGCGCGTCGGGCGACGCTTCGTTTTGGCATCGGACTTCACCTCGGCGATGTGTATTACGGCAATATCGGCTCGCCGGACCGACTTGATTTCACCGCTATCGGGCCTGCTGTTAATTTTGCAAGCCGGCTCGAGCGCTTGTGTAAGCGGCTTGGCTGTCGCCTGGTGCTCTCGTCGATTTTCGCCGACTCTAGCGGTATGGATACCGTGCTTCTCGGTGAACGTCGCTTGAGGGGTATCAAGGAACCGGCGCGCATATATACGCTTGAGGAGTTTGTGCCGCGATCGCACAAGAGATCCGAAATCTAGTCCGAATTGGACTGAGCGGTGAACATTCCAGGACCATAAGACCAGGGCCATAAGATAGGCAAAAAATTGGCCGCGCTTGGGAGGCCAGAAGGGACGGGCTATGCCCATTTCGTGGCAACACGGCCGAGTTTTACAGAGCGGCGTGTGACCCGTCGCCAGGGAGGATCACCTCGGCGGCAGGCTGACCGCGAGGTACCGGCACTTCGGGTACGAGTGTTTGCGGCAGCTGACGACAAGACAGATGTCCAGATGTGTCGAACATCGTAGCCTTGTCCCGTCGGATCGAATCAGGTCGTTGTTCGAGCGATTCGACGGTTGGTAGATCAGTTGCTCCTCGCCGCCACCCTCTGAAATGATGATATCGCCTTTCTTTGCCAACTCCTTTGCTGTGGTGAGAATTTTCCGCTGTGCTTGGTTGTCGAGTGGAGTCACTTGGTTGTCGAGTGGAGTCACCGGCATTTCACTTCAATCTGGCCGACGATAGTGCCGGTTGCCACCCGACAATGTGCGCAAAAAACCGGCAGATTGTCGCAACGCGGCGTTTCGTCGGCGAAATATTGACTATCAGCCTCGCGCGGCAACGCTGAGACCGCAAAACGCAACGTCGTCGCGGGATTGCGTGGAGGCGTGTCGCACCGGTATTTCGCAGAATCAAGTCAGATGGTAAAGTAGATGAGCGAGTAGGCTGGCTTTTGGGGCGGCCTACCAATGGATACCTCGCACAAAGCGGGGCGCGACAGCGGCACTCAAGCCGGTACGGCGCCGGAACGTGCCCGACGGGGAGGTACGATGTCCGATACCAGTGATGCAACACAGACCAATCTGCTGGCGCAGGCGGAGGGTGTGTTGATCGAGGCGGAGGCAAATTCTGCTTACGATGTGATCCTTTCGCCCGAGGCGTTGGGCTTTGTCGCCATGCTAGAGCGACGCTTTGGCGCCGAGCGGCGGCGCTTGCTCGAACAGCGCGTGGCTGTCCAGGTGAAGCTTGATGCGGGCGAGAACCCCGATTTTCTGGCAGAGACCGCAGCGATCCGTGACGCGGACTGGACCGTCGCGTCCTTGCCGGAGGATTTGCTCGACCGCCGCGTCGAAATTACCGGACCGGTCGACCGGAAAATGGTCATCAACGCGCTCAATTCTGGCGCCTCGGTCTTCATGGCGGATTTCGAGGATGCGACGACACCAACCTGGACGAACATGGTCGAGGGGCAGATCAACCTTCGCGACGCGGCGCGCCGCAGCATTGAGTTTTCCGATCCTGCCAGCGGCAAGGACTACAGTCTCAACGAGACGATCGCCACGCTCCTTGTGCGGCCGCGTGGCTGGCACCTGCCGGAAAAACACGTCGTCGTCGACGGCGGGCCTATGTCCGGTTCGTTATTCGATTTCGGCCTGTATTTCTTTCATTGCGCCAAAGCGCTGATGGAACGGGGCACCGGACCGTATTTCTATCTGCCCAAGCTCGAGTCCTATCTCGAAGCGCGACTGTGGAACGATGTCTTCATTGCAGCGCAGGAGACGCTTGGCATACCGCTTGGCACCATCAAGGCGACCGTTCTCATCGAGAATATCCTCGCTGCCTTTCAAATGGACGAGATCCTGCACGAGTTGCGCGAGCATTCGGCCGGGCTCAATTGCGGCCGCTGGGACTATATCTTCAGTTTCATCAAGAAGTTCCGGAACCGCCCGGACTGCGTAATGCCGGACCGCGGCGCGGTCACCATGACCTGTCACTTTCTGCGGTCATACAGTTTGCTGCTCATCAAGACCTGCCATCGTCGGGGCGTCCACGCAATGGGTGGCATGGCCGCGCAGATCCCGATCCGAGGTGATGAGGAGGCGAACCGGGGCGCATTGCAGAAGGTGCGGGCCGACAAGGAGCGCGAAGCCGGCGATGGACACGACGGCACGTGGGTGGCGCATCCGGGCTTGGTGCCAATCGCAAAAGAGGTATTCGACCGCGAGATGCCGGGGCCAAATCAGATCGAGCGCAGCCGCGACGACGTCAATGTGACGGCCGAAGATCTTCTCCAGGTTCCTGCTGGCGACATCACCGAGGACGGCCTCAGGCAAAACGTCAACGTCGGCGTGTGCTATATCGAGGCCTGGCTGAGGGGAATGGGATGCGTTCCGCTATACAATCTGATGGAGGACGCGGCGACCGCAGAAATCTCGCGGGCGCAGATTTGGCAGTGGATACGGCATAAGGCAACATTGACCGACGACCGGGTCATCGATGTGGTTTTGCTGCAGTCAATCCTCGACGAGGAGTTGGCAAAGATCCGCGAGGCCATTGGCAAAGACGGGTTTGCCGACTCTGCCTACGTGCCGGCTGCCGATCTCTTCAAGCGCATGGTCGCGACGGCGGATTTCGAAGATTTTCTGACGCTGCCGGCCTATGACATGGTGTTCGACGGCGCCCGTGCGGCCTAGATATGGCGTTGTTCGGAAGCCCGCGTGCCGAGGTCGGCGCTCTACGGCGCTTGTGAACCGCACCGCAAGACCTTGAGCTCCACTAGGACTTCACCGTGATCGGCGAGAATTGGCAGATACATAAGCCGTCGGTTCGGTCCGCCGCTGGCCTTGTCGCAGCTCAAAATACCGTTGCCGCTGGCGCCGGCGCCGAAATTCTCAAACGCGGCGGCAACGCGGTGGATGCCGCCGTCGCCACGGCATTCGCTCTGGGTTGCCGCGAACCATGGATGAGTGGCATCGGCGGTGGCGGCTACATGGTCGTCTACTTGGCGGCCGAGAATACCGTGTCCGTCGTCGATTTTTCCATGATCGCACCCGGACAGCTCGATCCTGCGCGCTATCCGCTGAGTGGCGGATCGGCACCCGGATTTTTCGCCTGGCCAGCGGTCGAGGACGATCGGAATCTCAAGGGCTACGAGTCGATCTGCGTTCCGGGTGCTGTGGACGGGCTTGGTCTGGCACTGGAAACCTTCGGTACAATTTCCTTTGCCGATGCGCTACAGCCGGCCATCGCACTTGCGGAGGAGGGGCTGCCGATCGATTGGTACGCCAGCCATGTCATCACGACGTCCGCAGGCGAACTGGCTGAGTTTTCGACCAGGAAGGCAATGTTTCTGCCACAGGACTATCCGCCTGTCGTGCATGCGCCTCCGCTCGACCAGTCACGCCTTGCCGAAACCTTGCGCCAACTGGCGGTTCGCGGGCGGCGCGACTTCTATGAAGGAGACCTGGCGAACGCGATTCTGTCGGACCTGCGGGCCGGCGGCAGCGCGATGACACGCGGCGACCTTGAACACTATCGGGCTGAAATCGTTTCACCGCTCTCTATCGGCTATCGAGGCGCCGACCTCTTCGTCCCTCAACAGCCCGTTGACGAAGTCTTCCCTGGACGAAGTCGGCATGGTCTGATTCTCTGGTGTCCTGGCCTGAAGGGGGGGTCGCTGATGGCGATGGGACAGCAGAAGGATCGTCAGGGGGACTTGATGGTGAGCTGGTCGGAGATGCCGCGCTCGCCTGGTCATGTATTTTACGACCGCCTGCAGTTGGTACTGATCGGGGGCGGCTTCGACGGCTTCGCCGAGGCGGTCTGCCAGCCCTATTACGCGGCCAGGATGGGGGCGCCTTCGGTGCCACCCGGGCGCTACTTCCGTATGCACCTGGTGGGCTACTTCGAGGGTATCGACTCTGAGCGTGGGCTGGAGTGGCGCTGCTCGGATTCCCTGTCGCTACGGGAGTTCCTGCTGTTGGAGATGCGGGAACGGGTGCCGGACCATTCCTGGCTGTCACGGACCCGCGCGCGCCTGCCCCATGAAGTCCACACGGCGGTGTTTGACTGGGTCCTGGCGCTGATCGCCGAGGCGGGTCTGGTGAAGGGCGAGCGCATCGGGGTGGATGCCTCGACCATGGAGGCCAACGCGGCGCTGCGCAACATCGTGCGGAGGGACACGGGCGAGGGTTACCGGGGGATGCTGGAGCGCTTGGCCCAGGAGAGCGGTATCGAGACACCCACGGCTGAGGACCTGGCGCGTCTGGACCGCAAGCGCAAGGGCAAGAAGCTCTCGAACCAGGACTGGGTTTCCAGGAGCGACCCCGAGGCCAAGATCGCCAAGATGAAGGACGGCACCACGCACCTGGCCTACAAGCCCGAGCACGCGGTGGATCTGGACACCGGCGCGGTGGTGGCGGCGGAGAGCTGCACCCGGCCGACGAGGGCGATACGACAACGCTTCCCAAGACCCTGGCGGCGGCCGAGGCAAACCTCGAGGCGGTGGATGTGGCGCCGACGGCCGAAGATCCGGCCGAATGTGTGACCGATAAGGGCTACCACTCACGGTTGGTCTTGAAGGCGCTCGACGACGGCCCCTGGAAGAGCCGGATCTCCGAGCCCAAGCAGAAGGGTTTTGCGCGCTGGCACGGAGATGATGCGGCTCGCCGGGCGGTCACCAACAACCGGACCCGGCTGTTATCGGGGGTGGCCAGGGAAGCCTTCAAGCTGCGCGCCGAGATCGTCGAGCGCTCCTTTGCCCACAACCTCGATCGCGGCGGTATGCGCCGGACCTGGCTTCGGGGCCGCGAGAACGTGCACAAGCGATACCTGCTTCACGTCGCCGGCCACAACCTATCGTTGCTGATGCGCCAACTCATCGGCGCCGGCACCCCGAAGGAGGCCGTGGCGGGCGGAATTGGCGCCTTGTTCGTGCTTGTTACGCCCGCTGGAGCCGTCCTGGTCGTTCAGATCGTCCTCATCGTCTCGGAGGATGGCGAAACCGCCTTCGCCGCGATATGCTTCGCCGTGGCGTGAAACCCGGTCAATGACGCCTTTTTCAACGGGCTGTCAAGGCCTGTGTGCCGGCCCTACATTCATTCAAGTGATGAAATCGCTTGCGGATACCGAGTTCGCCGGCGGCAGGCAGCCCGACGCGCGTGCCTATCTGTCATACGCGGAGGCGTTGTGCAGCGCATATAGCACGCGGTTTGCCGGGATGGGGCATGGCGGCTCGCCGGCAACACCAAGCTGTACCACGCACCTCAGCGTCATCGACGGCGCGGGGAATATGGTGGCCCTTACGAACACGCTGCTTGCCTATTTCGGATCCAAAGTCGTGCTGCCGGAGACCGGCGTCGTGATGAACAATGCCGTCATGTGGTTCGATCCACAACCTGGCGGACCGAACTCGATAGCACCTGGCGTGCGGCCGCTAACGAATATGTGTCCGCTCGTAGCGACGCGAGACGGTCAGGGGTGGTTTGCGGCAGGCGCTTCCGGTGGTCGGCATATTCTGGCAGCGGTTGCTCAGTTGGCTTCGTTTCTGATCGACAACGGATTGGATCTCGAGACCGCCATACATCTGCCGCGCGTCGATGTTACAGAGCCGGATGCGGTGGTTTGCGATGTCCGGCTGCCTGACGAGGTCGTATTGGAGATTTCGGAGCGGTTCGCGGTCAGCAGTGCGCGCGCCGGCGTTTATCCGGTTAACTTCGCAAGCCCAAATGCGGTCATGCGCGCTACGACATCTGGTGATTTTGTTGGCGCGACATATCCCTATTCGCCCTGGTCGGGTGTTATCTCCGCCGACAAATAGCGGGCATCAAGATTGCAGCGGCTCGTAGTTAGTCGAGCGGTGGCGTCGGCGGCGGGAAGATTTCCTCGAACGATAGACCGATCGCCAGCACGGACCGGTCTTCGCCGATGGGCCCATCGAGTTCCAAAGCGACGGGCGTGCCGGACGGTGTAAGACCGACGGGAATGCTCAACCCCGGCGCGCCGGTTATCGTCGCCGGCGCGAGATTATGAACATAGGCGAGGGTCGTTAGCATCTGCTCACCCATAAATTCGACGGTTGCGTCGCCGCTGATCGGCCGAGCCGGAAGCCGCGTCGTCGGAAAGACCACCGCGCCGACATCATTCTCCTCGAAATAACGCCGATAATCGGCCTGAAACCCGCGCCGCCGCTTCAGTGCCGCGAGATATTCCTCTTCGCCGATGGCGTCGTCACCGAGCCGTTCTTTTAGCGCTATGCGAACGTCCGGACTGACGATTTGCTCGACAAGCGTCTCCAACGATATCCCACTGCCTGATTCCTCAAGATAGCCACGCAGCTCTCGCGGGGATTCGAAACCGGAGATCGGCCGGGCGATATCACGATTGCAGGTCTCCACGTTCGCTATGTCGGCCTCCACCAACACGACACCGCTCTCGGCGAGCTGAGACAGTGCGGCCTCGATCGAGGGCGCGATTTCGGCGTCGAGCTGCTCGTAGAAGTGCCCGCGTGGAATCCCAAGACGCAGTCCCTTTAGCGCGGTTGGCGTAACGGGCGCAGTTTCACCGGCAATCGCATCGTCGAGTAGGACGAGGTCGTCGACACTGCGCGCCATTGGTCCGACGGTATCTCTGGTGAGCGATAGCGGCACGACGCCAGTTAGCGAATATCTTCCGGTCGAGGGACGCAGCCCGGCGATACCGCACAATGCGGCCGGATGCCGGACCGAGCTTCCCGTATCTGAGCCGAGCCCCGCCGGTGCCATTCGCGTGGCTACCGCGACCGCTGTTCCGCCGCTGCTGCCGCCGGCAATCAAATTCCGATCGTAGGGATTGCGCACGGCTCCGGTGTGGTAGTTGTTGCTGGTCAGTCCATAGGCGATTTCATGCAGGTTGGTCTTGCCCATCACCACGGCACCGGCGCCGAGCAGCGCCTGCACTACCTTGGCGTTGCGCTTTGGCTGATGGTGGGCGAGCGATGGCGTGCCGGCTGTCGTGGGTAATGCCGCGAACTCAATATTGTCCTTCACTGCAATCGGCAGACCGTGCAATGGGCCCAAGCGCAAGCCGCTTGCGCGTCGCAGATCAGCGCCGCGAGCCGCTTCGAGATACTGCTCCTCGTCGAGCGCGATGAAGGCGTTGAGATCCGCCAACGTGTGGCATCGGGCAATCAGCGCGCCAGCATACGCTTCAGCCGTGAAATCGCCCCGTGTCATGGCTGCGACGGCATCGCGCGCTGACAACTGCGTATAGTCCATTACCTTAGCCCCTTTTGCCTTTTGATCGACGCTGCGGCCTATCGTAATAGTACACTCTCACTTCACCCGTATCGGCAAATGATCTATTTGCATTGTCCTCAGTTGGATTGCAATTTGATCACTTAATTTGACTCCTGATCTAAGGCAGAAAAGATGACTAATTCTGAAAAACGTCCAGTGGTATCCCGCCGGAGCTTCTTCTCCATTTCCGGGATGAAGCCAGAGTTGTTTCCAATGGCGTTGGCAAGTGGCGCCGATATGGTCGGCGTAGACCTTGAAGGTCGCATTGCACCCAAGGACAAAGATACGGCGCGAAAGAATGCGTTGGCGCTGCTTGGTTCGCCCCATGGCAATGACGGGGCCGATGTCGGGATCGAGCGATACGTTCGTATCAATAGTCTGCACGAAGCGTTCGGCTTGGCTGACGTGCAGGCCGTTCTCGCCACGGATACGCCACCACATGCGCTCATGCTACCGAAAGTGGGAACCCCCGAAGAGGTTGTCTGGCTCGATGATCTTTTGACCGAGCGCGGACATGAGTGCCGTTTCTACGTAATCATCGAAACAAAGGAAGGATTGCAAGCGGCAGCCGAAATTGGCCGATGCAGCCCCAGGATCGATGGGCTGTTCTTTGGCGGCCACGATATGTCGGCCCAGTTGCGATGCCGGAATGCATGGCAGCCGCTGCTCTATGCGCGTTCGCGCCTGGTTCATGCCGCCGCTTTGGCTGGACTTGATGTCATTGATACCCCGTTCTCCGATCGTGAAGACCCTGAGGGGATGAAACGCGAGGCGGTGCTGGCCCGCGAACTGGGCTTCACCGGTAAGGGCTCAGTCGATGCGAAACATGTTCCTACCCTAAACGAGGTGTTCACGCGGGATTAGGCCGTCGTCATGTGTGCCAGGCGGGTTGATCGGTGGTGATGTTGGCTGCTTGGCGCCGAGCGCGTTCGCCGAGCGTGTTCGCCGAGCGTGTTCGCCGAGCGCGTTCGCCGAGTGCGTTTCAATGTCCGCTCTGGCCAAAAGCTGACCTCAGCAACGCAGCATTTTAGACCCCGCTTGTGATCCAAGCGCGGACATTCGGAAACCAGTCGCCAATCCTCTCCAAAGACGGAAAACGGCCATATTGCCAGCCAAGAAATTTTGGCGCACGATCAAACCAGTTGGGTGATTTTTAGCGAGAAGTCCCAGGTTACTCCGTCCACAGCGTGGAGGGCGCCATTCATGGGGATCGAATTTAGGCCGCTTAGCGATGCGCTCGGAGCCGAAGTCATCGGCATCAGCGTCGCCGACGACCATTCCGACGAGACGATTGCCGACATCCGTGAGGGCTGGTTGCACTACAAGATACTTCTGTTCCGCGGTCAGGATCTGACGGTGGAGCGGCAGTCGGCATTCGCGCAGCGATTCGGCAAACTCAAGATAAGTTCACGAGCCCGTCCACGGATCCCGGAACATCCGGGAGTGCTGGTGTTCTCCAACATCAAGGTCGACGGCAAAGATATTGGCGGGCGACCGGACCGTAGTTTCGGCGACGCCTGGCACAGTGACTTCTCCTCCCAAACAGAGCCTGCCGGGGGTTCGTTCTTCTACGCCAAGGAAGTGCCGGAAAAGGGCGGCGACGACACCTGGTACGCCAACTTGGCCAAGGCATATGACGCCTTGCCGGAGGATATGAAAAGCAAGCTGGAGGGCCTCAGGTGGACGTATAGCTTTATCAAAACGCACAAACTCCATGCCCACGATTACAAGCCCATGACGGAGGACCAAGAGCGAAATCTTCCGGACGTCAGCCACCCCTTCGTGCGCACGCACCCCGAGACCGGGCAAAAGGTGTTGTTCGTCGGCGTTCTCGATACGCGCGAGTCTTCGGTCACTGGGATGTCGAGCGAAGAAGGAGTCGAGTTTCTGGATGACCTCAAGGCGTTCGCAACGCAGCCTCAGTTCACCTACACGCATCAATGGCTACCGGGTGATTCGATCCTCTGGGACAACCGCTGCACGATGCACCGCGGGTCGAACTTTCCGGACGCAAACGGCCGCCGGCTGTGTTATCGCGTGACGCTCGAAGGCGGCTTGCCTTACTGAGAAGAGTTACCTGCAACGAGTATTAGGCCTTGGTTTTGAGCGCCATGTTCGGTGCTGAAGTGAGGGGCTTCAACAGAGCTATTTCTCGGCAGATTTGAGGAAATCACACAGGGTGTACAGCGTGTACAGGGCGTTATGTCCGCTCCGGGCTAATGGCGGAGCCCAGAAACGTGGTATTTTCAACGCAGCATTTTAGTGTCTGCTGGCGACCCAAACGTGGTCATCCGGAGCTTCGCAGCCGAACCACTCCAGTGACGTCAAGGGCATATTGCCTACCGGAGAGTTTTGGGGCACGATTAAACCTGTTGAATGGAACTTAGTTGGGGAACCCCGGGTTACGCTGTTAACTGCATGGAGGTTGCCAATCATGAAAATCGAATTCAGACCGCTTAGCGATGCATTAGGGGCGGAGGTCGTTGGCGTCGATGTAGCGGACGATCTATCCGAGCAGACAATATCCGAGATCCGCGCGGGTTGGCTGCAGCACAATATTCTGCTCTTCCGCAACCAAGAGATGACGATGGAGCAGCAAAGGGCGTTCACGCAACGGTTTGGCGTCCTCACAAGCAGCCCCACCTCGCGCATCCGATGGCCCGACCACCCCGACGTGCTGGTGTTTTCCAATATCAAAGTCGACGGCGAGTATATTGGCAGTCCGCCGGCACAAGTTGGCGAGGGCTGGCATAGCGATTTCTTCTTTTTGAAGGAGCCGGCTGGAGGTTCGTTCTTCTACGCGAAGGAAGCGCCTGAAAAGGGTGGCGAAACGTGGTTCGCCAATATGACGAAAGCGTATGAGGCCTTGCCGGAAGACAAGAAGACCGCGTTGGTGGATCGCAAGTGCGCCTACAGTCAAATCAAGACGTTGCAAATCCTCAGTCCCGAACGCCCACCGTTGACCGAAAAGCAGAAGCGCGAGCTACCCGACGTTAACCACCCGATGGTACGTGTTCACCCTGAGACCGGACGTAGCGCCCTATTCGTCGGCCTGCGTGGGACGCCGGCGTGTCGCGTCGACGGTATGAAGGAAAATGAGGGGATCGACTTCCTGGAGGAGTTGCGCTCGTTTGCAACGCAACCCCAATTTACCTATGCGCACCAATGGCAGCCGGGCAATGCAATCCTTTGGGACAATCGCTGCACCATGCATCGCGCGACCGTATTTCCCGACGAGGTGGGTCGCCGCCTGTGCTACCGCACGACCATTGAAGGCGGCGTGCCATACTGAGAGCAGAGCACTGCAACGAATTATGAGCCCCGCCACTTGCAGGCGTGTTCGGCGCTGAGGTGACGCGCGTCAGCATGGCCGGCACTCGCTAGATAAGAAGTTCACACCGGGCATCATGTCCGTTTCCGGCTATGAGCGGTCGATTGTCGTGAGGCTAATTTAAGACTGCTTCTGACCCAAAGCGGAATTAGGACGCGATCTTGCCCTCTTTTTTGCCCCAATCTTCCAAGTTGATAGGTTCATTCGGACGCCTGAAGATAATTTGAAGCCCTTCGCGTGCAGCAATCTGCCATTCGTCACCGACCCGCCTCATCTTCGCAAACGCATCGCCCATCCTGTGTGGCCCTTCAAATTGGAGCGGACCATCCAAATCCTCTCTTCGCCCTTCGCGCGAGTAATAGGCCGTCGTGTATGTCCTCAATTCCGCATTGTCCTCGTCGATTACGTCGACGATTGTGTTACTCAAAACATGACGAATTGTGTCGTTGCCGAGACCGCCGTATAGGGCCTCCAGGACCTCGTCACGACCCTTTAAATCAAGCCCCATCACCTTCCAAGTCACGTCTTCGGTAAACAGTTCGACGGCCTTCTCAAACTCGTGATGGTCAACGTAGTGGTAGTATTGGCGCAGAATCTTCTGGCAGTCCCACTCGATGGCACGTTCTTCGTCGCCTGTCATTGCTGGTTGCTCCCTCGCTACAGATACTAGGACTGGCGAGAAAGCTTAGCCGGACTGCCGCCACCGACACAATCTCTGGTTGCCCGAACTGGCTATGAGCAGACCATCATCGTAGGGAGAGGAAACGTCCGCTAAGCACCCGAAGTGGACGAATCTGTCGTGCTTTTGTCGCGTCTAGCAAGCGGTGTGACCTGGATTGCCCAGCTCCGAGGCTTTCAACTGCTGAAGTGGATTCCGCCGACAGGTGATCAACTCAGAAGCGGCGCCATGCGGGTCCAGGAGGTTTTGCGTTCATAGGCGCGCCCGGCGCGAAACAGCAGATCTTCGTCGAATGCCCGGCCAACCAGCTGAAATCCGACCGGCAGCTTGTTGCTGTCGAAACCTCCCGGAATGCTCAGAGCTGGCAATCCGAGCGCATTGAACGGTCGCGTGCAGTGACTGAGTACGCCCCAGAACGCTTTGAAATCGTCGTCGTCCTCAAATTCGCTGTTGGCGATTGTCGGAACAGGTATCGGTACGGCGGGCGCGTGCAGAAGGTCTGCCTTTTCAAATACAGCGGCATTGAACTCAAGCAACGCATTTGCTCGGAGATTTAGGGCGTCGATGTAGGTTGTCGCCGGAAAGTTCAATCCTGGAGCCAACATCGAGAATGTATGGGGGCCATAATCGTCCGGGCACTCGGTGAGCCAGCGTCTGTGCAATGTCGCGCCCTCAACCTGAACGATGATCGCGAATATCCCGGCAACAAGTTCAAGGGAACGCGGAATGACGACCTCTACGATCTCCGCTCCCAGGCTCCGATAGACATCAAGGGAGTCGTTGAGAATGTTGCGGATTTCCGGATCGACCGGGTCATAGAAGTAATTGCTGGGCACTGCCAGGCGCAGCCCTGTAATGCTGCCTTCGATGTTTGCCAAATAGTCAGGGACCGGATGTCGGCTGGACGCCGGATCCTTCGGGTCGTATCCCGATATGCTGCTGGTCAATAGCGCACAGTCGCTCACCGTCCGCGCCAAAGGTCCCACGTGATCGGTAGAGAACGAAAGCGGCATGGCGCCGTGCCGGCTTGCACGTCCATAGGTCGGTTTCATCCCGACCAGGCCGCAGCAGCTGGCCGGGATACGGATCGATCCGCCGGTATCGGAACCCAATGCCCCGTAGACAAAGCGTCCCGCGACCGCTGTTGCAGGTCCGCTGGACGATTCCCCCGGAAAATGCGTCAAGTTCCAGGGGTTGTGAGGCGAAACCGGCAAGGTGCTGCCAATTCCGAACTCTGCCAAGGCGAGGCTCGCGATATCGAGTGCGCCTGCGTCGTCGAGGTTTTGCAGGACGGTCGCCGTATGGTCGGGTATGAAATCGGCACGGATGCGCGAGCCGCAGGTACAGGTGCGAGACTTGCGATAGAACAAATCCTTGTGCGCGAGTGGGACACCATGCAGTGGTCCCCGACATTGCCCGGCGGCGAGATCGTCGTCTGCCCGTGATGCGTCCCGCAGCGCGGCTGCCGGGTCTATCGAAACGATCGCTCGGATCTTGCTATCAAGCCGCTCGATCCTTGCCAGACAGGCCTGCGTCACGGTTGTGGATGAAAGCTTGGCTTGTGCAATCGCCGAAGCGACTTCAACAAGACTCAATTCGACGATCTCGTCATCCGTCATCAGGTGTCCCGTATTTGTCTTGTTGCGGTTCGTGCGACCAATGCGCCATACTAACACTCTAAAAGATCGTGAAGATCACTGGATGAAAACATCTGCAAGGAACAGGGGGGGGGGGGTTGGACATGTTGAAGCATCTATCAGGTGTCTTAGGTTTCGTTGCGCTGGTTGCATTGATTGGTGTGAACTTTCAATCCGTAGCTAAAGCTCAGGATCAGTACCGTCAAAATCTTGTATCAAGCAGCGTTCTTGAAACGATAAAGAAACGCGGCAAGCTGATAGCCGGCGTCTCGGCTTTTGTGCCCTGGGTAATGCGGTCCACAAAAGGCGAACTGATCGGATTTGAGATCGATGTTGCGAAGCAGGTTGCCGAGGAGATGGATGTCGAAATCGAGTTCGTGCCAACGCAGTTCGACGGCATAATTCCGGCGCTTCTGACCGGCAAGTTCGACATGATCATGACGGGAATTTGGATCACGTTGTCGTGGAACATGAACTCCGTCAACTTCTCGAACCCTTACGATTGGACGGGGCTGTCACTGGCGGCACATAAGAAGCTCACGGCAGGCTTCTCGCATGACGACTTCAACAGCAGCGACGTTACAATCACGCTGCGCCGCGGCAATGCTGTTGGTGTGAACGTGGCGAAGAAAAGGTGGCCGAAGGCAATCATTCGTCAATTCGATGACGACCAGCCTGCGCTTCAGGACGTCCTGAACGGCCGCGCCCATGCATTCCTAACGGCGGAGCCCAAACCTTCAAATTATGTCGTTAGTAATCCTGATGTTCTGTACAAGCCGTTTGGCGACGATCTTCTTACTAAAAATCCGGCTGGCTTTGCGCTGCGCAAGGGCGACCCGGATGCTCTGAACTTTCTCAATAGCTGGATCGTGCTTTACACTTCGAGCGGTTGGCTGAAAGAGCGGCATGACTATTGGTTCGGGACGCTCGATTGGCAGCCAATGGTGGCGCAGAAGTAAGGTCTCGGTACTGTTTCGGGAACCTGCGGCGAAGAAGGCGTAACCGCCCGTGTCGCAGCCCCGATCGTATATTGTAAACCCAACGCGACTTCTACCCGGTGACGTCTCCATGGTTCGCAACCTCCGTTACTGGCGCGCGATCGACGGTCGACGTAAAACGAACCGGCTATGCTCCATCATGACCGAAACTAATTGATCCACGTCGTCGATGCCTTCTTCAAATCCCGCTGTACGGTTTCCGACGATCGATGATGTCCGTGATGCTGCAATTAGGATTCGCGGCAAGGCGACGCGAACTCCTCTTTTGGAGTCACCAAAAGTTAACGCGCGTATTGGTGGTCGCCTGCTCGTCAAGGCTGAGCCGCTTCAGCGCACCGGCTCGTTTAAGTTTCGCGGTGCCTACAACAAGCTCAGTCGCCTTTCGTCCGACGAGCTCGCAGCAGGCGTGGTCACGGACTCGTCGGGAAACCATGCGCAAGGAATCGCTGCCGTCGCGCAAATGCTGGGCGCGCCGGCGACGATCATCATGCCCTCCAGCGCGCCTCGAAACAAAGTTGAGAGAACGGAGGCCTACGGCGCCGAGATAGTCTTTTACGAACGCGGCCACGAAGATGCTGAGACGCTTACTCAACAAACTGCCAAAGATCGCGGCGCAACACTGATTCCCTCGTTTGACGATCCATATATCATTGCCGGACACGGAACGGTCGGACTGGAGATTGTGGAGCAAGCCAAGGATGCCGGCGCGGAACTCGATGCACTCTTGGTGCCGTGTGGCGGCGGTGGGCTGTCGTCGGGAATCGGGCTTGCCCTTGCAGCAACAAGTCCCGCGACCGAAGTCTACGCTGTTGAACCGGCCGGTTTCGACTGCATGACCCGTTCATTGGCGGCAGGCGAGCCGACTGACATCCCCGCAGGCGCACAGTCGATCTGCGATGCCATACTGTCGCAGCGAACCCGTCGTTTCACTTTCGCATTGTGTCAGAAACTTCTTGCCGGCGGCATTGCCGTGGACGACGACGCGGTGCGGCACGCAATGAACGTCGCGTTTGCCGAGTTCAAACTAGTGGTCGAGCCGGGTGGTAGTATTGCGCTGGCTGCGGCACTCGAGCAGAAAATACCGCTAGAAGGCCGCGCCGTTGCGGTCGTTTGCTCCGGCGGAAATGTCGATAGTTCGATATTTGCGAGTGCGATTGCCTCATAGCCGATCATTCGTTTCGAAATAGCTTATCCAACCAACGCGACGCATTCGATCTCAAACTTGGCGTCAAGCGCGAGCTCGGCGACGGCGACCGTTGAGCGGGCTGGTCTGTGGCTGCCAAAGAAGGCGCTGTAGACCTCGTTCATAACCTCAAAATCGGCCATGTCGGTCAGGAACACCAAACATTTGGCGACCCGGTCGACTGAACTGCCAGCGGCTTCGAGCGAATCGCGCATGTGCTGCAGCGCTTGACGGGCCTCGGCGGCGACACCACCTTCGACGACCCTTTGTTCGCCAACTGGATGGCCGAGGCAGCCCGAGACATAAACCGTTTCACCGGCCCGGATCGCCGAGCAGAATGGCAAGCTGTCTGGCACCCTGCCGGTGTTGAAGACTTCGAGTTCGATAGTTGTCATTTTCTGTCCTTCCTTTTGAACGGCGACGAAGCATCGCTGATATCGGCATGCAAGACATTAAATCGCGGTTCGTGCCACGCGTTCGATCACTGTGAAATGGAGAGCTATCCGATTGCGATCCGAATATTTTTGGCCTGGGTCAGCTGCGGTCCCGTCCAGCGCAACAGGAGTGTCTAGAGAAAACCCTGATAGCGCTTGGGCACCACTGCGCGGTAGAGCATGTCGATGTAGGCGACCTGATCGAATACGGGAAGTCCCGTCGCTTGCTGGATATCGGCGGCAAACGGTGGCAGGTTCGTGCATTCTATGAGCACCGCACCGACCGACGCATCGGCCTTGATCGTCTTCTGCACAGCGGCCACCACGTCGATTCGCAGTTGGTCGACATCCTTCTCGATAGACGTGCCTCCCAAATGCACAGCATTGTACTCCTTTGAGTCGTCCATACCGGTAACGAGAACCGGCATATCTGTGGTGACCCCAACCGCCTCGAAGAACTCCGGCGACAAGAATTTCTTGGACGCAGTCAGCACGCATAGACTCTGGTCCCTGCCCAGCATCGATAGGATCGAAGGGATCATCATTAGTGGCGAAGAAAACACCGGGATGTCGACCGCTTCGGCCACGACGTCCTGAATCAACGAAAAGAAGCCGCAACACAGGGCGATGGCGCGCACCCCCTCGGCTTCCATCTCTTTAACGGATTCAACGGTAATGCGGACGTCCCGCGTGAGCTCCCCATTCTCCTCGCGGATCGGCGGAAAAGGGTTGTTGTTGAGGTCCGGCACCACCCTGATCCGGACCGGAAAGTCGTAGCTGCTTGCGTTTCCGACATCCCCGGGAATCTTCGGATACTTTCTGTTGTCCAGCATAAGGATACCAATCGCATCTCCATAGAATGGCTTTCCGCCGACGACCTTCATTTCGCTGTCGCTTTCATGATGTTTGTGGTTGGACGGGCGCGCATTATAGGAGCGGCCCAAGGCAGAGCCATTGGAATCGAGTGGAATCGAGTGGAATCGAGCGGTTTTTCACTACGAATTCACGATATTGTGCCTTGTCAGCCGACTGAAATGAGCGATTTTGTTTGGTGAGATGGGGGACATAAAACCGGCCGGCCCTTCTCCAACGGTTTGGAAGCCGAGGTTCATCCTACTCGCCGCACTTGCCACTGTGCTGGCGGCGGTGGTTTACGTCCTGTTATTCGGCGCAGATTGGACCGTCAGCTTCTCCGCAAATTCGATCGAGCATCAGATTCGCGGGTGGGGACCTTGGGGCGTCATCGGATCAATTGCGCTGATGGTCATACATTCGTTTATACCGTTTCCAGCTGAATTTATCGCCATTGCTAACGGCATGGTCTACGGCACCGTCTGGGGCACGGTGATTACCTGGTCGGGCGCCATGTTGGGCGCGTTTCTCGCCTTCGCTCTGGCGCGCGCGCTTGGCCGTCCGTTTGTGGCCATGATGGTCTCGCGCCGCAATTGGCACGTCGTCGATCAGTGGACCGGTGAGCAGGGATGGCAGGTCGTGTTCCTGAGCCGGTTCTTGCCTGTCATAGCGTTTAATTTGATCAACTACATGGCCGGTCTGACTCGTATTTCATGGTGGACGTTTGGCTGGACGACGGGTCTTGGAATTCTACCGTTGACCTTGCTGATGGTAATGATGGGGGACAAGGCGGAAATGCTGCCCTGGTATATGTGGGCATTGCTGATCGTCGTCGGCGTCGGGCTCTGGTTGGTGCTGCGCAATCGGATCAGGGCCATTGCGGTACAGCCCGATGCGACACCGCCCGAACGTGTCACGCCAACTCAGTGTTGACGTCCGTCCTTTAAAGTCGCCGCACACACAGAATTTGTTCGCCGGAACCCGTCTCGATCCGCGTTGCGACCGCGCTCAAGGGTTCCGTTGCCACGAGCATGTCGGTCGCGTTGGCATGGATGAAAGTTTGCTGATCGACCCAGATGCCGGCGTGACCGCGCCAGAATACGAGATCCCCGCGCTGCAACTTTTCGTCAGCACCCTTGTAATCAACCGCCTTCCCAACGCTCTTCTGCATGTCGGTGTCGCGTGGGATATGCTTGCCGCAGCTCGCGAGTGAAACTTGCAGCAGGCCCGAACAATCGATACCGGCGCTCGTCTTTCCACCCCATAGATAGGGCGCGTTACGAAACATAAGTGCAGTGTCGCAATGATCGTCGGCATGGACGTCGATCGCTACGAGATGGTTTGCGAATATCCAGCCGCCGGACGCGAGCTCGCAAAAATCGCTTTCCGTATTGGCAACGCTGACGCAGGCCGTCATCGGTAGCCAATCGGTCGGTACGGACTTGAGCTCGGGAAGCGGGTAGAGGTGTGTGGCAACTACCGAAACCCGGTGGGTCGCCTCCAGCGGTTTTGCCGAGAGACTTTCACTTCCGGTGTAGCCGACGTACCCGTCGCGCTCGCTTTGAACCCAAGCCCAACCATTTTGATCGTCGTAGAGCTGTACGGATTCGCCGAACAGGAGTTCGGTGTCGAGCGGCGCGTTCGGTTCGGGCGCCCGTCGGAGCGCAACATGACCGAGTGTCACCTGACGTCGTTGCCCGGCAGCAAAATTGGTGGCCTTGACTTTCCCCCGCAGGTGCTCGGCCGTGAGGTCGGCGCGGAAGGCATGTATACGGCTGTCGAGTTTATCCATTTGGTGTCATCGGATGCCGAAACACGCCGGAATCCAGGCAACCGGACAGACGCTTCACCGTCGTGAGTGCCATGGTTCCTATCGCTCGCGCCGTGCGCGTGGCTGCCAACAATTGATCCTCCAGCGTGATATACCTTACATGTCGGCGGGTAAACGCGCGATCAGCGTGACGCATGGCGGGAGGCAATGATGAGCGGCCCTGCAAACGATCGAACCGGCGGCCAGGTGTTGGTCGACCAACTCCGCATTCATGGTGTCGACACCGTATTCTGCGTGCCGGGCGAAAGCTATCTGGCGGCCCTCGATGCATTCCACGATGTGGTTGATGACATTCGCATCATCGTCTGCCGTCACGAAAGCGGTGCCGCCTATATGGCCGAGGCCTACGGCAAGATCACCGGGAGGCCGGGCGTGGTCTTCGTTACCCGCGGACCCGGCGCCTGCAACGCTTCGATCGCGCTGCACACGGCATTTCAGGACTCCACGCCGATGGTCGTATTCATCGGCCAGGTTGCCCGAAATCAAGAGTATCGCGAGGCGTTTCAAGAGATCGACTATCGGCAATTTTACGCACCCATCACAAAATGGGTCGCACAGATCGAGCGCGCCGATCGCATACCTGAGTTGGTCAGTCAGGCCTTTCACCGCGCCATGTCGGGGCGTTGCGGGCCGGTCGCTTTGGCTCTGCCGGAAGACATGCTTTCCGAGAGGACGACCGTTGGCGACGCCAGCCGGTATGTGGTCGCCCGGCCGGGCGCTGATCCGGACGACATGCAACATTTGCGCGCGATGCTTTCGGCCGCGCGGGCGCCGTTCCTGTTGGTCGGCGGTGGCGGTTGGACGCCCGAGGCTTGCGCCGACATCGTCGCCTTTGCCGAGGCTAACGATTTACCTTCCGGTTGTTCGTTCCGGTGCCAACATCTGTTCGACAATACCCACAAGAACTATGCCGGCGACGTTGGCATCGGCATCATTCCGAAACTCGCGGAGCGAATCCGCGAAGCAGATCTATTGATCGTCGTTGGCGCGCGCCTTGGCGAGCAGACGACCCGAGGCTATACGCTGGTCGACATTCCCAAACCCAAACAGCAACTCATTCATGTTTATCCCGACGCCAGCGAACTAGGCCGGGTCTACCGTCCCGATCTGCCAATGTGCGCCAGCGTGACGGCATTCGCCAAGGCGGCTCGTGCTCTGGAGCCGGTAAACTCAAATGCTTGGAGCGCGGAGGCGGTCGAGGCGCGCCAGGATTATCTCAAGCATATCGTGCCGACCGCGGGCTTGCCGGGCGATCTGGACATGGCGGAGGTCATGGCCATCCTCCGACAGCGATTGCCCGACGTGTTGATTGCGACCGACGCCGGCAATTTCTCGGGCTGGGTACAACGCTTCCACAGTTTCACGCGCTATCCGGGGCAGATTGGCCCTGCGAATGGCTCAATGGGCTATGGCGTGCCTGCGGCGATCGCAGCCCGGCTCGTTAATCCCGAACGGCCAGTCGTCGGATTTTGCGGCGATGGCGGCGTATTGATGACAGGCAACGAGGTGGCAACGGCGATCCAGTACGGTATCGATCCGGTCATCTGTATCGTCAACAACAACATGTACGGCACCATCCGGATGCATCAAGAGCAGGTCTACGGAGGACGCGTGATTGCGACCGGCCTGAGAAATCCCAACTTCGCCGAATGGGCGCAAAGTTTCGGGGCCTACGGAGAGGTCGTCGAACGCACGGCGGACTTTGCGCCTGCCTTCGACCGCGCGCTCGATGCGGGCAGGATCGCCTTTCTTGAACTGCAGATCGATCCCGACGTCATCACGACGCAAACGACGCTGACAGCAATCCGTGAACAGGCATCACGCGCATAAGCGGCGTGTTCTTTGTTACGGTTTTCTCCAAAGTGCCGCCTGATCTGTGGCCTGCAGCGTATCGGCAAATTCGGCGAAACACTCCCCCGTGCGTTGCTCCGGTTTCGGCGCAATTCGCAATGCCCCGGATTCCTTGTCCGAGTGAATCGACCAACCGAGTTTGGGATTTCATCACCGCAAACCGGCATCAGCTCGAACGCCCATCGCTCATATTGGTTATGGGACCTCCAGGCAGCGGCAAGTCGACCTTATGTAACGGTCTTCTGAAGCAGATTTCCGCCGCCTATTTGGATATTGATTCGGTGGCGGCCGTATTTCGCCAACATATTCGGAAAGTTGGTCCGCTGAAGATTGCTAATCTGACGCTGCGAACAATCTATCCCCTCGCCGAACAGAATCTGACACATCAAATTTCGGGCGCTTCTCGATCTGCCGTTTATCCACGAGATGACGTTGGAAGAACGGCGGCCAGGCCTGCAAGAATTGGCCGACCGCAGCGGAACGGGGCTCATCATCAGTCATTGCAAGTGTTCGGATCGCGAGCTCAAGCGGCGCTTGAAAGCTCGGGGAACATCTCAGGACCTGGCAAAAACTAAAGAACTGGCCGGTGTTTCTGCGCCGCGAGCCGCCCGACCTGGCTGTTCCTTTCGATCATCTGACGATCAACACAGAAACCGATTTTGCCAAAACCGTCAGTCGTACGCTGGAATTTGTCGTTAAACGCGCCAGCGTATCTGCAAGACGCGGCGCTTGACGATCATAGCTGGTGTCTGAAGACCTAGCGGGCCCAATGGCACAGCTCAATTACCGATCGAGCGGCCCTCGATCGCCTGCAAGGTGATGTTTTCGCGGACGGTAGAAGTTGCACCGACTCTTTTTTGCGGAGAAATCGATCGACGCAGTTTCCGTGATCAGCCTTCGCGCCACTGCCGTGTCGATTTGCACTTCTTACAGATTCGGTTGTGCGATCCATCGGATTCGAAACCCTCTCCGCACATGAGACAGCGGAGGGTCTGCGTTGTCGGTTCCTTCGACTCCGATTCCGATTCTGACATGTGAGACTCACTCATTTCAATTGCCCCTTTGCATTTCTTTGGCATCGGATTGTGTCGAAGGTCCGGCGCCCTCGCGGCGCATCGTACTCTCGACAGTCTCCTGCCTTATTAACTGCGCATTGCGCAGACAGCAGGACTGCCTGCGCATTATGTTGTGGAACCGGCGGCCCGGCATTCTGCACCGTGCCGTGGCGCACGTACTAGCGCGCGCTAAATTCGGCTCGCTGCGGCTTTCGCAGCGTTGCCTGTGTCCGCTCCCGCTTCTCCCGAACCTTCCCCACTTTCCTTCACCATCGGCCATTCGCCGAAAGGGTAAGGCATGATTTCCGTACGATACGACAGAAATAGAATAATCGCACGAAAGTAATCGCCTAAATCGGCCCCAAATTCAGACAAACGTCCAATTTCTTCGCCACGAAGCAGTTTGAAGAGGAATTGTGCCGCCACAATGACCATCAAGACCACCGCTGCGACACCAAAAACTACGATGAACAAGATCATATAAAGGAGACGTATCCAGGTGCTTCGCTCGGAGACGTTCGCCTTTGTGTCGGTACTCACTTTCTACGCCCCTTCCGCAGCGCGATTAGGTCAAAGAACCTCGCCGCAGCTTTTAAAATCCATGGGCACAGGCCCATGAATTACATATAGATACTTCCCTTAATTTCGCAAGGCGTCAGGCGAAAAAATTGAACAGTCGCATCGCTCGCGCGTCTTTCGGCATATCTTCACGGTGCATGCTGCTCTTCACCGAGCGTGGCCAATTTTCTCCACCAACCTTCATCCCGAAATCCCCTTGCCAAGCCGGCAGTCGAAGGTAGCAAAAAAAAGTCAATGTTCGCCGGACCGATGCAGACTGTAGTCCGTATCCAACTTGGCGCCGCGCCAAGAAGGCCATTGCTGGGCTCTTGCCATTGAATGCGAGGATGTCTGGCTGATATCGCAATACCCTTTGTCTGAGAGCTTTGACGTCGAAGGCACCCACCGGCAACTCGGCGTCGCTTCCCGATGCCTGTATTGCAAGATCCATCAGGCCAACTCCATCAGGCCAACTCCGTAATCGGGAAGCGTGTCTAACTCACTTGGCTCCAAACGCCGCGGCGTGAACCCAACCTTAAACAAGGTCGGCTCGAACATATTGTCTTTACCTGCGTAGTAGGCGCCGCACGTGCCGACGCCGCACGAGCCGCGCTGCCATGGAAGACAATTCGCAGTTTGCGTTTTAGCACATCGGCAGCACAGCGACGCCTGCGCCCGCCGTTTTCATTCTACTCAGCGGTAATGGGGATCGTTTATTGGGCGTCGAGCTGCGATCCCTAAAGGTCTTCGTCGGGAATGACCGCGTGTGCATCGACTTCAACAAAACACTGGACGCGGTTGAGGCCGTCAACCGTGACGCCGGTCGAACAGTAATGGATTCCTTTCATATGTTTTGCGATTGCCTCATAGACCGGTTCACGGTGGCGCCAGTCGGTCACGTAGACAGTCATTTTGACGATATGCTCCAGCTTGGAGCCGGATTCTTCAAGAAGTTGCTTGATATTCTTCATGGCCTGATCCGCCTGGGCACCGGAATCGCCAATCGTGATTTTGCCGTCGAATGCACGGCCGGTTTGTCCCTGTAGGAACACATGGCCACCGCACCGTACCGCACGGCAAAGATCATTCTCGTAGTGGACGTTCTCGCCTGCATGCGTGGTACTGGCGTTGTATTCCCGGATTTTGATATGAGGCATGGTTCGCTCCCGCGGTTGTAGGAATTTCAGTGAGCCAGTGTAGCCGAGACAGTGGCGTTTGCGTTGTGCCTTGTCCGGACGAGCTCACTCGCGTCCAATTTTGCGCATGGCATGTCGAAAGCGAGAGTCCCCTGAGACTGCGTCAATTATCCTGTTAGGGGTTGAAACTTCCGATAACGTTGACAAATTTATACAAATCGCAGACAAGTTGCTGATGAATCAACGAGTTCTGAGGGAAAGTATGCTGATTCTTATGTACGAAGGCGCGGCCGATACCGCGCCTTCGCAAATTTGATGACACAGGGTGCCATCAACTTGGCGGGGACATCGTTGCCACTGCGGTATAGACGGTGCGCCCACGTGTTTGCGCTTGCTACGGTGATTGCCATCGCCGGCTGCAGCAAGCCTGATGCGCTAAGCGTTCGCTGCCAGAAGCAGATCGTGGAGCAATTCGCCGGATCAGGCTCGTTCGTGAAGCACTCAAGCAGCCACACGGTGCTTCCTGGGACACCGGATCAAAAAATCCGTGTGCTGAAGGGACTCGTATCCAAGATCACCGACAAACGGTACAAACAGTTGATCGAGTTTCACATTCCCCAGGTCAAGAAACTTGGCGACAACGCCGGAATCAGCAACATCAAGATCGAATTTGATTTCAAATTTGCAGCGGGCGGCGTACAGCCGCGGGTGGGTAACTGCTACTACTTTTGGAGTAAAGTCGGCGCATCTGAGCCTAAGACGCTGGCGATAATCGTCACAAGACGGCGTACCGGCTCGTAGCACTCATTCGCCAGCTTTTGCTGCAAATGCCATCCGCTAGGCCCCAAGAATTGCTTGGCGGCTTAAAGCTCCTCATCAGGAATTACTGCGTGGGCGTCGATCTCGACGACGAATTCCGGACGCGCTAATCCGGCGACATTGCTTGGCGGCTTAAAGCTCCTCATCAGGAATTACTGCGTGGGCGTCGATCTCGACGACGAATTCCGGACGCGCTAATCCGGCGACAGTGATGCCTGTAGAACAATAGTGGATTCCCGCCAAGACTTCACCGATGACGCGGTAGACTTCTTCGCGATATCGCCAGTCGGTTACATAGACTGTCATCTTGACGATGTGTGCGAGCTTGGAGCCAGCTTCCTCGAGCAGTTGTCTGATGTTCTGCATGGCTTGCGCGGTTTGCGCGGCTGGATCACCCGCTCCGACGGAGGCACCGTCAAACGTGCCGCCACATTGACCCCGCAGAAACACGTGACTGCCGGCCCGGATCGCTTGGCAAAGATCGTTGTTGTATTTGATTTTGGTCTCGCCCGGATGGGTATTGGCGGTGTTGTACTCACGAATCTTCACGTGCGGCATCGATGTGCTCCTTTATCGTGATTGATCTGCTGTGGCGCTTGGCACCGCGCTGAGCGCCAGAATGTGGACGCCCTGTTCAATACGAGCGCGGCAATCCCAAGACATGTTGGCCGAGATAAGAAAGCACGAGATTATTAGAGATCGGCGCCGTTCTGAACAGTCGACACTCGCGCCATTTGCGCTCGATGTCATATTCGCGGGCAAATGCAAAACCCCCGAACGTCTGCATACAGGCCTCGCCGGCGCGCCAGGCGGCTTCGGAGGCGAGCAGTTTGGCCATATTGGCCTCTGGACCGCAGCTTCGACCGACATCAGATTCGGCGTCTTCGAACGGCGCCCGATCAAACAGTGCGGTTGCCTTTCGAACCATGAGTTCCGCTGCCTGGGATTCGGCGTAAACCTGGGCGAGTGGAAACTGGATTGCCTGATTTTGGCCGATCGGTCGTCCGAACACGGTTCGTTCGTTCGCGTAGGTCGAGGCCCGGCGTATGAAGTACCGGGCGTCGCCGAGGGCTTCGGATGCGAGCAATATCCGTTCAGCGTTCATGCCATCGAGAATATAGCGGAACCCTTCACCCTCTTTGCCTATGAGGCTTGAAGCAGGGATCCGCAAATCGTCAAAGAAGATCTCGGTAGCGTGGTGGTTGATGAGCGTATCGATTGGGCGAATGTCGAGGTTGCCACCGACAGAATTTGCGTCGCGAATGTCGACAAGGAAGACCGACAGACCCATCGTCCGATTTTCCTCATCCTCCACTGGCGTCGTGCGCGCAAGAAGAAGCATCAAATCGGAGTGCAGGGCGCGACTGGTCCAAATTTTCTGGCCGTTGATGAGGTAGCCGTCCGCGTCTCGATCGGCCTGCGTCTTAAGTCCCGCGGTATCCGATCCACTATCGGGTTCGGTTACCGCAAATGCCTGAAGGCGCAATTCGCCGCTCGCGATCGCCGGAAGGTAAGCTTGCTTCTGTGCTTCACTGCCATGCCGCAATAGCGTGCCCATGATGTACATCTGCGCGTGGCAAGCGCCGGCGCTTCCTCCGCAAGCATGGATCGTCTCGAGAACGACCGACGCCGCCCGTAGCGGCAGTCCTGAACCGCCGTAGGCTTCCGGTATCAGAGCTGCAAGATATCCAGCGTCAGTGAGGGAGCGGACGAACGCGGTCGGATAGGCACTGTCTTGGTCGAGTTCACGCCAGTATTCACCAGGAAACTGTGCACAAATTTTCGCTACCGCGTCACGTATTTCGGGGTAATCGTCTCCTAATTCGATCGTGACGCCGTCGCTCATGGAGTTTCCCTGAGAACTGGCAGCAATCAACTGCCCTTAGTTGCCTTTGAAACTTGGTGTCCGTTTTTCGTTAAACGCCCTGATACCTTCGATCCGATCCTCGGTCTCAACCGTTTGCTCGTATGCCTTCATCTCATATTCATAAGCGGACCGAAAACTGCTTATTCGCGCTGCCTCCATCGCAATTCTTGCTTGCCGCACGGCGATTGGTGCGTTGGCTGCAATGACGTTTGCCGTCGCAAGTGCCTCATCCATGAGTTGCGCATCTTCACAAACGCGGTTTACGATTCCCCAGCGCATTGCTTCCTCGGCATCAAACGGCTGTCCCGTGAGGATGATCTCCGTGGCGCGACCGGCCCCGGCGAGCCGCGGTAGGTTTTGGGTGCCGCCGGCGCCTGGCATGATACCGCGAGTAACCTCCGGCATGGCAAAGCGCGCCGAGCGCGCGGCGTAGATGAAGTCCGAAAGCAACGCCAATTCGCAGCCACCCCCAAACGCCGCGCCATTGATGGCTGCAATCATGGGTATCGGCGACGCGACGATCGCGAGAACGGCACGTTCCAGCGCTGCATGATGGGCCCGCCATTCCTCCAGGCTTATTCCATCGCGCTCCTTGAGGTCTGCCCCGGCGCAAAACGCGCGTTCGCCGGCGCCGGTCAAGACGATGCCGCGCAAGCCACCTTGGTCATCGCCAAGGGCCGTCCATAATTCCGCCAACTCTGCCATCATCTGTGAATTGATGGCATTGGCCACTTGGGGCCGATTCAGCGTGACGATCAGGACGTGATCGCCGACCCTGTCGAGCTTCAGCGTCTCGAAGTCATACTTCACGGTGCGGGTTGCTCAGCCTTGCGCCTAGCTCGTTAATTATTGTGCGATGGTGGTGCCGAGTTATTTCGATGTGGCGATAAAGACGCCATCCCAGTCGGCACCGGGTGAATCCTCGCGATACTCGGCGATGCGTTCCTCATAGAGGTCGTAGAAGCCCGCCATCGCACCACTGTCGATCTCGCGGCAGTCTTTGCAGAGTTGCTCGGCCTTGTCCCAGTCCTGCGCCAGATAGGCGTCAATCATCGACTCGTGCACACCCTTCAGCTTTTGAAATTCGGGTGAGGATTCGAAATTGCCGTCCCCCAGAAGAGTGAAGATCGAGACCGCCTCCAACTTGCCTTTCACCGCAATCCTGTCGAGCGGCAACGTTGCAAACCTGCTGTTGAGATTGTTGAGTGTGTTCTCGCCGATGACGACCTTGACGCCGTAGTTCTTCGACTGGCCTTCCAGTCGTGCCGCGAGATTCACCGGATCACCGAGGACGGAATAGTCGAATCGCTGTTCCGAACCCATGTTGCCAACGACGCAATCGCCGGTGTTGATTCCAACACCGACCTTGAGCTGTAGGAATTCCTCACCAGCTTCCTTGGCTTCCGCTTCACGCGCAGCATTCAGTGTTTCGAGCTCTTCAAACATGGCGAGCGCAGATTCGCAGGCGTGATCGCCATGCTGTTCGTCGTCGAGCGGCGCATTCCAAAACGCCATGATGCAGTCGCCCATGTATTTGTCGATTGTCCCATTTCGTATGAGGATTGCCTCAGTCAAAGGGGTCAACAACCTATTGACAAGCTGCGTCAATCCCATGGGGTTGGACTTAAAGGTCTCAGAGATCGACGTGAAGCCGCGAACGTCGCAAAAGAAATGTCATCTCCTTCGTTTCGCCGCCAAGCTTCAATTGATCAGGATTTTCGGCCAATTGATTGACAAGATCGGGCGACAGATACATGCCGAATGCACAGCGCACCTTCTTCTTTTCGGCTGCCTCACGGGTGTAGTTCGAAAATGTTAGAATGGCGTATATCGTGAATGTCACCGTGCCTGGATACGTGACATCCACCAGAATGAGTTTCTCTGAATAAAGAAACCAGGCGAGCCAACCAAGTCCACTGGTCGCAGCCACCAGCCCCACTAAGGTCCATATCGGGCCGACACGCGGCACAAAGACAATCATGGCAATGCCGGCCAGCAGCATGATCGTCAGTTCAACGGCGATGGCAAAGTTGGGGTAGCGCAGATAGAACTGGCTTTGTTTGATTTTGGCCAGAACAGGTCGCGCCTCGGCGAGCAGCTCCTGCTGGCTGAGAGTCCGGCCCTCGGCTTCGGCATCCGCCTTGATCTGCGCCACTGCTACCTGCTTGGCCCTGGTCTCCAATGTATTGGCCGCAATGATCGTCTCGAGAATGTTGGCGTGGACTTCGACTCCCGGCAGCCGTGGATCGATCGGTGTCGCACGAATATCCTTGAGGCCGGTCGCCGAAACGCCGATCACGACCAGCTTATTCCTGAGTTTGTTCGGCCCGATGGTGCCGCGCAGCACGTCACCGGCAGAGACGTAAAGGCGGCCCGAATTGTCCGGTGTGTTGAACACATCCGGTTTGGCGAAATGAACGAAGATACGCCCTTCACGATCGGTCGGAATCTCAAACCGCTGGCCACGCGGCAGCTGCAACATGACGCTGACCATGCCGGCAACGTCGCGCTTCGTGAAGATGCCATTGCCGCCGAACGCCGTGCGCAACATCTCGATGGTTAGGGCGGGCCGCGGGGATTTCTCCTCGCCGATCATAGCGACCAATGGAACACGGCGAACGACACCGTCGATCTCGGGCGCCACGGAGACGAATCCGTGTCCACGCGCGGCCGCCTCGATTTCGGGGACGTTGCCCAGCATGCTCTTATATTTATACAGGAAGGGTGCCGCATTGCCGCCGAGTGCGCCCTTAACCGACGTCTTGTTGCTTGGCGGCAACCGGTCGGGTGGTAAGGCGTCGTGCTGGGCCGCCTGACCGACGACGACGCGAACCTGCTGCATCGCCTTCACCATGACCTCTTCGTTGCGCGGCAGGCTCTTGAGTAGTTTTACGATTTCCGGATCGACGCTGCGCAGCGAGTCGGCCATGACAGCCGGCGAGGTGCGGTCATATTCCGGGAAGAAAGCGTCGAAGCCGACCACCAGGGCGCCCGCTTTGCCGATCTGGAGGATCAGGTCGCCAATGGTGGCACGCGACCACGGCCACTGCCCAACCGACGACAGGCTGCGTTCATCGATATCGACGATGGCCACGCCGATCTGCGCAGTTATCGGCACGCGTGGCTTGATGACTTGGTATAGGTCGAAGGTTTTGACACGGAGGACTTCCACCCCGGCTGGATTGACGATGCGGATGCCGGTGGCGATCAGCAAGAGGACCATCATTCCGAGTGTCAACGGACCTGGAAGCAACCGTCTCCAGAGCGGTCTTCGACTTGCTGAACCGCGACTTGGCAACACCGCGCGAAGGCGTGAGATCAACGACGGGCGACTCTCCGTCTGATCTGTCCGCGCCAATGTTGCAGTTTCGGCCATCGTTCTATCTGGTCCACTTTCCCCGGCCCGCGGCGGGTTCGTCCAAATTCCGCAGCAGCCGCTCTGATCGTGCGGCATGCGACTCGCGACCTCTAGCTGTCGTAATTGTCGCGCTTTCCAGTGTTATGGTCCAGCACATTGAAAGATTTTTCGCAGGAATCCAGGCATATATCACACGTTTTTGGCAGAATTCACCAATCACGTTTGACAACTACCGTCTGTACGTTAGGCTCAACGATTGCTGGCACGCAGGGACGTCACAGACTAACAAATGCCATGTTGAAGGCCTGGCGGGAACGTCGCGCAAAGGCTCGGTTGAGGGGGCGTGTTTTTGAGTGCGCGCTGTGCCTCTCGCTATTGGCGTTGGCCGGATGCGAATCGGTATCTGGACTGTTTGGCGATACGCCCAACACCGATGTTGCGCAGGCCGCGAAAACGCCCGACGAACTGCAACGTCCCATCTTCAGTATTGGTGACCGGTACCGCTTCGATAATCCGGAGAATAGGGTATCCTATTCGCTCTCGTAGTGCCTAGATCTGGGGGGCAGGGCTGGGTCTGCCCCCGACGAGCTTCTTGTATGGCACGGGCTCCAGTTGCACTGCTTGCTGGAGGAGTCGATAGAACAGGAGGCCGCGAGCTTTGGATCGGCGGCGATTGAAGCGGAACGTGAACTCGTCCAGATAGTAATCAAGCTGGGAGGCGCTAATAGCCCCATGGTGAATACCCAGCCACCACCGATCAAGGAGGCCGGCTACCCGATGAACTTGGGGCATGACAATGTGGGCTGGGTCGCCGCTGGCGGAAATATTTTTCGGCTGGTGTTCGAAGCCGACTCCCGTGAGACCGTTGTAGGCTCGCCAGCCATCGGTTCGAATCGTTGCTCCCGGGCACACAGCCGTTTGGACGAAAGGAATGAGGCTCTCGGCGGATGCGTCCTCGACACGCGCCATGCGGATACGACCGGTGCCCCGACCCCGGATTTCGGCGGCAATCGCGACAATCGATTTCTTGTTTGTTTTCCGCCCCGTAACGCCAACCTCCCGGCCGCCCACATAGGTTTCGTCGACCTCGACCTCGCCATTCAGAAGCTCTCTGCCCGGTCGAACCATGGCCCGGCGCAGCTTATGGAGCCATGTCCAAGCCGTTTGATAACCGCCCAGGCCGAGTATTCGTTGAACCCCAAGCGCACTGACGCCGTGCTTCTGATTCGTCACATACCACATCGCCTGGAACCAAAGCCGCAACGGTTTCCGCGTACCCTCGAAGATCGTCCCCGCGGTCGGCGACGTCTGACGTTGGCATCCCGCACATCGCTGTTGGCCCCTGGCCGTCACCCACGCCTCGGTTCCCCCGCAGGCCGGACACCGAAACCCGGCAGGCCAACGGACACGCCGAAGAAAATCCGCACAGGCGGCCTCAGAAGCGAACCAGTCGTCAAATTCCATAAGCGTGCGAGGGTAATCGATCCCGCCAACGGGATGGGCAGTATTCTCGGCCATCACAACATCTTGCCACTACGAGAGCGAATAGGATACCCTATTCCGGAGATAACTTGGGAGGTTACGGGGGGATGTCCCGACCGCTGTTGAAAATGTGAGGTAGGCGTTGCTCGCCTTGAGCCGGTAGGCTCGGGGTGTTGAATCCAACGAAAGGAAAGCAACGCCATGAAGAAATCTACCACATCGGCCGCTGTTGTCCCGGCGGCAATCATCGAAGATGCCTGGCAAGAGGTTGGCGCGAGCTTCGAGCGCTTCTGCCTGACGACCGGCCTCGCGACCTTGGCCAGCATGCTGGAGGAGGATGCGACCCAGGTGTGCGGTGCCCGCTACGACCGCGCCGACGGAAGGGATGGGCACCGCTGGGGCAAGACCACGGGGAAGGTCGGCTTCCATGGGGGTAAGGTCGAGTTCGAGCGGCCCCGCGTACGTCGCCGCGACGGCGGCGAGGTCACCCTACCGAGTTGGGAGGCGGCGTTGTCGGAGGACCTGCTGGGCAAGTGGGCGCTCAACCTGATGCTGATCAACGTCTCGACGCGCAAGTTCGGCCGCGCCGTCCGCCTGCCGGAGGGCGACGTGCCCGCGCCGAACGGAGCGGGGGTGTCCAAGTCGGCGGTATCGCGCCGGTTCGTGGCGTTGTCGGCGGAGCGCATGAAGCAATGGATGGCGGCCGACCTGTCCAATCTGGATCTGCTGATCATCCAGATTGACGGCATCCACATCGATGAGGACTTGATGCTGCTGGCCGCCGTCGGCATCGACGGCAACGGCGAGAAGCATCCCCTCGGCGTGATCGAGGGGGCGACCGAGAATACCGCCGTGGTGCAGGCGCTGCTCGACAACCTGGTCGGGCGTGGTCTGGAGGCGGCGGTCTGCCGCCTGTTCATCATCGACGGGGCCAAGGCGCTGTCCAAGGCGATCCGCAACACCTTCGGCCGCCATACGCCGATCCAGCGTTGCCAGGTCCACAAGGCCCGCAACATCACCGAGCGCCTTGCCAAGCCCTTGCATGCCAGCGTCCGCAAAGCGCTGCGCCAAGCGTGGGAACTGGACGACGCCGACAAGGCCGAGCGGCTGATCAAGAACTTGGCGCGGCGCCTGGAACATGACGCGCCCGGCGTCGCCGCCAGCATCCTGGAGGGCCTCGACGAGATCCTCACCGTTACCCGCCTGGGCCTGCCGGTCGAACTGCGCCGTTCGCTCGCCTGCACCAACATCATCGAGAACATGAACGGGACCATCCGGCAGGTCTGCCGCAACGTCAAACGCTGGCGGGACGCCAAGATGGCGCTCCGCTGGACCGGCGCCGCCATGCTGGAGGCCGCCAAGGGCTTCCGAAGGCTCAAAGCCCACAAGCAACTACCGATCCTGCGGGCGGCCCTCGCGGCCCACCAGGCAAGTCACTCCATCAACCCCGACCTTGAACAGAAGGCCAAGGCTGCGTAGCCTGCTCAACCAGCAATGCCTGCTGAACGAATTTCAACAGTAGGCGGGACATTCCCGGTTACGGCGGTTCACGGTGAACGTGTCTATTGGCGCAGTGCCAGTGGGGACGAGCAGGTCACCAGTTCAAATCCGCTGCTTCCTGCGTTCGCATGGCAAAGCACCCGGCGTGGTAGCGGTCAGCGCATAATTAGCAACCGGAGAGGAGCTTTGTTTCCACTCAAAGTCGGCGCTCGGATGTCGTTCCGTTCCACAGTCAGCACGGACAAGCCGCCTTTCGGTTGGGAGTTCGAGTGGTCTTGCGAAGTCGTCGGAAAATCAAACATCACCGTGCCCGCCGGCGACTTCAATAGCTTCCGAGTGCTTTGCGGACGGCAAGGATCGCGGGAACTCACGTTCTACTACGTGCCGGAAATTGGCCACTACGCGCGCATGGAGGCGATCGGCTCCGATGGCAAGAAGACGGCGACGCGCAATCTGATCGCCTACGAGCATGGGGAAACCTCCGTATCCGCCGTCGACACAACGCTTGCATCAGCGGAGATCGTGTCGCCAACACGGAAAAGTGGCGGCGTTTATCGACCTTTGACGACGACCACAAGTCAAACGGCCTCGGTTGACGCGTCAGTGACGTCGCGAACTCCAAATTTTTCATCGGAAGGAACTCCGTCGGCTGGCGCTTCCAAGCTTCCCGACCCGTCGCTGAGGAAGAAGATCGATATTGCTAAGCTGCCGGCATTTGGATTGGAACAGGCGAGTCCCGGTCCGGAGTCTGCAGCGTTGTCGCGGCAGGGGCAGGTCGAAGCGCGCGCAGCAAGTATTCCGGCGCCCGCCAGTACAACGACATCTTCTGCAGCTGTGCCGTCTGCGCCATCGATCCCAGCGCCGATACCGCCCACCACGCAGCTTGCGGCGAAAGCAACGGTGGACCGCAATGTGCTCGTGCACCTCGCATCCTATCGCGACTCTGAAGCCGCGAGACGTGGGTGGTTGGCGCTGCGAAGAAACTACAGCCCGTTGTTTGACGGTCTCGACCCGGAAATCCAGAGGGTCGAATTGACGCGCAAGGGTACCTACTACCGGGCACCTCTAAGAATTGGTGAGTTGCCGGAGGATATTGTTTAACTAGGCTGTCACCAGCTCCAGCCATGCCGGAGCCGAGATTTTCGGGGTCTTCCACGCTCCAATTGAGTTATTTCCGCTTCAAGACCGTCCCCAGGCGGTCTTCTCCTCCGAGTATCGTCACACGGCCGCCGCGAGACGCTCCAGTTGGACCAGGCGGCGCATGTTGTAGGCGAGGTTCTTCAACCCGATCCGCGCCTTCGCCCGCACCAGCCCGACACTACGCACCAGCGTCCCGCCCATGTCGTTGCTCTGGGCCCCGAAGACATGCTCGACGCGGACCCGAACCGACGAACGGGTCTTGTTGCCTTGCTTCTCGCGCTCGCTCAACGGCTTGTTGCGGCGGCCCTTGCGATGGATCCGGCTCCGCAACCCCTTCTCCTTCAGCGACGCCTCGATCTCCGCCGAGCGGTAAGCGCTGTCCGCCCACACACCCAAAGCCGTGTTGTCCCCATCCAGGATATCGTCGAGGACTTGGCTGTCGTGCTCCGCCGCGTCGCTTACATGATAGCGCCGCACCAGCTTGTGCCGACGGTCCACGTTGACATGGTTCTTGTAACCGTAATGGCTCTTGCCGTGCTTCTTGGTCCACCGCGCCTCGACATCCTTTTGGCGCCGCTTTGCCGGCTTGTCCTCCCAGCCTGCCGGCGTCTCGCCCGCCTTTATCCGCGCGTTCTCCTCGCGGCTGTTGCGCTGTTTGGGTACCGCCACAATCGAGGCGTCGATGATCTGGCCGCCCATCGCCAGATAGCCCTGATCCTTCAGGTAGCCATCGAACGTCTCGAATAAAGCCTCGATCACGCCAGCTTGCGTTAACTGTTCGCGGTACAGCCACACCGTCTTGGCGTCGGGAACCCGGCCCTCTAGACCCAACCCCAGAAATCGCATGAACGACAGGCGGTCACGGATCTGATGCTCAACTTGGTCGTCCGAGAGATTGTAGAGCGCGCACAGAATGATCGTCTTGAACATCACAATCGCATCCCACGGCTTGCGTCCCGCCCGCGATTTGCGCACCTTGTCCGCACGCCGCCACACCGCCTCAAGACGGGCGCGCAAGTCCTCCCACGGAACCACCCCGTCGATCTTCAAAAGCGGCTCGTTCTTGGCGTCAAGAACGGAATACCGGTTCCCAAGATCGAAAAACCCCATCTGACCCATCAACCACGCCTCCCGCTATCAACAAATCGTCAACCCGATTCTAAATCGACGACGCCCGAAAAAGGAGAATTTTTAGAGGTTCCCTACCGTCTCTATGCCGTATCGCTGCCAAGCCAGTCAGCGGCGCGGGAATTTTGCCAGCAGTTGAAGCAACGTGGGGGTTGGTGCAGCATCAGTACGCGTTGATTGGCTAGCGCTGGGTCCAGTGCGACCAGGTCCGGAATGTATTTCAGCAAGGCGGCTGTGATATGTAGTCCGATCGGCTGGGCCGTCGATGATCGGCCTTCTGCGGGCCGGCCGACCGGCAATCTAACGGTATCAAACGGACCGCTCTTCCTTCGGTTCGTTTGGAACTCTGTTCGCGCGTTCAAATCCACCGGTCGAATAGGTGGCTAGGCGGCGAGGGGGATCACGATGGCGGTAAGATTGAATCTTCGACGCCTTCTCATATTTCCTCCGATTTTCGTCGGCGTTGCTCTTGTTGCTTTGATGGTCGCAAGCCGTTCAGGGCCAGAAAAGGCGCCACTTGCTGAGCGCAGTCGCCTCGTTCGGGCGATCGCCGCTCCGAAGATCGAAATTGTCCCGCGGGCGTTGGGCTATGGCTACGTTCAGCCGGGCCGAGTCTGGCAGGCGGTCGCTCAGGTTGCCGGCAAAATTGTAGAGAAACACCCTTTGTTGAAGCAGGGAGCGATCATCGCCGAGGGTGAGGTTCTGCTGCGGATAGATCCGACCGATTATGAACTCGCGCTGCGCCGCATTGACGGTGATATTCGTGGAGTCCGCGCGGCGTTGGCGGAACTCAAGATCGATGAAGGCAATATCCGAAGTTCGCTTGCCATCGATCGTCGCGCCCTTGAGTTGGTGGAACGCGAACTCGGGCGGAAGCGGACACTTCGCACCCGCGGGAACATCTCGCAGGCGGCGCTCGATAACGAAGAACGCAGCGTGCTCGAGCGCCAGCAAGCCGTACAGCAACAAACGAACGCGCTAAATCTCATTCCCACGCGGCGTGAAACGCTCGACGCAAGACTGGCGACCTTGGGGGCGGAGAGAGCCGAGGCAAATGAAAATATCGCTCGGACAACAATTTCTGCTCCCTTCGACGGTCGTATCGCAGATGTCAATGTTGAGCGTACGCAATATGTGGCGATCGGTGAGGTCTTGGCAGTAGCCGACAGCATCGACGTCGCAGAAATCGCAGCGCAGATTCCCGTCGACAAGCTGCTTCCACTTATACCGCCTGATCTAGGAGTTGGGCTTGATATATCACCGGACAACATAGGCCGGCTGATCGAGCTGTTAGGATTTACAGCGGCGGTTCGTCTAACGGCAGGCGAGGTGACGTACGAGTGGCCGGCACGGTTCACGCGTATTCGCGAGACCGTCGACCCGATCACCCGGACGGTTGGTGTCGTTGTTGCTGTCGAGGAGCCGTATCGCAGCGTGCGACTTGGCGAGCGCCCGCCGCTTGCAAAGAATATGTATGTCGCCGTTGAATTAGTTGGCCGGCAGCAACCGGCGGCCATTGTCGTGCCGCGTAGCGCCGTCCATGAAGGCATGATTTATGTCGCAAATGCCAACAACCGACTGGAGCGGCGGACAGTTGTGATCGGCTTTCGCCAATCCGACTTCGCAACGGTAATCGAGGGTCTTGAGCATGGCGAGCGTGTAATCGTCAGCGACTTGTCGCCGGCGGTGGAGGGAATGCTGCTGCGTGTCGTCGAGGCACCTGAACTTCTTGAGCGCCTGCGAGCGCAGGCGCTGGGGGCTGGCGCGATCAGATGATCCGCTATTTCGCTGGCCACCCGACCATCGGCAATTTGCTGATGCTGGCGTTGATAGGTGCCGGTCTAATGGCGCTGCCAACTCTCCAACGAGAGACCTTTCCCACCTTACCGCTCGACAAGGTCGAGACCCGTGTCAACTATCCCGCCGCATCGGCCGAGGAAGTCGAGGATGTAATCTGCCGCAGGCTTGAGGATGCGATCGACAGCGTTAACGATATCGAAGAGCTACGCTGTGAAGCGAGAGAAGGTGGGGCAACGTCTGTCGCGGAGATGCGGGAAGGCGGAGACATCGATCGCTTTCTCAACGAATTAAAGACCGAAGTTGAGGCAATTGACGATTTTCCCGAGCGTGTGGAACGTCCGACATTTCGGCAACTCGGGCGCAACGATTTCGTCGCGGCGGTTGCTGTAACAGGGCCGATGAGGACAACGGACCTCAAGGCCTATGCCGAAGATATGAAGAAACGGCTTGGCCAGCTTCCGGAGATTTCCCAAGTTCAAATTCGTGGCTTTTCGGATCATCAGATTCGCATTGAGATTCCCGCGCTAACATTGCGGCAATTTGGCGTAAGCGTCAGCGACATTGCGAATGTCGTGGGCCGCCAGAGTATCGATTTGCCGGCCGGCACGCTGCAAACCAGTGAGCGGGACGTGGTCGTGCGGTTCGCTGACGAACGGCGCTCAGTTCAAGACTTTCAGGATTTGGTCGTGGTCGGCGCCGCAAGCGGTGCGGAAGTACGCCTCGGCGATATCGCCACGATCACAGATCGTTTCGAGAAATCCGAGGAAAAGATCGTATTTAATGGTGTGCGCGCCGCATTTCTTGAAATCAGCAAGACTAGGGCGGAAGACACGCTTCGCGCGATCGACGCGTTGACGGCATTTCTCGACGAGGAACGGCGGACCGCACCGCCGGACATGACGTTCGAAATTACGCGAGATGTTTCCACGATCCTGCGTGATCGTCTTCGCATGCTGTTGCGCAACGGCGCGCAGGGGCTGGTACTCGTGCTGTTCAGCCTGTGGCTTTTCCTCGGGCTGCGAATTGCATTCTGGGTCGCGCTTGGATTGCCGGTTTCATTCCTCGGCGCCTTGTTTGCGATGTCGGCGTTCGGAATTTCACTCGATATGATTACGCTTGTGGGTCTGTTGATTGCGACAGGTCTTCTCGTCGACGATGCGATTGTCATTGCCGAAAATATCGCCATTCACTTCGCAAGAGGCAAATCCTCGCTTCAAGCCGCAATCGACGGAACGCGAGAGGTTGCGCCTGGAGTTCTCGCATCCTTCGTGACGACGATCTGTATCTTCGCGCCGCTGACAGCGCTTTCCGGCGACATCGGAAATATTCTCAAATTTATTCCAATCATGCTGATCCTTACGCTCTCGGTGAGCATGATCGAAGCGTTTCTAATTTTGCCTAGCCATTTACGTCATTCCTTGGACGGTCAACAATCGGCTGGGGATGGTGGCCCGAAGCGGTTCCGAGCTTTTGTGGATAATGCAGTCGCCTGGGTTCGTGAAAGGATTGCCGGGCGAGCGGTCGACTTTGGGATCCGTTGGCGTTATGCCACGGTCGGAGTCGCCGTATTTTGTCTTCTCGGCTCGCTCAGCATGGTTGCGGGCGGCGTCTTGAAATTCCGTGCCTTTCCCGACCTGGATGGCGACGTTGTTGAAGCTCGGCTGTTGCTGCCGCAAGGGACCCCATTGGCCCGCACCGAATCGGTGGTTTTACAGCTTGTCGACGCGCTTGACCGGGTCAACGCAGAGCTCACGCCTCTGCAACCCGATGGCCTGCCGCTGGTGCGCAATGTCAGCGTTCGATTCAATACAAATGTCGACGCATTTGAGTCCGGCCCGCATGTCGCAACCGTGACGGCTGATTTGCTGAGTGCCGAGCAACGAACGGGCCGAGTCGACGACATCATCGGCCGCTGGCGGCGCGAGGTAGGCGAAATTCCGGATGCCCTGGGACTAAAGTTTGCCGAATTCCAGATCGGAATCGGCGGCCGACCGCTCGACATTCGGCTCAAAGGCGTCGACCTCAGTGAGCTGAAAGAGGCCTCGCGTGAACTGCAGTCATGGCTGAGGACATATCGCGGGGTATTTGACATTTCAGATGATCTTCGACCCGGCAAACCCGAGTACCGCATTCGCCTGCGTGAAGGCGCCCTGGTTGTAGGGCTCGACGCGACAGAGATTGCATCGCAACTGCGCTCCGCGTTTTTCGGAAATACGGCGGACGAGATACAGGTTGGCGCGGAGAATTTTGAGATCGACGTCAGGCTGGTGAGCGGCGATCGTGACAGTCTGGCGGATCTCGACTATTTCTCGGTGACGGCACCCTCGGGTGCACAAGTCCCTCTCACCGCCGTTGCGATCGTCGAGTCCGGCCGTGGTTTCGCCCGCATCAACCGCGTCGACGGGCGCCGGACGGTGACGGTACAGGGAGACGTAGACCCCGCCATTGCCAACGCATCCGAAGTCATCGCCGATACGCGGACCCATTTCATTCCTGATCTGCTTCAACGCTTTCCGGAGCTCGACGTTGCGTTTGAAGGGGAGACCAAGGAGGCCGCGAAGACCGGCGCTTCGGTCCGGAGGGCGCTACTGATCGGTATCCTTGGCGTGTTTCTGCTGCTCAGCTTCCTGTTCCGAAGTTATCTGGAGCCAATCATTGTGATGCTGGCGATTCCGATGTCGCTCATTGGTGTTATTTGGGGGCACCTCATGATGGGGTTAGACATCTCGATGCCGAGCGTCATTGGATTCGTTTCTCTCGCCGGCATCGTTGTGAACAATTCAATCCTGCTGGTCGAATTCGTTAAGCGCAATGTTCGCAACGGCATGGACATCGAAGAGGCTGCGCGCCAAGCGAGCCGGGAGCGATTTCGCGCCATGTCCCTAACCTCGCTGACGACAATATTCGGATTGCTGCCCTTGTTGTTGGAGCGCTCGCTGCAGGCGCAAGTCTTCATCCCGCTTGTTACGTCGCTAGCGTTTGGCCTGTTTGCCGCGACGGTTCTGGTGATTGTGGTTGTGCCGGCTCTCTACACCATTCTGCACGACTTCGGCGTCACCACGCTTGCGCGTGAGGAAGCGACAACGCCATCCACATGAGTCAACGCCGAACGCTCACGCGAATGTTGCCACTCTTTGGGCGCGCCGGGTTTTGATTTAGGCGCTGAAGCCTTCGCCTCCGGTTCTATACGCATCGCGCGGCGGGCTGAAGGTGTCCACAACGGTCGCCGCAACGTCGCCGGTTCGAATCCCGTGTAGGACGTTGGACGGCGTGCACCAAAAATCGCCCATTTGCATCTCAATTTCCTCGCCGTCTTGAATACGCGTGCAGGTCCCTTCGAGAAGCAATCTCCATTGTTCCTCCGGATGGCTATGCATCTCGCCAGCGCTCTGAGGCTCAAGCCGCACCACCGACAGCATCACATTATCGCCGCAGAATCGCCGCAGAAAATTCGCGTCTTGATGCCCTCTGATAATGTGCGCTGAATGCCTTGTCCCAGGGCGTCGATGTTGAAAGCCCACTTCGCCGTGCTCGTTTGGTCGCCCATGCGGTCCTCTCACCTTCATGGATGTGGAATTAAAAGCCTATCGCGGAGGGGGATTGGACGCGACTATAACTCTCTGTAACTGGCTATAACTGGAAGGTGGAGTGGATGATTTGGCTGTGCGCGGGTGTAAACACGCCAGCCGAGAGGCGAGCGCTAAGGCGTAATTAGGTTGCTAAAGCCCAACCAACCCAAAAGGACACAGAGTGTCAGCAGCGCAACGACGGAAACATTGCGCATCAGCCGATTTTGACCGGAGCCGCTCTCCATGCTCGAAATCAGACGGTTGATCTTGCTTTCTAGCTGCTGGACGGAGTCCTTGTTGTCAGCTTGCAAATGAATCAGTGCGGCGGATAAATCGGCGCGAAGTGCGGTGTGCGCCTGCTGCACTTCTTTGGATTGGGCATCGACCTGCCGCAAAGCTGCACGAACCTGTGCCTCAACCGCTGATAAATACGCCCGCAGCTCATCGCTTGTCAGATCGCCCGATTCGGCGGCCTGTGGGGCGGCCTGTGGGGCCGCCGCACGCGCGGGCTGTCCGGCAGGCGCCGCACCGGGCCGTGCCGCTGCTGACCTGGTCTGCACGATAGGCGCCGTGGCGGTCGCCTGCCGCGGCGCGCCTCCGGCAGGTGCTGCCGCTGGCCGGCCACTCTGCGCAGATGGTCGCCCTACCTGCTGAGGTGGATCCGAATCTTCAGTAGACACGTGCGGTTCTGGGTCCTTTTGCGATGGCCGGGCTGCTGCCGGACGCGCTGCGGTTGCAGGACGTGTCGAGCCGGCGGCCGCTGCAGGCCGTTCCTTGGTAAGGCTGGCTGCCGTCTGTCCAGCGCTGGCCGCGCTTTCGCTTGCAGCAGACCTCGTCCCCGACACTGCCCGCGGTCGTCGAACGGGTTTTGCTTGCAGCAGACCTCGTCCCCGACACTGCCCGCGGTCGTCGAACGGGTTTTGCTGCTGCCACCTTCGGTTCAGCATCCGGTACGGTTTTAGCCATGGCGGCCGACGCGGCCTCCTGTGGTACCTCAGCCCGGCGTGCAGTACTTTGAACTGCCATTTCTCGAAGCTGTCCAATGTTTAGTTACAATAATAAACTCCAGTAAATAATGAATAGTACCATATCGGTGTTTCTAATTAAAGAAAAGGCTTTTGAATCAATGGGATTCACCTTCACCTGAGAGTGATTGATGTATATTCGTCGCTTAAATCCGGGTTATATGCGCAATCTACTTGGACATGTCGGACGTCTGTATTGCTCTTTCATTGAGGCTGAAATCAAATACTGTTCTCAACTATGAATCTCGCGCGCAGGCGTTCGTGATGGCATCGGGAATTCAACGATGTTTGGATGCGAAGCGTTCGGATCTACAAACCTGCCACGAGTACTTGGATGGTGGGGAGGTTGCGGGCTGACATGCTAGACAGGGCGCGCAGGTATCGCGGAGGCTTCATGTTCTTCTTGGTGGGCGTAATTGTCGGCTATGTGCTGTTGGTCGCGGCGTTGTTCGTGTCTCAGCGTAGCTTGCTATATCACGCCGATTCATCGACCCCTGAACCGGATCAATACGGGCTTGAGCAGATGCAAGCTGTGAGAATTCCGGCTGAGGGGGGCGTCGAGCTGTTTGCCTGGTGGCGCGCGCCAACAGCGGCGGAAAAGCCAGTGCTGGTCTATTTTCACGGCAACGCGGGAAACATAGGCTACCGGGCGGATAAAGTTCGCGATTTCATTGAGGCAGGGTTTGGCGTCCTTCTGGTAACTTGGCGCTACAACGCAGGATCAGGCGGTAAGCCAAGCGAGGCATCGCTCTTCGCCGATGGCCGCGCAGCATTGGCATTCGCAACCAGCGCGGGCGTCGCCGATGAGCGGGTCGTGCTGTACGGAGAGTCGCTGGGCTCAGGAATCGCGGTCGCACTCGCCACAGAACATCGCGTTGGCGCCGTCGTCTTGGAAGCGCCCTACACCAGCATCGCCGAGGTGGCGCAGCACCACTACTGGTATGTTCCCGCCAAGTGGCTGGTCCGCGATCGGTTTGATTCTCGGTCTCGTATTGGACGCGTTTCTGCGCCGATTATGGTCATCCACGGTGAGCGGGATCGCATCATACCTGTGCGTTTCGGGCGTCGTCTTTTTGACGCGGCACCCGATCCCAAGGAGGCGCATTTTATTGCCAACGCCGGGCATGAAGATCTATTCGACCATGGCGCGGCGCGGCTTATCCTGGCGTTTGTCGCGCAACACGTGGGGCAATAGCCGGCGCCCTAAAAGCCGCCCTCGTTCATTGCTTGCTCCAAAGCAATAAAGGGCAACAGCACGCAGAGATGGCGGCTCTTAAAGTCGCGCACGGGCAAAAACGCCTCTAACTCACGCCAAGCTCCATCCGGTGGCTTGGCGTCGGACTCAAGCAGCGCCTTCAACGACGCGTGGATGTCGACGATCTCGGGCTTGCTGGTCCCGGCAGCATGAGCGCCCAAGATCGATGCGGACGCGTGGCATAGCACGCAGCCGCGCACGCGGTGGGCGATAGCGCCGATCCGATCCCCATCCCGCCGGAGGTCGATGCTGACCCGATCGCCGCATAACGGATTGTCGACGTCGACCTGGACATCCTTGTCCTCAAGTTGTCCGCCGCCGACTGCATCTCGGGCAAGATCGAGGATCTTGTTCTGGTAAAGGGTTTTGACCATGGTGGTGGAAATACTTCAGGCCTTGGCGTCGGCCAGGGCTTGTGGCGTGTCGATGTCCACCAGTACGCCTTCACCGGCCATCTCGACTTCGGTGACGTATTTGTCGTGCACACCAATCAGGTGACGTGCGCCCACGTCACCTTCAATATCCTTCATTTCACTGAAGAATCGTTTTGCCCACAACACGGGATTGCCTCGTTTGCCGCCATAGGTGGGCAGACATATGGCGCGGCCTTCGAGGGGGCTAAAGGCGTCGATCAGACGGTCGATTTCGGCTGCGGTCACCTGAGGCATATCGCCAAGGCAGATGACCGCGCCGTCGATATCGTCGGGCAGCGACGCGATGCCGCACTTGAGCGATGCGCTAAGGCCAGTCTCGAAATTCGGATTCTCGACAAATCTGACATTTCGATCTGCGAGCGCCCCTCGCACTGCGTCGCCCTCGTGCCCCACAACCACATACACGGCCGCCGATTTCGAGGCGAGCACCGCATCGACGACCCGATTGACCATCGGTTGACCGCCAATTTTTGCGAGCAACTTGTTCACTCGACCCATGCGCCGCGACTGACCGGCCGCGAGAATGATTGCCGCTATCGAGGGCTTGCCTGCCGGAGCAATCTCCTGATCGATATCCGATCTCGGCATGGGCCGCGTTGGAATATCGATCAAAAGTCCGCCGGCGCCCATGGTCATGATGTCAGCGGAGTCGACCGGGAGCCGGGCTGCCAACCGTCGTAATACCCAGTCGAAACCATTGAATTTGGGCGAGCGGGCGCAGCCGGGCAGGCCAACGATCGGCATATCGTCCACGTGCCCCATCAGAATGAGGTTTCCTGGATCGACGGGCATGCCGAAATGGTCGACGCGGCCGCCGGCATCCGCAATCGCCGCCGGGATGACATCACGGCGGTCGGTGATCGCCGACGCTCCCGAGATCAAGACAATGTCCATATTCTGCGTTCGCATATCCGCAATCGCTGCTGCCACGTTCTCAATGCGATGGTCGCAGCGCACTTCTGCGGATATTCGGCTGCCCAACGATTCAAGCCGTGCGGCGGTAACGGCTGCGGTTTTGTCGAGAACAGACTCCTTGGTACCCGACAATCGTGTTTGAACGAGGCCAAACCGCTGTTGCGCAAGCGGGACAACCCGGATCAAGGACTCGTTGCCTGGCTTGCCTCGCGCCAAATCGCTCGCGGCGTCGGTGATCGCACCGGCCACCGCAAACGGTATGATCTTTATTGTTGCGATTGTCTGCTTGGCTTCCACCAGTTCGAACGGCGTGACGGCCGCAACGGTGATTGCTTCGTCAATTTGGTTTACGCGATCGAGACGGTCGCAATCGACGACGACCAGGCCCCGCACTTCTGCGTACAGATTTACGCGGCCGGTGACTGCCGCGCTGGTCGAGACATGTGCCCCAGTTACTGATTTGGCGATTTGCTCCGCTGCCTGGTCCTCGCTGATATCGCCGGCTTCAAGCCGGGCGGCCATCACGGACTCGATGCCACCTTGCGCCAAGTCGGCGATGTCGTCGGCGGACAAAGTGAGTCCCTTCTTAAGCGTTCGACGGCCCATGCGTTGGCTGTGGGCGAGGATTGCGCCCTCGGCGTCGGCCACGCGAATCTCGCCGAATTTCACGCCGGATGATCCGATTTTGAGACATGGAGTTCCTGCGTCATCTGGCCGAGAATTGAAAGGGCTATTTCGGCCGGTGATGTGGCGCCGATATTCAGGCCCACTGGCCCATGTATGCGCTTGAGTTCAACATCCGAACGGCCCGACTCGCGCAGCCGATCCAGTCGTTGCGCGTGGGTGCGCCGACTGCCCAGCGCACCGATGTAGAAGGCATCGCTGCGCAGCGCCACGGTCAACGCAGGGTCGTCAAGTTTGGGATCGTGAGTGAGGGCAACGACTGCTGTCCGCCGATCGAGAGCTAACGTCTCAAGCGCGTCGTCGGGCCAACCGTCGGCCACGGCGACACCGGGGAACCGTTGTTCAGAAGCAAACGTTCCGCGTGGATCGACGACAGTCACGTCATAGCCCGCAAGCACCGCCATTGGCGCCAACGATTGAGCAATATGTACCGCGCCGACGATAACCAGACGCTTTGGTGGATTGAAGACGTGCATGAACAATCGGTGGCCGTCTGCGCCTTCAGACTTGATCGTGCGGCTTCGATCGTTTGCACGCGTCTGTGCGAGCTCGGACATCGCTGCCGAATCGAGCTCCAAGTCCCCGTATAGATCGTCCTCGATTACGAGCGCCTGTGAGCCGGAGGTCAGGTCGGTGACCAACACCGTCGGTTTTTTTTGCGCCCGCGCCGCTTGCAGTTGATCGAGAAGTGAGGTCTTCATTCAAGCCTCTCCACGAAGACCTCAACCTTGCCGCCGCAGGCCAGGCCGACTTCCCAGGCCTGTTCATCGGTGACACCGTATTCCAGCACCCGCGGCGCGCCGTTGGCGATAACCTCGCGGGCCTCAAGAACAACCGCGCCTTCAATACAGCCGCCGGATACGGAACCGACCATGGACCCCTTGTCGTCTATCGCTAGCTGACTGCCAACCGGGCGCGGTGAAGATCCCCAGGTCGTGATAACTGTGGCCAGCGCCACCTGCCGTCCGTCGGCTAACCAAACGGCCGCCTGTCCCAAGACGTCGTTGCTCTCATGCTGCGTGGAAATGCTTGAATTTTCACTCACGCTGCTTGCTCCCGCCAGTTCGCCATCGACGTTTGGTGGCGCGATCCGCCGCCGCCAACTATCTCCGCCAATTGCGTAAGGCTTTCGAGGTTATGAATCGGCCTGAATTCGTCAACATAGGGCATCATAGCTCTGATCCCCCGTGATTTTGGTTCGAACAAGTCGTAGCGCAAGAGGGGATTGAGCCAAATCAGGCGCCGGCATGAACGATGGAGGCGATCCATCTCCACGGTCAGGCCCGCGCCGGATTCACGGTCTAGGCCGTCGGTGATCAGCAATACAAGCGCTCCCTGCGCGAGAACGCGGCGCGACCAATTGCGATTGAATGCGTGCAGACAACTGCCAATTCGGGTGCCGCCCGACCAATCGTCGACAACCTCGCTGATTTTGTTCAGTGCCACGTCGATATCTTTGAAGCGCAGGTACCGGGAGACGTTTGTCAGCCTAGTGCCAAACAGGAAGGTATGGGTCCTGTCCCGGTCGTTGGTGATGGCATGCAGAAAATGCAGCATCATTCGGGCGTAGCGGTCCATCGATCCGGAGATATCGCACAATATGACAATCGGCGGATGGCGCCTTCTCCGGACTCGCCGCTTGAGAGGAATAATGTCACCGCCGTAGCGCAGCGCGGCCCGGAGCGTCGCCCGCATATCGGCGCGCGTTCCGGCGGTATCCGGCCGGAATCGCCGGGTCGCCACGGTACCAATTGGCAAACGCATGCGCTCGATTGCGGCGCGAGCCTCAGCTATCTCGTCTGCGGACATGCTCTCGAAGTCTTTCGTTCGCAGGACTTCCTCCGGGCTCCATGTCATTGCCGCGTCGAACTCGCGCTGATCCTCCTCGGCTTGACCGGTCTCACTGAGTCTCTCTGCGGCAATCGCGTCGGCGATACGACGCGACAGCTCCTCGCCGCCGTTTGACGCGTCCTCAGCCCCGAACGTCGGCAGGATGAGCGACATCATGCGCTCCAGAAACTGTGGATTTCGCCAGAAGATATGGAAGGCTTGATCGAACAGTTCACGCTGATCCCGCCTGCTGACGAGGACGGCATGCAGCGCCCAGTAGAAGTCCTCACGACTGCCAAGTCCGACCGCAGCTGCGGCGCGCAAGGCGTCGATTAGTCGACCGGGACCGATCGGCAAACCCGCCGCGCGAAGTGTGCGGACGAAATACATGATATTGGCGGTGAGCCGACCGCCATTGGCGCTCTCGTTCATACCGAATTCAGGCTCCGACGGCGGCGATTTCTGATTTGACTTCGTTCAAAATTCGGCTTGCTTCACTACCCTGAATCTTCGCGATATCGTCCTGATACTTCAGCAATGCACCGAGCGTGTTGTTTATTGTCTCCGGGTCGAGTGCCAGGCAATCGAGCTGCACCAAGGCGTGCGCCCAATCGATGGTCTCGGCGATGCCCGGCAGCTTGAAAAGATCGGTAGCGCGCAACGCTTGCACAAAGCCCACAACTTCCTGCGAAAGCGTTGCTGCGACGTCCGGCGCCTTGACCGCGAGAATTTCGAGCTCGCGCACCGCATCCGGATAGTCGACCCAGTGATAAAAGCAGCGACGCTTAAGCGCGTCGTGGATCTCACGCGTGCGATTGGACGTAATGATGACGATGGGCGGTTCGCTTGCCGATACGGTTCCGACTTCGGGAATGGTTACCTGGTAGTCCGACAGGATTTCCAGGAGGTAGGCTTCGAAGGGCTCGTCGGTACGGTCTAGCTCGTCGATAAGAAGGATAGGCGGTCCATCGAGATCGGGCTCGAGTGCTTGCAATAGCGGACGTTTGATGAGGAAACGCTCGCTGAAAATGTCATCCTCGAGGGTCTCGCGGTCGCGGTCGCCGGCTGCTTCCGAAAGACGAATTTCGATCATCTGTCGTGCGTAGTTCCACTCGTACACGGCGGACGACACGTCCAGACCCTCGTAACATTGTAGCCGTAGCAAACGGCGATTAAGCGTGCCTGCCAAAACCTTAGCGATCTCTGTCTTGCCAACGCCCGCTTCACCTTCCACAAACAGCGGGCGAGACAAACTAAGCGCGAGATAAAGCGCCGTCGAAAGACTACGGTCGGCGATATAGTCGCCGTTGCGAAGCAGCTCGGAGGTTTCGTCGACCGTTTTGGGAACGGAACTTGTCATTTCTCGTTTGTCCAGTGCCGGCCTTGTTGATCTATCTCAGCTCTGCCGGTCTTCGGCTCATCAAGTAGAGGCGGCGTCTCCGTCTTTCAATCTCGGGAGACGCCGCACTCGTATTGCCTTATGTGCGTGAGCTTAGCGCATGCTTCAGACGCATCCGGCCACAGCGCGTTTGACCATGACACCTATTAAGTGGGCGCGGTACTCCGACGACGCATGGATGTCAGAATTGAGGTTGTTCGGCGATACAACGATGTCGGCGATGGCGTCGGGCGCAAAGTTGGCCGTAAGCGCTTTCTCCATCTCGGTTTGACGGAATACGCCGTCCTGGCCAGCTCCTGTAATGGCAACCCGAATGCCATCCTTGGTCTTCGCCACGAACGCACCGACCAGCGCGTAACGGCTCGCCGGATTTGGAAACTTCATGTAGTGCGCCGTTTCCGGTGCCGGAAAACTCACGGCGGTGATTATCTCACCGTCCTCAAGCGCCGTTTCGAACAGACCCTTGAAGAATTCGTCAGCGGCAAATTCACGATTATTGGTGCGGATGGTTGCGCCAAGACCAAGGCATGCCGCCGGATAGTCAGCCGCCGGGTCGTTGTTGGCGATTGATCCACCGATCGTCCCGCGATTGCGGACCTGCGGATCGCCGATACCGCCCGCAAGATCGGCCAAGGCCGGGATCTTGGATTGAACCTCCGAACTGCTTGCGGCTTCATAGTGTGTGGTTGTCGCGCCGATGACGATATTGTTGCCGTCGGCCGAAATGCCGCTGAGTTCTTTTACACCCGCCAAATCAATCAGGTCGGACGGCTGTGCAAGGCGCAGCTTGATGGTTGGCAAGATCGTCATGCCGCCGGCCAACAGGCTGCCGTCGCTGGCGCTCTTCAGCGCGCTTACCGCCTCGTCGAGCGTGGATACACGTTTGTATTCAAAGTTGTACATCTCTGGATCCTCCCTATTCGGCGGCTTGCTGCGTTGGCGCGGTATGGATCGCTTGCCAAACGTTTTGTGCCGTAGCGGGCATATCAATATGGGTCACGCCAAGCGGCGTGAGAGCATCGGTCACGGCATTCATAACCGCGGCGGTAGAGGCGATTGTGCCTGCTTCGCCGCAGCCTTTGGCGCCGAGTGGATTGTGTGGGCAGAGCGTAACCTGCGATCCTAGCTTGAACTGCAGCAGGTTGCTGGCGCGCGGCATGGTGTAGTCCATGAATGAGCCCGAAACGAGCTGGCCCGCGTCATCGTAGACGCAGCCTTCGAGCAAGGCCTGCCCTGCACCATGGGCAATTCCACCATGGACCTGGCCGGCAACGATCATCGGGTTGATGATCCGGCCAACGTCGTCGACCGCGGAATAGTTGCTTATTTCTACAGCCCCGGTCTCCGCATCGATCTCAACTTCGCAAATATGGCAGCCCGCCGGGAATGTGAAGTTAATCGGGTCGTAGAACGTCGTTTCATCCAGCCCAGGCTCCAACTGCTCGAGCGGGTAGTTGTGCGGCACATATGCCGTAAGCGCGACTTCCGCAATCGAGACGGTCTTGTCCGTGCCCGCGACGCTGAAGACGCCGTCCTGGAACAGCATGTCGTCGGCCGAGGCCTCGAGCGTATGCGCAGCGATCTTCTTACCTTTTTCCACCAGCTTATCGATCGATTTCATGATCGCTGAGCCACCGACAGCCAGCGACCGCGAGCCGTAGGTCCCCATGCCGAAGGGAACGCGGTCCGTGTCGCCGTGCACGACTTCGACGTTTTCAATCGGAACGCCCAGGCCATCCGACACAAGTTGCGCAAACGTCGTTTCGTGACCTTGACCATGGCTATTGGAGCCGGTGAAGACGGTGACCGAACCGGTTGGGTGGATTCGCACATCTGCCGCCTCATAGAGCCCGGCACGCGCACCGATGACACCGGCGACGTTGGACGGTGCGAGGCCGCAAGCCTCTATGTATGTGGAGTATCCGACGCCAAACAGTTTGCCGCGGCTCTCCGCATCTATTCGGCGCGCGCCGATCCCCGACATATCCGCGACTTTTAGACCTTCGTCCAACAGACCCGCATAGTTGCCGCTGTCATATTCCAGCGCGACCGGAGTCTGGTAAGGAAATGCATCGCTCGGTATCAGGTTCCGGCGCCGAAGCTCGACCGGATCTATCCCGGTTTCAGCAGCAGCAATATTCACCAAGCGCTCCACAAGATATGTCGCCTCCGGGCGACCGGCGCCACGGAGAGCATCCACCGGAGCGGTGTTGGTGAACACCGCCGTAACTTCGCAATGAATTGCTGGCGTGCTGTACTGACCGGATAACAAGGTTCCATACAGATAGGTCGGAATCAGCGGTCCGAAGGTCGAGAGATAGGCACCCAGATTGGCGGTCGTCTTCACCCGGAGTCCAAGAAAAGCTCCATCTTCGTCAAGCGCGAGTTCGCCGTGGGTCACATGATCGCGTCCGTGCGTGTCAGACAAGAACGATTCGGATCGCCCGGCGGTCCATTTGACAGGACGCCTCACCTTCTGTGCGGCCCAGGTGACGATAGCCTCTTCGGGGTAATGGGGAATCTTCGAGCCAAAGCCGCCGCCTACGTCAGGGGCCACGATGCGCAGTTTGTGTTCGGGAATGCTGAGGACAAAGGCGCCCATTAGGAGGCGGACGACGTGCGGGTTTTGGCTCGTTGTGTACAGAGTATAGCTGTCGTTACCGACGTCATACTCACCGATTGCGGCGCGCGGTTCCAGCGCGTTTGGAATGAGCCGACTATTGATCAAGTCCAGCTGTGCCACATGGTGTGCGTTGGCAAAGGCCTGATCTGTCGCCTCTTTGTCGCCAATCTGCCACTCGAAACAAATATTTCTTGGCGCATCGGCGTGGAGTTGGGTCGTGGCGTTCACCGCGTCCGCGGTTGCAACGACACAAGGCAGCGTTTCATAGTCGATGGATATCAGCTCGGCCGCATCTCTCGCCTGATTTAGGGTTTCGGCTATGACGACCGCAACGCGATCGCCGACATAGCGCACGGTCTCGTCGGCGATGACGGGATGCGGCGGCTCATTCATCGGGCCGCCGTCAGGTGCGAAGCCGCACGGAATACCGCCGACACCTTCCAAGTCGGCACCGGTAAAGACGGCGACGACGCCGTCTGCAGCAGCAGCCGACGCCGTATCGATCTTTCTGATTTTGGCGTGCGAATGAGGGCTTCGCAGGATGTGGGCGTATGTCTGTCCCGGACGATTTATGTCGTCGGTAAATTTGCCACTTCCGGTTAAAAAGCGCCGGTCTTCTGTACGAAGGACAGCGGCTCCGATTCCCGTTTCCGTCATTGGTTTAACTCCGCATAGCCACGGCGCCGGCGAGGATCGACTTAACAATGTTGTGATAGCCGGTGCATCGGCAAAAATTACCTTCAAGCCATTCGCGGACTTCGCGTTCGGATGGATCCGGATTGCGCTTCACGAGTTCGAGCGCACTCATCACCATTCCGGGTGTGCAAAAGCCGCACTGAAGGCCGTGGTTTTCGCGAAACGCTTCCTGCATCGGATGGAGTTCGTCGCCGTTGGCAACGCCCTCGATGGTCTTGACGTCCGACCCCTCGGCCTGCAACGCGAGCATGGTGCAGCTCTTTACCGAATCACCGTCGACATGGACCACGCAGGCGCCACATTGGCTGGTGTCGCAACCGACATGTGTCCCCGTCAAGCGCAGGTGCTCGCGTAGAAACTCGACCAGCAAGGTGCGTGCCTCGACCTCGCCGGAAACGGATTTGCCGTTCACGCTCATCGATACGCTAGGCATCGGAAACTCCTTCCTGAATGTCGTCGGAGGCAGCCCGCCGGACTGACTCTGATCTGCCGAATTGACGTCCATTGACGCGAGCGGCATTTCACCAAGTTTCAACCCCTAGACGGCCAAGGTCAAGACGATGCTCAGTGCGTGTGATTCAGGCAGTTCGTTTTTGAGCGCTGAACGCAATCAAGCATTACGCCGCGACACTACCAAGCGGTTAATTCGTCGGAGTCAGGCTAAAGATAATGAGAAGTATGAAGACGGCGAGGACGATGCCGCCGACCCAAATGGTCGCGCGAAGCCCACTCTGCTCTTCGCCGGTAGCCTGTGGCGGCGCTGAAGCGGGGTCACCTATCGCCTCATCTGCGACCGGCAGGCTGGCGATTATCTCGGCGAAGCGGCTGAAAAAATCGGCGGCCATCTTCTTTGCCGTCGCATCGATCAGCCGGCTTCCAATCTGCGCGAGTTTACCGCCAACCATTGCGTTGACGGTGTACTTGAGAAGCGTTCCATCGCCGTCTGGCTCAAGCACGACTGTTGCGCCGCCCTTTGCAAAGCCCGCGGCACCGCCTTTTCCTTCACCGCTGATTGTGTAACCGACGGGCGCCTCGATATCCGAAAGCGTCACTACGCCCGAGAAGTTGGCTTTTACCGGACCGACTTTGGCGGTGACGCGCGCCTCGAAGGTTGTATCGCTGGTCTTTGTCATTTCGGTGCAGCCGGATACCGCCTGTTTGAGGATATCGGGATCATTCAATGCTTCCCAGACGCGTTCTCGCAGTGCAGGAATTCGGAATTCGCCTGACATGTCCATTGCACCATCTCCATTATTCGACTGTGGCCGAACGTTACCCACGCTTCAATTTTGCTGAGAAATTACCGTGTGCGGTTTGTCACTGCCAACCCAGTCGCTGTATTATATCTCAACAATACCGCTTATCATGGCGAATACAGCACTTGGGGATGGCCATGTCGGTAACCGTTGTCGAATCGACGTTCGATGTCGCGCTCTGGTTTCAGGATCGGGCGCGCCGCGAGGATACATACCTGCAGGCGCAAATGCTGCAACGCCTTCTGTATCTCGCGCAGGGTTATTATTCGGCAATGAACTATGGCCGGAAATTGATGCCGGCGATTTTCGTGGCGCACGAAATGGGTCCGATAGAGCCCAACATATACCGCGTCTTCGAGTCGGGCCGCCCAAGCATGCCGAGTACGCCGCCGCCAGCGGTGGTAGAGAATTTTCTCGAACTCATGTGGCGCCGTTTTAGCCACCATACGACTGAACATCTGACGTCGATTATCAAGTCTCACGATGTTTATAAGATCGCCTTTGAACGCGGCGCTGGTGAGGAAATTGCCTTCGAGGCGATCATCGAGTTCTTTGCCGCTAAAGATCGTAAGGAGCCGCCAAAATCGGTCCAAACTGCAGACGGCCGTACGGTACAGAAGTGGGTTCCGTCGGGACGCCCGCTCGCGCGTCCCATGAGCTAGGCTGTCCCGCTGTTCCCAAACATCCAATGAGATTGCGTTGCGCGCAGCCTTGCGCTCAGTGTAGCCCGATGCGTTGCCACAAGCACATCAGTCGCCGGCTCCCATTGTCCTGGCCGCCAAGCGGAATATTTTTAACTATGGCCATGTTTGACTGTGCTGGAATGGCGGGGCAGATTTAGGGCCGGTTCACGGGCCACTCGGTACACAGCGGCAATGCGATGGGGGCAGGTTGGTTCAATCGATTTCACTGGGTAGCGTCTTGTTCGTCACCTGGCTGCTGTTGTCCGGCCATTTCGAACCGTTCCTGATATTATTGGGCTTGGCGTCCTGTATCGTCAGCGTAGCGATTGCGCGACGGATGGACGTCGTCGATCTTGAGGGTCATCCGATCCACATTACGCCGCGAATTTTTGGCTATTGGCTGTGGCTTGCCCGCGAAATAGTGAAGTGCAACATCGATGTGGCGCGGCGTGTGCTGTCGCCGAGCCTGCCCATCAGTCCGACGTTGGTGCGGCTTAAGGCGAGCCAGCAGAGCGAACTCTGCCAAGCCATTTTCGCGAATTCGATTACTTTGACGCCGGGGACGGTGACCATTGAATTGAAGGACGGCTCGCTCTTGGTACATGCGCTTAGCAAAGATGCCGCCGTCGATCTGCTCCAGGGTGAAATGGACGCAAGAGTAATGCGGGTCGAGCGATGATGTTCGCCGTCGCAACCGCTGGGGTCCTCATGGCAATGGGCCTGCTGCTTGTCCGCGCCTTTATGGGACCTACCGTCTACGACCGAATTCTCGCGGTGAACAGCTTCGGCACGAAGACCATGCTGATTATCGCCCTGATGGGATTCCTGAACGGACGTCCGGACTTTCTCGACATCGCCCTGTTGTATGCGTTGATTAACTTTGTGGCGACGATTGCGGTGTTGAAATTCTTTCGATTCGGCCACCTTGGGCGGAGCGAAATCGTCGCGTCGGGCGATGGTCCGGTCAAATGATGGTGTTCGATGTTATTTCTTGGGGTTTGCTAATCGGCGGCTCGTTTTTCGTTCTGGTTGGCGGCGTCGGCATGCTCAGATTGCCTGATGTGTACGCACGAATGCACGCTGCGGGTCTCACCGATACGCTCGGTGCAGCGCTGATTTTGGCAGGATTGATAGTCCAAGCTGGCATCAGCTTGGTCGCCGTAAAATTGGCATTTATCGGCATCTTTCTGTTCTTCACCGGACCAACATCGACCTACGCGTTGGCGAATGCCTGTCTCGGCGCCGGGTTAAGGCCACTATCGTCGGACGGTACGCCGATTGATCCTAAAAGCGACGTCCGGGACGCCGGAGGTCAAGACGTGGGAGAGGGCGGGTCATAGGCGTCGTTATAGACATCACGCTCCTGACGTTTATGGCGTCTGTGATTTGGTTCGTGATTCGCCTGCGCAACCTGTTTGCGGTTGCCATGCTGTCCGGACTCTACAGCCTGCTCGCGGCGGCATTGTTTGTGCAGCTCGATGCGGTGGATGTGGCCTTCACCGAGGCGGCGGTCGGTGCCGGTATCGCTACTGTTTTGACGCTAGGCGCACTTGCGTTGACCACCAGCCGCGAGGCGATTCCCGAACGTGTGCCGCTGCTGCCGATTTTCATCGTCCTGATCGTCGGCGCAGCTTTGGTTTACGGCAGTCTCGATATGCCGCTCTACGGCGATCCTTCAGCACCGGCACATCTACACGTAGCGCCGCGCTATATAGCGGAATCCATGAACGAGACCGGTGTTCCAAACATGGTGACGGCCGTGCTGGCAAGCTATCGAGGCTACGATACGCTAGGCGAAGTGACTGTCATCTTTACCGCAGGGGTCGGTGTGTTGGTGTTGTTGGGCGTTGCCGCGAAATTGGCTGCAACGGGCGGGCAGGATCGCGACAAATGACACATTTCATGATCCTGCGGGTCGTCGCGAAACTGCTGATACCCTTCATTTTGCTATATGCGTTTTATGTCCAGTTCCACGGCGATTTTGGACCAGGTGGCGGGTTCCAAGCGGGCGTGATCTTTGCCGTTGCGTTCATTCTCTATGCGCTCCTTTACGGCGTCGACGTTGCGACCCGAGTTGTTCCGGACTGGGTAACAAGATGGGGATTGGCACTCGGGCTCTTGATTTTTGCCGGTACCGGGATGGCTGGTCTCCTGCACGGTGGGGCGTATCTGAATTACTCCGTGCTTCGCGATGATCCGATCGCCGGCCAACATCTGGGCATCCTGCTGATCGAGTTTGGCGTCGGGCTTACGGTCGCTTGCGCCATGATCACCATCTTCTTCGCCTTCGCCCGCCGGCCGCGCTGAAGACCGCCATGGAACTTCCAGGTCTCTATAACTATTGGGTCGTCATCGGTTTGATGATGGGAGGACTCTACATCGTCATCAGCCGGCCTAATCTGGTCAAGAAACTGGTTGGGCTGGCAATCTTTCAGGCATCGGTGTTTGTGTTCTATATCACCATCGGCAAGGTCGCTGGCGGGACGGCACCGATCTCGATCGGTTCGGCTGTGGTCTATTCCAACCCACTGCCCCATGTGCTGATTCTGACAGCGATTGTTGTCGGCGTTTCAACCATGGCGGTAGGTCTTGCGCTGGTTGTCCGCATCAAAGAAGCCTATGGCGCAATCGAGGAAGACGAAATCAATCGGCAGGATAACGGCCCGTGATCTTAGATCATTTGCCGATTTTGCAAGTCGTGCTTCCGTTGCTCGCCGCACCGCTATGTTTGTTGCTGAGGCATGCGTCGCGATCCTATTGGCTGGCCCTTGTTACGAGCTGGCTGGCCTTTCTTATCGCCGTCTTGCTGTTGCGCCAGACGCTAGCGATCGGGCCGCTGTCCTATGAGATCGGCGGCTGGGCGCCACCATGGGGAATTGAATACCGCATCGACGTATTGAACGCGTTCGTTCTGTTGTTCGTCTCGGGCCTTGGGGCGGTCGTCGCCACCGCCGCCAGCCCCAGCGTGGCGCGCGAGATCGGGACCGATCGCGCGCACCTGTTTTATTGCTGCTTCCTGCTGTTCGAGACGGGACTTTTGGGCGTTGCCGCAACTGGAGACGCTTTCAACCTATTTGTCTTCCTCGAAATCGCCTCGCTCGCGTCATACGTCCTGGTTTCCCTCGGCCGTGATCGGCGGGCGCTGACGGCGGCCTACCGCTATTTGATCCTAGGCACTGTTGGCGCAACATTTTATTTGATCGGCATCGGCCTGCTCTATCAGGCAACCGGCACTTTGAATTTCGCCGACCTCGCTGAGCGGGTGCCCTTGTTGAGCGATAGCCGCACCATCCGTGCCGCGTTCGCCTTTCTCACGGTCGGGATTTCGCTGAAGTTGGCTTTGTTTCCACTGCATTTATGGCTGCCCAATGCCTATGCGTTTGCGCCCTCGGTGGTCACCGCCCTGCTCGCAGGGACGGCCACAAAGGTCGCGCTTTACGTCCTGCTGCGAATCTTCTTCACGCTATTCGGTGACAGCTTTTCGTTCGGCGCCATGCCCGTCGAGGTGATCCTCGTTCCGCTTGCAGTGGCGGCCGTGTTTGTTGGTTCGGCGGCAGCGATATTCGAGCAGAACGTTAAACGCATGCTTGCCTATTCGTCGATTGCGCAGATCGGATACATGGTGCTGGGTATTGCCTTGGCGACTGTGCTTGGCCTGACCGGTGGCATCGTCCACATGTTCAATCATGCGGTTATCAAGACGGCTTTGTTCCTTGCGCTCGCTTGTGCCGTCTGGAGAGTTGGACCACCGACGCTTGATGCCATTGCCGGGCTTGGCCGACGCATGCCGCTGACGATGGCGGCATTCGTCGTTGCGGGTATGAGTCTGATAGGTGTGCCCGGCACCGCAGGCTTCGTTTCAAAATGGTATTTGGTCATCGGCGCGCTGGAACGCGACTGGTGGTGGATCGCGTTGGTAATCATCGCTGGATCTCTGCTCTCGGTGGTTTATGTCTGGCGGATTATTGAAGTCGCGTATTTCCGTCCCGTGCCCGACGGCGCGCCGAGCGGCGAGGCGCCGCTTCGGATGCTGGTCCCGACGTGGGCGCTCGTCGCTGCGAGTGTCTATTTCGGTATCGATACGCGCTACAGCGTGGGCGTGGCTCGTCTCGCGGCAGAGAGTCTTCTAGGCCTGGTGCCATGAGTGGTTCGGCATTGCTCGCCGGTGCGCTCATTACGCCCTGGATCGGAGCTGCGCTCATATCGGTGAGCGGGCGTTCGCCGAATCTGCGCGAAGCCATCACTCTGCTCTGTAGTTTGATTCTTTTGGGATTCGTCGTAGCGCTGGTAATTTTGGCCCTGTCTGGCGGCTCCGCTCATCTCAGTCTGTTGGAAATCTTTCCGAATGTGACGATTTCCTTCTCGACCGAGCCTCTCGGGCTTTTGTTTGCGCTGGTCGCCGCATCATTGTGGATACTCACGTCGATCTATTCGATCGGCTATATGCGGGCCCGAAACGAGTCGCATCAGACTCGGTTCTACACCTTCTTTGCGATTGCTCTCGCCAGCGCCACCGGCGTCGCCTTGGCTGACAATATGTTGACGCTTTTCTTGGCGTACGAACTTTTAACTTTGTCGACCTATCCCCTGGTGACGCATTCGGGCGACGCCCAATCGATGCGTGCCGGCAGGACCTATCTCGGTCTCCTTCTCGGAACCTCGCTTGGACTGCAGCTCCTGGCAATCCTCTGGACTTGGCAGATCGCGGGGACGCTTGATTTCCAAGATGGTGGAATTCTCGAAGGTCGTATCTCCGATGCCATGGCCGGACTGTTGTTGTTTCTATACGTCTTCGGCATTGGCAAAGCAGCGTTGATGCCGCTTCACCGCTGGCTGCCCGCGGCAATGGTCGCGCCGACCCCGGTCAGCGCGCTCTTGCACGCGGTCGCGGTGGTAAAGGCCGGAGTGTTCGCGATTCTCAAAGTCGTGATCTACGTCTTCGGTCTTGATTTTCTCAAGAGCTTAGATATGAGCCAGTGGCTCATGTACGCCGCGGCGGCGACAATCCTGATCGCTTCGCTGGTCGCCTTGAATCAGGACAACCTAAAGGCGCGGCTCGCTTACTCGACAATTAGCCAACTTGGTTACGTGGTCCTAGGTGCATTACTCGCCAACGCGGCCGGCATCATCGGTGGGGGACTACAAATCGGCATGCATGCGTTCGGAAAAATTACCCTGTTCTTTTGCTCGGGCGCGATTTTGGTTGCCTCGGGCAAAACCCGGATCAGTCAGATGCGGGGCCTGGGCCGCTCGATGCCGATCACCATGTCGGCATTTCTGATCGGCGCCATGAGTGTCGTTGGTCTGCCGCCGATGGGCGGACTTTGGAGCAAGTGGCACTTGGCACTCGGAACGCTGGATAGTGGACAAATTGCCATGCTGGCGGTGCTGCTGATCAGCTCGATGTTGAATCTCGCCTATCTGATGCCAATTCCAATCCGGGCGTTTTTCAGCCCTGCCGATGGTCCGGCCGACGAGCGTGTCCGCGAAGCACCCATCGCCTGTTTGATCGCACTGTCGCTTTCGGCGGCTGGCTGCATCGTGCTGTTTTTCTATCCCGACCCCCTGTTCGATCTGATGCGCCTGATACCGCTGACGTCAAGCTAGGGTCTATGTCCGAGAACACACCCGATCGGGCGCCTGAAGCCCCGACTGACCAGTCACCTGAGCGGCTGCGGTTCTTTGATAGACCGGGCAACGTCAAGCGTTTTCTTGGCGCCCTATACGCGATTTGCGCACTCGCACTCGGTTTTGAATTCTTTATCGAGCGCCATGTATCGCATCCTTGGGAAGAGCTGTTCGGATTTCACGCGCTCTACGGATTTGTGGTCTGCGTCACGCTCGTACTGACGGCCAAGGAACTGCGCAAGATCGTCATGCGATCGGAGGATTATTACGACGGTGACGGCGATGCTTGAGCTGCCGCCGTTTGTCTTTTTCCTCGTCGGTGCTGGTCTCGTCGCCGCCACGCGTGGACCGCTGCGCGCCCTAATTCTGTTGGCGATCCCGATCGTTAGCGCGATCAGCCTGTTCGGTCTTCCGGACGGGTCCCATTTCAACGTTGGGCTGTTCGATTACGAACTGCAGCTTCTGCGGGTCGACAAGCTTAGCCTGCTGTTCGGTTATCTGTTCCACCTCGCCGCGCTGATCGCCATCATCTATTCGCTCCATCTCCGCGACACGGTTCAGCATGTCTCCGGGCTGCTTTATGCGGGTGGCGCGCTGGCTGCTGTCTTTGCCGGCGACCTCATAACGCTGTTCCTCGCCTGGGAAGTGCTCGCTGTGTCCTCGGTGTTTCTAATATTGGCACGGCGCACGCCGCGCGCGCAGGCAGCGGCCATGCGCTATCTGGCAATTCAGGTCATCTCCGGGCTGATCCTGCTCGCCGGTGTTCTGGTGCGCCTCAACGAACTGGGAACCACGGAATTCACGTTCATCGGGCTCGACAGCCCCGGCGGCCTGCTGATCTTCGGCGCATTTGGGATCAAGTGCGCCTTTCCGTTACTGCATAACTGGCTAACCGACGCGTATCCCGAGGCGACGCCAACCGGCGCCGTGTTTCTCAGCGCATTTACCACCAAGGTTGCGGTTTATGCCCTGGCCCGCGGATATCCTGGAACCGAGGTGCTCGTCTATATCGGCGCCGCCATGACGCTGTTCCCGATCTTTTACGCCGTTATCGAAAACGATCTGCGTCGGGTGCTCGCCTATTCGATGATCAATCAGCTCGGCTTCATGGTGTGCGGTGTCGGATTGGGGACCGCGCTCGCCATCAACGGCGCGGTCAGCCACGCCTTCAACGATGTGATCTTCAAGAGCCTGCTGTTCATGTCGATGGGCGCAGTATTGCGCCAGACCGGGCGCATCAACGGCAGCGAGCTGGGCGGACTCTATAAGACAATGCCATTCACGACCGGCCTGTGCATCGTTGGGGCGCTTTCAATTTCAGCCTTTCCGCTGTTCTCCGGCTTCGTCTCCAAATCCATGGTCATGGTAGCGGCGCTGGAAGAAGGCCATCCTGTCGTCTGGCTGGCGTTGCTGTTTGCGTCAGCAGGCGTCTTCCACCACGCCGGCATCAAGATTCCGTTCTTTGCATTCTTTGCACACGATTCGGGCATACGAGCGCGCGATCCGTCGTTCAACATGTTGCTCGCCATGGGGATCGCCGCGCTGATCTGCATCTTCAACGGCGTCTGGCCTTGGCTGCTTTACAGCCTGCTGCCATTTCCGGTCGCCTACGAACCCTACACGGCGACCCACGTGCTGGCGCAGAGCCAGCTCCTGTTGTTCTCTGCGCTGGCGTTCGCCTGGCTCAAGCTATCGGGGCTCTATCCGCCGGAGCTGAAGGGCGTCAACATCGACGCCGATTGGATTTATCGTAAACCGCTCAACTGGCTTGCCGCAACGACAATGGCGGCTGCTAGTCGATGGCATGGGGCGACGATCGATGCCGGTCGCCAACAGCTGAACTGGTTGGGACGGCTCATCTTCAGGCATTCCGGCCCACAGGGTGTGCTCGCAAGAACGTTGGAGACCGGAGGGGCCGCCTTGTGGGTTGCGATCCTGCTGGCCGCAAGCCTTCTGCTGTATTACTTGTGAGGGATCGCGGTCCGTGCAGGCGGTCCCGTCCAGCACGGATATTGGGGAGGACAAAAATGAAGCTCTTAACTCAACCGTTGACGCAGGAAGCGTTTGAACCCTACGGCCAGGTGTTTACCGCACCCGAACAACCGGGCCGCGGCCGTGACATGGCCAAGCTCGAAAATCTCAGAGCCGATGCGCCGCCGATACTGTCGGTATTTCATGTCGAACCAAGCCCGATGCCGCTCACCATCGATAATATGGAACGGCACGAGTTCTCATCGCAGAGTTTTATGCCGCTCGATGTGGTGAATTATCTGGCCGTTGTCGCGCCGCCGGACAGCGAAGGCAAACTCGATCCGAACGACATCCGCGCCTTCGTCGCGCGTGGCGATCAATGCCTCAACTTCGATGCGAATACCTGGCACTACCGGTTGACGACGCTCGACGGTACGGGCCGGTTCGCAACCCTAACCTGGCAGGACGGCGGCAAGGGCGACACGGTTTTTGTCCCGCTCGAAGAGCCGATCGAGATCAGCCTCGGCCCAAAGTAGGCGGGACCGGCAACAGCGGTTGTGCGTGAACGTCTGGGTTATCGGCCTAACGGCCCTTTCAGCTCGACCGTATTGCCGTCGGGATCTTCGATATAGAAGGACGGACCCGCGCCTTCGGCGCCATAGCGTGATGCGGTCTTGCCCACGGTCACGCCATGATCTTGGAGATGAGCGCGCAGTGTTGTCTCATCGAATGGATCAACGATCAGGCAGAAGTGGTCTACGTTGCGAGCGCCGCCGGCCGCGACGGCACCGCCGTCAACCGCTGGATGGCTGGTATCCACCAGATCGATCATCGAGCGGCCCGCGCGCAGTTGCACAAGACGCGTATCGTCGACGCGCCGCTCTTCCTGGCAGCCAAGTATGCCGCAATAGAATGCCAGCGCCCGCTCGATGTCGGCGACCCGCAACACAACATGATCTATTTCTCTAAGCTTGACCTGCATCGATATCGTCAACCAAGCGCCGGTTGCTGAAAATTTCCCGACATGAGGACTATAGAGCCGCCGGGTGGGGCTTTCACGGGCTATTCACTCGTCGAGGCTCTTGAATTCGCGGCCGGCATTGTCTCCACGCGCTAAATTCCAGCATAGCGCTTGTATTCGACGTCAAAGGCACACTTATCTAGTGACGGGTATGCGACCAGCCGTAGCCAGGGCTGTTCGCTCCTGGGAAAAAGGATTTCAGATCGGTTCGCGTGGCGATGAGTGACACCAGCCTCTATTCGCAGGACGGCCCGCAGGGTCGCAGGCAATACAAGACCCTGCTGGCGTTGCTGCCATATTTATGGCCGCGCCACAGCCCGGATATCCGTCGACGCGTGGTTCTGGCGCTGATCCTCCTGGTTGGCGCGAAGGCGGCAACCGTCTACGTCCCAATCCTCTACAAGGAGGCGGTCGATCTCTTAAGTGCGACGGCGGCACCGATCGTTGCGCTGCCGGTTGGACTGCTGCTCGCGTACGGGCTGGTCCGCCTCCTCATCGTTGCCTTTGCGCAACTGCGCGACGCCGTATTCGCGAAAGTGGCGCAACGCGCAATCCGCACCGTCGCGCTCAGGACCTTTCAGCATCTGCACCGGCTCTCGTTGCGCTTTCATATGGAGCGGCAGACCGGCGGCTTAAGCCGCGTCGTCGAGCGCGGCGTCAAAGGCATCGAGTTCCTGTTGAGCTTCATGCTCTTCAACATCATCCCGACGCTGCTCGAGGTCCTGCTCGTCTGCGGCATCCTTTGGGGTCTCTTTAACGTCTGGTTTGCCGTCGTCACATTTGTGACGATCATCAGCTATATCGCCTTTACGCTGATATTTACCGAATGGCGCCTTAAATACCGGCGTGAGATGAACGACCGGGATACCGAAGCCAACACGAAGGCGGTCGATAGCCTGCTCAACTACGAAACCGTTAAATATTTCGGCAACGAAAACCACGAGTCTGAACGCTACGATTCTTCAATGCAGGCCTACGAGCGCGCCGCCGTTCGCAGCATCGTCAGTCTTGCGGTCGTCAATATCGGTCAGGGCGGCGTCATCGCCAGCGGGCTCGTGATCCTGATGATTATGGCTGGCCACGGCGTCGCCACCGGCGCAATGACGATTGGCGATTTCGTATTGGTGAACACCTACCTGATCCAACTCTATCTGCCGCTCAACTTTCTCGGCTTCGTCTATCGCCAAATCCGCCAGTCGCTGACCGACATGGAGGTGATGTTCCGACTGCTCGATGTGGAGGCCGAAATAGCCGACCGGCCAGGTGCCAGGCCGCTCCGGGTGAACGGCGGCGAGGTCGTGTTTGACGACGTGCAGTTTGCCTATGATCCGCGGCGCACCATCCTCGAAGATGTGTCGTTCACTGTGCCGGCCGGCCGCAGTGTCGCCATCGTTGGACCGTCGGGCGCCGGCAAGTCGACGATTAGCCGCCTGCTGTTCCGCTTTTACGATGTGACTTCCGGAGGCGTGATGGTCGACGGGCAGGATGTCCGCGACGTCACGCAAGGAAGCCTGCGCCGCGCGATCGGCATCGTTCCCCAGGACACGGTGCTGTTTAACGACACCATCCACTACAACATCGCCTATGGCGATCCCTCGGCTTCCAACGAGCAGATCGAGGAAGCGGCTCGGCTCGCCAGCATTCACGATTTCATCATGGGCACGCCCGACGGCTATCAAACCCGCGTCGGCGAACGCGGCCTCAAACTCTCGGGTGGCGAGAAGCAGCGCGTTGCGATTGCCCGCATGATTTTGAAGGATCCGGCAATCATGCTGTTCGACGAGGCGACCTCGGCACTGGATACCCACACCGAACGCGAGATCCAGGAGAGCTTGCGCGATGTTTCGATGAACCGTACGACACTGGTGATCGCGCACCGCCTATCCACAATCGTCGACTGCGACGAAATCATCGTTCTCGACGGTGGCCGCATCATCGAACGCGGGCGGCATGAGGATCTGCTGTCACGCGGCGGCGCCTATGCCGCGATGTGGCGAAAACAACAGGAAGCAACGGAGCTTGTGCGGGAAATCGTCTAACTCGAACGCGGACTCAAGCAACCGGTTTTTGGGGAGGAATAGATGCTGTCACCGGAAGGCCGTGTGATCATGATCAGCGGCGCCAACAGAGGTATCGGGTATGAGTTTGCCAAATGCCTTCATGACCAGGGTTACAGCCTGAGCCTCGGCGCCCGCGACGAGGCAAAGCTCGCGGAGAAGGTTAGCGACTTCGCGGCCGACCGGCTGCTGACCCATCGCTTCGAGGCGACGGACATCTCGACCTCGGAGGCCTGGGTCCAGGCGACCGCCGACCGCTTCGGGCAGATCGATGGTCTGATCAACGTCGCCGGTGTCGGCACGCCATTCGCCATCACCGACGAAGACGAGAGCGACCTCGACATGATGTTCGAGATCAACGTCAAAGCGCCGCTGCGCCTGATCCGCCTCGCGCTGCCCTATCTCAAGCAGTCGGGAAGCGGCCGCATCATCAACGTCTGCTCGGCCTCGGGCAAACGCGTCAGCACCGACTATGTCGGCTACCACATGAGCAAGTTCGCGGCCGTGGCGCTCTCCCATGCGGCGCGCCGGATCGCCTGGGACGAGGGTGTGCGGGCGGTCGCCTTTTGCCCCGGCGTGACCAACACGGATATGAGCGAAGGCAGGGGCAAGGGGGCAAGCGAGCTGATGACGCAGCCCGAGGATCTGGCCGCGGTGGCGGCGACGTTGCTGGCGCTGCCAAACAACGCCTCGGTGGCCGAGATCGTCGTCAACCGGCGGCTCGAGGACACGCTCTAGGCGTGCCGCAAAGCGGGCGGTCGGGACCTGCCGAACATAGCCTCACAATTTGGCTATGACTTCTTACAGATTTGGCTTCGCGTGCTTGGCTTGTATTGCCCGAGCGCGAGCCTCCATCTTGCCCGCCTCGGTGGTGCGCCCTGTCTCGCGCAGGAGGGCGGCATAATTCTCCAGGCTCGTTGCCAAACTCGGATGCTCTGGCCCAAGCGCCGATTCCACAATTGATTGCGCGCGCTTGTACATCGGCTCCGCATCGGCGTAGCGACCCTGGGCTTGGTAGAGCAGCGCCAGGTTGTTGAGCGCCGTCGCGACATCGGTATGATCTGGCCCGAGGGCTTTCTCGACAATTTCCAGCGCCACATTGAAGAGCGGTTCGGCCTCTGCGAAACCGCCCTGTTCATAGTAAACCCGCGCCAGGTTTCCGAGGCTGTACGCCACCTGGGGGTGATGCGACCCAAGAGAATTCATGCGAATCTGCAAGGCGCGCTCGTGCACCGGCTCCGCCTCGGTGTAGCGGCCCAAGGCGCGATAGAGCTCGCCCAGATCGTTCAGCAACGTGGCTGTACTCAGATGTTCGGGGCCGTACTCCTGCCGGCCCAGCTTCCAGGCCTGTTCGGCGAGCGGCATCGCTTCCTCATAGCGACCCTGGGAAAACAAATTGTGGTAGCGTTTGTAGACATCCAAGAGCTCAGGTGAAGGCGACTGGCCGATTGCCGCGCCGGGCCAAAGCCACAGGATGGCAAACATAGCAGCAAGCCAGCGCCGCACGGACATGGCACGTTTATCCTTCCCCTGAAGCACTACAGACTGGGAGGGCCCGAACGTCAACCAAACACATTGATACCGACGGCAGGCGCTATCAGCGCGCCAAATTGCTTTGAGAACGGCGTGCGAGTAGTCGCCTAGCGGAGCAGAGCACGCTCCTCCGTCTTCTGCCAGGCCTCGCGGTAGTTGCGCTGATGGACGCGCAGAGGATCGTTGTCGACCGCATAGTCCCAGACCGGCGCCAGGCCACACTTGTTGGCCTCAAAGATGGTGGCCCGCCGTTGCCGGCTTTCGGCAATCTGCTCAGGTAAGCCAGTCACATCCCATTGAGTCAGGAGTTCCCCGCGCAGCTCTTTGACGGTCGAGGCATGAGCAGGGTCGGCGGCCAAATCGACAAGTTCCTGCGGATCGTTCTCGAGGTCGAACAGCAATGGCGGTGTTGTCTCGCAATGGATGAGCTTGTAGCGGCCCCGCCGCAGTATGAACCACGGCAGCTTGAAGCCCTCGCTGCAATACTCAGCCAGAACGTCGCGTTCGGCGGTGCCGCCCTGGGCAGTCAAGTGGTTGACCAGACTAACACCGTCTACGGGGTTTGCGAGCTGGTCCGCGTTAGCATCGCTTGCCAGCTCAACGAGGGTCGGCAGCAGATCCAGTAAAGAGACGGGGGCTGCGACGCGGCTGGCGGCAAATTTGCCGGGGCAATGAAAGACGAAGGGCACGCGCATATCCCATTCGAACGGTGCGCGCAGGCCCCAAAGCCCCCGCTCGCCCAGCATGTTGCCGTGATCGGCCATGACCACCACCACGGTATCTTGATCAAGCTGAGCAGCTTCGAGTGCTCCCTGAATCTGGCCGATCCGGTCGTCGATATGGCTGACCATGGCGTAGTAGGCGTGGCGGGCGCGGCGGACTTGGTCGTCAGTCAGGGGCGCGCGGCTTGCGCCGCTATACTCGAAGAACTCCCGGCTCAGGGGATCATACTCGTCGATCGGAATAGGTGGCGTCGACGGCAGGGGAATATCCGCTTCGGAATAGCGATCCCAGTATTCCTTTGGCGAGGCATAGGGGGGGTGAGGCTGGATGAAGGAAATCGTCAGCAGGAAGGGTTGCTCACTTTCTTGGCGCGCCATTTCATGGATTTTGTTGATCGAGGTGAAGGTGACTTCGTCGTCATAGGTGATTCCCAAGGCTCTGACGCAAGGCCCCGCGTCGATCACCGCGTCGAGGTTTGGGTAGGGCGGGTAGGCGTCGTCCAGTTCAGCGTGGGCACCGCCTGGCGGCGGACTCCAGCCGAAATCGGATGGCACGACATCGGTCGTCAGACGCTCCTCGAAGCCATGCAACTGATCCGGTCCGGTGAAGTGCATCTTGCCGGTCAGAAAGGTTCGGTATCCGGCGAGGCGCAAGTAATGCGCAAAGGTCGGGATGCTGGCAGGCAGTTCCGACCCATTATCATAGACGCCAACCTTTGACGGCAGCAGACCCGTGAGAAAGGATGCGCGCGACGGCCCGCAGAGCGGTACGTTGCAATAGGCGTTTTCGAATACGACGCCGGCCTCGCCGAGCCGCTTGAGATTTGGCGCACTGACCGTGGTATTGCCATACATTGGCAACGCGAGTGCGCCCAGAAAATCCGCCATGATGACGACGATGTTCGGCTGTTTCTCGGCCATGAGTCCTCTCCTGTCTGAACTGTCCCGGCGTTGGCGTCATGTGGAGCACCTGATTTGATCACTCTAGGTGACTGCGCGCACCACGCCACGAGAAATCGCCGACCGGCAAGGCCGGCGCCGGACCACGACGTTTCGCTGATATACGCATCATTCGCGCTCATGGGGTGGGTTTAGCGCTCGCTGCGGGCAGACCAGCGGATCTGGTTGAGGCTCATCGAACCATCAATCCAGCCAAACGGCGGATAGAACGTGCGGGTCCTCACGATCTGAAGAACCGGAAGGCTCCCGTTGCTTCCTCCACGGCCTGACTGCGGGTAATTCCGATGTCGCGCAGCAGATGATCATCCAGATCCATCAGCGCCCGCCATTGGCGCCGCCGCGAGGACGACAACCAAACGGCCGCTGCGAGCGCGTGTAGTTTTGTCGCCGCACGAGCGATGACCGGCTTCCCAACGACCGCGGACTGACCTGAGGTAAATTGGGTCATTTGCATCGACTGTCCTCCATATTTTGGTGGAATTTACCGTAGGTAGCTTATTTAGATGCTTGAAAAGTGGCGTATAAATAGATATTTTCGCTTAGTTCGACAAAGCATGTTATCTCAACTTATCATTAGAATTTTTCATGCATGAACGCCTGCCTCCTCTGAATTCATTGCGCGCGTTCGAGGCCGCCGCTCGTCACCAAAGTTTCACCAAGGGCGCGGCAGAACTGAATGTGACCCAGGGTGCGGTCAGCCATCAGGTCAAGGCCTTGGAAGAGCGATTGGGGTTCAAGCTGTTTCTTCGACGCCGCCAAGGACTGACCCTCACGGAGGCGGGGAGAGCCTGCCAGCTCTTTGTCAGGGACGCATTCGAGCGCCTGACCGCGGGATTCGATGCTCTGTATGAGAAAGACGATGCCGGCATCCTCACCGTCAGCGTTTCTCCAAACTTCGCGTCGAAGTGGCTTGTCGCGCGAATCGGCAAGTTCAGCGAAGCGTTTCCGGACATCGACCTGCGTATCAGCGCTACGCTCCAACATATCGACTTCTCCCGCGAGGATGTCGATCTGGCTGTCCGCCATGGCGAGGGCAGATGGCCCGATCTGCACGCCGTCGCTCTGACCGCGGAGACGCTTTTCCCGATGTGCAGTCCAAGTCTGATGGAGGGGCCGCATTCACTTAGCAGACCGGAAAACTTGGAACGCCACACGCTGATCCACCTGGACAACCGGGAAGATTGGCTGAAATGGCTCACGGCGGCGGGCGTGCACGGACCCGATTTGTCCAAGGGGGCGGTCTTCAATCAAGCCAGCCTGGCCTTGGATGCGGCGGCGGCTGGTCAGGGGGTGGTGCTCGGGCGAAGCGCTTTGGCGGCCTCGGACCTGTTGGCCGGTCGTCTGGTCAGGCCTTTTGGGCCGTCGTTGCCGGTTTCTTACGCCTATTACATCGTTTGCCCCAAACCGACTGCCGAGCGGCCGAAGATCCGCGCATTTAGAGACTGGTTGGTCGCCGAAGCGAGAGCAGATGCGGATGGCTTGAGGGAATTGGGTATTTTGCCGCCCGCATCCTGACAAGCCCGCACTGGGCATCTCACAAGCCGACGCCTGCCAGCGCGGTGCGCTCGCTTCCGGCAAATGAATTCAGGTTGGATTTTGGGCGGTCATCCGTTGACTAAGTCCTGCAACGAAATTTTGGATCAGAACTTCTGTCATAGCGGACGCGGACTCGGAGGAAATCAGGCCCATCTTGCCGGAGGCGGCGAGCGAATGGATGCCGTGCAAACTGCTCCAGAGAACTGCCGCTGCCTGCAGGCATTCCTGCTCGGCGCCACTGGGGAATAATGGCGCCATGGCCCTGGCAAGCACGCCAAGCAGGCGGTTGATGCGCTCCGGATACCACGCCGGCATCACATAGTCCCTTGGCCATACATGTTCGAACAGCACGTACCAGAGGTTCGCGTTCTCCGTCGTGAATTGCAGATAGCGTTCGGTAAGGTTGCGTACTGCGATCTCGGGATCTTTGCTGGTCGGCGCCTGTGCCAGTGCCTCGTTGAGGCGGTCCAAGGTTGCGCCGTTCAGATATAGAATCAGCGTGTCCAGGTTGCCGAACACGTTATAGAGGGTGCCGACCGAACATCCGGCGTCCTTTGCAATTCGACGGGCCGTTAGGCCGGATTGTCCCTCGGCCATTGCAATGTCTTTGGCCACGACCAGGGCCTTATCAAAAACTGATTTCCGTCTTTGCTCCGTCTGCCGTGCCAAAGGTTAGTTTCCTCCACTCTCAAAAAAATAATTTGAACTTGGTTCAAAAATAACTTGAACACCGTTCAAACACAAATTATTATTATTGAACGTCGTTCAAATTTGGCGCTTCACCAAGGGAGGCGAGAGTCAATGGAACGGATGACAGCACCACGGGGTAAAGCCCAAGGCACAAGCAGTGTCCGGACCTTGGGCTTAATTTTCTTAGGCATCTTCGCAGCCGGCTTGGTGTTCATTCTGCCACCGCTGCCGTTGGATCCCCTCTATCACGACTATGTCGACCGACGAATGGCCTGGGGCATCCCAAACGCCGGCGACGTGCTCTCGGGTGTTTTGATACTGATAGTCGGACTGGCCGGCCTCGTCTCTCTCTATGAGCCGCGCATCCGGCTGCGAATTGAGCCTTGCGGCAATCACTGGCCGTTTGCTGTATTTTTTGCGAGCGCAGCGTCGGCCGGTGTCACCTCGGCCTATTACCACCTCGATCCCAGCACCGATGCCTTGTTCTGGAGCCGCCTGCCGATCGCCCCCGCGTTTATGGCGCTGCTGGCAATTTTTGTCGTCGACCGCATCACCTGGTGCGTCGATCAAAGGCTGGTTCTACCGATCTTCGTCGGTCTCGGCTTCGTTTGCCTGCTGCATTGGCATCAGAGCGAGGTCGCCGGCCAGGGCGATCAGCGTTTCTATGCACTCTCCCAAATCGCTGTCGTCGTCGCGCTGCCGTTGATCTGGCGCCTCTATTCCGGGCGGGTCACGCGGGGCCGCCACGTGGCCCTGCTGATTCTATTCTATGGCTTGGCATTGGCCGCGGAACTCTTCGATTGGCTAATCTTCGTATCCTTGGGCGAGGTGGTCAGCGGTCACACTCTCAAGCATGTCCTGTCCGCCGCTGCGGTAGGCACCGTAGTGCTGATGCTTCGCGCCGTCGCCAGAGTGCCCGAACTCCGGAGCGCCGGCCGATGACTCCATTCCGACTAACCCGCAAAAATTCGCCCGCCGCATGTAGGATCGGCCGCTCCAACAGGGCCATCGCCTGGACCGGGTTCTGCTTCGGCGCCGCGAGCGGCATGATCATGGGGTTGTGGGCGTTCGGCGGCCCGGTGTCGCCGCCACCCGGATTCGTCGACTACGCGGATACCGCGGATCGCGCCGGCTCCTGCGCCTCGGCCATATCGCCTTTTTCGGCATCGGCTATCTCAATTTGCTGCTCGCCTGGGAGTTGCCGTCGCTTGAGCTTGGCCGAGCAGCTAAGCAAGTCGCTGCCAGATGCATGAACTTCGCGAACATATTCCTGCCGCTTACACTGATGGCGGCCGCGGCATATCCGCCGCTCAAGTATCTGCTTCCCGTACCCGCAACCAGTGCCTTCGCCGCGCTCAGCTTTGCCGCATGGGGTGCGTGGGCCGCAAATCGCGGCGCGACCGAGCGTGCGCATTCACCGTCGGCACGTCAACAGGAAGGCGATAGAGGAGAACGGAAAGATGCAAGAGCATCTGAGCTGCGGGCCCTGTTGTCCCGCAGACTGCGCATGGACCTCTCGGGAATCGATCTCGATGCCTCGCTCAACGACGCACTCGGCATCGACAGTTTGACCGGGCTCGAAGTGATGGTCCACGTGGAAAACCAATTTGAGGTTTACTTCAACGACGAGCAGTTAAGCCGTCCACGCACACTGGCCAACATTCTGGTGGCGCTCGACGGAGTGAAGTGGCGGAGGGCGTCATGAGGATCGGACTGATTGCCATGAGCGGTGTGCGCGTGCGTACGCCGGAACTTGCCGCTCTCGGCGTGACCCTGCCGCAATTCGTAGATCGCGGCAAAGTCATTGCGACACTGCCCAGTCTGGGGCTCCTCACCGTAGCCGCACTGACACCCGACGACATCGACGTCGCCTACCGCGAAGTGGCGGAACTACCGGCCGTTGGTGACCTGGAGGACTTTGACCTGAGCTATTGTCAAAAGTTGTGTATGGGCTGATCATGCGGCGGCGCGATCCTGGCGTTCTCCATCTACGAATTTGACGCCGCGAATGATCTCGGCGAGATGGTTCGATCCATCGAGTTTTCTCCATTTCCTCTGAGCGCACTGGCATAGTTTGAAGACCATGGCCATCGCCGTCTTGCGCGACAGGCAGCCCTTGGTCCGGTAGGTGCGCAGACGAACCGTGGCGAACGTGCTCTCGATGGGGTTGGTCGTGCGTACATGCTTCCAGTGCTCGGCGGGGAAGTCGTAGAACGTCAGCAGGACGTCGCGGTCCTTGGCCAGGCAGGCCGCGGCCTTGTCGTACTTCGGCCCGTAGGCTTCCAGGAAGAAGTCGAAGGCGCTCTCGGCATCCTTCCTGGTTTCGGCCATCCAGATGTCTTGCAGGCGCCCCTTGGCTTTCTTTTGCAGACCCTTGGGCAGCTTGTTCAAGACGTTGCCCGTCTTGTGAACCCAGCAGCGTTGCTCGCGGGCGCCTGGGTAGACTTGGCGGAGCGCCTTCCAGAAGCCGAGCGCGCCGTCGCCGAGCGCCAGTTGCGGACCCATTTCAAGGCCGCGCCGCTTGAGATCGAGCAGAACTTCGAGCCAGGACTGCTCACTTTCGCGATAGCCGTCGGCGATGGCGATCAGTTCCTTCTGTCCCTTGTCCGTGGCCCCGACGATCACCAGGATGCACTGCTTCTCTTCCTCCATGCGGGCGCTGAAATAGATGCCGTCCACCCAGAAATAGACGTAGCGCTTGGCCGTGAGGTCGCGCCGTTGCCAGCGCTCCGCCTCAACCCCCCAGACCTCTTTCAGCCGGGTGATCGTGGAGGCCGAAAGCCCCGGCGCGGAGCTCCCCAGGAGCGCCGCCAAGGCTTCCCCGAAGTCGCCGGTGGAAATGCCCTTCAGATACAGCCATGGCAAAAGGTCTTCCAGGCTCTTGGCGCGGCGCAGATAGCGCGGCAGGATCGCCGACGTGAAGCGGATGGCGCCGTCCCCCCGGTCCCGCACACGGGGTTGGCGCACGCTCACCGGGCCGATCCCGGTCTGGATGAAGCGTTCCGGCAGATATCCATTGCGGACAACCCGGCGGCGGCCGGCGGCGTCAACAAGCGCCGCATGGCTACCCAAAAACACGGAGACCTCGGCCTCAACGGCTTGGGCCAACAACTCGCGAGCTCCAGCTTGTAGGACTTCCGTCAACGGATCTTTCTGAAAATCAGATGGGTTTTGAAAAGCAACAACGGTATTCTCTTTCATGGCGTATCCTTCCTTGGCTTAGCTCAAGTGGTGACATCAACAATCACCAGGATACGCCGCCTTCATTTCAACGCCGTACACAAGATTCGGTTATAGCTCCTTTGACCTCGTCGGCATATCGTCGTTCACGGCCCAGATTGACGAGGCTTATGAACTTGCCGATCGATATCGCGCGGGCGGCACGCCTGTCGTCCTGGGCGGGTTGCACGTGTCGATTATGCCGGACGAAGCGGCGCGACATGCCGACGCTATCGTCACCAACGGAGCGGAAGGGGCGTGGCCACAGGTTGTAGCCGATTTTCGGACCGGACAGCTCAAGCGACGCTACGAGGGCGCGCGGGACGGCGTGTTCAAGGCGCCGCTCTATGTTCAGCCGCGGTTCGAATTGTTGCGTGGCCGCCCCTACAACCGTCTCACGGTACAGACCTCGCGCGGCTGCCCGTTGAACTGTGAGTTCTGCGCCGCCAGCCTGCGGATCACTGAGCGCTTTCAGCAAAAATCCGTTGCCCAGTCGATAGCCGAGCTCAACGCGGCAAAGCAGGTGATCGACCAACCGTTCTTCGAGCTGGCCGACGACAACACTTTCCTCAACAAAAAGTGGGGCAAGGACTTTCTGCGTGCGATCCGGCCGCTCGGCCTGCGGTGGTTTACCGAAACGGATATTTCGGTCGCCGCCGATGACGAGCTCTTGGATCTGCTCGCCGACAGCGGCTGCAAGCAGATCCTCGTCGGCTTCGAAAGCCCGAATGCAAGCGGACTAGACGGTCTCGACCCGCACAACTGGAAACTCCGTCAACACGGCACCTATCTGCGGGCGATCGACAAGATTCAGTCGCGGGGCATCACGGTGAACGGCTGTTTCATACTTGGGCTCGATAGCGACACCACCGATACCTTCGACGAAGTGAAAGAGTTCGTCGAGACATCGGGTTTGCTGGAAGTACAAATCACCGTGTTGACGCCATTTCCGGCGACGCCGCTCTACGCACGCCTTAAACGCGAAGGCCGGCTGTTACAGGAAAGATTTTGGGATCGCTGCACGTTGTTCGATGTCAATTTCCAGCCCAAACATATGTCGGTTGACGAATTGGAGGCCGGTCTGCGCTGGCTATTTTCTGAAATCTACAACGATGGCCAGTTCAACCGCCGCAAGCGCAACTACATGGAGATCATGAAGAAGCGCTATGCACGCGACGCCGCGTAAGCGTTGCAACCGGACGGGGATACACCTTGTTACCGGGTATATTCCGACAATATGGTGCGTGCTGATTTGGTGTTAAGTTTCCTGACGATGAGTATGCCTTCGAAGAATCGCAAGTGGGGCCGTGCGCTTGGCATCGCTGGTCTGCTGACAGTCCTGTCGGTCGCCGCCCTGACCGTCGCTCTGTCGGAGCGCCGGATCGTATCCGCCCAAGACGCAACATCGTTTGCGCGAACTTCGCTCGCAATCGAAACGCAGAGCGGTCTCCACCAATTCGAGATGGAGGTGGCGCAGGAACCGGCGCAACTTGCGCGTGGCTTGATGGGCCGACGGTCGCTCGCAGCGGATGCCGGAATGCTCTTCATCTATCCGCGCTCGCATCGCGTGGCAATGTGGATGAAGGATACTCTGCTGCCGTTGGATATGTTGTTTGTCAGGTCGGATGGCGTGATCGACAGCGTCGTCGAGCGGACTACGCCGATGTCCCTGGCGCCGATCCGCTCGAAAGGCGACGTCCAAGGCGTGGTTGAGGTCAATGCCGGAACGGTCAAGCGACTGCAGATCAAGGCCGGCGATCGCGTAATCCACGAGGTGTTCGGCAACGCCGACTAGTTGGGCACGCTGCGCCCTTTCCGTTAGCCACGACCAGCGCATTCAGTTGGCCACGCTGCGCCCTTTCCGTTGAACACGAGCAGCGCATTCAGTTGGCAATGTCTTGGCCAACGCCACGACTTCCGTTGGCTGAATACTCGTCGCCGCTCGCTATTTTGGATAGAGGTCGGAAGGACCTGCTTAGACGCTGCCCCGACGCGATGGAATCGGCATCGCCTCCCAAAACTCACCGGCTGCCATCATGCAACTCCGGCCATTTGGCATGGTGATAATGATGGTGAATGTCGAGCCCGTGGTGGACGTCAGAACTTCGACGAGACCGCCATTGCTGGCCCGGCCGAGCGCGATTGGCGCCTCGGCGTAGCGATTTGCCAAGTGCGAGAGAATAGTCGTTCGATCATCGCAGATTTGGCTTCGCGTCCCATCGGCAAATCCATAGGCTGGGCTCGGCAATGTCAAAGCAAAGCCAAGCAGTAGTGCGAATAATTTAGCCAATCGACACAATCCGCAATGCAACTCATATGAAACATCGATCGAATTACAATAAAGATAATTTGTTCATTTGTAAATATGAGAAAATCAACTAACTGTACGATAACTGAAGGGAAGGGGAAGTCCAAACCACAGTAATCGTCAGTGGATTAATCGAACCGGAATACCGCTAAATGTCGAGTTTGTCGGTGGCGACACCGACTTATGGCACCTGGATACTGGCTGGCCCTAATCGGCGGCTTCCAGTTGTGACGGCCAGTGTGCCGGCTCAACGTGAGCGATTTCATCGCTACCTTGCGGCGCCACCCAGGCCGGAAGAAACTTCTTTATCCAAGTACGAATTTGCCGCTCGCTGCGTTGGCGCAGGCGCATTTGGTCCTCGATCTTTTGAGCGCCGGGTTCGCGCAGGCGATGGGCGGCATATGTTGTCCAACGCCGCATTATTTTGCCGGTCACTTCAGGATGAAACTGAATTGCAAACGCGTTTTCGTACTTAAACGCCTGATATTCGAAGGCGTCGCTTGTTGCCAAATGAGTTGCGCCATGCGGCAGTTCGAAGCCTTCGCTATGCCATTGATAAACCAAGTGTGGCCTATCAATGAAGGTTTGCCCCGCTGCCGTTGGATGAACCAGGTGGTAGCCAATTTCAACGCGTTTATCAGGGTGGAATTTGACACGGGCCCCCAAGGTGCGGGCCAACATCTGGGCGCCGAGGCAAACACCAAGGAACGGTTTCTCGGATTCCAAAACAACCGGTATCCAATTGATTTGCGAGCGTATGAAATCGTAGCGGCGATCGTCGTTTGCGCTCATCGGCCCGCCGAAGATAACGGCAGCGGCATGATCCCGCATTGAGCCCGGTAAAAGATCGCCTGCGCTTGGCTGGCGAATGTCGAGCGCGAAGCCCATGCGGCGAAGCTGGTTACCAATGCGGCCAGGGTCGGAACCGCTGCCCTGGACGATGATCAGGACCTTTTTGCTCATGGTTACTTGTACGTCACTGAGGCGACGAGTCCAGCATGGTGAGCCCGTGTGCCGAGGCATTCATCTAAGATTGAAGTGAAACAAGATTCCGTCGGCATCCTGAAAATTCTCGCCATACGCCTGCGCGCCGAACCTATTCAAATGCCCGAACAAAGCAATATGGTCGCGGCGGTTTAACCCGAACTCGAGATGGGAGAGTCCGTGCTGTGCACCCTGCAGGCGTTTGGTTCCCTGTGGATGATGCGACCGCGCAAAGACCGCAAGCGACTGGTCCCCCGGCGCTAAAGAATGCTGCGTCCCGTCGTTGGCCTTTAGCGCAAGGCCGAGCGTACTCTTATAAAACGCGCACTGGCGCTCAAAGTCTTTAGCGATTGGCATCACGGCGTCGAGCGACTGAATGTTGGCGGATGCGAACTGTCAGACGTCTTCGATCTCCTCAAAAATTACTGAGAAAGCGCAACCATGCGGAGCCTACTCTAGTGACGCGCAGAACCAGCGTTATGGAAGCTTGCGGGCCAACGTTACGCCATCGCCTATGGCAAGCATGCATGCGCTTACGCGATCGTCGTCCCTGACCTTGTGGGCAATTGCCCGGAGGGCCTCAGTTGACTCGTCGGTATGCTTTGCGTCGGCAACATTGCCATTCCACAGCACATTGTCGATGGCGATAAGGCCGTTTGCGCGAACCAGCTTGAGACAGCGTTCGTAATAGTCGTCGTAGCCAGTTTTGTCGGCATCGATAAAGGCGAAGTCGAAGCTGCCACTTTCGCCGTCAGCGATCAGGGCATCCAGTGTTTCGACCGCCGGGGCAAGGCGCAGATCGATCTTGTGCGCAACTCCCGCTTCCGACCAAAATGGTTTGCTGATCGAGGTCCATTCTTCGCTCACATCGCAGCAGATCAACTTGCCATCGGGCGGTAGCGCGCAGGCGATCGCCATCGCGGAGTATCCCGTAAACGTGCCGATTTCCAGGGCTTTACGCGCTTCGATCAGCTGAATGAGAAAGGCGAAAAACTGCCCCTGGTCGGGGGAAATCTGCATTCCGGGGAAGGGGAGCTTTGCCGTCTCCTTACGGAGGCGCTTGAAGACGTCGCCTTCTTTTACCGATGCGTTCAGTAAATAGTCGTAAAGTTTGTCGGTCATTTTGACGGTTCGCTTCGGCATTATGTTTTCAGCTCCGTTTCTAGGCGATGTTTCACAAGGTCTTGATTAAGGTCGGTAAGCGGCAATCATGTAACCGATTTGAGCCTATTGCGCATGTGTTTCCCCCAATCGTGATATTTGTCGATTGGCGCTTCTAGCCCCACGTTCTGCCGAGCCGTGTACTTGGCAGGTTGTCGACACAACGTTGAGCACCTCTCTTGCGGCGTTTGATCCCGAGACTGTCCATAACAATTGCGGCACTAGCGGTTCTTGCCGGCTGCCTCGATCCGATTGAATTTGTCGCCGACACACCGAAAATAGCAGGCAATACCTTCGCGTCGGGCACGGGCGATGACGCTGTACTGGTGACGGTTTCATATGACTTCGCGTTTGTCGGCGAGGTCGCGTATTCGGTGTCGGACGATGTAAGAGCAACCGCTTGGCTGTTTGCGAACAGGAGGTCGCCCTCGCCGGAGCAGTTCTTTCAAATTCACCTCCTAACGAACCACGGCGCGCTCGACGTTGGCGCCCCCGAAGAGTTCATCTTCCCGCTCTCAAAGAACGAATTCGAGCTGCAGACTCATTGTATCGCGTGGGACGATGTTTCATTGGCAGCGCCAATTGCCCGCTATGTCGACATTATCAAGTCGGAAAATTTTGATGCGTCTGCGGAAGTGCTCGTCGGACTCTTCCACATTGAGCCAGGAGAGCTGCCGGATAAGAGCATCGATCTCGTCTACGTCGAGGATATCGTTCGAAACGGCTTCGCCTGTTTCGACTTGCAAGAGGAAGACGATGGTGGAACGCCAGACGGCGTTATCTTCCTCGAGCAGTTCGAAATCCGGGCACGTCGTAGCTTTGATATTATCGGCTGAAATGGAGACTACCGGCTGCGGTCCCTAGCCGGTTCATGGCGAAATGCGAGACGAGGCGCGAGGCTTATTCGGCGGCAGATAATCCAGAATCAGATCGTGAATCCGGCGTTTCAGCGGCAGTCAGCGAGATTGTAAACTCCGCGCCCTTCTCAGTGTTGCGCACATCTAATGATCCACCCATGGCGTTAATGAAACCATAACTGACGGAAAGACCGAGTCCAGTTCCAATACCCGCTTCCTTGGTTGTAAAGAATGGGTCGAATATGCGGTCGATGATGGCCTCTGGTATGCCACCACCATCGTCGGCAACAATAATTTTTACCCGGCCAAGTGTCTTGTCTTCCTTAACAGTCACATCGATATGACCGCTGATTTCGCCCTCGCTTGACGCGCCGCCGTTCCGTTCAGCGCGCGCAGTGACGATTGCATCCTTGGCGTTGGTTAAGAGGTTGAAAATCGCCTGCTCAATTTGCACCGAGTGGCCAACTATTTGTCCACAGTTCTTGGAAAAATCGGTGGAAATCGGAATTCCATTCCGCCTGAGTTCGCCGGAGGCATGTGTTATTGCCGAAGTGGCGCACGACGCCGGGTTGAGCAGTTCCGGCGGCACGTCATCGCGGCGGCTGAGGACGCGCATGTGATCGATGATCTGGCTCATGCGCCCCGTCTGGCTTGAAATTTTCCGCAGCCTCGTCATGAGTTTCTGTAGGTCGGCCTCGCCGTCTCCGAGCATCGCCAGGCAGTGATCGGATGCAATTCGGATTATTTGCAGCGGCTGGTTCAATTCGTGGGCAATGCCGGCGCCCATTTCCCCAAGCGTTGCCATTTTAGAGGCTTGTTCGAGTTGTCGCTGCACACGATCTCGCTCAGTCGTATCGCGGGCTAACGCCAAGATGTGTGGGCGTCCGTCGACTTCGACGCCGCCAATACGCACATCGACCGGGAAAGTTTTGCCATCCTTCCGCTTATGCTTGCCCTGTACCGCCATTGCCTCGCCGCCTTGTAGTTTTTCCCAGATCGTGCGGAGAGATTGATCATTATGCCCGACTTCGATGTCGCCGATCGAAAGTGAAAGTAACTCATCGAGCGTGTAACCCAGAGAATCGGCGGCGTGCTGGTTGGCGTCAGTGGTATTGCCGTCCAGGTCGTGCAGGAAGAATGAATCGGTGGCGTTCTCGACCAGCCGTCGGAATCGAGTCTCGCTTGCGCGCAATGCGTCTTCCGCTTGCTTGCGATCGGTGACATCGAGGCTGATGCTGTCCCACACGACATCGCCATTCTCGAGCTTGCGCGGGCGCCCGATTGTACGCACCCAAGTTGATCCGCCGGTCGGTAGCATCCGGCGAAACTCAAAATCATGCGGTTTCAACTCATCGGCGGAGCGCTTCAATGCATCGTGCCAACCCGGCCGGTCTTCCGGATGAACATGCTGCGCGAAATCTGATGATTCTGGTGACTTAGGATCCCATGGGTAAGTAGGTGCAACACCATCGCCGGTACCAACGTAGGGGTAACTGACGCTGCCGTCGGCATGGAGGACCCTGCGGAAGACGCGGCCCGGCAGGTTGGCGACGATATTGGCAAGCTGCTCCTCGCTTTCCCGCAGAGCCTTTTCGCTCTCGACTTCCGCTGTCAAATCGTTGGCAGTACCACGATATCCTTTGAATTTGCCGTCAACGTCGAAAACCGGTTTTCCACTGACACTGACGTAGTAAATTTTGTCAGCTCTGCGGAAAGAATACCGAAAGTCGCGAAATCGTCGCCGCGCCTCCAGATCGGCTTTGTGTCGTCCCCAGTTTTCATCCGTCTCGGGGTCGACTTCGTACAAGTCCCATCGCGTCTTGCCCACGGCGTCGCTGGTGCTCCATCCGCCGATGTCTGTTTCATCACCCGTGAACGAAGTGAATTGCAGATCCTCGTCGGTCGCCCACAGCCAGTCGGACGATGCTTCCGCGTAGTCCTTGAAGCGTTGCTGACTTTCCGCGAGCGCCTTTTGATTATCGATGCTGGCTGTTATGTCGCGCTTGATAGCGATGTAATGGGTGATCTCGCCTTTTTCGTTACGTACCGGGGAGATTGTGCAGTCTTGGTGCCAAAGGGATCCATTTTTTCGTTTGCCGAGCATGACGCCATACCAGACCTGACCCGACTCCATGGTTTCCCAAATCTTGTCATAAAACGCAGGGTCATGATTTTCCGGTCGGTGCAAGACCGCTGGCGTTCTGCCAATTGCCTCTGCCGGCGTGTAGCCGGTAATCCGCTCATGAGCCGGATTGGTATATTCAATCTCACCATCCGTATTGATGACTTCAATTGCGTCGCCGACATGGCCGAGAAATGTTGCCAGCAAAGCGTTGCGGTGTGCTGCACGCGCCAATTCGTCCGCCATTTCCTTGAACGACCTGGCAAGGTCACCGACCTCGTCATGGCGTGTAATCGGCACATCCACATTGTATTCACCGAGACCGATGCGGCGCGCCAAATCTGAGAGAAGTCTGATCGGTCGCACCAGATTCCGTGCCAATAAGATGCTGACAATGGTTCCGGCGAATACCAGAATTACGGTTATGGCCAAGGTCGCTAACAGAAGTTGTCTGAAGCCGCTGTCGCCGATGCTTTTCAGCAAACTAACGCCGGACGCCATCTCCGTTCGAATTTCATCGGTGGAAATTCCGATGCGAACGCCTCCGTGAACCTGTGATCCAACGACAACAGGGACCGTGACATGTATCATTAGGTCGTCAAACGTCGTCGTGGACTCAGCTGAATTGAGTGCCAACTCAATTTCCGGGTTCTGCAACAGAAGTCCATATTGTTCCAACGTTGTTGTGCCGTCGTGAACGACCCGGCCTGCTATGTCGAACACGTAGACATAGGACACATTTTGCTGATCCAAAGCGCTGCTTGCCAATCTGCCGATCGCAGCGAAATCGAGCTGATAGACTGGTGCCTGCAACGTCGTCGAAAGGAAAGTTCCAAGCGCCAAACCTGATTCGCGTGCCTGGTCCCGCAGGGCCGCGCTCATCGCGTCGCTACTGGAATTCTGCATATCGCTGGTTAGTACGCGAAACTGCGATAAGAGCGCGCCGGAAAGCACAGCGAGCACGACCGCAAGCAGTCCGAGAAATGTCAACGTATGGCGCGTTTGCAAACGGATGTTCATCAATGCACATCCCAGCCGGTTGGAGTTCAGCTTTCCGGTTTCATCCAATCAAGCGTCCCACGGACATAAGCGAATACTGATCTGGCCTCCAAGAGATGCCGTTTCGCTTCTCCGGTGATTTCATCATATCGCGTGACCTTGTTGTAGGCCGTGAGGACGGGCATTGCGCTTTGCTCCAAATGAATGCCGAGCAAGGCGTCCCTAATTGTATCTTCGATGTCTGTGCGTAGTCCGTACCGCACAACGAGTAGCGAGCGGATAAATGGAGCTCCCGCATGAAATGCAACGAGCTGGCTCTTAATGATTTCTGGTGTTCGCTCGATGTCCTGCCAATCGAGGTTGCTCAACACACCGGCGCACACCAATCCGCGTTGCACCCACATCGCAATGTTGAGTTCTCCGTATGCAAATGCGAATCCCACTTCTGTCGGCGCGACCGGTGATTGGAGAGTTGCGAGTTCGACAACCGGCAAACCAACTTTGTTTAGGGCTGCAAGCGGCAAGATATAACTGCTCGTCGATCCCGGGTCCTCAAACGCAATTTTGCATCCGCGAAGGTCCGTGAGTGATTGGATTCCACTGTCAGCGCGCGCAAAAAAGATCGAGTGATACTGGACCACGCCTTTTTTCCATTCTCGCAGTAGAATCTTGGCGCCTGCCTGCTCTTCGAACAGTAAAGCCGACAGTGCGGTCTCCGATACGAGATCCACAGCGCCATCACGGAGCAGTTTAATCATCTGCGCGTTGTCGGCTGCGATGACTGCTTTGCCGTCGGTGATCCCCAGATGGCCGAGCTTTGTGGCGAGATAATTTGCCATTTGCGTCAACGCCACCGAATGCTTTCGGCGCCACATCGGGGTGCTGTGAAACGCGTCCTATCACCAACGTTTGGCGATGCGCCTGCGAGTTAGAAAGCTGAGAGTATATTGCTGCTTGTTCCGCAGCCGCGGGTAGTCGAGTTGTCGCCGTGATGAGTGCGAACGACAATGCGATCAACATAAGTGAACTTCTGGCGGTCCGCTGCAGGGAGATCTTCGGGTACTTGCCGTGATCTCGAATCACCGTACCGCGCTTGTCGCTTAAGCGACTGCCCGCGTCATGTGGACACAGAAGCGGCAGTCGGAGGTCGGACCCTACAGTCATGGGATCAAGCACAATTCAGACTTACGGCATCCGCTGCGGGCGTCTGAAATACGTTCAGTTGAAATTGGTCGTCCATTTCCGCCTCGAAATCGGGGTTTACGCTCTATCGTCGCTCTACTTTTGGCGTGAACACGTAACCCGCGCCATGCACGGTCTTAATAAATTGCGGGTGTTTGGTGTCCTCTTCGATCTTCCGCCGGAGTCGACTGACGAGATTGTCGATCGTGCGGTCAAATGGCGACCAGTTGCGACTTTTGGTTATTTCGAGCAGGTGATCGCGACTAAGGACCCGGCTGGGATTTGTCGCGAGTGCTTCGAGGAGTTGAAATTCACCAGTCGTCAACGGAACACCCTCGCCATCGGGCGCTCTTAGCTGCCGCTTGCCAAGATCGAGCGTCCAGCCTGCAAACTCCAATGTCTGCGTGTAGCTTCCAGACTCGATGCCATATACGCTGTTGGCACGCCGTAAGACACTGCGAACGCGCGCCAACAGCTGCCGGAGGTCACAAGGCTTGGAGATATAGTCATCGGCACCGATCTCGAGCCCGACGATTTGGTCGACCGGATCGCCCTTGCCGGTGAGAATGATTATGCCAACGTTATTCGATTTGCGAATTCGCTGGGTAATCGAAAGTCCGTCTTCGCCCGGCATCATGAGATCCAGAATGACGAGGTCGACGGCGCTGCGCTCCATCGTCTCGCGCATTGCAAGACCGCTTTCAGCAGTGCTTACGCGAAACCCCTGGTCGGATAGATAAGCCTTCAAGCCCTCACATATGTCCGGCTCGTCATCGACTACGAGAATATGTGGCGTGTCCGTCAATTCGGTCAGTGCCCTTTTTCTGATTTGTGATTACTTCAACACAACTCATGTACGAAGCAAATTTAGCTGCGACAACACGATGTATCAACAAATGATGTGTGTAGTTGCAGGTCTGTTGTCTTAAACAAAATTCAACAAAATTGAACAGTAAGAAAAAACTTAAATTTTGTTGAGTTTATATTTGCTCTTTATTTTGATATTAGATCGAATATTTGCTGTCTCGATCATTATTAATTTGGCGCTTAATATTGATGGATTTCTGCTTGGTACAGATCAAATGGGAATTTCGTCAAACCACGACCAAAGTCGCTCAGCCGGTCTTGAGGGCACCTCTAAGAATTGGTGAGTTGCCGGAGGATATTGTTTAACTAGGCTGTCACCAGCTCCAGCCATGCCGGAGCCGAGATTTTCGGGGTCTTCCACGCTCCAATTGAGTTATTTCCGCTTCAAGACCGTCCCCAGGCGGTCTTCTCCTCCGAGTATCGTCACACGGCCGCCGCGAGACGCTCCAGTTGGACCAGGCGGCGCATGTTGTAGGCGAGGTTCTTCAACCCGATCCGCGCCTTCGCCCGCACCAGCCCGACACTACGCACCAGCGTCCCGCCCATGTCGTTGCTCTGGGCCCCGAAGACATGCTCGACGCGGACCCGAACCGACGAACGGGTCTTGTTGCCTTGCTTCTCGCGCTCGCTCAACGGCTTGTTGCGGCGGCCCTTGCGATGGATCCGGCTCCGCAACCCCTTCTCCTTCAGCGACGCCTCGATCTCCGCCGAGCGGTAAGCGCTGTCCGCCCACACACCCAAAGCCGTGTTGTCCCCATCCAGGATATCGTCGAGGACTTGGCTGTCGTGCTCCGCCGCGTCGCTTACATGATAGCGCCGCACCAGCTTGTGCCGACGGTCCACGTTGACATGGTTCTTGTAACCGTAATGGCTCTTGCCGTGCTTCTTGGTCCACCGCGCCTCGACATCCTTTTGGCGCCGCTTTGCCGGCTTGTCCTCCCAGCCTGCCGGCGTCTCGCCCGCCTTTATCCGCGCGTTCTCCTCGCGGCTGTTGCGCTGTTTGGGTACCGCCACAATCGAGGCGTCGATGATCTGGCCGCCCATCGCCAGATAGCCCTGATCCTTCAGGTAGCCATCGAACGTCTCGAATAAAGCCTCGATCACGCCAGCTTGCGTTAACTGTTCGCGGTACAGCCACACCGTCTTGGCGTCGGGAACCCGGCCCTCTAGACCCAACCCCAGAAATCGCATGAACGACAGGCGGTCACGGATCTGATGCTCAACTTGGTCGTCCGAGAGATTGTAGAGCGCGCACAGAATGATCGTCTTGAACATCACAATCGCATCCCACGGCTTGCGTCCCGCCCGCGATTTGCGCACCTTGTCCGCACGCCGCCACACCGCCTCAAGACGGGCGCGCAAGTCCTCCCACGGAACCACCCCGTCGATCTTCAAAAGCGGCTCGTTCTTGGCGTCAAGACCGGAATACCGGTTCCCAAGATCGAAAAACCCCATCTGACCCATCAACCACGCCTCCCGCTATCAACAAATCGTCAACCCGATTCTAAATCGACGACGCCCGAAAAAGGAGAATTTTTAGAGGTTCCCTTGAGGAATATGGCGTTGATTTCATCGAGGTTGGAAAGTGGGAGCGCCGTTGGCAGCGTATAGATGAACGAGCGGTGCAAAAGCCGGCGGTCGTTTTCGTATGGCTCGATCTCGGTCGCGCTATGCATTGTCGCGTGGTTGTCCCAAATGATGAGATCACCGGGTGTCCATTGGTGGCGATAGACGAAGTGAGGCTGTGTTGCATGCGCGACGAGCGCTGCGAGCAGATCGTGCTTTTCCTCCTCGTTCACCCCTTCAATTTCTTTGACGCCGGCGGCGCCACCAAAATAGATTGTCTTGCGGCCAGTCACCGGGTGGGTTTGAACCAAGTCCTGCCAAACGTCAGGAATTGCCGCCCGCTCGGCTGCAGTGAGCGGTTTGTGGGACTTGGGATCTCGCTCGCGAATTTTGTCGTTGCGCCAGTTGAAGCTGATCAGGCAGCGCCGGCCCTCGACGCGTTTCTTAAGGTCATCCGGAAGCGTCTCATAGGCCGAATGACTGCTGCAAAACATGGTGTCGCCGCCTTCGCGCGGGACTTCCATTGCATAGAGAAATGTGACCGCGTTGACGTGGCTGGTTGAGTTGCCGTCCGTATGCCAGGACACACCGTTGCGATTGTAGAAGGCTATCGGTTCGCCGCTTTCATCAACGATATTGCCGACCTTCGAGACTTCAGGCGCATCGCGCAGGTTGTACTGTTTGCGTGTTTCAATTTTGGGCGTTCCGAAGCAATGGGCGAAACGCGCTTGGTCGTCGGGTGCCAGACTCTGTCCCGGAAACAGCAGGAGCGAGTGCTCGTAGTAAGTGTCTAAAATTTCCTGGAACTCATCGTCGGAGAGCGTGCGCGACAGGTCCACTCCCGTAACTTCGGCGCCGAAATTCGGCATTAACGGGTGTATAGAAATTGTCATCTCGACCCTCCGGAAATGCGCATTGGCTTCGGACTGCGTGCTGCAACCCGTCCACACGCGGTTTTGCGAGGCAATCTCCATCCACTCCAACATGCTGCGGGCAAAAAGGGAAGAGTTCTGTGGTGTAGACGGCAGCAAGGATCCGGCATTGCCGCGGACCGCAAAATCAGGCAGGAGTCAGCGATGCGCGTTATTCATGGAGCCGAAGAACTGGGTGCGCTTGTCGGCGAGGAGCTGGGCGTCAGCGATTGGCTGGCAGTTACTCAGGATCGCGTCGACCGCTTCGCGGAGGCAACCGGCGACGATTACTGGATTCATACGGACCCGGATCGCGCTGAAGCGGAGTCGCCGTTTGGTGTAGCGGTTGCGCATGGCTTTCTGACGCTTTCACTCGTTACGCTGCTGCAACGCCAAATTGCCCGTGTCGAGGAGTGCGGCACTGCGATCAACTATGGCGTGGACCGTGTGCGTTTCGTCAATCCGGTACGGGTCGGCTCGCGCGTGCGGGCTCGCCAGACACTGCTATCGGTCGCGGCGCTGAAGAATGGCAGCATCAAAGTCACAAATGAAGTCGTCGTCGAAATCGATGGCGAGGACAAGCCGGCCTGCATCGCCAAGACGCTGACAGTGTATTTGCCATGAGCGCGCGCTGTGCAATGTTGGTCGCGATGGCTTGCTGCAGCCTGGATAACCGGTCCATCCCCTGGAAGATCTAAGCATGGCGGATATAGAGCTCTTCAACACCGAGATCAGCCCATTCGGACATCGCGTTCGGATCATGTTGGCGGAAAAGGGCATCGCGTATGGGCGGACCGATGTCGACCTTGCGAACCGCTCGAAGGAGTTCTACGAGGTCTCACCCTACGGCAAGGTGCCTGCGCTGCGTAACGGGTCCGATCAGGTGTGGGAATCCGTCGTGATCTGCGAGTATCTAGACGAGGCGTTTCCGACGCCGCCGATGATGCCGCGCGAGCCTGGAAAGAGGGCGTTGGCGCGGATCTGGATGGACTTCTGCAATACGCGTCTGATGCCGGCATTTCGCGAGCTCATCATGGAGCAGGATCGAGGGCGCTGGCCCGCGTTGTTGGAGGCGGTGACCGGCCATCTCGACTATCTCGAAGAGCGTGGGCTGGTCGACGCGAACCCTTACTGGATGGGCGAGGCGGTTGGCGTCGTCGACGTCGTATACTGGCCCTGGTTCGAACGCTTTGGTCTTCATAGCCATTACCGCGGTCTCGAATTTCCGAGCCAATGTGTCCGTCTCGGCCGCTGGGTCGAGGCCATGCGCGCGCGTCCGGCAGTTCAGGCGGCATCCCTGCCGCTGGAGTTCTACATCAAGGGGTACGCAAGGTTTGCCGGACCGGCATAGGCGAGGACCGATGTCGGCTGCGCCTCAAGAATTAGGTAACGCGCCAAAAAAAGGGCCGCGACCCGTGTCGCGACCCTCTCTAAGACGTTATGGAATTGATTAGAAGTCCATGCCACCCATGCCGCCCATGCCGCCCATGTCTGGGGCCGGCATCGCTGGCTTCTTCTCTGGCTTCTCAGCGATCATGGCTTCCGTGGTGATCAGCAGCCCGGCAACCGACGCCGCGTCCTGAAGTGCCGCACGAATGACCTTTGTAGGATCGATAATCCCCGCCTTCACGAGGTCACAATACTTGCCGGACTGTGCGTCGTAGCCCCAGCTCGCATTTTTGTTCTCCATCAGCTTGCTAACCACAACCGAGCCTTCCATGCCCGCGTTTTCCACGATTTGACGTGCCGGTGACTCGATAGCGCGTCGCACGATGTCGATGCCGACGCGTTGATCGTCGTTGGCTGGCTTGAGGTTGTTAAGGGCCTTTGTGGCGCGCAATAGCGGCACACCACCACCGGCGAGAACGCCTTCCTCGACGGCTGCCCGCGTCGCATGCATCGCGTCATCGACCCGGTCCTTGCGATCCTTAACTTCGATCTCAGTCGCACCGCCGACCCTGATCACCGCAACGCCACCGGCGAGCTTAGCAAGCCTCTCCTGCAGCTTCTCACGGTCATACTCGGACGTGGTTTCCTCAATCTGGTTGCGGATTTGTGCGCAGCGCCCCTGAATGTCCGACTTCTTGCCGGCGCCATCGATAATCGTCGTCTCGTCCTTGCTGATTACGACGCGCTTGGCACTCCCCAGCATGTCCAACGTCACATTCTCGAGCTTGATACCAAGATCTTCGGAAATCATCTGGCCGCGCGTCAGGACGCCGATGTCCTCAAGCATGGCCTTGCGGCGATCTCCGAATCCAGGCGCCTTGACGGCGGCGACCTTAAGTCCGCCCCGCAGCTTATTGACCACGAGTGTGGCAAGGGCTTCGCCCTCGACGTCCTCGGCAATGATCAGCAGCGGTTTGCTGGACTGCACAACTGATTCCAGCATTGGCAGCAGGGCCTGCAGACTCGACAGCTTCTTCTCGTGGATCAGGATATAGGGATCCTCGAGTTCGACCGACATCTTGTCTGGATTGGTGATGAAGTAGGGGGAAAGATAGCCGCGGTCGAACTGCATGCCTTCGACCACGTCGAGTTCGGTTTCCAGGCTCTTGGCTTCCTCGACCGTAATCACGCCCTCGTTGCCAACCCGCTCCATCGCCTGCGCCAGCATGCCGCCGACTTCTGCGTCGCCGTTCGCTGAAATCGTTCCGACCTGAGCGATCTCGGCGTTGGTCGTGACCTTCTTCGAGCGCTTCGCAAGTTCGACGACGATGGCTTCAACCGCAAGGTCGACACCGCGCTTCAGATCCATTGGGTTCATACCGGCAGCAACCGCTTTGGCGCCTTCGCGCACGATCGCTTGTGCAAGAACGGTCGCGGTCGTGGTGCCGTCACCAGCGATATCATTAGTCTTGCTGGCAACTTCGCGCACCATCTGCGCTCCCATATTCTCGAACTTGTCGGCAAGCTCGATATCCTTGGCGACGGTAACGCCGTCCTTGGTGATGCGTGGCGCGCCGAACGACTTGTCGAGTACGACGTTGCGCCCCTTGGGGCCGAGCGTGACCTTTACCGCGTCGGCTAGAATGTCGACGCCTTGCAACATCTTGTTTCGCGCGTCGGTACCAAATTTAACTTCCTTGGCAGCCATTGTTGAACGTCCTCCTGGTTAAGCAGCTTTTTTGGTTTTCTTGACGTCCGAAATGACGCCCATGATGTCGGATTCACGCATGATCACAAGCTCTTCGCCGTCGATCTTGATCTCGTTTCCCGACCACTTCCCAAATACGATCCGGTCGCCCGGCTTGACGTCGAGCGCGACCAGCTTGCCCTGCTCATCGCGTGCGCCGCCGCCGACTGCAAGGACCTTGCCCTCCATGGGCTTTTCCTTTGCCGTATCGGGGATAATGATTCCACCGAGCGTAATCTCGTCCTCGTCGACTCGACGGACCAAGACACGGTCGTGTAGTGGCATAAATTTCATTCCTTAACCTCCGTAAACCCGTGAGCTAGTCGTTGAATTGCATATGACAGGCTTTAGCACTCTCGGCTGGAGAGCGCTAATTCCTTGCGGGAGGTAGGAAACCCGCGCCTTTCTGTCAAGGGCCATTACAAATATTTTTGTTAGCAGACTAACGGCTCTGCTGCTAATCGTTTGATTTGTCACATTTATTTGTAATTTTGACTTGATTGTCGCAGTCACCTGCGGCAACTCTGTTGGAGCAGACATACCAGCCGGAGCGAGGGATGACGCGAAAACGGGGTCGAATGCTCGAACTGCAATTGCAGGGGTATAGACTCTCCACCGCTGAAATCCTTTATCACATGCCTGACCACCCGGCGTTGTTGCAGACCTTTCTCTGGCAACAGATGGACCTGGCGCCCCAATTTCCCGAGCTCCACCGTTTTCTGAAGTTCTGGGAGGACAGCCTCGACGGGCGTCTCCATTCGGTGCGAGTGATGAATGCGCGGCTCGTCAAGCCGGCCGAATTTAGGGCCGTCGACGGCGTTTTCACGCTCCATTGAGTCTCTTGCGGACCGCGCTCAGTCACCCTACGTTCTGGCGACCTGCGGGGAGTGGCGCAGCCTGGTAGCGCATCTGCTTTGGGAGCAGAGGGTCGCTGGTTCGAATCCAGTCTCCCCGACCATAATTTGATGTGGGGTTCGACGCGTGAAATGAGCGACAAGAGGCAGTCGATACAGGTCAGAATTTACCGCCCGGCCAAGACGGCGATGCAGTCTGGGCGGAGCAAGCTCAAAGAGTGGGTGATGGAATTCGAGCCCGCGGCGCCATCGACGCCCGATCCGCTGATGGGCTGGAGCAGCTCGAGCGACACGCGTCGGCAGGTGCAATTGCGATTCGACAGCGAGGAAGAGGCGATTGCCTACGCGCGTCGGCACGGCTACGCCCACGCCGTCGAGAAGCCGAAGGAGCGCCGGCTCAAACTGAAGAATTACGCCGACAACTTTGAAAATTCGCGGCGCCAGCCCTGGACGCATTAGCGCACGAAGATAACGCGGTAGACGCCGGGGAGGGGCGAAGGTGCGAGGCCGAGCCGGCGCCGCATCGGTGCTGCGTCTGTGCTGCGTCGGCGCCAATACACACAAGCCACGCGTTGCGCATTATACTGTTGCCCCGAGACGCACACCGTGAGGTCCGCGGGGCCGAGAGTCCTAACACCGGTTCCACGGCCGCCCCCGTAGCTCAGCGGATTAGAGCAGCTGACTTCTAATCAGCAGGTCGCAGGTTCGAGTCCTGCCGGGGGCGCCAATCTTTTCAACATCTTAGTTAAACGAAGTGAGGGCCTTTTGTCGCTTGGGTAGCGGTATGGGTAGCGATTTCACCCTGATCCGATGCGTTTGTAAGCGGCGGTGACAAATTAGTCCACGTAAGCGGCGGGATTTTCCCAGGCGCGGGCGGAGCAAAACTCTGCCACCTGTAGCCTTCGGTCCTTTTTCGGGATGGAAGGTGGGAGGATGTATACGGTGGAGCTTTATCTCCGCGTCCGTCTGGCATGCCATGTTGATGGTCTGAGCCAGCGAGATGCGGCGAGTCGGTTTGGCATTGCGCGAGAGACGGTAAAGAAGATGCTCCGGCATTCGGAGCCCCCTGGCTACCGCCGCCACCAGCCACCGAAGCGCCCGAAGCTGGATCCTTTCACGGATATCATTGAGCGTATTCTGGAAGCGGACCGAACGGTTCACCGCAAGCAGCGGCACACGGCGAAGCGGATATTTGAGCGGCTTCGCGACGAGCATGGCTTTGCGGGTGGACAGACCATCGTCAAGGATTACGTCCGGGAACGGCGGCGTCGTCTCCGGGAGATGTTTGTGCCGCTGGCGCATCCTGCGGGCGATGCCCAGGCGGACTTTGGCGAGGCGGATGCGATCATTGCCGGGGTCAAGCGGCGGGCGCATTTTTTTGCCATGGCGCTTCCGCACAGCGATGCGTGCTTCATCGCGGCTTACCCGGCGGCGACGGCGGAGGCTTGGCTGGACGGCCACAACAGGGCCTTCGCCTTCTTCGGCGGGGTTCCTCAATCGATCCTCTACGACAACGACAAGCGCCTGGTGTCGCGCATCCTTACGGATGGCACACGGCGACGGACGCCAGCGTTCAGCGGGCTTCAGTCCCATTACCTTTTCAAGGACCGCTATGGCCGTCCTGGCAAGGGCAACGACAAGGGCAAAGTGGAGGGTCTGGTCGGATACGCCCGGCGGAACTTCATGGTTCCTCTCCCCCGGTTCGAGGGCTGGGACGCCTTCAATGCCGACCTGGAGGAACGATGCTGCAAACGGCAAGGCGACGTCCTGCGCGGCCACGGCGAGACCATCGGCGAGCGCCTCAAGCGGGATCGCGCGGCGTTGATGGCGTTGCCGCCGGCGCCGTTCGATGCCTGCGACAAGCAGGGCACGCGGGTCAACTCCCTGTCCCTGGTGCGCTACCGGAGCAACGAATACTCGGTGCCCGTCGCCTAACAGCCCGTTGACGAAGTCTTCCCTGGACGAAGTCGGCATGGTCTGATTCTCTGGTGTCCTGGCCTGAAGGGGGGTTCGCTGATGGCGATGGGACAGCAGAAGGATCGTCAGGGGGACTTGATGGTGAGCTGGTCGGAGATGCCGCGCTCGCCTGGTCATGTATTTTACGACCGCCTGCAGTTGGTACTGATCGAGGGCGGCTTCGACGGCTTCGCCGAGGCGGTCTGCCAGCCCTATTACGCGGCCAGGATGGGGGCGCCTTCGGTGCCACCCGGGCGCTACTTCCGTATGCACCTGGTGGGCTACTTCGAGGGTATCGACTCTGAGCGTGGGCTGGAGTGGCGCTGCTCGGATTCCCTGTCGCTACGGGAGTTCCTGCTGTTGGAGATGCGGGAACGGGTGCCGGACCATTCCTGGCTGTCACGGACCCGCGCGCGCCTGCCCCATGAAGTCCACACGGCGGTGTTTGACTGGGTCCTGGCGCTGATCGCCGAGGCGGGTCTGGTGAAGGGCGAGCGCATCGGGGTGGATGCCTCGACCATGGAGGCCAACGCGGCGCTGCGCAACATCGTGCGGAGGGACACGGGCGAGGGTTACCGGGGGATGCTGGAGCGCTTGGCCCAGGAGAGCGGTATCGAGACACCCACGGCTGAGGACCTGGCGCGTCTGGACCGCAAGCGCAAGGGCAAGAAGCTCTCGAACCAGGACTGGGTTTCCAGGAGCGACCCCGAGGCCAAGATCGCCAAGATGAAGGACGGCACCACGCACCTGGCCTACAAGCCCGAGCACGCGGTGGATCTGGACACCGGCGCGGTGGTGGCGGCGGAGCTGCACCCGGCCGACGAGGGCGATACGACAACGCTTCCCAAGACCCTGGCGGCGGCCGAGGCAAACCTCGAGGCGGTGGATGTGGCGCCGACGGCCGAAGATCCGGCCGAATGTGTGACCGATAAGGGCTACCACTCACGGTTGGTCTTGAAGGCGCTCGACGACGGCCCCTGGAAGAGCCGGATCTCCGAGCCCAAGCAGAAGGGTTTTGCGCGCTGGCACGGAGATGATGCGGCTCGCCGGGCGGTCACCAACAACCGGACCCGGCTGTTATCGGGGGTGGCCAGGGAAGCCTTCAAGCTGCGCGCCGAGATCGTCGAGCGCTCCTTTGCCCACAACCTCGATCGCGGCGGTATGCGCCGGACCTGGCTTCGGGGCCGCGAGAACGTGCACAAGCGATACCTGCTTCACGTCGCCGGCCACAACCTATCGTTGCTGATGCGCCAACTCATCGGCGCCGGCACCCCGAAGGAGGCCGTGGCGGGCGGAATTGGCGCCTTGTTCGTGCTTGTTACGCCCGCTGGAGCCGTCCTGGTCGTTCAGATCGTCCTCATCGTCTCGGAGGATGGCGAAACCGCCTTCGCCGCGATATGCTTCGCCGTGGCGTGAAACCCGGTCAATGACGCCTTTTTCAACGGGCTGCTAGTCATCGGCTGCTCCCTCAGGCTTCGAAATACGCTGCTTTAGACAACAATTGGAATCGATTGGCACGGATAAGGCTGCTGACATAGTGCTGACATGTACATTTTACGTATTTCGAATATTTGCCTAAGTTACTGAGTCAATTGGTGGGCCCGGCCGGGATCGAACCGGCGACACCGTGATTAAAAGTCACGTGTTCTGCCACTGAACTACGGGCCCATGCGGACGCGACCATATCCATTACGGCTCAAGCGTCAACAGACAGCATCGCTGGATTTGGACTTGAAAGAGCGAATCAGTGGCCGCGGAATTCCTCGACCATATTCGTCAGTCTCGCGACATCCGTGATCAGCAGTTCAGTGGGTTCACGGAGGACCAGCTCAGCGCGCGCAAGATCGCTGAGGACGCGCGCCACGGTCTCGCGAGTTGTACTGACGCGGCTGGCGATATCAGCATGGGTCGGTATCGGTTTGATGCGTGCCGTGTTGTCGTTGCGCAGCCGGAGTTTACAGAGACTCAACAGTTCGCCGTAGACCCGGTTGTTGGCGCCAAGCGTGCTCAGATCCATGATCCGGTCGGTCGATGTGCGGATCACCTCGGCCATTCGAACCATAAGCTGCTGGGCAATGTCTGGATGATCCGACAACAGCCGATTGAACGTATCCGGCGACATGATTGCCACCATCGTGTTTTCCAAGGTGACGACGTTGGCCGACCGTGGCTGACCATCGATCGCCGCCAATTCGCCGAACAGGCCACCGGCGTCGAGATCGTCAAACGTAATCTCACGGCCGGACAGCGAATACATCACCACCTGAGCTTTGCCGCTGGTGACGAAATAGACGTCCCGGTTCGTGCTTTGGCGGTCGATGATCTGCTCGTCGGCCTTGAAGTTCCGCCAACGGCACTGCCGCTCAATCGCTTCGCGGGCATATGGCTCCATGCTGGTCAACAGCGGAACCTCCCGCAGCGAGTGGTCGCCAGCCCCAGTCATGTGCAATTCGTGGTCACTTTTGTTCCGCTCCCCGTCCTAAACCTGCCTCGGTCACTCTAATCTTGGCCACTCTAATCGAGGACATTCAGCTAGCCCGGATTATTCACGGCACGGCGTGAAAGAGGTGGTGAGCGTGGATTAAACTGTTGAGATTCCGTATGATTCTGGTGTCTGGCCAAGACCATACGGCAACAGGGAAACCCGGCTCACCATGGATGAGATTACCGCCTATCTCCCCGGACTGTCACCCGTCGAGAACAAGGAACTGTGCGTCCGGTTCGCCGGCGGCCGGCTGTCGTCGGACGGCGGCGTGCTGGTGCTGCGCGAGATCGAGAAGCGTCTCGGCCTTGCCGCGCGCCTAGCCGGTTGCCTGTCCGATGCGCGCGATCCAGCGAGCACCACCCACTCATACGCCGACATGATCGGGGCGCGCATGTTCGCCATCGCCTGCGGATACGAGGATTGCGACGACCTCGACGTGCTGCGCTTCGATCCGGCGTTCAAGCTGGCCTGTGGTCGCCTGCCCGAGAGCGGTCGCGATCTGATGTCGCAGCCGACCTTGTCCAGGCTCGAGAACGCCCCATCATGGCGCGAACTGGCGCGCATGGGGCTGACGATGATCGATCTGTTTTGCGACAGCTTCGAGCGCGTGCCCCAACGCATCGTGCTCGACATTGACGATACCCCTGATGCCGTCCACGGCGGCCAGCAACTGGCACTGTTCAACGCCCATTACGACGAGTACTGCTTTCAGCCCATCCACATCTTCGACGCGGCGACCGCCAAGCCGGTGCTGTCGCTGCTGCGTCCGGGCAAGCGGCCATCTGGTGACGAGGCGGCGCGGGTCTTGCGCCACGTCATCGGCCGCATCCGGCGCCATTGGCCCCGGGTCGAGATCGCGGTGCGTGGCGACGGCCATTACGGCACGCCCGAGGTCATGGACCTGCTGGAGGATCAGGGCCACGGCTACATTCTCGGGCTTCCCGGCAACGCCCGGCTGAGCGAGATCGGCCAGCCGTGGTGCGAGGACGCGGCGCTGCGCCGGGTGCAATCAGGCAAGGACAAGGTGCGCCGTTTCTTCCAGACCGGCTACCAGGCCAAAAGCTGGTCACGCGAGCGCAAGGTCGTTGCCCGCGTCGAGGCCACCGCAAGGGGGACGGATGTCCGCTTCGTCGTCACCAACCTGCCGGGCCGCGCCAAATTGCTCTACGAGAGGGTCTATTGCGCCCGTGGCCGGATGGAAAACATGATCAAGGAGCACAAGCTCTACACCAAATCCGACCGCACCTCGTGTCACCGATGGGAAGCCAACCAGTTCCGGCTGTTCCTGCACACCGCCGCCTATTGGCTGCTGCATCAGTTGCGCCGGACCGCGCCCCGCCGCTCGCCGTGGCGCACCGCGACGTTCGAGACGCTACGACGGGCATTCCTCAAGATCGCCGTGCGCATCGAGGAGCTCAACACTCGCATCAAGATCGCCCTGCCCTCGGCCTACCCATATCGCAACGCCCTGATCGCGATGGCCGCCTCCATCGCCGCACAAGGCCCCTGATCCTAGCGGCGCGTGCCGCCGGATGAACCTCGAACGTCAATCTCCAACCCGTAACGAAAACCCGCCCCGAAAGCCGCCGTCAACCCGGCCGATACCGCTCGCCTCGCTCAAATCGGCCGCCAAGCGTGAATAATGCGGGCTAGTTAAAGCGTTTCTCTGAAGTTCGACTCACTGGACACCGCGGCCTTAAGCGCTGTGTTCTCGACCCAGACGCGCCAGTACAGCACCAATAGATTTGCGAGAGAAAAGCCTAGCAGCCTGTCGGACTGAGGTCCGCGAGAATGGGTGTGGACGGATCGCGATGTGGAGAGGTCATGGGATCGAGCGCCTTTCGTGAGGACACGGAGTGCGGTCGCTTGGCCGCGCGTACCGCAGGGTGAGTATACTCTTATGCCCTCTCGTGAGGGCACGAAGTATGTTCGCTTGCTCGCGCGTGCCGCAAGGCGAGCATACTCTTATTCCTTTTCGCGAGGTACGGAGTCCGGCCGCCTGCTCAAGCGTATTGCAAGGTGAACATTCTCTTTATGTTCCAGGCCAGGGTCACCAGGTTCCATTCGCCCGTGACCTTGTCCAGGCCGCGTAGCGAGAACTGGCGGAAGCCCATGGCCGATTTGATGATGCCGAACACCGGTTCCGGCGTTTGCTTGCGCAGGGCGTAGAGTTGCCGGCCTTCGGGCGTCGCCAGTCGATGTGTCATCGCTTCCAGCGGCGTCGGGTTCTCCGGGGGCGGCGGCGCGCCGGCGAAGCGGTCCTTCCAGGAGAGATGATGGCGTTCCCGGCCGGGCGTGATCAACGGCGCGATCTCGGCCTCGGCGCAGGCGTTCACGTTGGCCTCGCTGAAGTAGCCGCTGTCCGCCAGCAGGGTCTCGGGCGCGCCCAGCGCCTCGGGAAGGCGGGCGAGCGCTTCCAGCGCCGGTTCGATTTGTCGCTTGTCGTTGGGGGCCTGGACCACGTCGTTGGTGACCACCAGCAGGCTGTCGGCCGCCACCAGGGCTTGGGCGTTGTAGGCCTGTTCGAAGCCGCCGCCGGCCACCGGCATGATGCGCGAGTCCGCGTCGGTCAGATTGACCTGGTCCTTCGGCCCGGGCCCGGCCACCGGCGGCTCGGGTGGACGGCCGCCCGGCTTGCGGCCCGTCTTCTCGGCCTTCTCCGCGCGCGCCTCGAGCTTCGCCTCGTACTCGGCCCGTTCCCGCTCAAGGCGTTCGCGCGCCCGCGCCTCGATCACCGCCTTGGCCTCGGCGATGCGGGCCAGACGATCCTCGCGCCGGGCCAGTTCCTCGGGCACCGACATCCCGTCGGGCACATCCGCCCCATCGGCCGCCTCCGCCAACGCCATCAACTCCGCCACCTCGGCCTTCAACCGGGCTTCGAGCTCGCAGGCGTGTTTCCACGACAGCGCGCTGTGCCGGCTCGCGTTGGCGTGCACCTTGGTGCCGTCCAGCGCCACCGTGCCGAGCTTCAGCACCCCGGCTTCCCGGGCCAGCAGCAGCACCTCGACGAACAGCCCTTCGATCCGGTCGAGAAAACGCCGCCGGAACGCGGCGATGGTATCGTGGTCGGGATGATCGTTGACCGCGATGAAGCGGAAAGCGACAGAATCATAGGTCGCGCGCTCCAACTTGCGGCTCGAAAACACCCCCGTGGCGTAGCCGTAGACCAGAAGCCCCAGCAGCATGCTCGGGTGATAGGACGCCGAGCCCGAGCCGCGATAGGCCTTCACGAACGCCGAGAGGTCCAACTGCTCGATCACCTCGACCACGAAGCGCGCCAGATGCCGCTCGGGAAGCCATTCCTCCACCGACGGCGGCAGCAGAAACCCCGTCTCCCGGTCGACCGGTCGGAAATTGCTCATGACGGTCTCCATCACGCGCGGGCAAATCAACTGATACCATCGAATCCTATTTCGACTCCCGGCTCAAGTCCGACAGGCTGCTAGCGCAAGCTTCCATTGGCCAAACGCCAGGGGCAATACGGCAATTTCGGCGATGACGATGAGATAGTTTGGGTGGTTGAGCCAACGATACGGCCCGCGCCTGATCAAGGGTGCATTCGGCAAGGAAATTATGCGGGTCGTCCAGCGTTCTCCAAGCGTAGCGATCACCCATATCCGGCCCGTCTGAAGCAGCAGAAAGACCGTTAGGAGAAGCCAAGAAACGGTTGCGTCGGTGGGGGTGGCAAAGAACAGGGCGACGAGCCAACCGGCGTGTAGGGCAACCATAAGAGGATAGTGACCGGAGCCGACCTCGACCCCACCTTTGGCGCGCAGCTTTGCGCCATTGCGGTGCGATAGGACGAGTTCCCCCAGCCGTTGCAACGCGACGGCAATGACGATCCACTGCAAGAGGCTCATCTGCCAGAGTCCGGTGCGGTGCCAGAGTCCGGTGCGGCGCCAGCTTCCAGCGTTGCGAACGCTGCCGTAAAACCTGGTCCAAGCGCTCCGAGAAGCATCCGGCCGCTCGCCTCGGTCTCCAGCGTTCGCGCGAGCACGAAAAACACACTTGCCGCCGACATGTTGCCGTAGTCGCGGAGGACGCCGCGCGTCGTCTGCAGCGTGGCCTCAGGGAACCCAAACAGATTGTTTAGTTCGTCGATAATGCGGGCGCCCCCTGGATGAAATACATAGTGATCGATGTCGTCGAGACACTGGCCATGGTTGGCCAGATATGTTTCGGCCACTGTCTTCAATCGCTTGCGAACCAACGAGGGTATGTCGCGGCTGAAGAGGACGCCGAAACCGTCATCCTCGACCTGCCAGCCCATGACGTCCAACGACTGCGGCCAGGTATGTTCCCCCCACTGCGGAATTTGCGGACCGCAACCTTGGCAGCTGATCACCGCCGCCGCTGCGCCGTCGCCAAACAAGGCGCTGGCAACGATATTGCTGTTCGACAGGTCGCCCTTGCGGAACGTTAGCCCGCACAATTCGACGACGACGAGCAGCCACTTCTGTTCCTCTGCGGAGCGCGCCATCGCCGCCGTTCGAGCCAGCCCAAGCACGCCGCCGGCACAGCCGAGACCAAAGACGGGCAATCTTTGGACGTCGCGGCGAAATGGCATGCACTCCAAAAGACGCGCGTCGAGACTCGGCGTGGCAATGCCCGTTGTCGACACCATTACAATTCCATCGATGTCCTGCGGGCTGAGACTTGCGCTTGCCAGGCACTTGGTTGCTGCCGCCTGTGCGAGTTCGAGGGCATGCGTCGTATAGCGACGGTTGCGCTCGGCCCAGCCATGGGGCTCGCTAAACCATTCGAGGGGAACGCACGAGTATCGTGTCTCGATGCCGGCGTTGGCATAGATCGGCTCGAGGCGTCGAAATTCGGCGCTCCGCGACGCGAAGAGTTGCCGCGCCGCGTCGACAATATCGGCTTGTCGCAACACGTGTGGCGGAACAGCGGTCGACAATCCGTTGAGCCGCGGTATTGATGAACCGGCCTTCTGCATCATCTCATTATGGAGCAAGAACGGGGAAAGTGCAGTTTCAGTGCGCCCATCCGTCTTGTTGACCTTGCGAATGCGCGATAGAAGGGAGCGGCAACACCATGGCGCCCATAATCTCAAAAAAGACACAAGCCGGTGACAAGCCGCCGAGGCGACATTTGTTTGCTCGCCTGCGTGGCTATTTTCTGGCTGGTGTCCTTGTTACTGCTCCGGTCGCCATAACCCTTGCCTCGGCGTGGTGGTTTGTCGGCTTCGTCGACAGCAAAGTCGTACCGCTGATTCCGGCCCGCTACAACCCGGACAGCTATTTGCGCGATATCGTTGGCTTTGAGATCGGTTTGCCCGGTCTCGGTGTCGTCGTACTACTCGTGCTGATTACGTTGATCGGTGCGCTGACGGCCGGATTCGTCGGCCGCTACGTCGTTAACCTCGGCGAACGGATATTGGCGCGAATGCCGGTGATCCGTAGTGTTTACAGCGCGGTCAAGCAGATCTTCGAAACGGTCTTGAAGCAACAGTCGAACGCGTTTCGGCAGGCTGTTCTCATTGAATATCCAAGACGCGGAATCTGGGCGGTTGGATTCATCACCGGAAACACCGAGGGTGAGGTACAAAACCTGATCAAGAACGACATGGTCAACGTATTCCTGCCGACCACGCCCAATCCGACGTCTGGCTTTCTGCTCTTCGTGCCACGGGAGGAGGTGGTAGATCTCAGCATGACCGTGGAAGAAGCGATTAAGATGGTGATCTCGGCCGGGATCATTACGCCGCCGGATCGCCGCGACGATGACCTTCGTCACTCGCCTGTATTGCCGGTAGAAGCCGCCGACAATGTCGAGGTGCTGCCCGATAATCCCCGGCGTAAAAAGGTCGTCAGCCCGAGCGCAGATTGACGACGGCGGAATCCCGCTCAAACAGATAAAGAAGCGTGCGCAGTGCCTCTCCGCGCTCGCCTTGTAGCCCTGCATCGCGTTCGATGATCAGGCGCGCGTCGTCACGCGCAGCCGCGAGAAGTTCGCTATGCGCCGAAATATCGGCGAGACGGAACTCCGGGAATCCGCTCTGTCTGGTGCCCAGCAACTCTCCCGCACCGCGTAGTCGCAGATCCTCCTCGGCGATCCGGAAGCCATCGTCGGACTCCCGAAGGATCGACAAGCGGGCCCGCGCATTTGCGCCAAGCGGCGGCGCATAAAGCAGCAAGCAGGTTGAAGGCTGGTCGCTGCGCCCGATCCGGCCTCGCAGCTGGTGCAATTGGGCAAGACCGAACCGCTCAGCATGTTCAACGACCATCAATGTCGCATCAGGAACGTCCACGCCGACTTCGATGACGGTGGTCGCGACCATGATGCGGGCCGATCCGTATGCGAATCGCTCCATCGCCGCGTCCTTCTGGGCGCCCTTCATCCGGCCATGAATCAGCTCGACGCCCTCGCCAAAGCGCGACTTGAGATCGGCGTGACGGTCTTCTGCGGCGGCCAAATCGCTCACTTCCGATTCCTCGACCAATGGACAGACCCAAAACACTTTGGCGCCAGCTTTCATCTCGCGGCCAACGGCCTCTATCACCTCTTGAAGCCGGCGCAGCGAAACGATCCGCGTATCGACCGCTCGGCGTCCGGCGGGTTTTTCCGTGAGCAGCGATGCTTCGAGGTCGCCATATGCCGTCAACATCAGGCTGCGGGGGATCGGCGTGGCCGTCATGACAAGAATATCGACGCCGCGGCCCTTCGACTGCAGGCTGAGGCGTTGATAGACGCCAAAACGGTGCTGTTCGTCGATCACCGCCATCGAAAGGTCGTGAAACGCAACCGACTCCTGGAACAACGCATGCGTTCCGACGACGATGTCGATTGAGCCGTCCTCGATCTCCGCCAACAACGTCTTGCGACGCGCACCCTTGTCACGCCCAGTCAGAACCGCCACCGACAAGCCCGGAACTAGTGCTTTGATGGTCACGAAATGCTGCCGTGCGAGGATCTCGGTTGGCGCCATAAGCGCCGCCTGACCACCGCATTCGACGGCATTCAGCATGGCGAACAGTGCGACGATCGTCTTGCCGCTCCCGACATCGCCCTGCAGCAACCGCAACATGCGGTTCGGCGATTCCATATCGGCGTTGATTTCCCGCAGCGCTTTCTTTTGCGCGCGCGTCAGCGAATAGGGCAAGTTAGCGAGGACGTCGCGCCGTAGGCCGCCATCTCCCTTCAGCGGCCGGCCCAACTGACCGCGCAACTGATCGCGGACGAGGGCAAGGGCCAACTGGTTTGCGAGAAGTTCATCGTAGGCCAGTCGGGCGCGTGCCGGTGTGTTCGGGTCAAGATCAGACTCTTGGTCCGGGGCGTGCGCATTTTGCAGAGAGGCCTGCCAGGATTCCCAGCGCTGTTGCTTGACGTAGGCGGAATCCAGCCACTCTGCGAGCTCTGGCGCCCGCATGCAGGCGGTGCCAATTGCTTTGGAGAGGGTTTTTGGACTCAGGCCTTCGGTCATCGGATAAACCGGCTCGACCGGCCTCATTTCATCAATTTGCTCCGGCGCTAGAATATGGTCCGGATGGGTAATTTGCGTTTCGCCGCGGTAGCGTTCTATCCGGCCACTGACAATACGGTCCTCGCCCACGGGAAGCATGCGGTTCAGATAATCCTCGCGACTGTGAAAGAAGATTAGAGACAGGGTTCCAGTGTCGTCGGTGCAGCGCACGCGATAGGGAAGGCCTTTGCGCGGCGAACGGACATGCGCGACGACGTTAACGCGTATCGTCGCGATGCGGCCGCTCTCTGCGCTTGCAACACTTGGTCTATAACGGCGATCGACGATTTCACGCGGTAGATGCCAGAGCAGATCAACGATATGGGCGCCGGCAATTTTCTCGATGAGTTTTGCGATGCGAGACCCGACGCCCGGCAGCGAGTCTAACGGCGTAAACAGTGGAAAGAGAATGTCCGGACGCAAGGTTTCTGTTTCTTGGTTGATTGAACCGTCGACTATTGTGGACACGGCATACAAAGGCAATGTACCAAGCGGACCACGCGGGATATACCGGTCCCTACCAAATGCGGCCAGCTACTTTGACGAAAAACGCGCAGGAAACGAAGATCGACGTGTGCCGCAAGCGCCTCTTGTTTCGCAGCTGGCACCGCGGTACGCGAGAACTCGACCTGCTTTTGGGCCCGTTCGCCGAGCGTCATCTGGCGGGGTTTTCAGCACGTCAGCTGGATATCTACGAAAACATTCTAGAGCACAGTGATCCGGATATTTATCGCTGGTTGACGGAGGCGGAGCCCATGCCCAAAGCACTGGAAAGCGATGTTTTCAAACTCCTAAAAAACTTTAGAAACTTCCTTTAATACATTGATAGAATTCACACAACAGATGATGAATTCGGGCCGCCTTACGATTGGCGGCGCGCCGGAGGGCTATGACTGCCTTGTCTTGGCGCAAATCGCCGTCGAGGTCGCCGCGCGGTCTGGCCGGTTGCTTTATGTGGCGCCGCATGACACGGGCATGAACCGGGTTGCCGAGACCCTCGGGTTCTTTGCGCCGGATCTGGATGTCATAACAATTCCAGCCTGGGATTGCCTGCCGTACGACCGGGTTTCGCCGCATACGGACATTGTCGCCAAACGCCTCGATGGTCTAACGCGTGTCAGCGCTGTGGTGGACCGTGGCAAAGGTGATGCCGCTGTCGTTCTAACCACCGTCAATGCGATGCTGCAGCGCGTTCCGCCGCGCGCAGGTCTCAAGGATGCCGTGTTAGTCGCGACCGAGGGCAGCGAGCTGCAGCAGGATATTCTGCTCACGTTTCTCAATACGCATGGCTACCGCCACGCCGGAACCGTTCGTGAACCCGGAGAATTTGCCGTGCGCGGTGGCATCATCGACATATTTCCGACCGGTATGGAAGCGCCGCAGCGGCTCGATTTCTTTGGTGATGAGCTGGAGCGCATACGCTCCTTCGATCCAATGACGCAGCGTTCCAGCGGTGGGCATGAAAGAATCATCCTCCGGCCCGTCAGCGAAGTCATTCTTTCACCGGAGACCATCACGCTGTTTCGCGATCAGTACCGCAGACTCTTCGGGACGCGTGCCAGCGGTGATCCGCTGTATGAAGCGATTAGCGCCGGTCACAACCACAATGGTATGGAGCACTGGCTGCCATTGTTCCATCGGCAACTCGAATCGCTGTTCGACTATCTGCAGGACGCGTTCATCGTTCTTGATCCGCAGGTGGAGCAAGCGGTGGAAGCAAGGCTGGAGCAGATCGCGGAATTTTATGACGCGCGGACCGCAATGATCGCGTCGTCGAAGAAGGCGGATTCTGATGCGACGCCACCATATCGGCCCGTTGAACCAAGCACATTGTTTCTTAATTCTGGGGAGTGGGCGCAGAATTTGGCGCGCCATCCGGTCGCTGTCTTCTCGCCGTTCGAAGCCCCCGACGGTGGCGACATAATCAATGCCGGTGCGCGCAGATCCCAAGATTTTTCCCAGGCCCGCGCGCTAGCCGAGAATTCCGCGAGCGGTCTATTTGATGCCGTCCGCGACCGGCTCGCGGCCGAGACGAAACGCTCCACCCTCATTGCGGCGCATAGTACCGGATCCCGCGAGCGGATTGCGGCTCTGCTGCGCGAACACGGCGTCTCGACACAGACGACGGTAGAAAACTGGCGTGAGTTCTTGGCCCAACCAGCCGGTACCACGGTACTCGCGACCCTCGATATGGAGCATGGATTCACGACGGATGTTCATGTTGTGCTCAGCGAACAGGATATCCTGGGCGACAGATTGGTTCGCCCGACGCGTCAGCGCCGGCGTGGCAGCGAATTTATCGCCGAAGTTTCGAGCCTGACGCTTGGCGACATCGTTGTTCATGTCGACCACGGCATCGGTCGCTACGACGGTTTGGAAACGCTCGAAATCAGCGCTGCACCACATGATTGCCTGCGGGTTATCTATGCCGGTGAAGATAAGCTTTATGTCCCGGTTGAAAATATCGAGACGTTGTCGCGCTATGGATCCGATGAAGCGGGTGTGCAATTCGATCGGTTAGGCGGGGTCGCCTGGCAAGCGCGCAAAGCCCGCGTGAAAGAGCGCATCAAGGACATCGCCGGCCAATTGCTGAAAGTCGCTGCTGAACGCGCGCTAAACAAAAGCGTGGTCATGCCAACGCCGGCAGGGCTCTTTGACGAGTTTTGCGCCCGTTTTCAGTGGTCGGAGACCGAAGATCAGTTAGCTAGCATCGACGACGTGATCGCGGATTTGGCGTCGGGTCATCCGATGGACCGACTGATTTGCGGCGATGTCGGGTTCGGCAAGACCGAGATCGCGTTGCGCGCGGCGTTTCTGGCAACAATGTCAGGGTTTACGGTGGCCGTCGTGGTGCCGACGACGTTGCTTGCCCGTCAGCATTTTCTAACATTTTCAGAGCGATTCGCAGGGCTTCCCGTAAGCGTAGCGCAACTCTCTCGCCTGGTCGCCGCAGACGATGCCAAGCGCACAAAGGAAGGACTCGCTAACGGTACAATCGATATCGTCATCGGCACCCAGGCGCTACTCGCCAAGTCGTTGCGTATTCCCAAGTTGGGATTGCTTATCATCGACGAAGAGCAACATTTTGGCGTCGCTCAAAAAGAACAGCTCAAGCGCCTCAAGTCCAATGTCCACGTTCTGACGCTAACGGCGACGCCGATTCCGCGGACCCTGCAGATGGCGCTTTCGGGGGTGCGGGAGATGAGCATCATCGCGACGCCGCCGGTCGACCGCCTAGCCGTACGGACATTCGTGCTTCCTTACGATCCGGTGGTCGCGCGTGAAGCCATACTCCGCGAGCATTTTCGCGGCGGCCAAACATTTTACGTTTGCCCCCGCATCTCGGATATCAGCCGCGTTCACGACCGTTTGAAGGCGTTGGTACCCGAGATCAAGATTGCCGTCGCACATGGCCGCATGTCGGCAGAGTCGCTAGAGCGCGTGATGGAGCGGTTTTGCGGTCGTCAGCTCGATTTGCTGTTGTGCACCAATATTATCGAGTCTGGCCTCGATATTCCCGACGCCAATACGGTCATCATCCATCGCGCAGACATGTTTGGACTGGCTCAGCTTTATCAGCTCCGGGGCCGCGTTGGCCGTTCGAAAATGCGTGCGTACGCCTACTTGACGATTCCGCCAGGCGCGGTGTTGACGGAGGCGGCAACACGTCGGCTTGCCGTCATGCAGACCTTGGATTCGCTCGGTGCCGGCTTCACCTTGGCAAGCCACGATCTCGATATTCGTGGAGCGGGCAACCTGCTCGGTGAAGAGCAATCTGGTCATATTCGCGAGATCGGCGTCGAACTCTATCAGCATATGCTGGAAGAGGCTGTTGCCTCGGCACGCGGCGAGGCTACGGAGGAAGCGGACGGAGATAGTTGGATACCGCAGATCGCGATCGGCACCTCGGTGCTAATTCCTGAAGCCTACGTCGCGGACCTCACAGTACGACTTGGTCTGTATCGGCGAGCATCATTGCTGGCCGGCCGGTCTGAAATTGACGCATTCGCCGCGGAGATGATTGATCGGTTTGGCCCTTTGCCCGAAGAGGTGGAAAATCTTCTACAGTTGATTGCAATTAAACAATTATGCCAGCACGCTGGCATCGAAAAGATTGAGGCAGGCCCGAAAGGAGCCGTCGTATCTTTTCGCAATAATCAATTTTCCAACCCTGAAAGACTGGTGCGCTTCATTGAGGCGCGATCTGAGGCCATCAAGATCCGGCCCGAGCAAAAGCTGGTCTATATCGATTCGTGGGAAAGCGTCGATCAGCGCGTGGCGGGTGTCCGCCGCTTTGTCGGCCAGCTTGTCGAACTAGTTGGTGAGCCATCAGCCCAAGCAACCGACCTAATACACGCCGATACTAGCTGACTGATTCGGGTTCAGGATTCACTTCGCGGGCCATATCGAACAACGGATAAAATGCTTCCGGTTCCTGTGCGCCCGATAAGGCGTATTTTCCATCGACAATAAAGAAGGGCATCCCTTGAATTCCGAGGTCGCGGCCCTGGCGATCCTCTTCGAGAACCTCCGATATATTCTCATTTCCCGCCAGGTGCGCTGCCGCCGCTGTCGCCTCGAGTCCAGCGCTTGCCGCGACTGCAACTAAGATCTCGCGATCGCCGATGTCCTGGGCATTGAGAAAATACGCCTGAAACAATGCTTCAACAGTCGCGTCTTCTGCGCCGGATCTGGCCGCATAGCGGATCAGGCGATGAGCTTCCACTGTATTGGGCGTACAACGGATATCGTCGAAGGCAAAGTCAATTCCCTCGCTTTCGCCGACCTCTCGGATCGCGTCGTACATAGGCGGATTGCGGGAGCCAAATTTCTGGTGCAGATACTCGCTACGCGACATACCGCCGGGCGGCATCGTGGGGTTTAGCTGGAATGCGCGCCAGCGAACTGTTGCCGTTACGTTGGGTCGTTCGGCCAGAGCTCGTTCCAAACGCCTTTTGCCGATGTAACACCACGGGCAAACCGGGTCTGAGTATACGTCGATGTCCATGCGTCATCATAACCTGCACCGCGCGCTTGCAAAAGCGACCTCGCGCGACATGCGTCTCCACCGACAGTTTGCCGCGAGTGAACATTCAGCTCCCCTAGATAGTGATATATCGTTGGTCGAATTTTGCGGCTGGCGCGTCGCATGTCGCCTACCACGTTTGCTAAGCAAACCTGGCACGACTGCAATTTTCGGATAAGAGAGTTTGAACGATGATTGGAATTCAGAAGATCGATCATATCGGCATACGCATCAGGGAAAAGCGTCGCTCAATCTCGTTTTTCGAGAAGTTGGGCTTTGAGTTGATCGTCGATACGGGTTTCGAGAAGGGGCACCCGATCATGATGAACCATCCTTCGGGCGTCGTCCTCAATTTGCTTGGCCCGAGCAGCGAAGAGAACGACGAGAATGTCCTGATGGACATCAAGGAACGCTTTGCGGGCTATACGCATATGGCGTTGAAAATCGATTCTCTAGCCGACGCTGAGGCCTATCTTGCAGCGCAGGGGATCAAAATTACGGGCCGTTTTTCGTTCAAGGATATGAACGCGATATTTATTCGTGACCCTGACCGGAACGTGATCGAACTCGACGAATATCCAGGTGATGATCCGGCTTCGCGATTTAACGCTGACGATGACGACATCGTCGCCTATGACTCCCATCCGTGACCGCAGATTTGCAATTGGCCCCCAATACCGAAACCATCACCAGGTCAATTCTGCCATCACCACGCCAATTCTGCCATCAACACACCAATTCTGATTGTGTGGGGGCTCCGTTCAAGGCCTGAGCCAACATGCCTGATTGCGATCCGGAAAGACATGTAAAGGGCCGATCGTTCGAGAATACGTCGGCCCTTTACTGCCGTAAATTTAGAAGATGCCTATGACTTGGAGATATGTGTCGCGATGGCATCCATCAATACTGGAGACAGGCAATCGTAAGGTGCTAGGCCAAGTTCCGTCAGCCGCCCTCTAACTTCGCCCATCTGCTCGGGAGCTGCTCCCGTTTCAATGATCGAAGACACGAACGCTCCGAACTCAGGCGCCGACCAGCCACTGTCGCTCGATAGCTCGGTGTGAACGAAGTCGAGACCGTGGAAAGGATGGCCAGTATTTTCGATGCGGCCATACATGTGAACGCCGCAACCGGAGCAGGCGTGGCGTTGAATGGCCGCCGACTCATCGACTACCTTCAACTTGTCCGCATTTGCGGTGACGCTCAGATTATCTCGTGAGACGACCGCTACCTGCGAAAACAATGCACCTGCCGGCTTCCAGCATTTCGAGCAGCCGCAGACGTGGTTATGCGCAGTATTGGCCGTAATGGTTACTTCGACAGCGTTGTCAGCGCAGTTGCAGGTGAGCTTCCCACCGCCAAAATCCGCTGACCCGGCCTGCACGCCGTTATCTACTGCCGGGTGAATATTTACCATAATGATCGTCCTCCCTTTTGTCTTCCGCGCCGCCTCGATTGATTTTCCCAACCGAAGCTTGAGAACCAATAGTGCTCCGAAGGCGTAGAGCGCTCAACATATTTTTGGCCTGCAACTTTGGAGCTTGCGTAATCGTCGGCGTTACTACACCGCGCACGATCTTAACTTGCTTGACCACGATCGACCTTGCAGTCGACGATAGGCTGGGTCGCACACGCAAGAATTAGCGCAAGGGGTGAGGGTAGCCCAATGAATGACAGACTGCTCGACGGCCAAAACGCAATCGTCACGGGCGCCTCGTCGGGCTTGGGCCGACAGTTTGCCCTGACCTTGGCACGGTCAGGCGCGAAAGTCGCAGTGGCGGCGCGACGTGGTGACCGCCTCGCAAAATTGGCCGATGAAATCGCTGCATTCGACGGCCATGCGCTGCCTGTCCTGCTCGATGTGACCGACAGAAAATCGATCACGGCTGCGGTCGCCTGCGCCGAGGAAGAGTTGGGCGCGATAACCATACTCGTGAACAATGCCGGCATCGCCATGACGGATCGGGCGCTTGAGCAAGATGCGGCAAACTGGGATGCGGTGATCCAGACAAATCTGACGGGTGCATGGCATATGGCGACAGAGACGGCCCGTCACATGGTGCGGTTGGGGCATCCAGGCTCGATCATAAACATAGCCTCCGTGTTGGCTGAAAGTGTGATGGTTGGAGATGCCATCTATGCGATTTCAAAAGCCGGGGTTGTCCAAATGACCCGAGCTTTGGCGCTCGAACTCGCACGCCACAAGATCTGCGTAAATGCCATTTCACCGGGCTTTTTCAAAACCGATATGAACGCTGAATTCCTTGCCAGTGACGCCGGTCGCGCCATGACCGAGAAGATCCCGATGCGCCGCGTCGGCCAATCCGAAGATCTTGACGCTGTCCTGCTATTGCTGGCCGGACGTGGTTCGCGATACATGACCGGTGCTGTGCTGACCGTTGATGGCGGTCATTCGTTGGCGCTGCCTGCGTGAGGGACGATCTCGAGGCGCAAGATCGGATCGCAGAATTTCTCGCGTCTGTCGCTGCGGCAACGAGCGTCGAGATTTCGGCCTTTGAACCACTCCGCGGCGGCTCCGTACAACAGAACTACAGGCTGGACACCCGCTTCGCCGATGGACCGTTCGCGGGCGCACAGAACTTGGTCCTGCGAACCAACTCCCAGTCCAAACTCATGGAAAGTCGAAGTCGGTCCGAGGAATTCCACATTCAGCGGTTGGTGTTTGATGCGGGAGTTCGTGTGCCCGAACCACTCTGGTTATGCGATGACCGCGCGGTCATCGGCGATACCTTCTACATAATGCGTAAGATTTCCGGCAGCGCCTGGGGCCCGGAAATTGTGACCAATTGCGCAAACAATAATTGTGGTGAGGAAGTTGGGGAGATGTTGGGCGCTGAACTTGCGCGCATTCACGCAATCTCCCACGGATTGCCAGGCACGGAGTTTCTCGGTGCTCCAGATGCGCGTCCCCTGCACGATCGCTTGTCAAACTTGCAGGTGGCGATGAGCGCGCTGCCTTCGCCGCAGCCGATATTGGAATGGGGCCTTCATTGGCTGCAAAAGGCCATGCCGGATCATCAGGAGGTCGTATTGGCGCATCGTGACTTTCGCACCGGCAACTACATGCTCGACGGTATTGAACTAACCGGACTGCTCGACTGGGAGTTTTCCGGCTGGAGCGATCCACATGAGGATATCGGCTGGTTTTGTGCGCGGTGCTGGCGTTTTGGAAACTTCGATCTTGAGGCGGGAGGCATTGCCAACCGTGATGCCTTTTACCGTGGCTACGAACGGGAGTCGGGACGCAAGATCGATCCGAGAAGCACGTTCTGGTGTGAAGTGCTGGCACATTTGCGTTGGGCGGTCATCGCGATCGAACAAGGGGAGCGCCACGCATCTGGAGTCGAGTCTTCATTGGATCTTGCCCTGACAAGCCGCCGCGCCGCAGAAGTTGGTTGGGAGCTATTGGCCATGACTTCGCCATCCGAGCTACCACTGACGGAGCACGTCAGTGTTTAATCTGCGGCCTTCTCCCGTTGATCTGTTCACTGCGGCCAAGCGTGCCATCGCGGACTGGAATCCACATGACGCCTCCGACTTGGCACGGGCGGAAGTGATGCTTGCCGGTCGCGCCGCGGCCGTTGCGCTACGTGAAGTTCGTTTTTTGCAACGTGCAAATGAACAAACGGCACTCGATATTAGAAGTTTCTACGGCGAGACAGGCGGCGCACTGAACGAGAGCACATCGGCCGCGTTGTGGGCTCGGTTGGCAAACGACATTGGGGCCGGGCGGTTTGACACCGAGCCAGAGAGACTGGCGCTGTACGCGTTGCTCACCGCGGCCGCGCGGCGTTGGCTGCAAATTGCCAATCCACGTTACGCCCGGCAGCGTGCAAGCCGGCCTGATACCACGGCCGCGCCCAACTCCTAGCTGCGCTTGTCGACCGTGCTGCTGTCCGTTAGTTCCAAAATTCCACGAATTCGGAATGATTTAGCTTTTCATTCTCATCCTTTAGTGGATTTGCATCACCGGCATATAGGAACCCAACGATCTGATCCTGCTTTTCTAAGCCCAACGCTAGCTTGACGGCTTCATCGTAAGCTGCCGAACCGGTTTTCCACATGCAACCGAAGCCCTGGGCGTGGAATGCCAGCATGATGTTTTGTGCTGCAGCCCCGGCCGAGAGGACCTGTTCGATTACAGGAATTTTCGAATTTTCAGGATGCACCTTTGCAACAACGGCGATAATGAGCGGCGCACGAAGCGGTTTTGCTCGTTCGTGCTCAACCTGTGCTTTGGGCGCGTCAGGGTCTCTATTTTCAAGGCTGGTTGCGAATATGTCGCCAAGCCGGTTCCTGGCATCCCCGCTGAAGACAAGGAACTTCCACGGTCGAAGCCTGCCATGATCCGGCGCGCGGATCGCAGCTGCAAGAACTGTGTCCAGGACTTCTTTGGAGGGCATGGATCCCTCAAGTTTTGTGGCGGATCGACGGGTCGTTAGGGCTTCTACTGCGTCCATTATTCTCTCGTAACGGAATTGTGCTAATGCAAATATATGAGACGGTGTTTGTGAGGTATTTTACTGCTTTGGTTTGTGGATATTCTATAGGACTTGCTGGGCCTAGCGTAAACTAACTTGCCGACGCTTGAAGGCATTCCGATGTAATTTTTCAAATAGGGTATCCTATTCGCTCTCGTAGTGCCTAGATCTTCTTTGGAGGGCATGGATCCCTCAAGTTTTGTGGCGGATCGACGGGTCGTTAGGGCTTCTACTGCGTCCATTATTCTCTCGTAACGGAATTGTGCTAATGCAAATATATGAGACGGTGTTTGTGAGGTATTTTACTGCTTTGGTTTGTGGACATTCTATAGGACTTGCTGGGCCTAGCGTAAACTAACTTGCCGACGCTTGAAGGCATTCCGATGTAATTTTTCAAATATGTGTATCGATGTAGAGTGGCGCGGAAGCAGCAAATGCCGTGTCTGAGAGTTATCGGTTAACCGCTTGATATCTTCACAACAATATGCTCCCTTCGCCGCTATCCGGTACGACATGCCATTCATTCCAATATATTCGGGAGGATGAATTTGCACTGGCGCCTAACGTGCCATCGCCGGTGTGAATTGGATACCAATGAAGAACTGGCTGCGTTTGATCGGGTTTGCTGCGTTTGCTGTGATGCTGTCCGTATCTGCAGCACACCAGCGCGCGATCGCGCAGGATAGTTCACAGTTTCTTATTACTGCCGACGAGGCTAACTACGACCGGGAAAAAGGTGTCGTGGTCGCCAGCGGCAACGTTCAAATCATCCACGGCGGCCGGACATTAATTGCTGATCGGCTCAGTTACAATCAGCTTACCGATACTGTTACTGCGTTTGGCAACATCATTGTGCTCGAGCCGTCGGGCGACGTCTTCTTTTCCGATTATGTCGAACTGACAGACGAGATGAAGAACGGTGTTATCGAGCGGATACGTGTACTTCTGCCCGACGATAGTCGAATTGCCGCTACCGGCGGCCGGCGCATCGGTGGCTATCGCACTGAAATGGTTAACGCCGTATTTTCGCCCTGCGAGATTTGCAGGGAGCATCCAGATCATCCACCATTATGGCGGATCAAGGCGAAAGAAGTCATTCACGACCGCAACGAGCAGACTATAAGTTATCGCAACGCATCGCTTGAGATGTTCGGCGTACCGGTTGCCTACACTCCCTACCTCTCGCATCCAGATCCGAGCGTTGAACGAAAGACCGGCATTCTAGTGCCGCGATTTGGCTCAACCTCAAGCTCCGGCGAATTCTTGCAGGTGCCGTTCTTCTGGGCTGTATCGGCAGACAAGGATGCGACATTCGATCCGATTTTTACGACTGAGGAGTATGTAATCTTCTCTGGCGAGTACCGTCAACGCTTCGACAATGGCGAACTTGAAATCTCAGGTGCAGGTACCAGCGCCGAACGGCAAAGCGGTACGACTAAATCGGTTAAGCGGGAAGGGCGGGAGCTTCGTGGCCATGTGCTGAGCAAGGGACGTTTCGACTTGGATGACACGTGGCGTTGGGGATTTGACGTTCAGCGCGCCAGTGACCGTACCTATTTCACCCGCTTTCCATTTTTCGGTGGGTTTGGAAATGCGCTGACGACGACTGCCTTTGCCGAAGGATTCAGAGGCCGGAACTACGCGGCAGCAAATTCTTATTTGTTCCAGGATTTACGAACCGAAGAGAATTTGCGGGCGCCACCTATCGTAATGCCGATGCTGGATTTCAATCATGTTGGTGAACCAAACAGCGTTGGCGGTCGCTGGAGTCTAGACGCCAATGCCCGCGTCTTGTTTCGTGGGGGCGGAACAGACAGCCAGCGTGTGTCACTCAAACCGGGCTATTCACTGCCCTATTATGCGGATGCCGGGCACGTGACAACACTGGCGGCGTCCGTACAGGCGGATATTTACAACGTGGACCGAATATCCGGCGCTTCCGGTGACAGTGTTACAGGACGGTTCTTCCCTCAAGGCAAGATTGACTGGAGATACCCCTTCTACCGGCAGACCGGCTCCGTCCTGCAGCTTGTTGAGCCGGTGGTCGGGCTGATCGTATCGCCAAACGGTAGTAATTCCAGCGACATACCCAATGAGGAAAGCAATCTCGTCAACATTGACGACACCAATCTTGTCAGTGCCGACCGGATACCTGGTCTGGACCGAGTTGAGAGCGGTCAGCGGGCATTTTTCGGTCTGGGGGGCGAGCTGCACGGCGAAGGCGGTGGCTACACAACGATGTTTATCGGTCAGAGCTATCGTTTTCACACTGATGACGAACTGTCCGACACATTTGGGATTGAGCGACATCTTTCGGATTACGTCGGCCGCCTTGACGTCGTTCCCAACGACAACCTCAATATCCGCTTCCGTTTCCGCGCCGATAACAATAATTTTACGGCACTGCGCAACGAACTCGGCTTCAATTTCAAAACTGGACCGGTAAATTTCTCGGGCGAATATATCTTCGTCGACTCAAAGGCTGGCACAAGCGACGGTCAGGACGCAGAAGAATTGCGGGCGGGCATATCGGCTGCGATCCACGATGACTGGACGATAACTGCGAATACGGTCCGCGATCTCGAACGCGAAGAATCGCGAAGTAACAGCGTCAGTCTGGTCTACGAAGACGTTTGCTTCCGGCTCAATGCGACGTTCGCGCGCAGCTATACATCCGTTGCGGAAGTTGGACGATCTGACGAGTTTTTCTTTCGTCTGACGTTCAAACATTTGGGCGAGGTGCAGATATAAGTTTGATCACCAAAAACCTCTGCCTGTTCGTGTTGCCACCGGATTGAATTGCGGCACAACGCGGATGAACAGAGCTAGGCCAAGCACAGTAGTTTGTGTGCCGCATTCCAAGGCGCGGTGATGATCAATCAGCAGTTCCCGAGTTCTCACGTCCTTTTGTCGGTGGAGGAGATGACCCGCGCAGATACTGCAGCGGCGGCGTCAGGGGTTGCCAGCGAACAATTGATGGAGCGCGCCGGAGCCGGCGTCACGGAAGAAATAATAGAACGCTGGTCGCCGCGGCCGACGCTTGTTCTTTGTGGTCCTGGCAACAACGGCGGCGATGGTTTCGTCGTTGCCCGGCTGCTCAAGGAAGCAGGCTGGTCAGTCCGAGTGTCGTTGCTCGGTTCTCTCGAACAACTCAAAGACGATGCGAAACAGAATGCCGAGCGCTGGTCCGGGCCGATCGGTGCGTTGGAACCGTCCGATTCGGCGGATGCCGCGCTTGTCGTTGATGCATTGTTTGGTGCCGGTCTGTCGCGACCGGTTGAAGGCGCTGCCGCGGAGGTGCTGCTCGCAATTGACGATGTACCTTGCGTTGCAGTGGATATACCGAGCGGCATAGACGGAAACACTGGGGCGATTTTGGGCGTCGCTGCACATGCATCGTTGACTGTCACTTTCTTCCGCCGCAAGCCGGGGCACCTGTTGCTGCCTGGGCGGATACGTTGCGGTGAAGTTGTCGTTAAAGACATTGGAATACCGGAGTCGGTGCTTTCGGATTTGACGCCGGAGCTGGCCTGCAACCATCCAGATCTGTGGCGCGCTCAATTTCCATGGCCTCGGCTGGAGCAGCATAAATACTCACGCGGTTTAGCGGTCATCGCCGGGGGCGTCGAGATGACCGGGGCGGCGCGCATGGCCGTATTGTCTGCGCAACGGTCCGGTGTTGGGATAGTGACCCTGGTCTGTGCACCAGAAACGGCGGCAATCTATCGCGTTGCCCTGACGAGCGCTGTCGTCCAAACAGTTCGCGATACCGCGACATTCGTGGAACTTGTTGACGATCCGAGAACGACAGCCTGGCTTGTTGGCCCGGGCGCCGGGGCGACGGGACAAGTTCGCGAACGCGTCTTGTTGGCTCTTCGAACGGCAAAGCCTGCCGTCCTCGATGCAGATGCTTTGGCTGTCTTCGAGGAAAATCCCGAGCTTTTGTTCGAAGCGATAAGCGGTCCTTGCTTGATTACGCCGCACGAGGGCGAATTTAAAAAACTGTTCCAATTGCAAGGCGACAAGGTCAGCCGTGCGCAGTCAGCCGCCAAACAGGCCAACTGCGTTGTTCTCCTCAAGGGTGCCGATACAGTCATCGCTCATCCTGATGGCCGCGCGGTCATTAACAGTAACGCGCCTGCGGATTTGGCGACTGCGGGAGCTGGTGACGTTCTCGCCGGCATCGCAACCGGTTTGATTTCTCAGGGAATGGGGCCGTTTGACGCAGCGTGCGCTGCCGCATGGTTGCAGGGCGCTGCGGCTAACGAATTTGGATCAGGCCTGATCGCAGAAGATCTAATCGACTTGCTGCCGACGGTGTTACGCCAGCTCAAATCCGAGCAACCGGAAAACTCCTCTGGCCGGCTACCCTAACAGCCCGTTGAAAAAGGCGTCATTGACCGGGTTTCACGCCACGGCGAAGCATATCGCGGCGAAGGCGGTTTCGCCATCCTCCGAGACGATGAGGACGATCTGAACGACCAGGACGGCTCCAGCGGGCGTAACAAGCACGAACAAGGCGCCAATTCCGCCCGCCACGGCCTCCTTCGGGGTGCCGGCGCCGATGAGTTGGCGCATCAGCAACGATAGGTTGTGGCCGGCGACGTGAAGCAGGTATCGCTTGTGCACGTTCTCGCGGCCCCGAAGCCAGGTCCGGCGCATACCGCCGCGATCGAGGTTGTGGGCAAAGGAGCGCTCGACGATCTCGGCGCGCAGCTTGAAGGCTTCCCTGGCCACCCCCGATAACAGCCGGGTCCGGTTGTTGGTGACCGCCCGGCGAGCCGCATCATCTCCGTGCCAGCGCGCAAAACCCTTCTGCTTGGGCTCGGAGATCCGGCTCTTCCAGGGGCCGTCGTCGAGCGCCTTCAAGACCAACCGTGAGTGGGAGCCCTTATCGGTCACACATTCGGCCGGATCTTCGGCCGTCGGCGCCACATCCACCGCCTCGAGGTTTGCCTCGGCCGCCGCCAGGGTCTTGGGAAGCGTTGTCGTATCGCCCTCGTCGGCCGGGTGCAGCTCCGCCGCCACCACCGCGCCGGTGTCCAGATCCACCGCGTGCTCGGGCTTGTAGGCCAGGTGCGTGGTGCCGTCCTTCATCTTGGCGATCTTGGCCTCGGGGTCGCTCCTGGAAACCCAGTCCTGGTTCGAGAGCTTCTTGCCCTTGCGCTTGCGGTCCAGACGCGCCAGGTCCTCAGCCGTGGGTGTCTCGATACCGCTCTCCTGGGCCAAGCGCTCCAGCATCCCCCGGTAACCCTCGCCCGTGTCCCTCCGCACGATGTTGCGCAGCGCCGCGTTGGCCTCCATGGTCGAGGCATCCACCCCGATGCGCTCGCCCTTCACCAGACCCGCCTCGGCGATCAGCGCCAGGACCCAGTCAAACACCGCCGTGTGGACTTCATGGGGCAGGCGCGCGCGGGTCCGTGACAGCCAGGAATGGTCCGGCACCCGTTCCCGCATCTCCAACAGCAGGAACTCCCGTAGCGACAGGGAATCCGAGCAGCGCCACTCCAGCCCACGCTCAGAGTCGATACCCTCGAAGTAGCCCACCAGGTGCATACGGAAGTAGCGCCCGGGTGGCACCGAAGGCGCCCCCATCCTGGCCGCGTAATAGGGCTGGCAGACCGCCTCGGCGAAGCCGTCGAAGCCGCCCTCGATCAGTACCAACTGCAGGCGGTCGTAAAATACATGACCAGGCGAGCGCGGCATCTCCGACCAGCTCACCATCAAGTCCCCCTGACGATCCTTCTGCTGTCCCATCGCCATCAGCGAACCCCCCTTCAGGCCAGGACACCAGAGAATCAGACCATGCCGACTTCGTCCAGGGAAGACTTCGTCAACGGGCTGCTAACCGTTGTTGCCGAAATTCAACGTTGTCACGGCATGGCAGACATCCGGAAAAAGGCCAAGCCGTAGACTTGCGGGTATTAAAGCAATATTAGGAAATTCCAGGATAACGGTTTGCAGAATAAAAAACTTCGAAGTATGATGTGGTTTACTAAAGTATTCACAAAGAAAAAAAACGGGGAGTGCCATGCGTCCCATTCAGTTGGTTGGCAGATCGCGCGCTGCATTTTTAGACTTCAAGGGCCGGCGACGCACTAGCAGCCTGTCGGACTTGAGCCGGGAGTCGAAATAGGATTCGATGGTATCAGTTGATTTGCCCGCGCGTGATGGAGACCGTCATGAGCAATTTCCGACCGGTCGACCGGGAGACGGGGTTTCTGCTGCCGCCGTCGGTGGAGGAATGGCTTCCCGAGCGGCATCTGGCGCGCTTCGTGGTCGAGGTGATCGAGCAGTTGGACCTCTCGGCGTTCGTGAAGGCCTATCGCGGCTCGGGCTCGGCGTCCTATCACCCGAGCATGCTGCTGGGGCTTCTGGTCTACGGCTACGCCACGGGGGTGTTTTCGAGCCGCAAGTTGGAGCGCGCGACCTATGATTCTGTCGCTTTCCGCTTCATCGCGGTCAACGATCATCCCGACCACGATACCATCGCCGCGTTCCGGCGGCGTTTTCTCGACCGGATCGAAGGGCTGTTCGTCGAGGTGCGCTGCTGGCCCGGGAAGCCGGGGTGCTGAAGCTCGGCACGGTGGCGCTGGACGGCACCAAGGTGCACGCCAACGCGAGCCGGCACAGCGCGCTGTCGTGGAAACACGCCTGCGAGCTCGAAGCCCGGTTGAAGGCCGAGGTGGCGGAGTTGATGGCGTTGGCGGAGGCGGCCGATGGGGCGGATGTGCCCGACGGGATGTCGGTGCCCGAGGAACTGGCCCGGCGCGAGGATCGTCTGGCCCGCATCGCCGAGGCCAAGGCGGTGATCGAGGCGCGGGCGCGCGAACGCCTTGAGCGGGAACGGGCCGAGTACGAGGCGAAGCTCGAGGCGCGCGCGGAGAAGGCCGAGAAGACGGGCCGCAAGCCGGGCGGCCGTCCACCCGAGCCGCCGGTGGCCGGGCCCGGGCCGAAGGACCAGGTCAATCTGACCGACGCGGACTCGCGCATCATGCCGGTGGCCGGCGGCGGCTTCGAACAGGCCTACAACGCCCAAGCCCTGGTGGCGGCCGACAGCCTGCTGGTGGTCACCAACGACGTGGTCCAGGCCCCCAACGACAAGCGACAAATCGAACCGGCGCTGGAAGCGCTCGCCCGCCTTCCCGAGGCGCTGGGCGCGCCCGAGACCCTGCTGGCGGACAGCGGCTACTTCAGCGAGGCCAACGTGAACGCCTGCGCCGAGGCCGAGATCGCGCCGTTGATCACGCCCGGCCGGGAACGCCATCATCTCTCCTGGAAGGACCGCTTCGCCGGCGCGCCGCCGCCCCCGGAGAACCCGACGCCGCTGGAAGCGATGACACATCGACTGGCGACGCCCGAAGGCCGGCAACTCTACGCCCTGCGCAAGCAAACGCCGGAACCGGTGTTCGGCATCATCAAATCGGCCATGGGCTTCCGCCAGTTCTCGCTACGCGGCCTGGACAAGGTCACGGGCGAATGGAACCTGGTGACCCTGGCCTGGAACATAAAGAGAATGTTCACCTTGCAATACGCTTGAGCAGGCGGCCGGACTCCGTACCTCGCGAAAAGGAATAAGAGTATGCTCGCCTTGCGGCACGCGCGAGCAAGCGAACATACTTCGTGCCCTCACGAGAGGGCATAAGAGTATACTCACCCTGCGGTACGCGCGGCCAAGCGACCGCACTCCGTGTCCTCACGAAAGGCGCTCGATCCCATGACCTCTCCACATCGCGATCCGTCCACACCCATTCTCGCGGACCTCAGTCCGACAGGCTGCTAGCCCGCATTATTCACGCTTGGCGGCCGATTTGAGCGAGGCGAGCGGTATCGGCCGGGTTGACGGCGGCTTTCGGGGCGGGTTTTCGTTACGGGTTGGAGATTGACGTTCGAGGTTCATCCGGCGGCACGCGCCGCTAGGATCAGGGGCCTTGTGCGGCGATGGAGGCGGCCATCGCGATCAGGGCGTTGCGATATGGGTAGGCCGAGGGCAGGGCGATCTTGATGCGAGTGTTGAGCTCCTCGATGCGCACGGCGATCTTGAGGAATGCCCGTCGTAGCGTCTCGAACGTCGCGGTGCGCCACGGCGAGCGGCGGGGCGCGGTCCGGCGCAACTGATGCAGCAGCCAATAGGCGGCGGTGTGCAGGAACAGCCGGAACTGGTTGGCTTCCCATCGGTGACACGAGGTGCGGTCGGATTTGGTGTAGAGCTTGTGCTCCTTGATCATGTTTTCCATCCGGCCACGGGCGCAATAGACCCTCTCGTAGAGCAATTTGGCGCGGCCCGGCAGGTTGGTGACGACGAAGCGGACATCCGTCCCCCTTGCGGTGGCCTCGACGCGGGCAACGACCTTGCGCTCGCGTGACCAGCTTTTGGCCTGGTAGCCGGTCTGGAAGAAACGGCGCACCTTGTCCTTGCCTGATTGCACCCGGCGCAGCGCCGCGTCCTCGCACCACGGCTGGCCGATCTCGCTCAGCCGGGCGTTGCCGGGAAGCCCGAGAATGTAGCCGTGGCCCTGATCCTCCAGCAGGTCCATGACCTCGGGCGTGCCGTAATGGCCGTCGCCACGCACCGCGATCTCGACCCGGGGCCAATGGCGCCGGATGCGGCCGATGACGTGGCGCAAGACCCGCGCCGCCTCGTCACCAGATGGCCGCTTGCCCGGACGCAGCAGCGACAGCACCGGCTTGGCGGTCGCCGCGTCGAAGATGTGGATGGGCTGAAAGCAGTACTCGTCGTAATGGGCGTTGAACAGTGCCAGTTGCTGGCCGCCGTGGACGGCATCAGGGGTATCGTCAATGTCGAGCACGATGCGTTGGGGCACGCGCTCGAAGCTGTCGCAAAACAGATCGATCATCGTCAGCCCCATGCGCGCCAGTTCGCGCCATGATGGGGCGTTCTCGAGCCTGGACAAGGTCGGCTGCGACATCAGATCGCGACCGCTCTCGGGCAGGCGACCACAGGCCAGCTTGAACGCCGGATCGAAGCGCAGCACGTCGAGGTCGTCGCAATCCTCGTATCCGCAGGCGATGGCGAACATGCGCGCCCCGATCATGTCGGCGTATGAGTGGGTGGTGCTCGCTGGATCGCGCGCATCGGACAGGCAACCGGCTAGGCGCGCGGCAAGGCCGAGACGCTTCTCGATCTCGCGCAGCACCAGCACGCCGCCGTCCGACGACAGCCGGCCGCCGGCGAACCGGACGCACAGTTCCTTGTTCTCGACGGGTGACAGTCCGGGGAGATAGGCGGTAATCTCATCCATGGTGAGCCGGGTTTCCCTGTTGCCGTATGGTCTTGGCCAGACACCAGAATCATACGGAATCTCAACAGTTTAATCCACGCTCACCACCTCTTTCACGCCGTGCCGTGAATAATCCGGGCTAGCAGTGTGTCGGACTTTGGGGAGATTTTCGGTTAGAATCTCGCCATGAGCAAATTTATCGACTGCGAGCGGAACCAGGCGTTTCTGCTTCCGCCCGATCTTCGGGACTGGATCCCGGAGGATGATCTGGCGCACTTCGTGATCGAGGCGGTCGAGCGGGTCGAGATGAGCGCCTTCAAGGTCAACCATCGTGGCACCGGCTCGGCGCAGTATCACCCTCGGATGATGCTGGCGCTGTTGATCTATTGCTATGCCAACGGGATCTTCTCGAGCCGGCGGATCGAGCGCGCGACGCACCGCGATATCGGGGTGCGCTTCGTGGCCGCCAATGTCCATCCCGACCATGACACGATCGCGACCTTTCGGCGCGACAACCTGGCGGCGTTTGGCGAGAGTTTCCTGCAGGTTCTGCTGCTGGCCAAGGAGTTGAAGCTTGTCAAGGTCGGGCTTGTCAGCGTCGACGGCAGCAAGTTCGAGGCCTCTGCGAGCAAGCACCGTTCGGTGACTTATGAGCGGGCGGGCGAGCTGATCGATCAGCTCAAGCTGGACATCGCGGATCTGATGGAGCGTGCCGCGGCGGCCGACGGCGAGGGTGAGGACGACCCCCAGGCGCTGCCCAAGGAGATCGCACGCAGGGAGGCCTTGTGTGATCGGCTGGATGCGGCGCGTCGGCGCCTCGAGGCTCGGGCCAAGGCGCGCGCCGAGGCCGAGCGGGCGGACTACGAGGCCAAGGTGGCGGCGCGCGAGACGCGCACCGGCCGGGCCAAGGGCAAGCACCCGAAGCCGCCCGACGAGACGCCGCGCGCCGACGAGCAGAGCAATCTGAGCGATCCGGACAGCCAGCTGATGCGCAAGAGCAAGCAGCACGAGTACCGCCAGGCCTATAACGCTCAAGCCGTGGTGGATGCCGGGGGCTCTCAGCTGATCGTGGGCGCCCGGGTCACCAACTGCGCCAGCGACCGCAATGAGCTGGTGGCGGACATCGCGGCGATCCCGGCCGTTCTCGGCCGGCCCGCGACGGTGCTGGCGGACAACGGCTATGCCAACGGCGACGAGGTCGCGGCGCTTGCCGAGAGCGACATTGAGGCTCTGGTGGCGACCGGGTCGTCGGGCCGTCGGCGGCGCTACGACTTCCGCCCGGCCAAGACCGAGGTGCCGGTGAAGAAACCCAAGGCCGAATGGCTCAAAGTCATGGCCGCCAAGCTCGACAGCGAGGAAGGCCGTGCGCTGTACCGGCTGCGCCAGCAGACCGTCGAGCCGGTCTTCGGCATCATCAAGGCGGCCCTCGGCTTCACCGGATTCTCGCTGCGCGGCCTCGACAAGGTGGCCGGTGAGTGGGACCTGGTGGCGCTGTCCTACAACTGCAAGCGCCTGCACAAGCTCAAGCTGGAGAGGGCCTCGTGAGGGCGCTGTTGGCCCGACAGATCGATGCGAAAGCTCGACCACGGCCCAGCAGCGCCGAAAATCGCCCGGCCATCGATCCATCCGAACCCATCCTCGCGGTTTCGCCGAACTTCGATCGCGCCACCGACAGACGACAGCCAAATCACTCAACACCGAATTCCGACCCTCAAGTCCGACAGACTGCTAGCACGTTCGTAAAGAGCAGCGGCAAAATGCAATATATCAAGTCGGGATCTCAATTTCGGCGCACACACTCCGAAAGTTTGGTCGAAACAGCGCGCGTGCTGGCCGTCGCGTCGGACGGATCTGGCATTCCACACGTTCGCTACGAAGTGGTGTTCGAAAAACCGAACGGCGTGCGCCCATATTTCGATGGTCCGCGCATGCTCGCCCTATCGACATTTGTTAGCACCTATCGCGAGCACGTTTCCAACTGACCAGCGCTCGCTAGCTGACCCACCACACTCTAGAGCGCATCCGGCTGCGAGGAACCTATGTCTAGCGGTTGGATTCGTTGCGTGTGCGGCAAATTATGCCCTGAACTCGACGTTCCTTGACCCGGCTGAAACCTGTTCCTATACAGGGTGGCTTGGTTGAGCGTACGCCAGTTTCGTACAAGCGGGCGTGGCGGAATTGGTAGACGCGCTGGCTTTAGGTGCCAGTGGAGCGATCCGTGGGGGTTCAAGTCCCTCCGCCCGCACCACAAAAACGACGAGCAAATGTGCAATCAGGCTTTGGCCGAACACCGTCAAACTTCAGGTAACTCGGGATGCAACTAACCGAAACGAAAAGTGAGGGTCTAAGCCGGGAATACACGGTAAAGATCCTCGCCGAGGATCTCGAGGGCAAGATGCAGACGCGCCTCAAAGAACTGGGGCGGACGGTCAACCTACCCGGATTTCGGCCAGGTAAGGCACCAATGCCGCTGCTCAAACAGCGCTTTGGCCAGGCGGTGTTGGGCGAAGTCTTGCAATCCGCCGTAAGCGACTCGACGGCGCAAGCGATCGCTGACCAAAACCTGCGCCCAGCAATGCAGCCGAAAATTGAGCTTAAGGAATACGACGAAGGCAAGGATCTAGAATATACCATGTCGGTCGAGTTAATGCCGGAATTCGAGCCGACTGATTTTTCAAAACTCTCGCTCGAGCGCCTAACCGTGAAGGTCGAAGACGAGGAAGTTGAGAAGGCGCTGGCGCAGATGGCGGCCGAAAATAAACGGCCGGAACCTTTAAAAACATTAAGAAAGTCTCAGACCGGCGATGTACTGGTGATCGACTATAAAGGTGAAATTGACGGTACCGAGTTTGCCGGCGGCGCGGCGCAGGACTATTACTTGGAGCTTGGTGGCGGGCGGTTCATTCCTGGTTTCGAAGAGCAATTGATCGGTGCGGAAACAGGTGATCATGTAACTTTGAATGTCACGTTTCCGGCCGAATACAGCAGCGCAGATCTCGCTGGCAAAGACGCAGAATTCGCAGTCGATATTAAGGAAATTCGTGAGCTGGTCGAGGTCGAGGTCAACGACTCATTCGCGGAATCGCTGGGGCTGCCGGACTTGAAGTCATTGTCCGACGCAATCCGCGCACGACTTGAGCAAGACTATTCGAACTTTTCGCGTAATCGATTGAAGCGCAAGTTGCTGGACGAGCTGAACGACGCCCACGACTTCGAAATCCCACAGGGAATGCTAGATGCGGAATTCGATGCGATTTGGCAGCAGTTGGAGGAAGCTCGAGAAAGAGAAAATCTTGACGCCGACGATATGGGCAAGTCGGACGACGAACTGCGCGAGGAATATCGCGGGATCGCCGAACGGCGCGTTCGTCTGGGCGTTTTGCTCTCCGAAGTCGGTCGCTTGAACAATATTGAAGTGACCCAGGAAGAATTGAACCGCGCCATGGTTCAGGAAGCACAGCGGGCGCGGGAGAAGCAGCGCGAACTTTTGGAATATCTTCAGAACAACGCTGAGGCTCAGGCCCAGATGCGAGCTCCATTGTTCGAAGATAAGGTGATCGACTTCATTCTCGAGTTGGCCTCGATTACCGACCGCGAAGCGACGGTCGCCGAGTTGATGCGTGATCCAGACGAGGAATCCGAAAAACCGGCTGTTGCGAAGACAAAGGCAGCGTCCAAGAAGAAAAAGCCGACTGCAAAAAAGGCCGTGGCGAAAAAGACCACGGCGCAAAAAACCGCTGCAAAGAAGAAGCCGGCAAAGAATTAAACCAAATGAGTGTGACTGAAAACCGCACGCCGTGTGGGAACATCGACAACATGCAGAAGGTTCAGATTTAACGTCATGCGCGACCCACTAGAGATTTACAACAACACCTTGGTGCCGATGGTGGTCGAACAGACCAATCGCGGAGAGCGCGCTTACGATATTTACTCCCGGCTGCTTAAGGAACGAATCATCTTCCTCGTCGGTCCGATCGACGACCATGTGGCGAGTTTGGTGTGCGCTCAGCTGTTGTTTCTCGAGTCGGAGAATCCCGGCAAAGATATCTCATTTTATATCAATTCGCCGGGCGGCGTGGTGAGTTCGGGCCTGTCGGTCTACGATACTATGCAATACATTCGCTGCGATGTTTCCACGGTTTGTCTAGGTCAAGCCGCATCGATGGGTTCATTGCTGCTAAACTCGGGCGCCGATGACAAGCGATATTCGTTGCCAAATGGCCGTATTATGATGCATCAGCCATCAGGAGGATTCCAGGGTCAGGCGTCTGATATAGAAATCCATGCGCGAGAAATTCTTAACATGCGGCATCGGCTCAATGAAATTTACGCGAAACACTCAGGTCAGGAATTGAAAACAATCGAGGCCGCGGTTGAGCGCGATAAGTTCATGTCACCAGAGGAGGCGAAAGAGTTCGGATTGATCGACGATGTGGTGGAAAGCCGCCCGATTGGTCCGGACGAAGAAAACGACGATAGCGACGACTCCAGTTGACGAGGAGACCGGCAGACCTAGCGGCGTGAATATTGCTTTTGAATATTGCTTTGTTGCAACGACTTGGTTTTCGCCGGGACAAGACTAAAGTAATTAGGATAATTACGTTGTTTGCAGGAGCGACGATTGACTAATTTGACGGTGCCTGACCAACGGAGCGGATACGGGTCTGATGTCTAAATCCCCGAGCAGCGACTCCAAGAACACACTTTATTGCTCGTTCTGCGGAAAGAGCCAGCATGAGGTGCGAAAGCTGATTGCTGGACCTACCGTGTTCATATGCGATGAATGCGTTGAGCTCTGTATGGACATCATTCGCGAGGATCACAAATCTTCGCTCACCAAATCTCACGATGGCGTACCGACGCCCCGAGATATTCGCACCGTCCTCGACGACTATGTGATCGGCCAAGACCACGCAAAGCGCGTCTTATCGGTCGCGGTTCACAATCACTACAAGCGCCTCGCCCACGCCGGAAAAGATAATGACGTCGAGCTTTCAAAGTCGAATATCGTACTCATTGGCCCGACAGGTTGCGGGAAGACATTGCTCGCGCAGACACTTGCGCGCATTCTTGACGTGCCGTTCACAATGGCCGACGCAACGACGCTCACCGAAGCGGGCTATGTCGGCGAGGATGTCGAGAACATCATCCTGAAGTTATTGCAGGCTGCGGACTACAATGTAGAGCGGGCGCAACGGGGTATCATCTATATCGACGAGGTCGACAAGATCAGTCGCAAGTCGGATAACCCGTCGATTACCCGCGACGTCTCCGGCGAAGGTGTGCAGCAGGCCCTTCTGAAAATTATGGAAGGCACCATTGCCAGTGTTCCACCGCAGGGCGGTCGCAAACATCCGCAGCAAGAATTCCTGCAGGTAGATACGACGGACATCCTCTTCATTTGCGGCGGTGCGTTCGCTGGTTTGGAGCGCATAATCTCGTCGCGTCGCAAGGGCTCGTCGATTGGCTTCGGTGCGGATGTTCGGGGACCCGACGACCGCCATATCGGAGAGGTGTTGCGTGAGGTTGAACCCGAGGATCTACTGAAATTTGGGCTGATTCCCGAATTTGTTGGACGGCTGCCGGTTATCGCCACACTCGACGATCTTGATGAGGTTACACTGGTCGAAATCCTCACGACGCCGCGCAATGCGCTGGTTAAGCAATATCAACGCCTGTTCGAAATGGAGGACGTTCGGCTTGAGTTTTCCGAAGATGCGATCAAAGCGATCGCACATCGAGCCATTGCCCGCAAAACCGGTGCGCGCGGCTTACGTTCGATTATGGAATCCATTCTCCTAGGTCCGATGTATGAACTTCCAAGCCTCGATGATGTGGAGGAAATCGTAATCAACAAAGAAGTTGTAGATGGCCCGGCGGAGCCCCTCTACATCTATTCTGATCGCCGTGAAGACGTAGGAAGCAGCGCTTAGGTTGCATTTGGCATCTCGGCGAGGGTCTTGAAGATCAGCGGTTTAGAGCCAATCTTAGCATTGGTCCCGACCGCCGAATTTTTGAGTTTGCAGTAGTCGGTGGATAGCCGTGAAAGAGAGTCCATGACAGAAGAAATTCGCAGCACGCTTTATCCGGTCCTTCCACTCCGGGATATCGTGGTATTCCCGCAGATGATTGTTCCGCTGTTCGTCGGTCGGGATAAATCTGTGCGGGCGCTCGAAGATGTAATGAAGGACGATAAGCAAATCTTGCTTGTCACCCAAAAGGATGCTGCGCAGGACGATCCAACACCGGACGATATTTATTTGGTCGGAACGATTGGAACTGTTCTGCAGCTGCTCAAACTGCCGGACGGTACAGTCAAAGTCTTAGTGGAAGGCGGACGAAGAGCGCGCATCGTAAAATTTGCCGACAACCCTGACTTTTTTCAGGCAGAGGCCGCGGCTTTCGATGAGGAACCGGGCGTTGAAAGCGAGTCGGAAGCGCTGTGTCGCGCTGTCGTTTCGCAGTTCGAGCAATATATCAAGCTCAACAAGAAGATACCGCCGGAGGTGCTGATCTCGATCAATCAAATCGAGGAAGCCAGCAAGCTTGCGGATACAGTTGCACAGCACTTGGCACTTAAGATTCCGGACAAACAGGAATTACTTGAAATCGACTCGGTGACCGCGCGGCTTGAGCGTATCTACGGCATCATGGAGGGCGAAATTAACGTCCTCCAGGTCGAGAAACGTATTCGCAGCCGCGTTAAGCGTCAGATGGAGAAAACACAGCGCGAATACCATCTCAACGAACAATTGAAAGCGATCCAGAAAGAGCTCGGCGAGACGGAAGACGGACGCGATGAGGCTTCGGAACTTGAGGAGAAAATTGAGAAAACTAAGCTCTCCAAGGAAGCACGTGAAAAGGCGCAGTCCGAACTAAAGAAACTTCGGTCGATGAGTCCGATGTCGGCCGAAGCGACGGTCGTGCGCAACTACCTCGACTGGATGCTTAATATCCCTTGGAAAGTACGGACCAAGACGAAGCGCGACCTCAGGATAGCGCAACGCATCCTCGACGAGGACCATTACGGGCTCGACAAGGTCAAAGAGCGGATCATCGAGTATCTTGCCGTGCAGCAACGTATGCGCAAGGTGAAAGGGCCAATTCTGTGTCTCGTTGGCCCCCCTGGCGTTGGCAAGACGTCGCTCGGCAAATCGATTGCCCGCGCAACCGGACGCAATTTCGTCCGCATGTCGTTGGGCGGAGTTCGGGACGAGGCTGAAATCCGTGGCCATCGGCGGACATATATCGGTTCAATGCCGGGCAAGATCATCCAGGGAATGAAGAAAGCCAAGTCGTCGAACCCGCTGTTCCTCTTGGATGAAGTCGACAAAGTCGGCGCCGATTGGCGCGGCGATCCGTCCTCGGCATTGCTCGAGGTTCTCGATCCCGAACAGAACAGCTCGTTCAACGACCACTATCTGGAGATCGATTACGATCTGTCGGACGTGATGTTTGTGACGACGGCAAATACGCTAAGAATTTTGCAACCGCTCCTCGATCGCATGGAGATCATCCGCCTGCCGGGTTATACGGAAGAGGAAAAGATTCAAATTGCCAAACGGCATCTCATTCCCAAGCAACAGAAAGAGCATGGGCTTAAGGATGGCGAGTGGACCATTTCCGACGCTGCGCTGCGGTCTCTCATTCGTTATTACACGCGAGAAGCTGGCGTCCGCAACCTCGAGCGCGAGATCGCCAACCTTGCGCGCAAGTCGATCAAAGATATTCTCATGGACAAGAAGCGGAACCGGGTCGCAGTCACGCGTCGCAATCTCGAAACGATGGCTGGCATCCGCAAGTTCCGGTTCGGCCAACTTGAGGATACCGATTTGGTCGGTGTGGTTACCGGGCTTGCCTGGACCGAGGTCGGCGGCGAGTTGCTGACGATTGAATCCGTAACGGTGCCCGGCAAAGGCAAGGTCGTTAAGACCGGAAAACTCGGCGACGTCATGCAGGAGTCGGTGCAGGCAGCCGAGAGCTATGTAAAAAGCCGTGCGCCTGCATACGGCATCATACCGACGTTGTTTGAGCGCCGGGATATCCATGTGCATGTTCCCGAAGGCGCGACTCCGAAGGATGGTCCCTCGGCGGGCGTAGCCATGGTGACGTCCATGGTATCGGTTCTGACCGGCATCCCGGTTCGGCGCGACCTTGCGATGACTGGTGAGATTACCTTGCGCGGTCGGATCTTGCCGATTGGTGGACTGAAAGAAAAACTACTCGCTGCGGTGCGCGGTGGACTCACGACTGTCATCATTCCCATGGACAACGTGAAAGATTTGGCCGACGTTGCCGACAACGTTAAAAAGAAGATAGAAATCCGACCGGTGACCACGCTTGACGAAGTGCTTGAAATCGCACTTACAGAGCCCATGGTTTCGATCGAGTGGGACGAAGACGAAGAATTGGCAAAAAGCGTTCCGGCTCAAGAGGATGAGGACGGTGCGGTGGTAACGCACTAGAGCTTGTTGCTGGCTCAATTTTGACATCAGAACGAGGGCGGTACCTTTTTTCCGAAAAAGGCAAGGATTTCTGCGGTATCTGCGTTGACGCCCGGTCGGAATTCCATTTACACTCACGCCGTCGTACATAGACAATTCTCGTCTGTGCAAAAATCCATTCCCTATCCAGAAGGGGGGCTTCATAGTGAATAAGAATGATCTCGTTGCCTCTGTGGCTAGCAGCGCAAGCATGAGCAAGGCTGATGCTGGTAAGGCGGTTGAAGCGGTTTTCGATTCCATCACAGGTTCTTTGAGTGGCGGTGGCGAAGTGCGGCTCGTCGGGTTCGGCACCTTTAGTGTCGCAAATCGCCGGGCCTCAGAAGGTCGCAATCCTCGAACGGGCGAACGCATTCAGATTCCTGCGTCGAAGCAGCCGAAGTTCAAGGCTGGCAAAGGACTAAAAGAAGCGGTAAATCACTAACTCTGGTAATAGCTTTCGAGCAATATCGGCCGGCCGCCTTGACGTAGGATGGCCGGCCGTTTCGTTTGTGCCAGGCTCTAATGAAGTGTTGGCTTTTTCGAAGCGGCAGCGAACAGCACGCAAAGTTATGCCGTGCGAGATAGAGAGATAGAGAGCAGGGGCGATTAGCTCAGCTGGTAGAGCATCCGGTTTACATCCGGAAGGTCGGCGGTTCGATCCCGTCATCGCCCACCACTGATTGCCAGTTCTCAGACGATCACGCAGAGGCGTGCTCACGCGTGTCGGACGAGTCCGTCGATGGGCGGTGCAGCGCGGCTGTCCGGAAAGACAATCTCTTCTAGCTTGGATTCGGCGACGCCTAGATGATCTCGTAGCACACCTTTGAATAAGCTTCTGACCTGGTCGTTGGCAAAAGGTCGCGACCTTCGAAACGAGCCTTGGGCACCAGACCCGGCCAGTTGCCGCCAACACGTCCGCCGGCCACGGCACCGCCGATGAGAAAGGCAACGCCGCCAGTTCCGTGATCGGTTCCGCGACTACCATTTTCCTCAATCGTACGTCCAAACTCGCTAATGGCGACGAGAACGGTATGCTTCCAAGCCGGGCCCAAGTTGTCGCGAAATGCCACTAATCCGCCAGCTAGGTCTCCGAGGAGGTTTTTGAGGCCGCCAATCTGATTGACGTGAGTATCCCAACCAGTCGATTCCAGCGTGGCGATCCTGGGGCCGTCGGGCACCGCGAGAAGCTTGCCGGCCTGCGCGGCAATCACGCCAAATGCCTTTCCACGAGCGGCCTTTCGCGCAAGTTTCGGATCCGACATGCCGGCAGCGGCCGACGACATCCGACCTTCGGCAAAAGCGGTGCGGAACAGGGCGTCGTGGCTATATAGGGTTGCCAAGCGGTCAAGAAAATCACCCTCGACCTTCGGCAGGAATCCAGGCGCCCAGGTCCTGACTGAAGTCGGTCCGCGCATCAGCAAGGGCACGGAGTGGCCGAGTGCCAGACCCAGCGATTTTCGATCGGGCGCGACTTGCTGCAGAACACGGTTAAGCCAGCCATTGTCTGCGCCGTGCGGTTTGGCCGTACCGTTTTCAAGCAGATCCTGGGCATCGAAATGCGACCGTGTGTGATGTTGTGCCCCGAGCGCATGTACGATCAGCAACTCACCACGTCGGAAGAGCGGATGGATCGGCGCCAGCGCCGGATTTAGCCCGAATTGTCCGTCAAGATCCAAAGCGCCATCCGGTTCGCCTGGCGACGGCACCGCGATTCGTGGCCGAACGCGCCGATTGTCCGGATCTCCGTAAGGCGGCACGGCAGCCAAACCGTCGAGCCCGCCGCGGAGGATCAGGACGGCAAGCCGCCGTTCGCCGGTTGCGGCATGCGCCACGTGCAAGCGCGCACCAGGAAGCGAGAACATGGCGACACCCGCAGCCGTTCGTTGAAGCAAAGCGCGGCGTGTAAGCATCATTATCTCCGCTGAAACTCAGGGCTCATGAAGGCGAGGGCCAAACCTTCTGCGCTCGATGGCGCCGCGGCGACTGCGCCTAAGGTCTCCTCAGAAGCGACCGGCGCGATTGAATTTTCCACGATCCAAGATGGTGTCACTCTGCGCGGCACTTGGGCCACAAACGCGCGCGTCCATTCGACGCGCCGCATGATGGCTTCCGGGCTGATCCAGTGCGCGGCGACGTCCGGCCAGCCAGCAGGGGAGGGAGCTGAAAACGGCAGATGGTTCACGACAACGAAGGACGGCATGAATCCGCCACGAATCGGTTTTTCGAAGGCGAGGGCGCGGAATGTTGAAAGCACGAATTCGTATGGCGTTTTGATTTTCGCCAAAGGGTCGTGCCAGGCCTCCTCGAGCGCTATGAGGGTGCGTGACACATGCGCCAAGTCGCCCTCGGATTCCAGAAATGCATGCTCAAGCTTGGCGACTGCACTCCGGGGCGGCTCGTCAGCTACAAAATGCCGAGCCAGTTTAGTGGCAATGAAGCGCGCCGTGGATCGGTGTCGAGCAAGATCGCGGAGGACTTTCTCGCCTTCGTCTTGACCTTCATTGTTATATCGCACGCCTAATATGGTCTTCTTACCGCGTTCATGGGCAAACGGTACTATAGGGTATCTTATTCGCTCTCGTAGTGACCAGATTTAGGGGCCTTGGTTGGGACTACCACCCACCAGCATCTTGTATGGCACGGGTTCCAGTTGCACCGCTTGCTGAAGGAGTCGGTAAAACAGGAGGCCACGAGCTTGAGATCGGCGGCGGTTGAAGCGGAACGTGAACTCGTCGAGATAACAATCGAGCTGGGAGGCGCTGATCGCCCCATGGTGAATACCCAGCCACCACCGATCAAGGAGACCGGCCACCCGATGAACCCGGGGCATGACGATGTGGGCTGGGTCGCCGCTGGCGGAACTGTTCTTCGGCTGGTGTTCGAAGCCCGCCCCCGCGAGACCATTGTAGGCTCGCCAGCCATCGGTTCGAATCGTCGTTCCAGGGCACACCGCCGTTTGGACAAACGGAACGAGGCTCTCGCCCGATGCGTCCTTGACACGCGCCATGCGGATACGACCGGTGCCGCGCCCGCGGATTTCGGCGGCAATCGCGACAATCGATTTCTTGTTTGTTTTCCGCCCCGTAACGCCGACTTCCCGGCCGCCCAGGTAGGTTTCGTCGACCTCGACCTCGCCACTCAGTAGGTCTCTGCCCGGTCGAACCATGGCACGGCGCAGCTTATGGAGCCAGGTCCAAGCGGTTTGGTAACTGCCCAGGCCGAGTATTCGTTGCACCCCCAGAGCACTGACGCCATGCTTCTGGTTCGTCACATACCACATCGCCTGAAACCAAAGCCGCAACGGCTTGCGCGTACCCTCGAAGATCGTCCCCGCGGTCGGAGATGTCTGACGCTGGCATCCCACACATCGCAGTTGGCCCCGAGCCGTCATCCACGCCAAGCTTCTCCCGCAGGCCGGACAGCGGAAACCATCAGGCCAACGAACACGCCGAAGAAAATCCACGCAGGCTGCCTCAGAAGGGAACCACTCATCGAATTCCTCGAGCGTGCGGGGATAGTCGATCCCGCCAACGGGATGGGCTGCATTCTCGACCATCCCAACATATTGTCACATACGAGAGCGAATAGGATACCCTATACGGTACAAAGAGAAACCGACCCGTAATGTCACCCCGTTTACCGATACCCTCGACCGACCATCCTGTCAGAACACGGGCGAACTCCGTCACATCGGCTTGCGAATAGCCGCCGTCAACGCCGAGCGTGTGCAGTTCCAGTACTTCGCGCGCCAAATTCTCGTTGAGTCCGCGTTTGGTCGCTCTTCCGGCGGGCGACTTGGGACCGATGGACCCGGCATTGTCGAGATACAGCAACATGGCAGGATGCTTCACGACCGCCGTCAACATATCGACGAAACGGCCGAAAACATGCGGCCGGATAGCTTCACGCTCGTAGGCGCCGGCAATCGGCGCGACGAAGGGCCGTGCGGAGGACACGGTGAAATGGTTGCTCCAGAACTTTACAAGGCGCTCGCGAAACGATTGATTGGACCGCACCATCGCCAACGCGCGTGCTTCGATCTCATCGCGATGCCTGGTCTTGAACGTGGACTTGAACTCGGCCTGAAGCGCAGCCGGACCGCTACGACGCGCGGTAAAAAGACGGGTCAGCGACTCCTGCGCAGGTTCCAGACCGCGTAGTTCCACCGGCAACGTATCGGTCGCGGCAATCTGCGCTTCAAGCCAACCGCGAGGATCGCCGTTAATTAGCGCTAGATCACCCGGTCGCGGGCCAAGCCCAAACCGGTTCGCTGCAATGAAGGCGTCTGTGCTAACCACGGCTATCTTGAGAAGATCCTGCAATAGGTGGTTGCAGATAGCTCATATATGAATTTGTCCACATTTTGTACTTTGGTCGAATGTTCAGCTGCGGCAAAACTCATTCGCGCATTGTAGAGCCAATAACGGTCAGCAAACGTGATTCCGTTCACAAAACTTGTCAAAATGAGAGTGCATCTCGTTGGTCGAGCTTTGCGCGCAACTATTAAAGAGCCGGAGATACTGCATTCCATCTGTTGCAGCGAGACCTAATAAACTGGCTTCCATGCTTGCTTGACACCACAGTTCGGTGCGTGCATTAGATGGCCCGAACGCCTTATAATGTCCTGTAAATATTGAAGATCGGCCGCTTGGTCGACCTGCCTATGGGGGGTGTAGCTCAGATTGGTTAGAGCGCCGGCCTGTCACGCCGGAGGCCGCGGGTTCAAGTCCCGTCACTCCCGCCATTCATTTGGTCGTCATTTGCAGATTCTACGGACGCAACGGCTGAGCTGTAATGGGTTTGTGCGGATAATTTCACTGTGATTACGGGCACTTCTTCCTTTGCTTCCCCGAAGAGCCACCTTATAGTCCGCGCGTCCGACAGCAACGAGATGCATAACGGCCGGTTGCGTCTTTTGCACGTCTTCAAACATCGGAATTGGCAAAAAACTGTATCGGCCGCTTGCAGGGTGAGCGAATCTTAGCGATGGACGAACTGCTCCGGGAATATCTGCCGATTCTTATCTTCTTTGCGATTGCCGTGGCGCTATCACTTGCCATGGTTGTCGCCAGTTATGTCATGGCGCAGCAGAAGCCGGATTCCGAGAAGCTTTCGGCCTATGAATGCGGATTTGAAGCCTTTGACGATGCCCGCAGCCGGTTCGACGTTCGATTTTACCTCGTAGCAATCCTATTCATTATATTTGATCTTGAAGTTGCCTTCCTGTTTCCCTGGGCAATTTCATTGGCTGACATAGGTTTGTTCGGTTTTTGGTCGATGGTTGTGTTCTTGACCGTGTTGACCGTTGGTTTCGTCTACGAGTGGAAGAAAGGGGCACTGGAGTGGGATTAGGCCGCCCAGACGAAACGTCGCCGCCGATCGCAGAAACTGTTGGCGCCACCGCCGGTTCAGCGCTGAGTTCCGTGTCCGACGCCCTGGCTGACAAAGGGTTCCTCGTCACCAATATGGACAAGTTGGTCAACTGGGCGCGAACCGGGTCGCTCTGGCCCATGACCTTTGGTCTGGCGTGCTGTGCTGTCGAAATGATGCACGCTTACATGCCGCGCTACGATCTCGACCGTTTTGGCGTCGTTCCAAGAGGAAGTCCCCGCCAATCCGACGTCATGATTGTTGCCGGCACATTGTGCAACAAGATGGCTCCAGCGCTCCGCAAGGTTTACGACCAAATGGCCGAGCCGCGTTGGGTGATCTCCATGGGCTCTTGCGCCAACGGTGGTGGTTACTACCACTATTCGTACTCGGTCGTGCGTGGATGCGATCGCGTTGTACCGGTTGATATCTATGTTCCAGGCTGTCCGCCGACGGCGGAAGCGTTGGTTTACGGTATTCTCCAGCTGCAGAAAAAGATTCGGCGCACGAGCACGATCGCGCGCTGAAGGCGATGATCCGATGAACCAGGCGTTGGCCTACCTCGGCGAGTATATCTCGAACAGCTTGTCCGAGGATGTTCTCAAAGCCGATCTGCTCAATGACGAATTGATTCTCGTCGTTCAGACCGCAGCGATCCTTCGGGTAATGTTATTTCTCAAGAACGATGCGAACTGTCTGGCAAAGATTCTTGTCGATGTCTGTGGTGTCGACTACCCCGACAGGGAACAGCGTTTTGAGGTTGTCTACAACCTCCTAAGCCCAAAGCATAATCAACGTATTCGCGTGAAGGTTATGACCGACGAAGACACGCCGGTGCCTTCAGTGACGAGCGTTTATCCCGCGGCGGGTTGGTTCGAACGCGAGTGTTGGGACCTCTATGGAGTATTCTTCAGTGAACATCCCGATTTACGCCGCATCCTGACCGATTATGGTTTCGACGGGCATCCGTTGCGCAAGGATTTTCCCTTAACGGGCTTCGTTGAGGTTCGTTATGACGACGAGCAGCGGCGCATCGTGCAGGAACCGGTCCATCTCAATCAGGAGTATCGCACTTTCGATTTTCTCAGTCCGTGGGAAGGCGTTCAACGTCAACTTCCAGGTGATGAGAAAGCGGAAGAGGATGCCGAGTGATGGCAGCCGAATCGCAAATAAAGACCACGACAATAAATTTTGGGCCGCAACATCCGGCGGCTCACGGCGTATTGCGGCTTATCATGGAATTGGATGGCGAGGTGATCGAACGGCTCGACCCGCATATCGGTTTGCTTCACCGCGGAACCGAGAAACTCATCGAGCACAAGACCTATCTTCAAGCGTTACCATATTTCGATCGTCTCGACTATGTCTCGCCGATGTGCCTCGAGCATGCATTCTGCCTGGCGAGCGAGCGTCTTCTCGGCATCGAGGCGCCGCCACGGGCGCTCTACATCCGTACTTTGTTCGACGAAATAACGCGCATTCTCAATCACTTGCTTAACATCTCGGCGTTCGCCCTCGATGTTGGCGCCCTAACGCCAATGCTGTGGGCCTTCGAACAGCGCGAACTATTGATGGAGTTTTACGAACGCGTATCCGGGGCCAGACTGCATTCGGCTTATTATCGTGTTGGTGGCGTACATCTCGATCTGCCGGCCGGCATCACGGACGATATCCTGGCCTGGGCTGGTAAGTTTTCAGGTTTCGTGGACGATGTGGAAACGCTTCTGAATGAGAACCGAATTTTCAAACAACGTTCGGTCGATATCGGCGTCGTATCGGCGGAAGATGCAATGGATTGGGGATTCAGCGGACCCGTGTTGCGGGCCTCCGGAGTTCCCTGGGATTTACGTAAGGCTCAACCTTATGCCGCCTACGAGGCCATGGACTTCGATATTCCAATTGGCAAAAACGGCGATTGCTACGACCGCTACCTGGTTCGCGTGGAGGAAATGCGCCAGAGCCTACGCATCATCGAGCAAAGCATCGAACAAATGCCGGCCGGTCCGGTTATGACCAGCGACGGCAAGATTGCTCCGCCGCGACGCGCCGACATGAAGAAATCCATGGAGGCGCTGATCCACCACTTCAAGCTTTATACGGAAGGTTTCAAGGTTCCTGAGGGCGAGACTTATACGGCGGTCGAGGCGCCCAAGGGCGAGTTTGGGGTCTACCTGGTTTCCGACGGCAGCAACCGGCCGCACCGCTGCAAAATTCGAGCACCCGGCTTTGCCCATCTACAGGCGATCGACCACATGAGCAGGGGCCACATGCTTGCCGACACGGGCGCGATTTTGGGTTCACTCGACATCGTATTTGGCGAGGTCGATCGGTGAATACCTCAAGCCAACAGGAGACGACGTTCACATTCACCCCTGAGAACCAAAAGGCGGTGAAACGGCAGATCGCCAAATACCCGAAGGGACGGCAGCAAAGTGCGGTGATAGCGTTACTTGATTTGGCGCAACGCCAAAACGGCGGATGTTTGCCGCAGTCCGCGATTGAAGCCGTCGCAGCAACACTCAAAATGCCAAAAATCCGGGTCATGGAAGTGGCAACCTTCTATTCGATGTTCAATTTGACGCCGGTCGGGCGACACGTCGTCCAGATATGCACGACCACGCCATGCGCGCTGCGCGGTTCGGCCGGTATCGAGGAAGCCTGCCAGCAACAACTCAAGATTGCTCTCGGCGAAACGACGCCCGACGGCATGTTCACGCTCCGCGAAGTTGAGTGCCTTGGCGCTTGCGTCAATGCACCGATGATGCAGGTCGGAGATAACTATTACGAGGACCTCACGCCGGAAAGCGCTGTCTCTATTTTGGAAGCGTTTGCCCGCGGCGCGGAGCCGGCTGCCGGATCGCAGTCCGGACGGCAGACATCGGCGCCCGCTGGTGAGCCGACAACGCTCGTTCAACATGCTGAAGGTGGCGATTGAAGCCATGCTAGAAGATCAGGATCGCATCTTCACAAACCTCTACGGCCGCCACGATTGGCGGCTCGCTGGAGCACGTCGGCGTGGCGATTGGGATGGCACGAAAGACATCCTTGCGAAGGGCCGGGAGTGGATCATCGAGGACGTCAAGGCGTCCGGCTTACGTGGCCGTGGCGGCGCCGGTTTCCCGACCGGGCTCAAATGGTCATTTATGCCGAAAGAGGCAGGCAAAAATCAGCACTATTTAGTGGTCAATGCGGACGAGGGAGAACCTGGCACCTGTAAAGATCGGGACATGATTCGCCATGACCCGCACAAATTGATCGAAGGATGTCTGATTGCGAGTTTCGCGATCGGCGCCAACGCCTGCTATATCTACATCCGCGGCGAATTTCATAATGAAGCGAATACGCTCGAAGCGGCCATCGCCGAAGCCTACGAGGCGGGCCTGCTGGGAGCGAATGCCTGCGGGTCTGGCTGGAAGTTCGATCTTTACGTCCATCGTGGTGCGGGAGCCTATATTTGCGGTGAGGAAAGTGCGCTCCTGGAAAGTCTTGAAGGGAAGAAAGGCCAGCCCCGTCTCAAGCCGCCATTTCCGGCTCAATTCGGCCTCTGGGGTTGTCCGACGACGGTGAACAATGTCGAAAGCATTGCCGTCGTCCCGACGATATTGCGCCGTGGCGCAAGCTGGTTCGTCGGATTTGGCCGCGAACGGAATTCAGGCACCAAGGTGTTTTGTATTTCTGGCCACGTAAACAAGCCCTGCAACGTCGAAGAATCTATGTCGATTCCGCTGAAGGAACTGATCGAGCGTCATGCCGGCGGCGTCAGCGGTGGCTGGGACAATCTCTTGGCGGTCATACCGGGCGGGTCCTCGACGCCGATGATACCGCAAGCGGTATGCGACGAGGTGTTGATGGATTTCGATGCGCTTGCCGAAGTTAAGTCGGGACTGGGAACGGCGGCCGTTATCGTTATGGACAAATCCACCGACCTGGTCGCTGCCATTGCCCGGCTTTCGCGTTTCTACATGCACGAGAGCTGCGGCCAGTGCACGCCATGCCGGGAAGGTACCGGCTGGATGTGGCGCATGATGGAGCGTATTGCCCATGGCGACGCATCGGTGGATGAGATCGACCTGCTGCTCGACGTCGGTGCACATATCGAGGGTCATACAATTTGTGCGCACGGTGATGCCGCGGCGTGGCCGATTCAAGGGTTGATGCGCCATTTTCGACCAGACGTGGAGCGTCAGATTCTCGAACGGAAGGGGATCGGCGTCGACGATCCTGCCCGGGCGGCTGCGGAGTAACCGATGCCGACGCTAACAATCGATGGCCAAGAGGTCGAAGTTCCGGCCGGCGCAACGCTCCTCCAGGCGTGCGAAACTATCGGCGCCGAGATTCCACGGTTTTGTTACCACGAACGTTTGTCGATCGCGGGCAATTGTCGCATGTGCTTGGTAGAGCTGGAAAAATCACCCAAGCCGATTGCCTCCTGCGCTATGCCAGCCGGCGATGGGATGGTGGTCCATACCGACAGTGAGTTGGTGCGAAGCGCACGGCGCGGCGTTATGGAATTTCTTCTTATTAATCATCCCCTGGACTGCCCAATCTGCGATCAGGGCGGCGAATGTGACCTTCAGGACCAAGCCATGGGGTATGGCTTCGAAGGCAGCCGCTATCAGGAAAACAAACGCGCCGTCACCGACAAGCATATGGGGCCGCTTGTTCAAACGATCATGACGCGTTGCATCCATTGCACCCGTTGCGTGCGCTTTGCCACGGAAATCGCCGGCTTGGACGATCTCGGCCTGTTGGGCCGCAGTGAGGATGTCGAAATAACGACATACTTGGAGAAATCCCTCGCCTCTGAATTGTCCGGCAACGTCATCGATCTTTGCCCAGTTGGCGCACTGACCTCGAAACCGTATGAGTTTGTTGCGCGTTCTTGGGAACTCAGCAAAACCGAATCGATTGACGTTATGGATGCGGTCGGCAGCAATATCCGGATCGATGCCAGAGGCCGCGATGTATTGCGTGTGCTGCCGCGGTTACATGAGGACATCAACGAAGAGTGGATTTCGGATAAAACGCGTTTTGCCTGCGATGGGCTGCGCCGCCAACGCCTCGACCGTCCTTTCTTGCGCAACGCGCGGGGCAAATTGGAGGAGGTGTCGTGGGACGACGCCTTCGCTGCCATCGTCAAACGCCTAAAAGGGCTTGATGGCGATAGGATTGCGGCGCTGGCCGGCGATTTATGCGATGCCGAATCCATGTTTGCCTTGAAACAGCTCATGGAAGCGTTGGGCTCACCCAATCTCGACTGTCGGCAGGATGGTGCGGCGATCGACCCCGGAGTGCGTGCGGGCTATCTGTTCAACACAACAATTGCCGGAATCGAAGAGGCCGACGCCTGCCTCTTGATTGGCTCAAACCCGAGATGGGAAGCACCACTCATCAATGCCCGCCTGCGTAAGCGATGGCTGACCGGCAATTTGAGGGTGGGTCAGATTGGCCCGACCTTGAATCTAACCTATGACGTAGAAGTTCTCGGCGCCGGTCCGCAGACACTATTGATGATTGCCGATGGCAGCCATTCGTTTACGAAAACCTTACGACAGGCGAAACGACCGATACTGATCCTCGGCCAGGGAGCAATCGCGCGGCCGGACGGCGCTGCAATTTTGGCGACGGCTAGACAGATCGCGGAGGAGTCGGGCCTTATTCGTGAAGATTGGAACGGCTTCAATATGCTGCACACGAGCGCCGCTCGGGTTGGTGCACTCGACCTCGGGTTCACTCCTGCCAGCGGCGGGTCCGATACCGGAGGCATTCTAGAGGGCGCGTCAAACGGCAAGATCGAGGTGGTCTATCTTCTCGGCGCAGATGACGTCGACATGACGCAGCTCGGCGATGCCTTCGTCATCTATCAGGGCCACCACGGTGATGCTGGTGCGCATCGCGCAGACGTGGTCCTTCCCGGCGCAGCATACACCGAGAAGAACGGTACTTACGTTAATACAGAGGGCCGGGTTCAAGTCGGACGTCGGGCAGTTTTCGCACCTGGCGACGCACGCGAAGATTGGTCCATCGTTCGCGCCCTGTCCGGGGCACTGGGCAAACGCCTCGGATTTAATGATCTGCAAGAGCTGCGTCACGAGATGCGGAAAGCGCACCCAACATTTGCTGCGACCGATTCTATCGAGCCGCAGGCGTGGGGAGCATTCGGTAAAGCTGGGACGTTGAGCGAACAAGCATTCAGTTTACCGATCACAAACTTCTATATGGCGGATCCGATCAGCCGGGCATCCGAGACTATGGCGCATTGTACAGCGGCCTTTGTTTCGGGATCGGAAGAGGCGACGGGAACCGATGGCTGAGTTCTGGAGCGGCTATGCTTGGCCAACGGCGCAAATTGCGTTCTATGTGATCGCGATCATCGTCTTGGTGCTGGTGTCCGTCGCCTATCTTACGTATGCCGAGCGCAAGGTGTTGGCCTCTATGCAAATGCGTAAAGGACCCAACGTCGTTGGACCCTTTGGTCTGCTTCAGCCGTTCGCCGACGGCCTCAAACTGATGTTTAAGGAAACCATCGTTCCATCGGGCGCAAATCCCGTCATATTTATAATTGCACCGATTGTGACATTTGTTTTGAGCCTGATCGCTTGGGCGGTCATTCCGTTTAGTGCCGGTCTGGTACTGGCGGATATCAACGTCGGCATTCTCTATCTCTTCGCCATCTCCTCGCTTGGCATTTACGGCATCATCATGGCGGGCTGGGCCTCCAACTCAAAATACGCCTTTCTCGGCGCGCTGCGCTCAGCGGCGCAGATGGTGTCCTACGAAATTTCAATCGGCTTCGTTATTATCACCGTGCTGCTGATGGTCGGCTCACTCAATTTGTCGGATATCGTCACCGCGCAGAAGGGACTTTGGTTCTGTATTCCGCTGCTGCCGATGTTGGTGATCTTCTTCGTCTCGGGACTAGCGGAAACTAACCGGGCACCATTCGATTTGCCGGAAGCGGAAGCCGAAATTGTGGCCGGATATCAGGTCGAATACTCATCGATGATCTTCGCCATGTTCTATCTTGGCGAATACGCGAACATGATCCTGATGAGTGCGATGACCTCCATCTTGTTCCTCGGTGGATGGTTGCCTCCGGTCGATATAGCCCCCTTCAACTGGCTGCCGGGCCCACTTTGGTTTGCGCTTAAGATCGCGCTGGTTCTGTTCGGCTTCCTTTGGGTGCGGGGCACATTTCCCCGCTATCGTTACGATCAACTCATGCGGTTGGGTTGGAAGATCTTTCTTCCATTCTCACTGCTCTGGGTCATCCTGACCGCCGGCGTTCTCGTCGCTTTTGATTTGCTACCAGGTAGCTAGACCGGGCTCGAAGATATGGCATTCCTTGATCGAACTGCGCGCGCATTCCTGCTGACCGAACTCATTTCGGGGATGTCACTGACATTTCGCACTATGTTTCGGCCCAAAGCCACGGTGAACTACCCATACGAAAAAGGACCACTATCACCGCGATTTAGGGGCGAGCATGCGCTACGTCGCTACCCCAATGGCGAAGAGCGTTGCATCGCGTGCAAATTGTGCGAGGCGGTGTGCCCAGCACAAGCCATTACCATCGAGGCGGAACCGCGCGAAGACGGTAGCCGGCGTACGACACGCTACGACATCGACATGACAAAATGTATCTACTGCGGTTTTTGCGAGGAGGCTTGCCCCGTCGACGCGATCGTCGAAGGTCCGAACTTTGAGTACGCCACCGAAACCCGAGAAGAGTTGTTCTACAACAAGGAAAAGCTGCTCGAGAACGGCGAGCGGTGGGAGGCCGAAATCGCGGCGAGACTAACGCTGGATGCGCCCTATCGATAAATCCCTTGTCCTTGTGGTTTTCCGTGCGTCTGTCGCAGGTCTTGGTGCCGGTGACGCCCCATGTTCAAATTAGAAGACACCTAGATTGATGATTGTTCAGGCCCTCGTATTTTACCTGTTTGCTGCCGTCGCGGTCGGTGCCGGCGTGATGGTGATTTCGGCCCGCAATCCTGTGCATTCGGTGCTTTTCCTGATCTTGGCATTTTTCAATTCGGCAGGACTTTTCGTGCTGATGGGGGCGGAGTTTTTGGCGATGATTCTCGTCATCGTCTATGTCGGCGCCGTCGCCGTCTTGTTTCTCTTCGTGGTTATGATGCTTGATATCAATGTAGTCGCCTTACGCCATGGAATGCTTCAGTATTTACCGATCGGCGCGATCGTCGGTTTGGTGTTGTTTGCTGAGCTGATTTTGGTATTTGGGAGCTGGGTTGTAGCTCCTACGGCGCAGACCTCGATCATGGCACCGATACCTGCAATCGATGCGGTATCGAACTCTCACGCTTTGGGCCTGCTTATCTATACCGATTATGCCTATCTGTTCCAGACAGCCGGCTTGATCCTCCTGGTCGCAATGGTCGGCGCAATTGTGCTGACGCTACGCCGCCGCGAAGGTGTCCGCCGCCAAAAAATCTCCGTTCAGGTGGCGCGCCGGTCCGACACCTCGATCGAAGTCGTCAAAGTGCCCTCCGGGAGCGGTATTTGATGCTCCAAATCGGTCTCTCGCACTACCTGAGCGTCGCCGCAATACTGTTTACGCTGGGGTTATTCGGTATTTTCCTGAACCGAAAGAACGTCATCATCATTTTGATGTCGATCGAACTCATGCTGCTTGCCGTCAATATCAATTTGGTCGCCTTTTCGACCCATCTCAACGATCTCGTCGGCCAGATCTTCGCCTTGTTCGTGCTAACGGTCGCCGCTGCCGAGGCGGCCATTGGCCTTGCCATCCTGGTTGCCTACTACCGCAATCGCGGCTCGATCGCCGTCGAAGACATCAGCATGATGAAGGGCTGAGTTCGGATGGAAGCCGCAACCGTATTCCTTCCGCTCGTGGGGGCGATTATCGCCGGTTTTTTCGGCCGGGTTATCGGTGACCGTGGTGCCTACTGGGTTACTTCAACCTTGTTGGTGGTTTCAGCACTGCTGTCCTGCGTCCTGTTCTACAACGTCGCTCTTCAAGGCGATCCGCGTACGATCGAAATTCTTCAGTGGGTCAATTCCGGCAGCTTCGAGTTCGCATGGTCGCTGAAAGTAGACACGCTGACCGCGGTGATGCTGATGGTTGTTACGGTCGTGTCTGCCGTGGTTCACGTCTACTCGATCGGTTACATGGCCAACGACCGGTCGATCCCGCGCTTCTTCGCCTATCTCAGTCTTTTCACCTTCTTCATGCTGATGCTGGTAACGGCCGACAACCTGATCCAGCTGTTTTTCGGGTGGGAAGGCGTTGGCTTGTGCTCCTACTTGCTGATTGGCTTCTGGTATGACCGGCCTTCCGCCAACGCGGCTGCAATCAAGGCGTTCTTCGTAAACCGCGTCGGCGACTTTGGATTTGCGCTTGGAATATTCGCGATCTTCCTTCTGTTTGAAACGGTCCATCTCGATTCGATATTTTCGGCGGCGGCATCGCAGGCCGACGCCCGTCTGGAGTTTCTCGGCGGAGATTTTCACGCGATCACCGTGATCTGCCTGCTCCTGTTTGTTGGAGCGATGGGCAAGTCCGCTCAACTCGGCTTGCATACGTGGCTACCCGACGCCATGGAAGGACCAACACCCGTTTCCGCATTGATCCATGCGGCAACAATGGTCACCGCCGGCGTCTTCATGGTCTGCCGAATGTCGCCGCTGTTTGAATATTCCGACCTGGCCCTCGCGGTCGTTGCCATCGTCGGCGGTACGACGGCCTTCGTTACGGCGACCATCGGTTTGACCCAATTCGACATCAAGCGGGTAATCGCCTATTCGACCTGTTCGCAGCTTGGGTACATGTTTTTTGCCGCCGGTGTATCTGCCTACCCGGCGGCGATGTTCCACCTGATGACCCATGGCTTTTTCAAGGCGCTGCTCTTCCTGGGCGCCGGCTCGGTTATCCATGCATTCTCGGACGAGCAGGACATGCGAAGGATGGGTGGCGTCTGGCGCATGATCCCGGTCACCTACGTCTATATGTGGATCGGGAGCTTGGCACTCGCCGGCATCGGCATTCCCGGCGTGTTTGGCATGGCCGGCTTCTATTCCAAGGATGTGATAATTGAATCTGCCTGGGCCGCCGGAACCGGCGCCGGCAGCTTTGCATTCTGGGCGGGATTGGCTGCCGCATTCATGACGGCGTTCTACTCCTGGCGGCTACTCTTCATGACCTTCCACGGCGAACCTCGTTGCGACGAGCGCACGCTGGCGCATATTCACGAATCCCCGAAGACCATGATCGTGCCACTTGCTGTCCTCGCGCTGGGCTCAATTCTCGCTGGCGCAGTTGCCGTCAATGTATTCGTCGGTGGCGGCATGGAAGCGTTCTGGGGTGAATCGATCCGTATTCTCCCCGAACACGGTGCCCTTGAGGCATCGCACGATGTGCCTCTGTTGGTCAAACTGAGCCCGCTCGCACTCGCCCTGGCTGGCATTGGACTGGCCTGGTGGATGTACATCCGCAAGCCGGATACAGCGGCGGTATGGTCAGCGAAACTGCGGCCTGCGTACCTTCTCTCATTCAACAAATGGTATTTTGATGAACTCTATGAAGCTCTGATTGTCCGGCCCGCATTCGCGCTTGGTCGCGGTCTCTGGAAATCCGGCGATGGCAGGCTAATCGACGGCATCGGCCCTGATGGAGTTGCCTCGACGATGCGTCGTTTCTCGCTGCGCGCGAGCGCACTTCAGAGCGGTTATCTCTACCACTATGCGTTTGCCATGCTGATCGGCGTTGTCGTGCTGATCACCTGGTATTTCTATTCGGTATCACTTGGCTAGATAGCGATGACCCAATCTTGGCCTGTGTTATCCATGACAACCTTCTTCCCACTCATCGGGGCATTGGGGATCCTGATGATTCGGGGAACCGAGGAAGAGGTCGCGCGCAATGCGCGCTGGACCGCACTCTGGGTTTCACTCATTACTTTTGGGCTGTCGTTGGTCCTGTGGCTCGATTTCGACGTCACGCGAGCCGGTTTCCAGTTTGTCGAACGCAGCGATTGGATCCCGTCGTTCAACATCACCTACCACATGGGAATCGACGGTATTTCCGTTTTCTTCGTGTTGCTTTCGACCTTCCTGACACCGCTCTGCGTACTGGCAAGCTGGGAGGCAATCAAGACCCGCGTCAAAGAATACATGATCGCCTTCCTCGTCCTCGAGACGATGATGGTCGGCATGTTTTGCGCCTTGGACTTCGTGCTGTTCTACATTTTCTTCGAAGGTGTCCTGTTACCGATGTTTCTTATCATCGGCGTATGGGGCGGCGAGCGCCGCGTTTATGCCGCCTTCAAATTCTTTCTCTACACCCTGCTCGGTTCGGTTCTGCTGCTGCTGGCCATACTGACGATGTATTTCCAGGCCAACACAACCGACATTCCAACGCTCATGGGTTTCGCATTCTCGGGCGACTTGCAGATATGGCTGTGGCTTGCCTGTTTTGCTTCGTTTGCCGTCAAGGTGCCGATGTGGCCAGTCCACACCTGGCTGCCCGATGCCCATGTCGAAGCGCCGACCGCCGGTTCGGTCATTCTCGCTGGCGTGCTTTTGAAGATGGGCGCATACGGCTTTCTTAGATTTTCAATTCCCATCCTGCCGATTGCCTCGGAATTCTTCACGCCGTTGATTTTCACGCTCAGTGTTGTGGCCGTGATTTACACGTCGTTTGTCGCGCTGGCGCAGGAAGACATGAAGAAACTGATCGCTTACTCGTCCGTCGCGCATATGGGGATTGTGACGGTAGGCATCTTTGCGATGAACCAACAGGCGGTCCAAGGGGCGATAATCCAGATGCTGAGCCACGGGATCGTGTCGGCCGCGCTGTTTCTCTGCGTCGGTGTCGTTTACGACCGCATCCATAGCCGTGAGATATCGAGTTATGGCGGACTCGTTCACCGAATGCCGAAATATGCGGCGGTATTCATGCTGTTCATGTTGGCATCCGTCGGTCTGCCGGGGACCAGCGGATTTGTTGGCGAAATCCTGGTTTTGGTTGGCCTGTTTCAGGTCGATACGGTTGTCGCGACTTTGATTGCGACCGGCATGTTTCTTGGCGCCGCTTACATGCTCTACCTCTATCGCCGTGTCATGTTTGGCCAGCTCACCAAAGAGGAGTTGTTGTCAATCCTCGACCTTAACCGGCGCGAGATCGCAGTATTTGCGCCGCTGGTCTTCGTCGTTTTGTGGATGGGAATATTTCCAAATACCTATCTCGACCCGATCGACGCGTCGGTGGCGCGGCTTATCGAAAACTACAACTCGGCTTTGGCACTTGGTGACGGCGCGACCGATGTACTTTCGGCTGCCTTGCCAGTAGGCGGGGTGAGGTAATGGGAATTCCTGAACTTCTTCCGGCGATACCGGAGATCTTTCTCGCGGTTGCCGCGATGTTTCTGATGATGGTTGGTGTCTTTGCGCGCGAGGAGCGTGCCATGCGCATCGTATCCGGCCTCACAATGCTCGCAATTGCTGTGGCGATGACGCTCGTCCTGCTCCAGGGGCGGACAGCAACGGTAACGTTTGGCGGACTTTTTGCAATTGACGGCTTTACGGTTTTCATGAAGATCCTGGTGCTCTTGGGATCGTTGCTGACGCTCATCATTAGCCATGACTTTGCCCGTCGCGAAGGCATGGCGCGGTTTGAGTATCCGATTCTGATCCTGTTTGCGACCGTTGGCATGATGATGATGATCTCAGCCAACGATTTGATCGCGCTGTATCTCGGGCTCGAGCTGCAAAGCCTGTCGCTCTACGTCATCGCCGCATTCCAACGCGACACCGTCCGCTCCAGTGAGGCTGGGCTTAAATATTTCGTTCTCGGCGCCCTGTCTTCGGGGTTGCTGCTTTACGGCTGTTCGATGATCTACGGATTTGCCGGGACGACGCAGTTCGCGCAGCTTTCCAGCCTGTTCGCCGGCGGTGAGCCGGTCTCACTCGGGGTTATCGTCGGGGTCGTGTTCCTGGTGGCCGGGCTCGCCTTTAAGGTGTCCGCGGTTCCATTCCACATGTGGACGCCGGATGTCTACGAAGGGGCGCCGACACCGGTTACGGCCTTCTTTTCTGTTGCACCGAAGATCGCTGCCATTGCCCTGCTGGTGCGGACGATGGTCGGGCCACTGGGCGGGCTGGCCGCCGAATGGCAACAGATCATCATTGCGATTTCGATCGGCTCAATGGTGCTCGGTGCGCTCGCGGCGATCGCACAGCGCAACATCAAGCGGCTGATGGCCTATTCCTCCATCGGTCATATTGGTTATGCCTTGATCGGTCTTGCTGCAGGGACCGAAGCTGGCGTCCACGGTATCCTGGTCTACATGTCGATTTATTTGGCGATGAACGTCGGCACATTCACCTGCATCATCAGCATGCGCCAGAATGGGCAGGCGGTTGAAGATATTGACGATCTGGCGGGCTTTGGCAAAACTCATCCGCGAATGGGTTTTGCCATGCTCATCTTCATGTTCTCGATGGCGGGCATTCCGCCACTCGCAGGATTTTTCGGAAAGCTTTATGTGTTCCTGGCTGCGATCCAGGAAGGGCTATTTGCACTCGCCATCATCGGCGTCGTCACCAGTGTCATAGGCGCTTACTATTACTTGCGGATCATCAAGGTCATGTATTTTGATGAAGCCATCGAACCGCTGGACCGACTGACTGCAAGACCCGTCGGCGTAGTCATGGCGCTCACCGCATTCGCCACAATGTTCTTCATCATCTGGCCAACGCCGGTGATCGATGGCGCGGCCCTGGCCGCCGCGGCGCTGTTCGCGAGCTAATCGACGTGTCCGAACCGCTTCAATTGCCGGAGTCGATCCGGCTAATTCGCCTCAACGCGATCGCCTCGACAAACGACGAAGCCAAGCAGCTCGCGACGGCGGGCGCGGAGGAGGGGACGCTCGTATGGGCGGATGAGCAAACACGAGGGCGCGGGCGTCAAGGACGTATTTGGCATTCGCCGCCGGGCAACCTCTATTGCTCACTTGTCCTGCGACCGGCAAAGCCTCCTGGGGAGTCGGCGGGCCTTTCCTTCGTGGCATCGCTGTCAGTTTGCAAGGCCTTGGAGGAGTTCTTGCCAAGCAGCGCCGACCTCCGCCTCAAATGGCCGAACGATGTGCTGATCAACGGCAAGAAAACAGCAGGTATCTTGTCTGAATCGGCGGCTGCCGGAACTGGCAACGTGGAGTGGGTGATCATCGGTTGCGGCGTCAATGTCGCCAGTCATCCGGCTGAAACTGATTACCCGGTCACCAATCTCATGGAAGAGGGTTGCAGCGATGCAACCGTAGACGCCGTGCTTGTGGCCTATCTCCGACATACTGTCGATTGGGTGCAGACGTGGCGTAAGCACGGTTTCGCGCCGGTGCGCGATGCCTGGCTCGACCGAGCCATTGGTCTGGGCGGTCCTATTCGCGTGCGACTTGGTGCCCAGGAAATTGAAGGCAGGTTCACCGATATGGACGAAACCGGCACACTGCTTGTCGAATTGGCGGACGGAAAGACGCGCAAAGTCACCGCGGGCGACGTCTTTCTTGCGAGTTGACGCCGTGCTTTTGGCAATCGATACGGGCAATACCAACACCAAATTCGCACTTTGCGAAAACGAGGCGACGCGCGCGCTTTGGCGATGCGAAACCAATGCGCGCCGCACCTCCGACGAGTATTTGGTCTGGCTCTCGCAATTGATGGAAACGGAAGGCGTCGGGCACGACGATATTACGGGTTCGATTATTTCCTGCGTTGTTCCCGACGCCATGGATCATCTGGTTGGACTCTGCCGGCAAATTTCAGATACGCCGCCGGTTATCGTCGGTGAGAAGGGCGTAAAGCTGGGGATTGAGGTTTTGATCGATCGCCCGGAACAAGTCGGCGCCGATCGGCTTGCGAACGCGGTCGGAGCATTTGGCCGGCATAAGGGTCCGCTAATCGCCATCGATTTCGGCACAGCGACGACGTTCGATGTCATCGATGGCGACGGGAATTATCGCGGTAGTGTGTTCGCGCCGGGTATTAATCTCTCGCTCGAAGCCCTGCATATGCGAGCAGCCAAGTTGCCTCGCGTAGAGATAAAACCAACCAACCAGATCATTGGCAAATCGACGGAAGCCGCCATGCAGTCAGGGTTGTATTGGGGCTATGTCGGCATGATCGAGGGTTTAGTTGCGCGCATTCGTGCAGAATACGGCGAAGCCATGGGGGTCGTTGCAACCGGCGGTCTTGCACCGCTGTTCAACGATGCGACCGACGCCATCCAAAAATCCGACCCGGATATGACGATTCGCGGACTGCGTTTGATATTCGAGCGCAATCGTTGACATGTTTTCTCAGCGATCGTGTACCGGGCAAAGATGAGCTGCTTTTCGTTCCTCTCGGCGGCACCGGCGAAATTGGTATGAACCTTAATCTCTACGGCCATGCGGGCAAGTGGCTGATGGTGGATTTGGGCGTCATGTTTCGCGACAAGTCCGCCTATGGCCTCGAGGTTATTATGCCCGACCCCGTTTTCATCGCCGAACGCAGCGGTGACTTGGCGGGTCTGGTGCTTACCCACGCCCATGAGGACCATATAGGCGCCGTACCATATCTCTGGCCGCGCCTGCGGTGTCCAATCTATGCCACGCCCTTTACCGCGAGTGTAGTTGCGCGAAAGTTGAAACAAGCAGGCCTAGACAGACGAGCGCCGATCACCGAACTGCCGATGTCGAGCAAATTCGACGTGGGACCGTTCGCAATAGAGCTCGTGACCCTCACGCATTCGATCCCCGAGCCGAACGCCGTCGTTATTCGCACGCCGCTCGGCACCATCGTGCACACCGGTGACTGGAAGCTCGATCCTGATCCGCTGGTCGGGCCTTGCGTGGACGAGGCGACACTTGTCGATGTTGGACAGTCCGGTGTGCTGGCAACGATTTGCGATTCGACGAATGCTCTCGTTGCCGGCCGTTCGGGTTCCGAAGCAGACTTGAGAAAGAGTCTGGTTGAGCTCGTCGGCCGGTTCGATCAACGCGTTGTCGTCGGTTGCTTTGCCAGCAACATAGCGCGCCTGGAGACCCTGTCGCATGTCGCCGAGACGAATGGCCGTCACGCCGCATTGGTTGGGCGAAGCCTATGGCGCATGCATGACGCGGCACGCGAAAACGGCTATTTGGCAAATACGCCTGCATTCCTGACCGCAAATGAGGCTAGCTATTTGCCGCGCGACAAGGTGTTGTTGATCTGCACCGGTAGCCAAGGTGAACCGCGCGCGGCACTGCCTAGAATAGCCGCCGGACACCATCCGGAAATCGTGCTTGATGCAGGTGACACAGCGATCTTTTCAAGCCGAATCATTCCCGGCAACGAAGCAGCGATCGAGCGGCTGCAAGCCCGCTTACGGGAGCAAGGAATCGCGGTCATTGCAACGGACGATGAGTTTGTCCATGTCTCGGGCCATCCCGCACGCGATGAACTGAGGCAGATGTACCGCTGGCTGAACCCGCATGTTGCGATACCGGTTCATGGCGAACCTGCGCATTTGGACGCTCACGCGGGATTGGCGCGCGACTGCGGCGTGCCCAACGTATTGCGGATCGAAAATGGTGATATGGTCCGGCTTGCACCAGGTCCAGCGCGAGTCATAGGCAGTGTCTCCACCGGACGACTGGGTGTTGAGCGGGGCCGACTTGTTCCCCTCGCATCCGACATTGCGCCCCTCGACAACGGCGCGCGGTGGCGCGTGGATGCGGCGCCGGACTTGGCGGAAGCCGGGGAATAAACCAGTTGAGTTGATATGAAACAGGGTTCCTGCAACGGTGTGAAACGGGTCCCATGATCGGACGCCTCAATCACGTCGCCATCGCAGTGCCGGATATCGACGCGGCGGCGGCAATTTACCGGGATACCTTGGATGCCAGGGTGTCGGGGCCGCTCGACCAGCCCGCACACGGTGTGACCGTCGTTTTTGTCGACCTCGGTAACGCCCGAATCGAACTTATCGCTCCACTCGGTTCGAAATCGCCCATCGCAAAGTTTCTCGCGCGGCATCCCGAAGGTGGCATCCACCATGTTTGCTACGAGGTTGACGATATAGCCGCCGCGCGGGATCGTCTTGTTCCTTCAGGCGCGCGGGTGTTGGGTGGCGGCGAACCGGAGCCGGGCGCACACGGCAAGCCGGTATTGTTCCTTCACCCCAAGGATTTTTGTGGCACCTTGATAGAGTTGGAGCAAGTCTGAACATGAATGTCGTAACCGGCCTTGTGACTTATTTCATTATCTGGTGGCTCGTCCTGTTCATGGTTCTCCCGTGGGGCAATCAACCCCGCGAAGCTCCCGAAGCAGGCCACGTTGCAAGCGCTCCGGCAAAGCCGCGCATTGGGCTCAAATTCTTGATCACGACTGGGATCTCGGCGCTGTTCTTCCTTATCGTATGGGCCACGATCGAGTCCGGTTGGATCGATCTTCGGACACTCTAAGATGGACTGGTACTGTGATTTCGCGGCGGACCACCCCTATCACGGGCCTTATCACGATACCGAGTATGGATTTCCGGCGAGCGATGAATCGGTGCTCTTCGAACGGCTCATTCTGGAGATCAACCAGGCCGGCCTCTCTTGGCTGACAATACTTAAGAAACGATCGTCGTTCACCGCTGCTTACGACGGCTTCGATGTTGATCGTGTCGCCGACTATGGGGCACGCGACCGGGCACGACTGCTCGCCGATGCCGGTATCATCCGAAATCGCCTGAAGGTCGACGCGGCCATCGCAAATGCCCAAACCATACGCGCCTTGCGAAAAAGCGATGGTGGATTCAAAGCCTGGTTGGATGCGCATCATCCACTTCGAAAGGATGACTGGGTGAAGCTGTTCAAGCAGACATTTCGCTTCACCGGCGGCGAAATCACCGGCGAATTTCTCACCAGCCTCGGTTATCTGCCGGGCGCACACCGGAGCGACTGTCCAGCATATGCGCAGATTGCCAAACTCGAGGCGCCATGGCTGGCGGTCGAAGCAGAATTCTGGGAACAGGGCAGATAAAAAAACGGCAAGCGCCCATTTCTGAACTCTTGCCTGAACGTAACAGTGATTTTTTTAATTCAGTGGGTTACGCTCCGCTCCCGTGCTGAACCGGCCGATTTGTAGGGCCGCTAATTTTTCTCCCTGAACCTTGGCCGCGCGTTCGATACTTTTGTCTAACGCGCTTATTGAAGTTTACGAAACTGGTTTTGCGGCGTCATCCATTTTCTTGCGACTCGATGCATTTTTCCGTTCACTTTTATGTCGCCCGATCTGATGTCGGATTTTGCCGCGGCATGAAGGCTGCATTACAATGCGTCATGCGAACACCCGCACTCGTGTTAGGTCTGGTCGCAACCGTTGCGTCGATGTCCGGGGCACTCGCACAAGAGTCTGTCAAAGTTCAAATCAACAAAAAAGACTGCGCGCGCGTCGTCGCTCATGTTCCTGCAGACGATGTAGCCTACAAAGCTGGCGTCGATGTACGCGGGAAATCCGTGGTGCCCGCTGACCTGGCTGGGAGCACATCATCGCTGCCGATCCCAGACATCCTGGAGTTCGACATTGCCTTCAACCCGTTGAGCGGAACGTCGAAGAGTACATTTGGCGAAACGTCGCTGTCGGTCGGCAAGATCCGCTACGACATTAATAAGCGGAAATTAACCCTCAACGGTCAGCCGATCGGAGACGACGGTCTCGCCGAACTTGGCGCAAAATGCCAAGAAATTTTGGGTTCGCGCAAATAGTGCCGGTTTGTAAATAGACAAGCGGCAGCCGGTTACCTAAATTCCAGCGAGCCGCACCGTAGCGGCTGCAAACTCTCGAAAACCTGCAGACCATGCGCTTAACCCGCTATTTCTTGCCGACACTCAGGGAAAATCCAAGCGAAGCGCAGATTGTCTCCCATCGGCTGATGCTGCGCGCCGGCATGATCCGGCAATCAAGCGCCGGCATATACTCTTGGCTGCCGCTTGGCTTCAACGTCCTAAAACGGATCGAGCAGATCGTTCGCGAGGAACAAGACGCGGCCGGAGCTCAGGAAATGTTGATGCCGACCATCCAGTCGGCCGATCTTTGGATTAAATCCGGACGCTACGACGACTACGGCAAGGAGATGCTGCGCATTCGCGATCGCCACGAACATGAAATGCTTTATGGCCCGACAAATGAAGAACTTATCACGGATATCTTCGCGCAAGAGATCAAGAGTTATCGCGACCTTCCGAAGAACCTTTATCATATTCAATGGAAGTTTCGTGACGAGATCCGACCACGCTTCGGCATCATGCGCGGCCGCGAGTTTTACATGAAGGATGCCTACTCCTTCGATCTCGATGAAACAGCCGGACGTGTCGCCTACAACAAGATGTTCGTCAGCTATCTGCGAACGTTTGCCCGTATGGGTCTCAAAGCGATTCCCATGCGGGCGGATACCGGTCCGATCGGCGGCGAACTGAGCCACGAATTCATTATTCTGGCGGAGACCGGCGAGAGCAGCGTATTTTGCCATCGAGACCTCACCGAACGCGACGTCTTGGGCAAGAGTGTCGACTATGAGGCCGATCTGCAGCCGATGGTTGACAGCTGGACCGCACCTTATGCCGCGGCCGACGACGCGCATGATGAAGCGCGGTTTGAGGCAGAAGTACCCGCCGACCAGCGCATCGAGGCACGCGGCATTGAAGTCGGGCATATATTCTTCTTCGGAACGAAATATTCGGAAAAGCTCGGCGCCAGCGTAACAACGAGTGAAGGCGAGCAGGTTGCGGTTCATATGGGCTCCTACGGAATAGGAGTTTCGCGCTTGGTCGGTGCAATTATCGAAGCTAACCACGATAATGCGGGTATCATTTGGCCTGAAAGCGTGGCCCCGTTTCGCGTTGGTTTGATTAATCTCAAGGTCGGCGACAGCGCCTGCGACACCCGATGCGAGGATTTCTATGCGGCATTCAAAGCGCAGGGGATCGATGTGCTGTACGACGATCGCGACGAGCGGGCCGGTGTGAAGTTTGCCGAAATGGAATTGATTGGCTTGCCCTCGGTTCTTGTGGTTGGCCCGAGAGGCCTCGCCGACGGCAAAGTTGAAGTGCGCCACAGGCGGTCCGGCGAATCTGAAGACCTGGCGATCGAGGCTGCAGTGCCGCGCCTAGTGGGGAACTAGCCCGGTGTTTTCGGCTTTCGAGCGGCTCGTCGCCTTTCGCTACCTTCGGGCGCGACGCCAGGAAGGTTTCATATCAATTATTGCCTTGTTGTCTCTGCTTGGGATCACCTTGGGCGTGGCGACGCTGATTATTGTCATGGCCGTGATGAACGGGTTCCGAGAGGAGTTGTTGACGCGGGTGCTCGGCCTCAATGGCCACGTCAATATCGCCGCCAACGACCGCCAACTACTTGATTTCGACGCCTTGGCCGACCGCGTGCGCGCCACCGAGGGAGTATCCGCCGTGACGCCGATCATCGAGGGTCAGGTCATGGTTAGCGCGAACAATGTCGCCTCGGGAGCTATGGTGCGCGCGCTCCGGGCGGCCGATTTTGCCGCCAAACCAATTTTGGCCGAGAACCTGAAGGCTGGTTCAGTCGACCGCTTTGCCAAGGGTGAGGGTGTGTTTCTCGGATCGCGGCTGGCACGTCGTTTGGCGCTTTCGGTGGGCGACCACGTGACGCTGATTTCACCGCGCGGAAATCCGAGCGCGTTCGGGACTGTTCCGCGCATGAAGGCTTACCGCGTCATCGGTATCGTTGAGATCGGTATGTTCGAATACGACAATAGTTTCATATACATGCCGCTTGGATTGGCGCAGAAATTCTTTCGACTGCGCGACGGAATCTCCTCTCTCGAGGTCGTCCTCCATGACGCCGATCAGGCGAGCGCAATACGCGCCAAACTCTCTGATGAATTGGGTGGAATCGGCCTCCTGCGGGACTGGCAGCAGGTGCATTCAAGTTTCTTCACCGCGCTTCAAGTAGAGCGCAATGTCATGTTCCTGATTCTCACGCTGATCATTGTCATCGCTGCCTTCAACATCGTGTCGAGCCAGATCATGCTGGTGCACGACAAGGGCAAGGGAATAGCGATCCTTCGAACATTGGGCGCGACGCGCGCCATGATCCTCCGCATCTTCTTTATCACCGGTGCCAGCGTGGGCGTTGTCGGAACGGTCGTCGGAAGCGTACTCGGCATCGCCTTTGCGCTGAATATCGAAACGATCCGACGCTGGATCGAGCTGTTCTCGGACGTCGACTTGTTCCAGGCCGAGATCTATTTCCTCTCGCAGCTACCCGCCAAGATCAATAACACGGAAGTCGTGCTGGTCGTGGTCATGGCGCTCGTATTGTCGTTCCTGGCGTCGATCTACCCGGCTTGGCGCGCGGCGCGGCTCGATCCAGTCGAACTGTTGCGCTATGAGTGATCCTGCTGCTGCGTTCGCTCTTCTCCGTGTCGTTCGCACCTACAGCCAAGGCGCCGAGCGGCTCGAAGTCTTGCGCGGCGCCTCTCTTAATATCGGTTCCGGCGAGTTGGTCGCCCTGACCGGGCCTTCCGGATCCGGCAAGTCGACATTGTTGCATGTTGCCGGCCTGCTGGAATGGCCTGACGGCGGCGACGTCGTGGTTAACGGGACGTCGTGCTCAACGATGACAGACGACCAACGAACCGTGGTTCGACGCCATCAAATCGGTTTCGTCTACCAATTCCACCACCTGCTGCCCGAATTTTCCGCACTCGAGAATATCATTTTGCCGCAATTGATTGCCGGAACGAGTAAGTCGGCGGCAGACGCCTGGGCTCGTAAGCTGCTGGCCGCTGTCGGTCTCCAGGACAGGGCGAGCCATCGGCCCGCTCGGCTATCCGGTGGCGAGCAGCAACGTATCGCAATCGCCAGAGCGCTTGCCAACAAGCCACAGCTTCTGCTTGCCGACGAGCCGACCGGGAATCTCGATCATCGCACAGCCGGCGAGGTTTTCGATGTCTTGGTCGATTTGGTCAAGAAGACCAACCTGGCGGCCCTGATCGCCACACATAATCTCGAACTGACGAAGCGAGTAGATCGTGTCCTCGCCTTGCAGGACGGCGTAATTGTCGGCGAACCGAGCCACTCATCGGCCGCTCCCGACAAACCATAAACGGCCCATAAACGGCCCATAAACGGCCCATAAACGGCGGCTGGAGGCTGTATCCAGTGTGAATAATTCTCTTAACTACTAGATGTTGCCGAACCGTTCTGGCTGACACGGTGTAGCCCGACGTGCAACGTTAGCAAATGCCGCATGCGGAGTTCGTTCATCTGCGCGTTCACACCGCCTACTCGCTTTCTGAAGGCGCGATAAAACTCGATGCGCTAGCCGCATTGTGTAAGGCGAAGCACATGCCGGCGGTTGCAATCACCGATACGGCAAATCTATTCGGCGCCCTGGAATTTTCGAACACCATGGCTGAGGCCGGAATACAACCGATTGTCGGCTGCCAGATCGGTGTGCGTCGAGAGCAGGACCAATCATCAAACGGAACAGCACCGGCCCCGGATCAATTGATCCTCCTTGTGCAAAATTCGGAAGGCTATGCAAATCTTCTGAAGCTCGTCAGCATGTCATACCTGCAGACCGAAAGCGGCGAGCCAGTGCAGATATCGCTCGCGGATCTCAAGAATCGGAACGCGGGGTTGCTAGCGCTTACAGGTGGTCCACACGGTGCGGTGGGGAGGCTATTAAACGAAGGTCATGTGTCCGGCGCCGAAGCGATGCTCGGTCGCCTTGGCGAATTGTTCAGCGATCGCCTTTATGTCGAAATCATGCGGCACGGGATGCCTGAAGAAACACAGATTGAGACGGACTTAATTGATCTGGCATACCGCTACGATTTGCCGCTGGTTGCCACTAACGAGGTTTTTTTTGGCGAAGCTGAAATGTTTGAGGCGCATGACGTGCTACTCTGCATTTCACAGGGCGCCTACGTTTCGCAGCGAAATCGCCGCCGCCTGACCCCCGAGCATCGCTTCAAGTCGGCCGAGGAAATGCGCACGCTGTTTGCCGATATTCCGGAGGCGATCAGCAATACCATCGTCATCGCCCAACGCTGCGCGTTCATGGCTGAGACACGCGACCCTATTCTACCGGTCTATCCAAAGCTCAAGGGCCGCAGCGAAAGGGATGTGTTGCGCGAGATGGCGGAATCCGGGCTGCAGAATCGACTCCAAGCCCACGTCTTTACGCCAACGATGGACGAAGCGGCGCGCGAGGCTGCTGCAGCGCCATATCGCGAGCGTCTCGAAAGCGAACTTGCGGTCATCGAGGAGACCGGGTTCGCTGGATACTTCCTGATCGTCGCCGATATCATTCAGTGGTCGTTCGACGCAGGTATCCCAGTCGGACCTGGCCGCGGATCGGGTGCCGGCTCGGTTGTCTCCTGGGCTCTCACAATTACCGACCTCGACCCGCTTCGCTGGGGCCTTGTGTTTGAAAGATTTCTCAATCCGGAGCGCGTAACATTGCCGGATTTCGACCTCGATTTTTGTATGGCCCGGCGCGACGAAGTCATTCGTTACGTGCAACGCGAGTATGGCGAAGAACGCGTCGCGCAGATTATCACCTTCGGCAAACTCCAGGCCCGTGCCGTGCTGCGCGACGTTGGACGCGTTCTGGAGATCCCCTATAGCCAGGTCGATCGCATCTGCAAGTTGGTTCCCAACAACCCCGCCAACCCGGTCGGTCTGCAGCAAGTGATCGATGATGAGCCGACACTTCAGTCAATGCAGGCAGAGGACGAAACGATAGCTCGTCTGCTCGATACGGCGCTGCATCTCGAAGGCCTGTACCGGCACGCCTCGACCCACGCCGCGGGTGTGGTTATTGGCGATCGCCCGCTCGACGAACTTGTGCCGCTCTACCGCGATCCGCGCTCGGACATGCCGGTCACGCAATTCAGCATGAAGTATGTCGAGCTGGCGGGCCTTGTAAAGTTTGACTTCCTTGGTCTCAAAACTCTCACCGTGTTGCGTCACACCGTCGACTTGCTTGCCGAGCGCGGAATTGACGTCGACCTGTCGAAACTGCCGCTCGACGACGCGCCGACCTTCCAGTTGTTGTGTGAGGCTGAGACACCAGGTGTGTTTCAGATGGAAAGCTCGGGGATGCGCGACGTATTGCGAAAGCTTCGTCCCGACCGTTTCGAAGACATAATTGCCGTCGTAGCGCTTTATCGTCCCGGCCCGATGGATAACATTCCAAGTTACATAAATCGCAAGCATGGCCGGGAACAGCCGGATTATCTGCATCCCTCGATCGAAGGCATCTTAAAGGAAACCTTCGGCATCATGATCTATCAGGAGCAGGTCCTGCAAATCGCCCAGGCGCTTTCGGGCTTCACGCTCGGCAACGCCGATCTTCTGCGCAGGGCAATGGGTAAGAAGATCAAGAAGGAGATGGATGCGCAACACGAGGCCTTCGTTGACGGTGCGGTGGAACGCGGTGTCGAAAAATCTGTCGCCGGCCGCATCTTCGATCAGGTCGCAAAGTTTGCCGGCTATGGCTTCAACAAGGCGCACGCTGCCGCATATGCGCTTGTGGCGTACCAAACGGCATATCTCAAGGCCAATTACACGGTCGAGTTCATGGCCGCATCGATGTCCTACGAGCTTGGCAACACCGACAAGATAAACACTTTAAGGAGTGACTTGGAGCGGTTGAAAATTCGCTTGCTGCCACCCGATATTAATCGTTCCAGCGCCGGCTTTATTGTCGAACCGACGGAGGAAGGCGAACCCGCCATCCGATATGCACTGGCCGCGCTCAAAAATGTCGGCGAGGCAGCCATGAAGTGCGTGGTTGCGGAGCGTGAAGCCAACGGACAATTCAGTGATCTGTATGAATTCGCCGAGCGCATAGACGCGCGCGTCGTCAACAAGCGACAGCTCGAGTCCCTGGCACGCGCGGGTGCCTTCGATTCGCTTTGTGAAAATCGCGGGCAGGTCTTTGAGGCGGCCGAAATCTTGGTCCGCCATGCCAGTGTCGCGCAAAGCGACAGGGAGTCGTCACAGGTGAGTCTGTTCGGCGGCGAGATTGCAGCCGCGTCACGAATGGCTCTGCCCGATGCCGACGCCTGGTCCGCCGATAAGCGATTGCAGCAGGAGTTCGAAGCAATCGGATTCTACCTATCCGCTCATCCGCTTCAGTCCTTCAGCCGCGAATGTGAGCGTCTAGACGTTGTTTCCTGGCTGGATATCCAGAACGGGCAAATACCCGATAGCCGCATAAAGATTGCCGGCGTTGTTCTTGGACGTCGCTTCACGATGTCGTCGCGCGGCAGCCGCATGGCATTCGTACAGCTTTCGGATGCGTCGGGAAGCTACGAGGTAACTGTGTTCTCGGAGGTATTGGCGAGCCACGGCGAACTCCTTGAATTGAAGAGTCCACTGCTCATCACGGCAGATCTGCAACGGCGACAAGATGCCGTTCGGTTAACCGTACAGAAGATCGAAACCCTGGAAGAGGCCTCGGCGCAGGCTACGGCGCGACTTAAGATCTTCCTTGAGACCGAGAATGCCATCCATCGCCTTGCAAATGTCATCGCGCAGCACGGCTCCGAGGGAAGGGGGCGTTTTGATATTGTCTTGGATATTGACGTGCAAGAAGTTGAAATGAGTATTCCTGGTGCGTATGCCATCTCTCCGGCGATTCGATCAGCAATCAAAGCCATCCCCGGTGTTCGCGACATTCACGAGTACTAACGCAGCTAACATGATCGGCGGCTCAGGCTTGCCAACGCGGGGCCAAGGCGGTATATCGCCGAGCTAACACTATCTCTCACGCGGGTTAAGCGCACACCGGTCCCAACTAGACGGGCGGCGGTCGCTCCGGTGCCGGCATCGTCGGCCATTCCCGCGGCGGCATAACCGGAAAAGGAATATTCTCGTGGCAATGCCTACGTTTACGATGCGTCAGCTGTTGGAAGCTGGCGTCCATTTTGGTCATACCACCCGTCGCTGGAACCCAAAGATGGAGCCGTACATCTTTGGTGCCCGTAGTGGCATTCACATCATCGACCTTGAGCAAACGGTGCCCATGCTTCAGCGTGCGGTCGAGGCCGTGCGAACCGTGGCCGCCGCCGGTGGTCGAATTCTCTTTGTAGGAACGAAACGACAGGCAACGGACGTCGTTGCCGACGCCGCTCGACGCTGTGGTCAATATTTTGTCAACCACCGATGGCTTGGTGGCACGTTAACCAATTGGAAAACCATATCAAATTCCATAAGGCGCTTGCGCGACCTCGATGCACAACTCGCCGAAGATAATGTAGGTTTAACCAAGAAGGAACTTTTGCAACTGACGCGCGAACGCGACAAGTTGGAGCGCGCGCTCGGTGGCATTAAAGAGATGGGCGACCTTCCTGATATCCTTTTTGTCGTCGACACAAACAAGGAGATGATCGCCGTCAAAGAAGCTCACAAGTTAAAAATCCCGATTGTCGCCGTGATCGACAGCAACTCCGATCCGCATATGGTGACCTACCCGGTTCCGGGCAACGATGATGCGATGCGGGCAATCAGTCTCTACTGCGATCTCATTAGTGGCGCCGTCCTAGACGGCTTACAAGCTGAGCTAATGGCGACAAGTCCGGACGCGGGAGAGTCTGAGGACGGATTGAGCGAGGCTATTCCAACTGACGAGGGTGCGCCAGGCAACGGTAAGACCGCCATGATGCCGGACGCCGACGCGGGCGTGGAGCAGGCCGACGCAGAAAGCAGCGATCCCGCGCCGGTCCCAAGCGAGGCCACGGCAACGGAATCCGCTGCAGATGCGCCAGAGCAAGCCACGGCAACGGAATCCGCTGCAGACGCACCAGAGCAAGCCACGGCAACGGAATCCGCTGCAGAAGCGCCAGAGCAAGCCACGGAAGGCGCAGAGCCTTCAACTGATGGGGCAGCGGCAGGCGAAGCCGACGAGTCCGTCAAGAACGCATAATCACAGGATTGTTTGTTGGGCACGGATATCCTCGGATCGCTGTGTCTTCGTCTGCAGGTTTCGTCAGCACGGACGATGCGCAAAGAGGATAAATGATGGCTCAGATATCAGCCGCACTCGTTAAAGAGCTTCGCGACAAGACGGGCGCCGGGATGATGGATTGCAAGCGCGCGCTCAGCGAATCGGACGCCGACGTCGAGCAAGCCGTCGATTGGCTCCGCAAGAATGGGCTGTCCGCCGCTGCGAACAAAGCCGGCCGCGTTGCTGCGGAGGGCCTTGTCGGGGTTTGTGTGGACGCGAACAAAGGCGCCATCGTCGAGGTGAACTCAGAAACAGATTTCGTCGCCCGCAATGAGGGGTTTCAATGCCTTGTGGACGCGATCGGTCAATTGGCGCTGCAACATGACGGCGACATCGATTTGCTTCAGGCGGCACCCTTTCCCGGTTCCGACCGTAGCGTTGCTGAAGAGCTGAGTCACAATATTGCAACGATCGGCGAAAACTTGGCGTTGCGCCGCTGCACCGTCTGTTCCGTCGAGGACGGCGTCGTCGCCTCGTACATCCATAGTGCTGTTGCGCCCGGGCTCGGCAAGATTGGCGTGTTGGTCGCAATCGAGTCGAACGGAGATGGAGAAAAATTGCAGGCGGTCGGCAAGCAGATCGCCATGCATATTGCGGCTTCGCGACCGGAGTGGCTCGCTATCGATGATGTGGATCCAATTGCCTTGGATCGGGAGCGCCAAGTGCTCAGCGACCAGGCCCGGGCTTCTGGTCGTCCCGACGAGGTCATAGAAAAAATGGTCGAAGGCCGGTTACGTAAGTACTATGAGGAGCTCGTGCTTCTTGAACAAACCTTCGTAATCGACAATCAGACGAAGATTGCAAAGGTACTGGAAGACGCGGCAGAAGATACAGGTGCCCCGGTCCGGATATCGAAATTCATTCGGTATACGCTCGGCGAAGGGATCGAGAGGGGAGACTCCGATTTCGCAGCGGAAGTCGCCGCGAGACTTAAACACTAAAGCTGCTTTCTCAGGTGCGGCGGTAAAAGGATAAGCATGCAGGTGTCGTCTCAAGTGAAGTATTGCCGCGTCCTGCTCAAGATATCCGGCGAAGCCCTCATGGGCACCCACGAATATGGCCTAGATCCCGATACCAACAAGCGGGTTGCCGCCGAAGTAAAAGCAGTGACTGCGCTTGGCGTACAGATATGCCTCGTCATCGGTGGCGGTAATATCTTTCGCGGTGTATCCGGCGCAGCGGAAGGCATTGGCAGAGCGAGCGCCGACTATATGGGGATGCTCGCGACAGTCATAAATTCGCTGGCGATGCAAAACTCACTCGAGCAGATCGATGTCGATACACGCGTACTCTCCGCGATTCCCATGACGACGATCTGCGAGCCATATATCCGCCGCCGCGCAATACGTCACATGGAGAAAGGCCGGGTCGTGATATTTGCCGCCGGAAGCGGCAACCCGTTCTTTACGACCGACACCGCCGCCGCGCTCAGGGCGTCTGAAATGGACTGCGACCTATTGCTTAAGGGAACCAAAGTCGACGGTGTCTATAGTGCAGATCCGGTCGCTGAACCAGATGCAGAGCGCTTCGAAAAGCTTACTTATCTCGAAGTGTTATCGCGTGATCTTCAAGTGATGGATGCATCTGCAATTTCGCTAGCACGCGAAAATGACATTCCTATCTTGGTATTTTCGATACACAATACCGGGGCCTTCGCCGCGGCGATTCGCGGTGAGGGTCGCTTTACCCTGATTTCATGAAGGGGCAGACACATGGATGACGTGGACCTGTCCGATATTTATCGGCGAATGGACGGGGCCTTGACGGCCTTGCAGAAGGAATTCAATGGGCTTCGAGCTGGTCGCGCCTCACCAAGTCTTCTCGAACCCGTAATGGTCGACGCCTACGGGTCCCAAATGCCGATAAACCAAGTGGCGGCAATTAGCGTACCGGATTCTCGATTGCTCACCGTTCAAGTCTGGGATAATTCGTTGGTACAGGCGGTCGAGAAGGCAATACGCCAAGCCGATTTGGGTCTGAACCCACAAATTGAAGGAAGTCTTCTTCGGCTGCCGATTCCGGACCTCAATGAGGAGCGGCGCGCGGAATTGTCGAAAATAGCGGCCAAATATGCAGAACAGGCGCGTGTCGCGGTGCGAAACGTGCGCCGCGACGGCATGGATCGCCTTAAGGAATTCGAAAAGAAGAGTGAAATATCCGAAGATGAGCATCGCGCGCACGCGGCGGATATTCAGGAAACCACCGACGACCACATCGCCAAAATCGACGCGGCCCTCGACAGCAAAGAACAGGACATCATGCAGGTGTAAGGAATTGGAAGCGCTTTCTGTTAAATCCGAGGAACCGGATGTGCCTCAGCATGTTGCCATCATTATGGATGGCAACGGACGCTGGGCGCAGGCGAAGCGTCGTCCACGTACTGCGGGTCATCGGCGGGGCGCGGATGCGGTGCGGCGCACGGTGCGGGCGGCCTGTGAACTGGGAATTTCCTATCTCACATTGTTTGGGTTCTCATCTGAGAACTGGAAGCGCCCGGAAGAGGAAATCGGTGACCTGCTGGTCCTGTTGAAACTTTTTCTGCAGGCCGAAACGGCAGAACTCCACAAAAATGGCGTTCGATTTAGGATGATCGGCGATCGGTCACGATTTTCAGATGATATCATCCGACTGATCGAAAATGCCGAGGCAGCAACCGCCGACAACGCGCGCATGACGCTCGTACTCGCCTTGAGTTATGGCGGACGTCAGGAAATTACAGCCGCGGCGCAAGCGCTCGCCCGAGATGCGGTCTCCGGCCGGATCTCGGTCGACTCGATCGACGAATATACGCTCGCGCGCAAGCTCGCGACACATGACATACCTGATCCGGATCTGCTTATTCGCACGAGCGGCGAGCAGCGAATAAGCAATTTTCTGCTTTGGCAACTTGCCTATACCGAGCTTGTGTTCACAGAAACGCTATGGCCCGATTTCGACTATCACGATCTGGCTGCGGCGATCTCCGAGTTTCATCGCCGTGATCGACGATTTGGTGCAGCAGTCAGCACGGCCTGACGTGAGCGAACTTTCTCTTCGCATTCTGTCGGCGTCGGTTCTGCTACCATTATCGGTCGCCGCAGTATGGGCTGGTGGCGGATACTTTGTCGCCACGGTCGTCGCAGTGACGGCAATCATGTGCTTGGAATGGGTACGTATTTGCGGCCTTAAACCGGGCCTTGCACGAACTGCCGCCGCGTCTTTAAGTGCGGCCGCTCCAGTGTTTGCATTGACGGAGCAAATCGTTGTGGCTTCGGTGCTTCTCTTGCTGGGCGCAGTTACAGCCGCTGCCGCCTGCGATTCGGTACGCCGCAACTCTCGCATTTTTGCCGCCGTCGGAGTTCCGTACATCGGCAGCATGGGATTTGCCCTTGTCTGGCTGCGTTCCGAGCCGTCGATGGGACTGGCGACCGTCCTTTGGCTGATGTTTGTCGTCATCGCCATGGATAGCGCTGGCTATACTGCGGGACGCTTAATCGGCGGTCCAAAACTTATGCCGAAAATAAGCCCGAAAAAAACCTGGTCAGGCTTCGGTGCCGGCATAGTGGCCGCATCGGCGGTTGGCCTCGTAGCCGCACAAATGGTGGATTATGGTAATTTCCTGAAACTTGCTGGGCTCAGCGCTGGTCTCGCCATCTTCGCCCAAGCGGGCGATCTTATCGAATCTGGCTTGAAACGTTATTTTTCCATGAAGGATGCCGGCGGAATAATTCCGGGACATGGCGGGTTACTCGATCGCATGGACGGATTTCTTGTAGCTACGCCAGCGGTCACATTTTTGACTTGGATGTTTGGTATCAGCCCACTCACGTGGCGTTGAAGACGCTGGAGCCGCCTTTTCAATGCGTTGCGAACCACTACATGGCATAAGGTGTCGTTCTTAGAACGCAGGTGAACCTATGGATTTCTTGCTGGGCGTATCCGGATACGTACTGCCGTTCCTCATCGTTCTGACGGTATTGGTATTCGTTCACGAGTTGGGACACTACTCGATTGCACGCTACAACAACGTCCGAGTGCTGGTGTTCTCGATCGGCTTTGGACCGGAGTTGTTTGGCTGGACTGACAAAGCCGAAACGCGTTGGAAAATAAGCGCGATTCCGCTTGGCGGCTACCTCAAGATGTTTGGCGAAGGTGGAAGTGAGCTGCCAGGTGAAGAACTTCGGCCGATTGCAGAATCCGATCGGCAGGTTTCGTTCGCACACAAGACGCTTGCACAGCGTAGCGCCGTTGTTTTTGCGGGCCCGGCGGCAAACTTTATATTTGCGATAATCGTGCTCTCCGCCCTGTTCAGCATTGTCGGCCAGCCATTCACGCCACCGACCATAACTTCGGTGCAGGAGGGGAGTGCGGCCGAGCAGGCAGGCATTCTGGCTGGCGATACGATAACGCGGATCGACGGGCGATCAATCGAGCGCTTTGAAGAAGTCCAGCAGATCGTGAGCCTCAATCCGGACCGCACGATGACAATCGTCTTACTCCGCGAGGGTCGCGAGATATCGCTGCAGGTGACGCCGAGACTGGTCGAGCAAACCGACCGCCTAGGAAATGTGCATCGTATTGGCCGGCTTGGTGTTATGGGGCAGGGAGCTGATTATATTCGGCATGATCCGATGACAGCCGCCTGGCAGGCCGGAAAGGAAACCCTCTACCTCACCACCGGCTCGCTCAAGGTCGTTGGCCAAATGATTTCGGGCTCCCGCAGGGCCGATGAATTGGGTGGACCCATCCGGATTGCCCAAATGTCCGGAGAATTTGCCAAAGTTGGGTTCGTTCCGCTGATCTGGTTCACCGCACTACTATCCGTCAATTTGGGACTAATAAATCTGTTTCCAATTCCGATGCTTGATGGTGGCCATTTGCTTTTTTATGCGATCGAAGCGGTCCGCGGAAAGCCACTCGGCGAGAGGACGCAGGAGATTGGATTTCGCATAGGTCTGGCGTTTGTCTTGGGTCTCATGATATTTGTGACCATTAACGACTTGGTACAATTGCATTTTTTTGAGTTTGTCAAAGAACTGATCAGCTGAACCTACGAGCCTATTACCCTGTGTGGAAATCATGCCGAAATATCGTGTTGGGCATGGCAACGGTCTTTGTGTTGTCGGCGCCAAACCTGTCGTCAGCACAGACGACGGTCCCCACGTTGGTGCCGCCCGCGCCAGCCGGAGGTACGACACCGCGCGTTGCCCCTACGACAAGCGCGTCGGGTTCTGAATTTCCCACCATTTCCGAGATTGTTGTGGAGGGTGTGCAGCGCATCGAGCCCGATACAGTAAGATCGTACATGCGCGTCAAGACCGGTGACAAAATGGTGCCGGAGCTGGTCAACGAAACCCTCAAAGCACTCTTCGCAACCGGCCTGTTCGCGGACGTCACAATCCGGCGTGAAGGCACCGCACTCATCGTGCGCGTCGTCGAAAACCCGATTATCAACCGTATTGCGTTCGAGGGGAACAAACGCATCAAGGATGAGATTCTCGAGACGGAAGTTCAACTGCGGCCACGAATTGTCTACACCCGAACCCGAGTTCAGAGCGACGTGAAGAGGATTCTTGACCTCTACCGGCGCAGTGGACGTTTCGCCGCGAACGTGGAGCCAAAGGTCATCCAACTCGAACAAAACAGGATTGACCTCGTCTTTGAGATCGCGGAAGGGCCAGAAACTGGAATTAAGCGCATTAGTTTCATCGGCAACAGACGCTTTAGCGATCGGGCCCTGAGAGGGATCATCCAAACCAAGGAAACTCGCTGGTATCGCTATTTCAGTTCGACGGACCATTATGACCCTGATCGTCTCACATTCGATCGCGAGTTGTTGCGCCGACACTACCTGAAGAGGGGATACGCGGACTTCCGGGTTGTTTCGGCGGTCGCCGAGCTAACATCCAACCGCAAGGAATTCTTTGTAACCATTACCCTTGAGGAAGGTGAGCGTTACCGCTTTGGCAGCTCAGAGATCACATCGCGGATTAAGGAAGTGCAGGCTGAACAGTTTGCAGGCCTGATCGAGTTTGACGTCGGCGATTGGTACGACACGGAGATCGTCGACAATACCGTGCTGGCGCTCACGGACGCGGTCGGCAATCTGGGTTATGGATTCGTTGATGTCCGCACGCGACCGGAGAAAAATCGCGAAGAGCGCGTAATCAACTTGGTATTCGAAATTGGCGAAGCGCCACGCGTTTTTGTCGAGCGTATCGAAATTCGAGGCAATGTAAGAACACTGGATAAGGTCGTCCGGCGCGAGTTCAGATTGGTCGAAGGAGACGCCTTCAATGCCTCGAAACTTCGGCGTTCCCGCGACCGCATTCGTAACCTCGGATTCTTCCGGAAAGTTGACATCAATGCGGTCCCAGGCTCGAGTCCGGATATGACTGTTGTCGAAGTTGACGTCGAGGAACAGTCGACCGGTGAACTGTCAATCGGTGGCGGATTTTCAACAACCGTTGGTCCATTGGGCGATATCAGCATTCGCGAGCGGAACCTGCTTGGCAAAGGTCAAGAGTTGTCGGCCAGTTTCCAGTTATCCGGCGTTTCTCAGGAGTTCGACGTCAGCTTCACCGAGCCATATTTTCTCGAACGGCAACTCTCCGCGGGCGTTGATCTGTTCCATGTCACGGAGGACAACCTCGAAGATAGTTCGTTCAAGTCCAAACGCGCCGGTTTCGGCCTGCGCGTCGGGTACGAGATCAACGAATTGCTGTCGCAGGGACTCCGATATTCGTTCCGTCGCGAGGCCGTCGAGGATGTAAAGGACGAAGCCTCTGCCTTCATCAAGAATCAGGAAGGTACATTTTACAGTTCGCTCATTGGCCAATCATTACTCTTTGACCAACGCAACAGCCGCGCAGACCCAACCGATGGCTATTTTATACGCTTGTCGAACGACCTGGCCGGGATCGGCGGTACCGAACATTACCTGCGCTCGACGCTCGAGGGTGGATACTACTATGCGATTACGGAGCAGATCGTTGCCGGCCTAACGGGACAACTGGGGTATATATTTGGCATCAGTGACGAGATACGTATCAATGATCGATATTTTCTCGGTGGAGATAATCTCCGTGGGTTTGAATCCCGTGGTGCCGGTCCGCGCTATTCCAGCACCGACGACGCCCTTGGGGGCAACAGATTTTTGGCAGGAACCGTTGAAGTTAGCTTCCCTGTCGGACTCCCCAAGGAGTTGGGCGTTAGCGGCGCCGTGTTCAGCGATTTTGGTACACTTACCGATGTCGACGCGAGCGGAAGCCAGCTTCTAGATGAAGCAGCGCTTCGGGCAAGTGTCGGCGTCGGATTAGCCTGGCGCTCTCCTGCCGGCCCATTTCGTGTCGACTTTGCCTGGCCGCTTCAAAAAGAAGACTTCGACAAGACAGAAGTGTTCCGCTTCAACTTCGGCACCAGGTTTTGAGAGACATGTGCATCGCAGGCAAGGCCATCGGGTTAACGCTGCTTTTAGTATTGAGCTTCGGCGTTCCAGCTACGCCGGCCCGTTCACAGCAGATTCCCAATGCTGTCATCGCCGTCGTCGATTTCAGCCGGGTCGTACGTGATTCGCTGGCAGGCCGGAATGTCCGCAGCCAGACGGATCAGCAACAGGCGGGATATCAATTGGAGATTCAAGAGTTTCAGAGCGAACTAGAGCGCGCGCGCCAGGAACTCACTCGCCAGCAGACAATATTGTCGCCGGAAGCGTTCAACCGAAATCGTCAAGCATATGAACAACGTGCCCGCGAATTACAAAAGACCGTTCAACTCCGTAAGCAGGAACTCGACCAGCGGTTTGGACAAGGGATGCGGCTTGTGGAAGAGGAAGTAGTGAAGATTCTCCGCGAACTGGCTGCAGAGCAAGGAATCAACATTGTACTGAACGCGAAACGTGGTGGTGTCGTTGTTTTCGCCGAAGGCGCACTGGTTATTACCGACGAGGTCGTCAATCGACTCAACGAGCGGCTACAGACGGTAACTCTACCGCCGTCAACACAGAAATAGAGCCATGGCTGATCCGCGTTTTTTTAAGGCCGCGGGTCCTTTTACCTTAAAGGGACTGGCAGCTTTGATCGGTGCCGAATTATGTCCTGGCGCCAGTGCGGACGCTACATTTGACGACGTGGCCCCGTTATCCGCGGCCGGGCCAAGAGACCTAAGTTTTCTAGACAACAAGAAGTATGTCGAGGAATTTATGACCAGCCGGGCCGGCGCCTGTATCGTTGAAGCGAGTGCTGCCGAGAGTGCGCCTGACGGTATGGAACTTCTGATCAGCGCCACTCCCTACCAGGCCTACGCACTTGCTGCGCAAGCATACTATCCGGAGCCGTCATTCGAGCCCGGAGTATCTCCATCTGCAAGTATCGACCCTAGTGCTCACTTACCGGACGATTGCCTGATCGAAGCCGGCGTTGTCATCGGCCCTGACGCGAATATTGGAGCAGGATGCCGCATCGGCGCTAATACCTTCATCGACCAGGCGGTTGTGATCGGTGAGAACACTTCAATCGCGTCCGGCGTATATCTCAGCCATTGCCTGATCGGAGCTCGCGTTCTCATTCATCCCGGAGTGTGTATCGGTCAGCGAGGTTTCGGATTTGCGATGGCGGCATCCGGCCATATCAAAGTACCCCAACTCGGCCGCGTCATCGTCGAGGACGACGTGGAAATCGGTGCCAACTCTACAATCGACAGAGGCAGCGGTCCGGATACGGTGATCGGCGCGGGAAGTATGATCGACAACTTGGTGCAGATTGGCCACAACGTCCGTCTTGGCCGCGGCTGCGTCCTCATAGCGCAATCAGGTGTTGCCGGCAGCTCGCGGCTCGAGGAGTTTGCTGTGGTGGCGGCACAAAGCGGCGTCAGTGGGCATCTTGTGATCGGCAAGGGCGCCCAGATTGGCGCAAAGAGTGGTGTCATACGCGACGTTGCCCCGGGAGAAAAAGTCGCGGGAATCCCCGCTGTGCCGGTCAAAGAGCATTTTAGGCAAGTCGCCACGGTCAAACGCCTTGCCAGCAGAAAGGGCAGGTAGCGTGACCCAAAAGAAGCCTTTAAAGGCTGGATTCGATATCGACATTGCCGAATTGATGCGGATGATTCCGCATCGCTACCCGTTTCTTATGATCGACAAAGTCGTCGATATAATTTCAGGCCAAAGCGCTACGGGGATTAAGGCGGTTACCGTCGCCGAGCCGCATTTTCAAGGCCACTTCCCGGCGCGGCCGATCATGCCGGGCGTCCTCATTATCGAGGCGATGGCGCAGACCGCGGCGGTCGTGGTAATCGAGTCGCTTGGTCGTGAATCGGACGGCAAATTAGTCTATTTCATGACGATAGAAAGTGCGCGGTTCCGGCGACCCGTCATACCGGGTGATGTGTTAAGCATTCACGTGCGCAAGAAACATAGTCGAGGCGCCGTCTGGAAGTTTTCGGGCGAAGCGGAAGTCGACGGACAACGCGTCGCCGATGCGACGTTTGCAGCCATGATTGTCGACGAATGACGGACCTTCATTCCACCGCTATCGTCGACGCCGACGCGGAACTTGGGAGCGATGTGACGATCGGGCCATATTGTGTTGTCGGCGGTGACGTGCGTCTCGGCGATGGCGTTGTCCTGCGATCACATGTCGTCGTCGGAGGGCATACCGAAGTTGGAGCCAAGTCGGAAATCTACCCCTTCGCGTCAATCGGCCTTCAGCCCCAGGATATGAAATTTCGCGGCGAGGTTTCACAACTGGTGATCGGCGAACGCAACACCATTCGCGAACACGTCACCATGAATCCCGGAACCGAGGGTGGCGGACTGCGTACCAAGATCGGCAATGACTGCCTGTTTATGGTCGGTGCCCACGTCGCCCACGACTGCCAGATCGGCAACTTCGTAATTATGGTAAACAACGCGACACTGGCAGGTCATGTTGTTGTCGGCGATTACGCCATTATCGGTGGGCTAGCGGCGATACATCAGTTTGTGCGCATTGGACCTCACGCAATGGTCGGCGGTATGTCTGGCGTAGAGAACGACGTCATTCCATACGGCTCGACGATTGGCGATCGAGCCCGCCTGTCCGGGCTAAACGTCGTCGGCCTGAAACGTCGTGAATTCTCCAAGGAAAGCATTCATCAACTGCGGGCCGCTTATCGAATGCTGTTTGCCGAGGAGGGTACGTTAAGCGAGCGCATCGAAGATGTTGCACGCATGTTCGGCGATCACGACGCCGTCATGGACATCGTTGAATTCATGCGCGCGGAATCGCAGCGCGGATTGACGCAACCCAAACTTGATACATGACCGGGAAACTTGGCATTCTCGCCGGTGGGGGAAGCTTGCCAAGCCTAATCGTCGAGGCCTGCCGACAAAGCGACCGCGATCTCTTTGTCATCGCTTTCGAGGGGCAGGCCGAGCCAGACTTGGTCGCCGATGTTCCCCACGCCTGGGTACGTCTCGGCGCTGCCGGCAAGACGCTCACGCTACTCAAGGACGCTGGCGTCGAGGAATTGGTGCTAGCGGGCCCGATCGAACGACCCACGATGGCGGCACTGCGTCCGGACGCCAAAGCTCTGGAAATTCTTGCGCGACTGGGTATCAAGTCGCTCGGCGACGATGGGCTTTTACGGGCGCTGATCGCCATCTTTGAAGCGGAAGGCTACGCAGTTACCAGCCCTGCCGACATTCTCGATGATCTACAAGCCGCCGACGGCGTGCTCGGCGCCGTTGCGCCCGACGCGGACGCCAACTCAGACATCGCCCGCGGGATCGAGATCTTGCAGGCCCTATCACCGGTCGACGTTGGCCAAGCTGTGGTCATGCAGGAGGGCCTTGTCCTCGGTGTTGAAGCCATCGAAGGCACCGATGCGCTTATCGATAGATGCAAACTGCTAAAGCGCGACGGGCCGGGTCCGATTCTTGTAAAGACCAGCAAACAAGGACAGGACACACGTGTCGATCTGCCAACAATAGGAGCTGCGACAATACAAAAAGCTGCCGATGCCGGCTTCCGCGGGGTCGCAGTCGAAGCTAACGCGACGCTCATCCTCGAGCGTGAGCAGGTCATCGACACGGGAGATCAGGCAAACTTGTTCATCTTGGCCGTCACTGTAGAAACTTGAACGATAAACAGCTTTTCTTTCTGGTCGCGGGCGAGCCCTCGGGAGATATGCTCGGCGCGCGTTTGATGGCGGCGCTACGCGATCTGACAAACGATTCGATCCAGTTTGCCGGAGTCGGCGGTGATGCGATGGCCGCTGAGGGGCTAGATAGTCTGTTTCCGATGGAAGAACTGTCGGTTATGGGCGTGTTCGAAATTCTGCCGCATATGACTCAGCTGTGGCGCCGCATGCGCCAGACGGCGCAACAAATCGACGCGTTGCGGCCGACCGCGGTCGTAACGATAGATGCGCCCGCCTTCGCACATGGTGTGGTCAACCGGATCCGCGACCGCTCAATTCCGCGCGTGCATTATGTTGCGCCGACAGTTTGGGCTTGGCGACCTTGGCGCGTTCGCAAGTTTAGCCGGCACTTTCACCATCTGCTCGCGCTGCTGCCGTTCGAGCCGCCGTTGTTTACCGCCGCCGACCTTCCGTGCAGTTTCGTCGGACACCCCGTCGTCGAGTCAGGGGCCAATAACGGCGACGGACCGCGGTTTCGCGAGCGACACAGCATCGATCCAGCAGCGCCGGTTCTATGCGCGCTGCTCGGCAGCCGGCGTGGCGAAGTCGAACAACTCGCTGATATTTTTGGTGCGACCGTGAAGCGGCTGGCCTCGCGCTATCCCGAGCTCGTCGTTGTCTCGCCAACTGTCAGCGCACTGATGGCGCCGATACAGGAGATTACGGCGTCCTGGTCGGTGCCTGCGATCGTCGTCGACAGCCAAGAGCAAAAATACGACGCCATGGCGGCGAGCAACGCGGCGCTTGCCGCGTCAGGAACGGTTTCTTTGGAGTTGGCAATGGCGCGCGTTCCCTCAATCGTCACCTATCGGCTGCCGTGGCTCACATATTTTGTCGTCAAATGGATATCGTTGATCCGTTTTGTAACGCTAATCAACATCATCCTCGACCGCGAAGTCGTGCCGGAACTCTTGCAGAGGAATTGTGCACCGGAGCAACTGTGCGAAGCTGTAACGCAGCTTCTGGAAACCGGCGGAATGGAACAAGTGACTGCCAGCCGTGACGCACTCGTGCGGATCGGCATGGGCGGTGAACGACCCAGCATTCGCGCCGCCCGCGCGCTCTTGCAAATCGTCAAAAATGACCCCGAGACGGCCCTTTAACGCGCTATAACAATCCAGGGAGGACAGATACGATGACAGATCAAGCGCAGGCTGGCGCTGCTGCGGTCGACAGCAGCAAATTTCGCTTCTTGCACACCATGCTCCGGGTAAGGGACTTGGACAAATCAATCGACTTCTATACCCGGCTTCTGGGCATGAAGCTTTTGCGACGGAAAGATTTCCCGTCGGGCGAATTCACGCTCGCGTTTGTCGGCTACGGCGACGAGGCGAACACCTCGGTACTCGAATTGACCCATAACTGGGGTCAAGAAGAGGACTACGATCTCGGCAGCGCGTTTGGACATGTCGCGATCGGTGTTCCCGACATCTATGCCACATGCGAGCAACTGGCTTCAGAGAAGGTCAACATTCCGAGGCCGCCCGGACCGATGAAGCATGGCGGCGCGACGATCGCCTTCATCGACGACCCCGACGGCTACAAGATCGAGTTGATCGAACGCAGCTAGCGTCGCGTTTGCGCCGGCGCCACTGCGTTCGCAATCGGGAACGTAAATTATCTACTAGTAGATAACGAAATTAGTCTAGCTACGACTCCCGCACGCGCTACTTGCGGCTGCTGATCGGCGGGTATTTGCGTTGCTTGCTACCGGTATAGAGCTGCCGCGGACGGCCGATACGCTGGGTCGGATCCTCGATCATCTCTTTCCACTGGGAGATCCAGCCCGATGTCCTTGCAAGCGCGAACAGCACGGTAAACATGCTGGTCGGGAATCCGATCGCGCGCAGAATAATGCCCGAATAGAAATCGACGTTCGGGAACAGTTTACGCCGGATGAAGTAATCGTCCGACAGCGCGATGCGCTCGAGCTCCATCGCAAGCTCCAGGAGCGGTTCCTTTTCAACCCCCAGTTCCTTCAGCACAGCGTGGCATGATTTGCGTAGAACGGCAGCCCGCGGGTCGTAATTCTTGTAGACTCGATGGCCGAAGCCCATCAGGCGGAATGGATCGTCGCGGTCTTTCGCGCGCTTGATAAACTCTGGAATTCGCTTCTTGTCGCCGACTTCCTGAAGCATGGTGAGGACCGCTTCGTTGGCGCCGCCGTGAGCTGGCCCCCAGAGCGAGGCGATGCCGGCGGCGACGCAGGCGAAGGGATTGGCACCGGTGGAACCGGCCAGCCGGACGGTGGATGTCGACGCGTTTTGTTCGTGGTCGGCGTGCAGGATAAAGATGCGATCCATGGCCCGCGCCACTGTGCGACTGATCTTGTAGTTCTCGGTTGGCACAGAAAACATCATGTGCAGGAAGTTTTCCGCGTAATTCAGGTCGTTCCTTGGAAATACGAACGGCTGGCCAAGCGTGTATTTGTACGCCATCGCGGCAATCGTCGGCATCTTCGCGATGAGGCGATGGGAGGCAATCTCCCGCTGCATAGGGTCCGTGATATCGGTGGAATCGTGATAGAAGGCCGAAAGGGCGCCGACAACGCCGACCATGATGGCCATTGGATGCGCGTCACGGCGGAAACCTCGATAGAGATACTGTAGCTGCTCGTGCAGCATGGTGTGGTTCGTGATCATGCGCTTGAACTGCACCAGTTCTTGTTTTTTGGGCAGTTTGCCGTAAAGCAGGAGGTAGCAAACTTCCATATAACTGCTGCGTTCAGCCAACTCCTCGATTGAGTAGCCGCCATAGAGGAGCACACCTTTGTCGCCGTCGATGTAGGTGATGCTCGACTGGCAGGAGGCCGTCGAGGTAAAGCCGGGATCGTAGGTGAAATAGCCCGTTTGAGCGTAAAGCGCGCGGATGTCGATGACCTGCGGACCGACCGACCCCTTGAGCAGGTCGTATTCGAAGCTTTTGCCAGTCCGGTTGTCGGTCAGCGTGACAGAATTCCGTTTCGCCGATTTCTTCGTCTTTGCGGCAGCAGTCTTTTTCGTGGCCATCCCGTTCTCCCAAACAGCTCAAATGTTTACGGGGATATTTTAAATTAAACTTTCAGCGCTCTATGGCCGGTTGATGGCGGCGCCTTGTCGGTCGCCAATAGTATAGTCGCCGCACCGGACTTCGGCAAATAACGGGGTGATATGGTTACGCGTCTTCGGCGTGTTCAACGGCCCGTTTGATGCGCGACAGCGTCTCGTCACGTCCCAAGATCTCTATCACTTCGAAGATGCCGGGAGAGACGTTCGTGCCGGTCACCACCGCGCGAAGCGGCTGGGCGAGCTTGCCTAAACCGACGTCATTGACCTCGGCTAGGCCGCGAAGCAATGCTTCCAGATTCGCTGCTGACCAACCGTCACCTGCTTCAATGGCAGTTAAAATAGGAACCAACTTTGGATCCATCGGTTGTGACTCGCGGGCCTGTTCATGCACAAGCGTGTTACTAAAATTTTTCAATAATTCGATGGCCTCATCGTTGAGCAATTTGGCCGCTTTCGGGTTTTCCAGGGGTAGTTGGGGGGCCTTCACGTAGAAAACGGTATTTTCGGCCAAAGCGTTCACGGTTATCGCCCGTAATTTCAGCTCTCCAAGCCCTTTTGCAACACGCGCCCGCTCGTCCTCTTCAAGCTCCCGGTCCAAGCGCTGAGCGAGCATGTTCAATACCGCCTCAAGCAAGGCCGGCTCGGGCGTTTCGCGGAGGTAATGCGCATTCAGACTGTCGAGTTTGGCGATGTCGAAGCGGGCAGGGGCCTGTCCGACGCCGCCGAGATCGAACCACTCGATGGCCTGCGCGCGGCTGATGATTTCGTCGTCGCCGTGGCTCCAGCCAAGCCGCAGCAGGTAGTTGCAGAGCGCTTCCGGCAGGTAGCCGAGCGCGCGGAATTCCTCAACGCCGCTCGCACCATGCCGTTTGGAAAGTTTTGCGCCGTCGGCACCATGAATAAGCGAAATATGGGCAAATACCGGCAGCTCCCATCCCATTGCCTTGTAAAGCTGGGTCTGGCGCGCCGCGTTGCTCAGATGATCGTCGCCTCGAATGACGTGGCTGATGCCTGCGTCGTGGTCGTCGACGACGACCGAGAGCATATAGGTCGGCGTGCCATCGCCCCGCAGCAGCACCATATCGTCCAACTGCTCGTTGGCGACCCGAACCGGCCCCTGGACCTGGTCGTCGATCACGGTTTCGCCCTGTTGCGGCGCCTTCAGCCGAATGACCGGCTTCACACCTGCCGGCGCCTCGGCCGGATCGCGGTCGCGCCAGCGTCCGTCGTAGCGCACGGGACGGCGTTCGGCGCGCGCGAGCTCGCGCATTTCAGTGAGTTCCTCGGGTGTCGCGTAGCACTGGTAGGCGTCGCCGTTTTGCAGCAGCATATGGGCGACTTCCGCGTGCCGGTCCTGCTGCTGCGACTGATAGGCGACCTCGCCATCCGGCTTCAGATCGAGCCAGTCCAAGCCGTCAAGAATCGCCGCAACCGATTCCGGGGTTGAGCGCTTGCGGTCGGTGTCCTCGATGCGCAGCAGGTAGCGGCCGCCGTGGTGGCGCGCGTAAAGCCAGTTGAAGAGCGCCGTGCGGGCGCTGCCCAGGTGTAGGATTCCGGTAGGTGAAGGGGCAAATCGGGTAACGACGGTCACGGGGCTGGGTGCTCGCTCTGGGCTGGTTTTTACTGACGCGGGTGTATCACGGCAGAGCGCCGCCGGTCACCCGACTTCGAAATCCCTTTGACCTGTTCCTGTGTTGGCGCACTCTCGACGACATGGGTGTGCTGCCGGCTCAACGCGGAGACTATCTCAACGCCACCCGCGGCGCCAAACTCTCGGAATTCTGGCGCTGGCCGGCACAAGCTGCGCGAACGCTGGTTAAGAACCTTGGCGAAGAGCGGGACCGCTGGATCCTCTGGACGCCGGTTGCCTTCGGCTGCGGTATCGCGATTTATTTTTCACTCAAGTTTGAGCCTGCACCTTGGCTTGGTCTGTCTTTGGGCGGCGTAGCAGCGCTGTTGCTGGCAGTATAGCGACGTTCGTTAGGGCTACCCGTGTTGTGGATTGGCACACTCATCGCAGCGCTTGGATTTACGACAGCCCAGGTGCGCACTCATCTCGTGGCAGCTCCCGTCATGGAGCGGAAGATCGGTCCCGTGTGGATCTCCGGTCGCGTGATCGCAATCCAGCGACTGACCGGTGGGCCGCGCATACTCCTTGATCGCCTACACATCCCCGGACTCGAGGCTGCGGGTACACCGCTGAAGTCGAGAGTGCGTCTACATCGAAACAGCTCAGTCACCATCGGGCAGCGCACCAGCGTGCTGGCAAAACTCTCGCCGCCTCCCGCACCTGTATTCCCCGGAGCATATGATTTTCAACGACGCGTTTGGTTCGAACAAATAGGTGCCGTCGGGTTTGCGCTCTCGCGCACGAAGCCGGCCGATAGCGCTTCTGCAAGGACAAACACGGGAGCCAACTGGGCGGCGGTCGCGATCGCCGAGGTTCGCCACACCATGGCTGAGCGTATTCGATCCGCGCAGCCGGGCACTGACGGAGCAATAGCTGCAGCCTTAATAACTGGCGATCGCAGCGCCATACCCCCCGACGTCATCGAGGCAATGCGCGAATCGGGTCTCGCACATTTGCTCGCCATTTCTGGCCTCCATATGGGCCTCGTGGCCGCAACTATCTTCTTCGCCGTGCGCGCATTGCTGGCGCTGTGGGAACAGGGAACGCTTCGGTATCCGAACAAGAAATGGGCTGCCGTGGCAGCAATCATCGGCAGCTTTGGGTAATTGCTGTTATCGGGGATGACTATCCCCACTCAACGCGCGTTCTTGATGACGGGTTTAGTGCTTCTGGCCGTGATTTTAGATCGCACGGCGATTTCGCTGCGCCTGATCGCCTGGGCAGCAATGGTCATTCTGATCTTCCTGCCGGAGAGCATTTTGGGCGCCAGTTTTCAGATGTCGTTTGCCGCCGTCGCGGTGCTGGTAGCTGCTTACGAGAGTTTACGCCGACCGCTCGGCGCTTGGCTCGGTCGTCGCCATTTCTGGCGCCGTGCCGTCATGTATTTGGCAGGTGTCGCGACGACCACGCTGCTTGCGAGTGTTGCGACCGGCGTAATCGCGCTCTTTCACTTCAACCGAATCGCCCTATTCGGACTGGCTGCAAACATGGTCGCCGTTCCCGTGACCGCCCTCTGGGTGATGCCCTGGGCCGTCGTCGTGTGCGTGTTTATGCTGTTCGGACTCGAGGCAGTGCCGCTCGTGCCGATGGTTTGGGGACTGAAGCTGATTATCAGCGTTGCCACGAGCGTCGCGTCATGGGACGGCGCGGTGCGCCTGGTACCAGCAATGCCTGTATTCGGGCTTTGCCTGATCGCCGTCGGCGGTTTGTGGCTTTGCCTGTGGCGAGGCAATCAGCGATGGCTGGGAATTGCCGTTATCACCCTCAGCGTTGCGACAATACCACTAACCTCTCCTCCCGATATTGTCGTCTCCGACACCGGCCGGTTGATGGCCGTGCGCACGGCCGATGGTGCGCTCAGATTATCCAGCAAACGCCGCGAACGATTTAGCGCCGCGAATTGGCTGCGCCGAGATGGGGTGGACAGCGCGGACACCTGGCCTTGGAAGGACCCAGACGATTTATCCCTGTTGTCTTGCGATAATCTCGGCTGCATCTTCCATCACGACGGTGAAATTCTGGCGTTCGTTCACGACGAGCGTGCGCTTAGTGAAGATTGCCGTGTGGCGTCGCTGATCGTTAGCGCGGTTCCGGTGCGCAGAGCATGCCCATCGGCCAGCACTATCATCGACCGCTTCGATCTGTGGCGGGAGGGTGCACACGCAATATGGCTAACGGGAGGACCGCCGCACGTCAAAACTGTGGCCGGTGTGCGGGGAATTCGTCCCTGGTCGCCGGCCCGTGTTTCGAGCCGGCAGTCGGCCGCTAGTAACGGCGCAGCAAACTGACCAAACGTCCCTGGACCTTGACGCGGTCGGGTCCGAAGATGCGCGTTTCGTACGCCTTGTTCGCCGGTTCGAGCGCGATCGAGTCGCCCTTGCGGCGTAGGCGCTTCAGCGTCACTTCCGCATCGTCGATCAAAGCCACGACAATTGAGCCGCTATCGGCCTCGTCACAACGCTCGAGGATAACCGTATCGCCGTCGTAAATACCGGCGTCGACCATGGAATCGCCGTCGACTTCGAGCGCGTAATGCTCACCGTCACCCATCAGGCTCGCCGGCACCTCAACGACATTCGAATCGTCACGCAAGGCCTCGATCGGCGTGCCAGCAGCGATCCGGCCATAGAGCGGCAGGGCGACGACGTCGTTCGCCACCTCCGGGGACTGGGTCGCGCGCTGCTGCGGAAAATCGGTGCGAATTAGGGTCGGTGCAAAACCTCCGCGCTCGCCCGCCTGTTGGGCCATCTTGTTATCGGGAAGGCGGAGAACCTCCAGGGCGCGCGCCCGGTGGGGCAGACGGCGAATGAATTTTCGCTCCTCCAGGCCGGTAATAAGCCGGTGGATGCCCGACTTCGACCGCAAATCGAGCGCGTCCTTCATCTCATCGAAGGAGGGCGAAACGCCCGTCTCGGTCAAGCGCTGATGAATATACGTCAACAGTTGGTACTGCTTCTTCGTCAACATCTGCAGCTACCCCTTATCGTGTTCCTCAGAATACGAGTATCCACTACATATAGAACAAAACAACAACATCAACACATGTTCTAGTTTAGTTCTAATAAGGGGTCAAGCAAAATTCGAGGCGTCTGACAGCAATAATTGTCTAAATTTGCACCAGACCGCCTTCGATCAGCATGATTTCGACGGATTCACCCTTCTTAAGCGCCGGTGCAGCGGGCGGGCGCACGATCAGGCAATCGGCTTCGGCAAGCCGCGCCATCATCGAGCTGTCCTGTTGCGGGAAGGGCGTTGCGATGGGCTCGCCGCCGCCGTCGTAGGAAAGCTGCGCGCGCAGGTAATCCTGGCGTTGGTCGTTTTCCCGAACCTCGCGCCCAAGCCGGGCCGTCAGAGTCGGTCTGACATTCACCTCGGCTCCCAACATGGTTTGCAGGGCCGGTTTGATGAAGATCATCGCGCAGACCAGCGTCGAAACCGGATTTCCCGGCAGGCCAATGACAGGGGTGTCGCCAATCTTGCCGAACATCAGAGGCTTTCCAGGACGCATGGCGATCTGCCAAAAATCGAGCTCGAGACCTTCCTCACCAAGCACGCTGCGCACCAGGTCATGCTCACCGACCGAGACACCGCCAGTGGTGATGAGAAGATCAGCGCCCCGGGCGCCGGCGACCATATTGCGGAGCACCTCGCGATCGTCCGGCGCGATGCCGAGCTGCAATGGCTCGCCACCGAGGGCCGTAACGGTGGCGGCAAGCGCCAGACTATTTGAACTGACGATCTGGTTGGCGCCAACCGCATCGCCCGGCATGACGACCTCATTGCCGGTCGCGAGAATAGCGATTCGCGGCCGCCGCCTGACCATCAGCCAAGGAAGGTTCATGGCCGCGGCAAAACCGATATCGCGGGCGCTCAAGACCCGGCCAGCCCGAAGACCGACGTCGCCGGCCCGGAAATCCAGTCCTGCCGGCCTTACATATCGTCCTTCATCGACGCTTTCGTTGACTGTTACTTGGGCCTCGGTGGCGTCGGTGTCTTCCTGCATGACAATTGCGTCGGCACCGTCCGGGACCGGCGCGCCGGTGAAGATGCGCGCCGCCTGACCCGGCTGCAATGTCCCTTCGTGAGCATCGCCCGCCGGCACATAGCCCGAAATTTCAAGCGTCACCGGGACCTTGGCGACATCGGCGGCGATAACGGCATATCCGTCCATCGCCGAAACCGCGACCGGCGGCTGGGTGCGACGAGATATGGCATCTTCGGAAAGCACACGTCCGTGCGCCGCAGCCAGACTCACCTGTTCCGGCGCGAGCGGTTCGAAGGCCGCAACAATATGTCCAATCGCTTGTTCGACAGAAATCATCAACTCGCCTCGTAAACGCCTGATTTTCCCCCACTTTTATGTGTCAGACGTATTTCGGAAATGCGCATGCCCCGATCCACCGCTTTGCACATGTCATAGATCGTGAGCGCCGCGACCGAAACGGCGGTGAGGGCTTCCATTTCAACGCCCGTTCGACCCTCGACCTTGCACGTCGCCGTGATATGCACGGCACTTGCCTTGTCATCAATGTCGAATACAAGGTCAATCGCGTCCAGCGACAATGGATGACACAGCGGAATCAGATCGGCCGTGCGCTTTGCGCCCATGAGTCCGGCCAAGCGCGCGACAGCTAGGACGTCCCCCTTTTTCACCGTCCCTTCGCGAATCATGCTGAGGGTTTCGGCAGCCATATGCACGCTGCCTTTTGCGGTCGCGACCCGCGGCGTCACGGCTTTGTCGGAAACGTCGACCATGGCGGCATTTCCGTTCGCGTCGAAATGGCTGAAGTCGGCCACGGTTTCGTCAGGCAGTTGCCGAGGCCGGAACGCTCATCAGCGAACGGGTTGCAGCCTCGACATCCTGTTGGCGCATCAACGCCTCGCCAATCAAGAAACAATGTACGTCCGCAGCGGCCATACGCGCCAGATCGCCGGCGTTGGCAAGGCCACTTTCGCTGATAGCGATGCGATCGTGTGGGATCAGTGGGGCGAGCCGCTCGGTGGTCGCCACATCTACTTCAAGCGACTTGAGATTGCGATTGTTGATGCCGACGAGCCGGGAGTCGAGCCGTAGCCCGCGTTCGAGCTCTGCCTCGTTGTGAACTTCAAGCAGAGCGTCCATCCGCAACTCGCGCGCAAGATCGGCAAAGTCCTTAGCTTCGGCATCGTCCAGCGCCGCCAAAATCAAGAGAATGCAGTCGGCGCCGAGCGCCCGCGCTTCGTAAACCTGGTACGAGTCGAGCGTAAAATCCTTGCGCAGGACCGGCAGCGGCGTTGCGCTGCGCGCCGCCGACAGATCCTCATCGCGGCCTTCAAAGTAGGGTGCATCGGTCAACACCGACAAACAGGTAGCGCCACCGGCCCGATAGGCCTGGGCGAGGTTCGTTGGCTGGAAATCCTCTCGGATTAGACCCTTGCTTGGCGAACTCTTCTTGATTTCAGCGATAAGTCCATACGCGCCAGCGGTGACGGCGGCGCCAAGCGCGGCCGCAAAGCCGCGTGGTTCGGATGCCTTCGATGCCAGCAGCTCGATTTCCGGCTGCGGGCAAAGGTTTTTTCGCGCCGCAATATAGCGGCGTTTGTCGTCGCAAATACGTTCGAGAATATCGCTCATAACGTGATGCCGGCGATGGACACAAGTTTATCCAAGGCAGCCTGCGCCATGCCGCCGTCAATTGCTTCCGTAGCCTGCTTTGCGCCTGCGCGCAAATCGGCGGCCTTTCCGGCGACGACGAGCGCTGCAGCCGCGTTCAAGGTAACGATATCACGCAGCGGACCCGGCGCGCCCGCCAGCATCGCGCGGATCGCGGCCGCATTCTCGTCCGCGCTACCGCCTTTGAGGTCATCGAGGGAGGCGCGCTGCAATCCCGCATCTTCGGGCGTAACTTCAAACGTCTTGACCTGCGTACCGTCGAGTGCCGCGACGTGACTCGCTCCAGTCGTCGTCAACTCGTCCATTCCATCCGCACCGTGTACGACCCAGGCACGCTCTGCGCCGAGCTTACCGAGAACAGTCGCCATCGGTTCGACCCATTTGCGATCGAACGTTCCCACGAGCAGACGCTTGACCGACGCAGGATTTGAAAGCGGTCCAAGAATATTGAAAATTGTGCGAACCCCCATCTCGACCCGGGTCGGGCCGACATGGCGCATGGCGCTATGGTGCCGGGGCGCCATCAGAAAGCCGATATTTGCTTCCACGATCGCCTGCCGCACTTTTTCGAAATCAGCTTCGATATCGACGCCCAACGCACTTAACACGTCGGCAGCCCCCGATTTCGAGGTAAACGCGCGATTTCCGTGTTTTGCGACCGGAATTCCGCATCCTGCGACGACAATAGCCGAGGCCGTCGAGACGTTATGGGTACCGATCGCGTCACCACCGGTGCCGACGACGTCCATCGCGCCCTCCGGCGCCTCTATCGGGATTGCCTTCGCGCGCATGGCACGGGCCGCACCTGTGATTTCATCGACGCTTTCGCCACGCAACCGCAGCGCCATCAGGAAGGCGCCGATTTGCGACGGTGTTGCGTTCCCCGACATGATGGTGTCGAAGGCCTGCTCTGCCTCATTTTCGTTCAGCGCGTTGCCGTCGGCGACTTTCGCCAACATCGGCTTGAGATCTGTAACGCCGTCTTCCATTACGCCGCCTCTCGATCCGATTCAGGTCCGCTGCTCACCAAGTCAAGGAAATTTTTCAGCAGTGTATGTCCGCATTCGGTGGCGATGCTCTCGGGATGGAATTGCACACCGTGGAGGGGAAGTTCGCGATGCGATAGTCCCATGATCAACGCATCGTCAGTTTCCGCGGTGATATCGAAACAATCGGGGAGGGATTCACGATCCAGAATAAGCGAGTGATACCGCGTCGCCTCGAACGGACTCGGAATATCGCGGAAGAGGAGATGCTCCGTATGCTTAATCGGGCTTACCTTGCCGTGCATAGGCACCGGCGCGCGAATAACCCGGCCGCCAAATGCCTCGCCGATCGACTGATGTCCGAGGCAAACGCCAAGAACCGGTAATCTAGTTTCGGCCGCGGCTCGGACCAACTGAATACAAATGCCCGAATTCGCAGGGATCCCCGGCCCAGGCGAAATAATCAGTGCCTGCGGCTGCATTGCCATCACCTCATCGACGCTTACGACGTCGTTCCGTCGCACTTCGATATTGGCGCCGAGCTCCCCCAAATACTGCACAAGGTTATAGGTGAAGCTATCGTAGTTATCGATTAGTACAAACATAACAGCTGTTTATCAGGCTATCTTCAGAGTGCGAGCCGCACGAATTGGGCGCTTTATAGCAGGGAACATTTAGTGAAGAAAGCTCGGCTCGACAGTGTCCGACCTGCTTGACCCTGCGGGCTACTCAACGTCATATGCGAGCCTTATGAAACTCGTAACCCAGTGTCCGATGCATCTCATGACCATCATACCGAGACCGAACGATTGCGCGTTTCACGGATTGTCATTGGAGCATACGGAGTTGGCCGCCAAATTTACCCCGCAAAGTTGGGCTATGACCCGGCGGCCGATTGATCCTTTGGCGGCATAACGCAAAGCTCCATGTCGAAACTAGCCACAAAATCAATCAAGCGATCGCGGCCTCCGGGCAGAAGCAAGCGTGGCCCAGGCCGCAGACATTCGGGTTCGAAGCGCGCAGCGGGTAAGCCGTCATCCGTTTTGATGTGGGCCGGTGGGAAATTCGTTACAACTATTCTTCCGGCGATGATATGCGGTATCGGTCTCGGCATCGTTATCGGTTATTGGCTCGATCCGGGAGATCAAAACCCTGCCGCCAAAGCGACCTTAGAGACGACGCAACAGGTGAGATCCAGCGCCGTTCGCCCAGCGCTTGCCCCAACCGTCGCTGTTCGCGACATTCGCAATCCACCCGAGCAGCCGCCGTCGCCGCCGAGCAAGTCACCAGCACCTGTCGAGGAGCGTCCTCAGAGCAGTCCTTCCGAGGTTGTCAGCGAGCCAGTTGCGGGGCCGTTGAAGACCGCGGCAACGGTGAAACCACAGCAATGGTTGGCAAATGCGGTTGCGGTACCGTTCGGCGATGACAGACCAACGATCGCGCTCGTAATCGACGATGTCGGTGTCGATCTGAAGCGATCGCGGCGGGCCGTTGCCCTTGAAGCGCCCCTGACGATCGCGATTATGACTTACGCAAACGATGTTGTCGCCTTGGCCAAAACGGCGCGTCAAAACGGGCACGAACTGATCGTGCATGTGCCGATGGAACCCGTCGACGTTGGCTCGGACACCGGGCCGAACGCGTTACTCACATCGCTTGACGACGATGAACTCATGCGGCGCCTTCGTTGGGCGCTGTCACGCTTCGATGGATATGTCGGAATCAGCAATCATATGGGCAGCCGCTTCACCGCCTGGAAGCCCGGCATGCGGTTGGTGTTGACCGAGTTACGCAAGAGGGGACTGCTTTATCTTGATTCCCGAACGACGGCGGAGTCTGCCTCCACACCTTTAGCGCGTTCGCTCGGGCTTCCATACGCAACGCGCGACGTCTTTCTTGACAACGATCCCACGCCTGCGGCGGTGCGCCGACAGCTTGAGGAGTTAGAGCAAGTCGCAAGGCGGCGTGGCCACGCGATCGGTATCGGCCATCCGTACGACGCGACGATCGAAGTTCTGGAGACCTGGCAAAAAGAGGTTAAGGAACGTGGGTTTTTGCTGGTGCCGATCAGTGAGATCGTGCGCCGGCGACTGGCGAAAAATTAGAACCTAGTCAGTTCTGGCTAGAGGCGTAGCGAACCGCTTCTTCCGCCGCCCGCACCAATGCGCGCGCTTTATTCTCGCTTTCCTCGAACTCGCGCTGCGGATCGCTATCCGCAACGATGCCGCCGCCCGCCTGCACATACATCTTGCCGTCCTTCACGACCGCGGTTCGTAGCGCGATACAAGTATCCATATCGCCGTCGGCCCCTAGATAACCAATGCAGCCGGCATACACGCCGCGCTTTTCCGGTTCCAGTTCGTCGATGATCTCCATGGCGCGAACCTTCGGCGCGCCCGACACTGTTCCGGCCGGAAAGCCCGCAATCAAGGCCGTCAAGGCGTCATGCGGCGACGCGATTTCTCCCTCCACGTTTGAGACAATGTGCATGACGTGGGAATAGAGCTCGACCTTCATCTTCTCGGTTACCTCGACGCTGCCGATATTTGCCACCCGGCCGACATCGTTGCGTCCGAGATCGAGCAGCATGAGATGCTCGGCGAGCTCCTTGGGATCGGACAACAGATCCTCGGCCAACCTCCGGTCCTCGGCCGCATTTGCACCGCGTGGCCGGGTACCGGCAATCGGCCGCACAGTTACCTTGCCCTCGCGCAATCGAACCAGGATTTCAGGGCTCGATCCGACAATTGAAAAAACACCAAAATTGAGATAGACGAGGAACGGCGAGGGATTGAGCCTCCGCAGCGCCCGATAAAGCGAAAACGGCGGCAGCCCGAAGGGAATTTCAAACCGCTGACTTAGGACTACCTGAAAAATATCGCCGGCGAGAATGTATTCTTTAGCGCGCTCCACCATTTCGCAGAACGTCTCGCGCGACATATTGGACACCGGGACGGGTGCTTCCTGCGGCGCCGTCGGCTCGTTGCCCCCATGTGCGACCGGGCGTGAAAAATCGGCAAGTACGCTGGCGAGCCGTTCGCATCCCATACGATACGCTTCATCAACACCAATCTGCGGTTGAGGCCGAACCGGCGTCACGATCGTTACGACATCCTCGATGCTGTCGAATACGGCAATGACGGTCGGCCGCAAAAATATGCCGTCCGGCACATCGAGCACGTCGGGATTGGCATCCGGAAGGTGCTCCATCAACCGCACAGTATCGTAGCTCATATAGCCAATGAGACCCGCGGCCATCGGCGGAAGTTGTTGCGGTAACTCTATTGCGGATTCGGCATGCAGCGCCCGCAACGACTCCAACACCCCGTCAGCACAGGGCTCATACGCGTCCTGGCGCCCTAGAGCTTGCCGGTTGATCTCAGCGTTGCATCCACGGCACCGCCAGATGAGGTCAGGATTCATGCCGATAAACGAATAACGACCCCGGATCTTGCCGCCTTCCACCGATTCGAACAGAAAACTGTTCGGTCTGCCGTCCGCGAGCTTAAGCAGAGCCGAAACCGGCGTCTCCAAATCGGCGATGAGCGTTGTCCAAATGACCTGAGGCTCACCTGCCTCGTAGCGGGCTGAAAAATCGCCGAATGCCGGGTTTGACTGCATGGCGCTTTAATAAAGCGCGTCAATGGCACGCTGATTTAACGTGACGCCGTAGCGTTGTTGCAATTCGCTGCGCAGTTGCTCGAGCAGGTCACCCGAGAACTCGGTGCGAAGCCTGATCGCAGCTTCGTCCTGCGCTGCCTGATCCGCCAAATCGGAGGCCTGAATCTCGGTTAGTTGAGCCACAACTGCACCGCTGCCGACAGCGCTCAAAACGACACCACCCAGTGATTCCTCAAAAAGGTCACCGACCAAGGCAAGCGGAAGCACGCTGCCGGCTCCAGTGCCGTTACGTGTAAATGGTTCGCTCGTCACAATCGTTCGAGTGCTGCTGATCGTCTCCTCATCCAGCGATGCGCCTGCTTTCAGGCGCAGGGCCATCTGTTCAGCCAGTTCGAGTGCCTTTTCCCGAGCCTTTTCCTCCTGCCAGGCGTTTGCGACTCGATCCCGGATGGCCGACAGCGGACGCAGGGAAGGAGGCCGTGTGGCATCGACGCGAACAATCAAATAGCCCCCGTCATCGGTCTCGGTCAGCGTACTTTCTTCACCGACTTCGACGCGGTAAGCGATCTCGACGATTCGCGTGCCACCTGGCAGTCCCTCAATCGTCTTGCCATCGGCGTCACGGCCATTGCGATCAAGCTCGTCGATGCGTCCCAGGCGCAGGCCCAGACCAGACGCGGCTTCCTCAAGACTCGCGCCACCGCCAAGTGTGTCCTCAAACCGGTTGACCATGGCATACAGCGCATCGACCGATGCTTCGTCAGCGATCGCCTTTTTCAATTCATCACGAAGCTGTTCGAAGGACGGCATCGATTCCGGAACGATCTCCGAGACATGAACCAAGTGCCAGCCAAACGCACTTTCGACAGGCGCTGAGGTTTCGCCCACTGCGAGGTCAAATGCAGTATCGGCAAATTCTTCTGGCAACTCGTTTTTCGTGACTGTGCCGATCGATAGATCGGCGCCGTTGGCAAGTTCCGCGGCAACGGCGGCGAAGTTTTCGCCGCTAGCGATACGTTCTGAAGCCGCCACGGCAGCGTCCTCGTCGTCGAGCGGTAACTGCAGCACGTTGCGTTGTTCGGGGCTTGCCAGATCGACGGCACGCGATTCGTACTCGTCGCGCAACTGTTGTTCGCTGACGTTGATCTCGTCTGCAAAATCCTTCGGCGCCAAATGGACATAACTTACGGTGCGCGTTTCCGGCGCTGCAAATCTTTCAGAATTTGACTTGTGATAGGCGTCGAGTTCGCCGTCGCTTGGCAATTCGATGGTCGCTGGCGCAACTTCGATAGTCACCAGCTTCGCCACACGCCGTTCACCGCGCCACCGGTTGAGTCTGTTCGCTAAGGTCTGCGGCGGTGGGATGCCGGGTACGAGACTGTCAATTACCTGTTTGCGTCGAATTTCACGCCGCAGTTCCTCGACAAATACACCCTCCGACCGTCCGTCGCGCAACAGCGCAGTTTGGAACCGTCCGCGATCGAATTGCCCAAATTCATCGCGAAACGCTGCTTGTGAACGGATTTCCTCGCGCAGCGCTCGGTCAGTGACCCATACGCCTAACTCCTGGGCGTGCAAATCGTATAACCGCTGCGCAATCAGCGTATCGAGCAGCCGCAAATGCAGGCCCAGGTTCTGCGCCTGCTGGGCGTCGATGTTAAGCTGGCGCAGTAGGTTCAGTTGTCGGCGAAAATCGTAGACAAATTCCTGCGAGGTGATCTGGGTATCGCCGATCTCCGCGATCGTTTCGACACGGCCTCCGGTGTTGAAGACATCTTGAACCCCCCAAACGGCAAAACTCGCTACGAGCCCGCCGAAAAAGATCTTGGCAGGAAGCGATCCCGCCGATTGTCGCAGTGCTTGGAGCATTTCAGAGCCCGCAAAATCTAAAATATCGCGCGAAGCGGGGCATAATAAGGAGGCGCCAAGCCTCCGGCAACTGACAATACGGTGACTTCAGAGTCACGTCTGAGCCGAAATATGCTGATCGCAAGCCAGGCTATGGCACGTCTTCGACAACGTGTAAGTTAGCGCCACTGGCTGCTCTGCCCAAGGTCCAGAAGGAAATTCACGACGATGAACGCCCAGCGCAGGCCACTGATTGTCGGCAATTGGAAGATGAATAAACTTAGTGGGGAAGGGCGAGACCTTGCGCAGCAGGTTGCCGACAGTGCGGGCGAATTGGCTGGCCGGTTGGTGCTATGTCCACCAGCGATTTTCCTGCAAGCGATCGCCGGTCTTCTTTCAGCGACCGAAGTTGCCGTTGGGGCGCAAGATTGCCACGCTAATGAGAGCGGGGCGCATACCGGAGATATCAGCGCGCCGATGCTGGCCGACATCGGCTGCCGCTACGTGATCCTCGGACATTCGGAGCGTCGAGCGAATCATGGCGAAGACGATCAAGCTGTGAACGCAAAAGCGGCAGCGGCACACGCAGCGGGACTTACCGCTATAATATGTGTCGGCGAATCGCAAGCCGAACGCGACCAAGGACTGACACTCGCGCGCATCAGTGCGCAGTTGGAGTCTTCGGTCCCGGGATCGAGCGACGAAATGAACACGGTCATTGCCTACGAGCCGATCTGGGCCATCGGCAGTGGACTTACGCCGACACCTGAAGACGTGCAGGACGTACACGCGCATATCCGCGTCTATCTGGGCTCGATCCTCGGCGCGGACGTCGTCGAACAAATTCGCCTTCTCTACGGCGGTTCCGTCAAGCCCGAAAATGCTGAAGAACTGCTGGCGTTAGGCGATGTCGACGGCGCATTGGTGGGCGGAGCCAGCCTGGACGCACAAAGCTTTCTGGGCATCGCCCGGGCCGGTTCGGAGCTCGCGGCCTAGCGATCCTCGGCTGTCGTTGCCAATTGCGGATTTGAAGCAAACACGCTGTTGCCGTAGGGCCGCGTTGAAGTCTGGAGCGGCGCGTGAAGAACGTCCGCGCATGGCCAAGAGCGGCCGTTGGCCTATCGGCGTACAGTCCGCCGGGGTGCGAGTTTCCGAGCCATATACTGGAGCATATCCCAAACAGTGCCTTCGAGATCGGGCGGTCCCAGCCGGTTTGGTTCCACATGACGCGACTTTACTCCTCGGCGGACCAACGCAAGCTGAACGCGATCCTCTGCCATAATCTCGTCGATGTCCGCCGCACGCAATCCCGTGTCTCGGACAAGATCCGGCTTGAACGATGACGATGTAACGCGGTTAGCCACTTCGCCGACGCCACGGGGTTGGAGGCAGAGCGAGCCGGAACCATTCGGGCCGAGGGCCACAACTTGTGAAGGAAAGATCCAGAAGAAGAGACTGTATCGCTTCTCCTCGGCCGTGAGGTCGGGATGGTAGGGCTTCCGCTGCGGAGTCTTGCGGGTGTAGTACGACTTGTAGCCGGTATATCCCTCACCGGGCGGGATCTTCTCACAAAGCCGCGTCGGTGTGCGATGGTGCAGGGTCAGGTTGTGCACCGTGCTCAAATGGTAGCCCTCCATGAAATTCTCGGCGAGAGACTTCCAGTTCGTCGGCCATACCTCATCCTTCACGGATTGAAAGACCATCTCCTCCGGGTGAAAGTTCCGTACGTAAGGTTCGAGGCCCTTTAACCGGGGCGCCAGCGGTTTGGCCTTGCCGTCCAAGTTCACATAGATAAAGCCACGCCAGAATTCGGTTGCCAGCTCCGGCAAGCGGCATCCACCGACCTCAAATCCCTTGACCTGATCCATATAGGGCGCGCGGAGAAGCTGGCCGTCGTTCGCATAGGTCCAGGCGTGATAGGGACAAACGAAATGCTTGGCGTTGCCCTTACCCTCGACGATGACCGAGGAGCGGTGGCGGCAGACGTTTGACAGCACGCGCACCTTGTCGTCTTGTCCGCGCACGACGATCAGCGGCTCGTCCAGGAGTTGTGTCGCGTAAAAGTCGCCGCGCTTGGCAACCTCGTCAACCCGTCCGAGGCAGACCCATTCCTTGCGGAAGATCTCTTCCTTCTCGAGTTCGAGAAACGCCTCGGAAGCATAGAATCCGGCCGGCAGTGAGCGCGCCTGGCTCTCATCAAGGTCCCTGATCGCCGCCAGCGCCTCTAAAATCTCGCCGACGCCGTTGGCACTGTTAGTCTTCACAACCATTCACGCCCCTGATTTCAGTGAGGCAAACCGCCTTCGAGCGTCACGCGATAGCACAGCCGGCGGCCGTTAGCGTCCGGAAAGTTCGACCCGCGGTGCATCGTGCAGCGGTTGTCCCAGAGAATACAGTCGCCGGGCCGCCATTGATGTGCGTAGGTGAATTCAGGCTGTGTTGCGAACGACTTGAGCTCTTCGAGAAATTCAATCCCTTCTTCCTTTGACATACCGTCGACCGAAGCCTCGCGGGTGTCGAGGATGCCGACGAATAATACCTTTTGCCCGGTTTCGGGGTGCGTACGCACGAACGGGTGGGAGACGTCGGGATGTTTGCGTTTCTGGTCCTCGGTCATGGGCTTTTGATCGAAGGCGTGGCGCTGCATCGTTTTGATATGGCTATACCCCCAGCGGCGGTTTTCTATCTTGCTTTTCATGTCCTCAGACAAGGCGTAATAAGCCTTAGTCAGGTTGGCGTACCATGTATCGTCGCCGCCCTTCTCCGGCACTTCCTTGGCATAGAAGAACGAACCGCCGGCAGGCTTTGTCAAGAAGGACTGGTCGCTGTGCCAGGCGTCGCCAAAGCTACGGTCCGGTCGCCCGCCAATATCCTTGCCATCCACCTTGATGTTGGAGAACACGGCCATTTCCGGGTGCTCCGGGATCCGTGGGCTGTGTTGTTGGCTTATCATGAAATTGCCGAATCGCTGCGCGAACGCCTTCTGCCGCTCAACCGACAGGTCCTGGCCGCGGAACAGAAGGATCTTATGACGCAGCCACCCCTCGCGGATTTCGGCAATCGTCTCGTCGGAATGTTCATTGGCGACGTTGAAGCCGATGACTTCGGCTCCGAGAGCTTCGCTGTGGCCTACATTCGATCCCCATGAATGCCGTCCTCCACGCTGTAGACGGTGTAACCCAGAATCCCTCGCTCAAATTCAACCAACCAGCTTGATCGTGCTCCAATATCTCGCTGCTGGCAATATGACCGCTTGCCGGCTATCTAAATGAGCGCTTCGACTATTGGTTTGGCGGGCCGCCGTGGATCGATTTGATGCCCGCGAAATAGGGAGCTCTGCTAATGCTAGCCGACACTTCATGTAAGACATATCTCCCACTTGGCCAAGCCGTAGAGTCTCAATCAAGCGCAGGGCCAAGGTATTCAACTGGAATGGCTGTTTGTTTTGTTCTTTAAGCAATCAGCCTCTTTTTTGAAACACCAAACAGGGATTCCGAATGATTTCAGTAGCTTTTCCACCCTGCTTGGTTTGGCCATGACGTCCCACGAAGAGCGAAGCAGGTCTCCTGAAGAAAACGCCATCAGTCCGGATTGCATGGTCTTCGCTTGCCAAGACATGTTATCCGGTTTAGCGGCATTGACAGGGAGGAATTTGCCACGTAGTTAGCCGGAATGCTCTATGGCAAAGAGCTTCTAGGCTTGGTCGATTTCCCGGCAGTCCGGACGGCTCCAGCGGGCGTAACATTGCATGGTCTTCGCTTGCCAAGACATGTTATCCGGTTTAGCGGCATTGACAGGGAGGAATTTGCCACGTAGTTAGCCGGAATGCTCTATGGCAAAGAGCTTCTAGGCTTGGTCGATTTCCCGGCATTGGAAGTGCTTAATCCAGGGTCCAATGAGCAGGTCATCAAGCAAAATATTTCCGGCAAAATTTCCGAAACAAGAGGAGGAAGATATGATGAAATTTAAGAAAACATTCTTGCTTGCTTCCGCGGCGCTGTTCGCGCTGACAGTCGGCAGCAACACCAGCCAATTAGTTGCACAGAGCATAACCAGTCAGCTCGCTTCTGAGAGCGTGATCGAGACTATCAAGAAGCGCGGCGCGATGCGGGTCGGTGTTGCGACATTCGTTCCCTGGTCCTTCGTGGGCAAGAAGGGCGATCTCATCGGTTTCGAAATCGATGTTGCAAAGAAAGTCGCCAAGGACAGCGGTTGGGAGCTCGAGTTGGTCCAAACCAAGTTCGACGGAATTATTCCAGGACTGCTGGCTGCGAAGTTCGATACCGTGATTACCGGCATGGGGCTGACGCCGAAGCGGAATCAAACCATCAACTTCACGATCCCCTACGAGTGGTACGGCCCTGGCATCGTCGCCAACAAGAAGCTCGCCGGCGGTTGGACGAAGTTCGAGGACTTCAACAAGCCCGACGTGATTTTTTCGATGCGCCGCGGAACTTTCTACACAGATACCCTCAGAGAAGTGTTTCCGAAGGCACAGTATGTCTTCTTTGATGATGACTCCGAAGTGTTTCAGGAGATCATCAACGGTAAGGCCCACGCGACGATCACCGTCGAGCCAAAGCCCACATTTTATGCGCTTGGAAACCCCGACACATTGTTCAAGCCGTGGGAGGGATTCTCACCGCTTCCTTCGACACCGTCAGGATTTGCCCTGCGTAAGGGTGACCCGGACGCGATCAACTATTTCAACAACTGGATTATCCAGCGTCAGAAGGACGGATGGCTGCAGTCGCGCTTCGACTTCTGGTTTACGACGGATGGCTGGTTCGGTGAGATGGAGAACAACCCGTATCTGCCCAAGAAATAATCTGGTTACGAGGCGTGTTAGACCGGCCGCCTTTGGGCGGCCGGTTTTTTTCTTCTAGGGTTTGTTTTAACATCCCAAGCTCAACAGCGTTTTGAAAAGCGAGAGCAGAATGAAAGTACTCGGCGGCAAGCCGTTCTATGGGGAAGCCATCGGCATCCTCAACTTCGATAACAAGCGGTATCCAGTTATCCCAGGCGGTGTAGGCAACGCCAGCTCGTACGATTTTCCGGTGCGATTGAAGGTGATTCCTGGAGTTGAAGACAACCCCTTTCCGCCGATTAGGGGCACTGATGGGGAACTAACCCCGGAGGTTCAGGCGATCGTTCAAGCCGTCAAGGAGATGGAGGCCGAGGGAGTGCGCGCAATCGCCCTGAGTTGCGGCTTCTTTTCGTTGATTCAGGATGTTGTGGCCGAAGCAGTTGAGATCCCGGTGTGCGCGTCGTCGCTGATGATGATCCCCTCGATCTTGCAGATGCTGGGAAGGGACAAGGGCGTGTGTGTGTTGACCGCTTCCAAGAGTCTTTTGTCATGGGAGTTCTTCGAGGCGGTTGGGGTCACCAAGGATATGCTGGTCGTGGTAGCCGGCCTCGACGACTCCGAAGAGTTCAACGCCTCGCGTATGGGCGGCACGTCACTCGAGTTGGATGTCGACCGGCTGCGAGACGACGCCGTGACCGCAGTTCAGAAGGCGATCGATGTTAACCCCTCGATCGGCGCGGTGGTTGTGGAGTGCACGAGCATTCCGCCTTTTTCCGCCGACATTCAACAAGCGACGGGGCTGCCGGTGTTCGATCAAGTTGCCTACATAGACATGCTTTACCGCGCCGTGGTGCCAAAGCGCTATCAAGGCTTTCTCTAGACACCTCTGTCGCTGGCCCACCGGTCGGACACTAGGTCAATGGCTGCATGACGTGCTGGCGGAACCCTTGCTGGAGCCCGAGACGCTCATACCAGGCCCCAATATTGGACATGGCTGGGTCGTTCCCGAATAGCCCGAACCAGCGGTAGGCGTAGGGTCCGACGACAAGATCGGCGATCGTAAGCCGCTCGGATGCCAAATAGTCCCGGCCCGCGAGCCGTTGCTCGACGATGGCCCGCTCATAGCCAACAGCGGACATCAGGGGCGCTCGCGCACAAACGACGTCGGGGGCGATGGCGGCTACTGCCGCTTAAACATGTGGTCTGCAAGTTGCTTATCGAGACGGCGCCTTGCATTCTCGAGCTGACTGGCGGTTACCCAGTCTTGGTTTACCAGGGCGCTGTGCCACTCACCATTGACCCGGTATAGCTCGGCCTGGATGTGGTGGCCTTTGGCCTCCCAAGCCAAAGTTGCTGTCTTATTGTCTTCCATGGTGCAATTCTCCGTCAAATTCAGTATTCGCGCCGTTAGACCGTCCAGGAACGTGCGACGGCGACGGCGGCAATGCTTCTATTTGGTAGGATTATGAAGTCATTTGAGCCGACGGAAATTGACTTGCGTCAATCTGGCGGAGGAGGCGGGGCGCGTGTCTCCGCACACCAAAGTCCGCTATGGGTCATTAGCGGTCGTTCACCCGCGTCACGCTGATGCTCTGTTTCCAGCCAGAAGCGTATAATGACGCTGGCGGCATCCCTCTTATGTGCATACTCGGAGTGCAGACGGCGCAAAGACAAAGGGCAGCATGCGATGAAAAAACGCAACTTGGGAGAAAACGGGCCATCCGTCGCCGCACTCGGCTATGGCGCCATGGTCCTTGAAGGCATTTATGGCCAGTCCGATGATGCGCAAGGCATTGCGACAATTGCCGTGGCGATGAACCTGAGCATGATGATCGACACCGCCGATACCTACGGCAAGGGCCACAACGAGGAACGTGTCGGCCGGGCGCTGGCCCAACATGAGGACAAGGCGTTCGTCGCCACCAAATTCGGTATCGTGTTCGATGAAAATAGAGGGGAAACGGAAATCCTGACCAGATGGGGCTATCCCCTCAAGGTCAATGGCAGGCCTGATTATGTGTCAAGAGCCATCGAGGGCAGTCTACGCCGGCTCGGCGTTGAAACGATCGACCTGTTGTATCTCCACTTTCCTGATCCGGCCGTTCCGATCGAGGACACCGTCGGCGCCATGGCCGAAGCTGTCCGTGCCGGCAAGGTTGCCCATCTCGGTCTGAGCAATGTAACCGCTGAACACGCGCGCCGGGCGCATAGCGTCCATCCGATTGCAGCCGTCCAGTATGAATACTCCTTGTGGCACCGCGAAGCCGAGGCGGAGTTACTGCCGTGCTTGCGCGAGTTCGACATTTCGCTGGTCGCCTGGGCGCCATTGGGGACAGGCTTTTTAGCTGGTGCGATGGACGAGCCGGCAGAAGGCGATGTCCGCCAATACAATCCGCGCTTGACCGGAGAAAACCTGACAGCCAACCGGGACCGATTCGCGCCGCTGTTGGACCTGGCCCGCGAACTCGGCGCAACCCCGGCGCAACTTGCACTTTCGTGGCTGCTGCATCAGGGGCCGGACATCATTCCCATTCCAGGAACCCGAAGTGTGGCGCATCTGCGCGAGAATGCGGCGGCAGAGGCTCTAAGTTTAGGTGTGGATATGCTGGCGCAGATCGACAGTTTGGCCCGACCCGGCGTAACGGCGGGTGGAACACCGCAATAACCTTTATCAGACGGAGCTGTTCCACCTAGAGTTACCGTAATTGATACCGCCCACGTCCTCCGGCAACGCATCAGATCCCAGGGATCAATCGATAGCGCGCTTCTTTCGCGGCGTGCCGGTGCGGCATGGCGAAGGTCCGCTTAGGGTCAGAAGCGGAGGTGAAGCCAGTCTTTCAGAGTCCTCTACTATGCAAAATTAGCGGACGTGCAGCGCATCCCTGATCTCGCCTAAGAGGGACTAGCCACCGCCGCGAGAAGGCATTAAGTATCAGCGGTTAGCCGCCCAAGCGGGCGCTAGAGCCCGGCCCCTTCAAGAATGCGCCAATGATCACGATTGTTCTCGTCATTCACCTGCTGCTCGCGTTTGCGTTGATCGTTGTGGTGTTGCTGCAGCGCAGCGAAGGCGGCGCGCTGGGAATCGGCGGCAGCGGCGGTGGCGGCGGCGGCGGCTTTGGGCTGATGAGCGCGCGCGGAACGGCAAATTTGCTGACCAGAGCGACGGCCGTAATTGCCGCCTGTTTCATAATGACAAGCTTGATACTCGCCATCCTCGCGGGGGGCGATCGTACGCCAACGTCAATTCTCGATCAGCCTGCCGCCGAACAAACGCAACCGCAGAAACCAGCGGTGCCCTTGTCACAATGATAAAAAGACAGCGCCGGCGCCCGTACCGGCTTGGGCTTGGGACCGTGATCCTGTATGGTCCCGTTTCATGACGCGGTTCATCTTTATCACTGGAGGTGTGGTCTCCTCTCTTGGCAAAGGAATCGCTTCAGCTTCCCTCGGCGCATTGCTGCAGGCACGGGGGTTCAAAGTCAGGCTACGCAAGCTCGACCCTTACCTCAACGTCGACCCGGGGACCATGAGTCCCTATCAGCACGGTGAAGTTTACGTCACCGACGATGGCGCCGAATCGGATCTCGACTTGGGTCATTACGAACGCTTTACCGGTGTCGCCGCAAATCGAAACGATAACGCGACGACGGGTAAAATTTACTCGGAGGTTATCGCCCGCGAACGTCGCGGCGATTATTTGGGTGCTACCGTACAGGTGATCCCCCACGTCACCGATGCGATCAAAGAATTCATTCAGGCGGATCTCAACGGCGAGGATTTCGTGCTGTGCGAAATTGGCGGCACGGTCGGCGATATCGAAGGGCTGCCATTTCTCGAAGCGATTCGGCAAATCGGCAACGAGCTGGGACGCGAGCAAGCGCTATTCGTCCACCTCACGCTGGTCCCCTACATCGAAAGCTCACGCGAGCTAAAGACGAAACCGACGCAGCATTCGGTCAAGGAACTTCTGAGCGTTGGAATCCAACCGGATATTCTGCTCTGTCGCTGCGACCGTGAAATTTCCGCCGAGGCGCGTCGTAAGATTGCCCTGTTTTGTAATGTGCGCGAGGTGCGTGTGATTCCGGCACTCGACGTCGACACGATCTACGATGTGCCGATCAGCTATCACGCACAAGGCTTCGACACTCAGGTCTTGGCACATTTCGGACTGTCACCCGGACACGAAGACGAAGTCGATCTCAAACGCTGGGAAGATATCGGTCGGCGCATGCGCGTACCGGAAGGGCACGTCAACATCACCGTAGTCGGCAAATACACGACCTTGCCGGACGCCTACAAATCACTCGGTGAGGCGCTCAGCCATGGCGGCATCGCCAACAATGTTGGCGTCAAACTGAACTGGCTGGAATCTGAATTACTTGAAAAGGGAGACCCATCGCACACGCTCGAGGGGTGCGACGGCATTCTAATTCCTGGTGGTTTTGGTGAGCGCGGTGCGGAAGGCATGATTTCGGCAGCCGGCTATGCCATGGAACGAAATGTGCCGTTTTTTGGCATCTGCTTCGGCATGCAGATGGCCGTCATCGAAGCAAGCCGGCGACGTGCGGAAGTCGCCGATGCAAATTCGTCGGAATTCGGACCATGCGATGACCCGGTCGTCGGTCTGTTGACCGAATGGGCTCATGGAGCGGCAATTGAACGCCGCAAAGCGAACGGTGACCTCGGCGGTACAATGCGCCTCGGCACCTATCCTTGCGTCCTTACACCCGGCAGCCGGATTGCCGAAATCTATGGCAATCAGTTAGAAATCAACGAACGCCATCGCCATCGCTACGAAGTCAACATCAACTACCGTGAGCGTCTGGAAAGCGCGGGACTGCGTTTCACTGGAATGTCACCCGACGGGCAGCTTCCGGAAATTGTCGAGTTGGAGGATCACAGCTGGTTTGTCGGCGTGCAGTTCCATCCAGAGCTCAAGTCAAAGCCGTTCGAGCCGCATCCGTTGTTCACCAGCTTTGTGAAGGCAGCGATCGATCAGTCGCGCCTCGTTTGATGGGGAAGAACGTGACCAAACCGAAGCACGTCCAGGTTGGCGATGTATTGTTTGGTAACGATTGTCCGCTTACGATCATCGCCGGCCCGTGTGCGCTGGAAAGCCGCAATCACGCGCTAGAGATAAGCCAGGCGTTAAAGGAGCTTACCGACAAACTCAAGATCGGATTCGTGTACAAAACATCGTTTGATAAGGCCAATCGGACTTCGATCGATAGCCAGCGCGGCATCGGCATGAAGGATGCCTTGCCGATCTTTGCGGAAATTCGGGAAACTGTCGGTTGTCCGGTCTTGACTGACATTCATGGGCCAGAGCAATGCGCGCCCGTCGCCGAGGTTGTCGATGTCCTGCAGATTCCGGCGTATCTGTGCCGCCAAACCGACCTGTTGCTGGCCGCTGGCGCGACAGGCAAGGCGGTCAACGTCAAAAAGGGACAGTTTCTCGCTCCTTGGGACATGAAAAATGTCGTTCAAAAGCTCGAGTCGTCGGGTAATACCAGCATCTTGGTCTGCGAACGTGGGGCGAGCTTCGGCTACAATACATTGATCAGCGACATGCGCTCGCTGCCAATTCTGGCAGAGATTGGCTATCCCGTCGTGTTCGATGCGACCCATTCGGTGCAGCAACCGGGTGGGTCCGGGACGAGCTCCAGCGGGCAGCGCGAATTCGTTCCAGTGTTGGCGCGCGCCGCAGTTGCCGCCGGTGTCGCCGCCGTATTCATGGAAACGCATCAGGATCCAGACAGCGCTCCAAGTGACGGGCCTAATATGATTAATATCAAAGAGTTGCCGAATATACTTTCTACATTGATTGAATTCGATCAAGTGTCGAAATCCCACCCAATCTCGCTCAACTGAGACGACATTAGGCATAAATCGATGACGGCGATTATCAGCGTCTCCGGGCGCGAAATACTCGACAGCCGCGGCAATCCCACTGTCGAAGTTGATATAGAGCTGGAATCGGGGGCATTTGGGCGCGCCGCGGTGCCCTCCGGCGCCTCGACCGGTACGCACGAAGCCGCCGAGTTGCGCGATGGTGATGACCGCTATCGCGGCATGGGTGTTCGGTTGGCCGTCGACAACGTTAATGGTGAGATCTTCGATCTGATTTCCGGTATGGACGCCGAGGATCAGCGCATTATCGACCAGATGATGATCGATCTCGACGGCACGCCAAATAAGAGCCGGATTGGCGCCAATGCCATCCTCGGCGTCAGCCTGGCGGTCGCCAAAGCAGCGTCCAACGAAGTCGGCCTCCCGCTGCATCTCTATTTGGGCGGCGCCAACGCGCATCTGCTGCCGACCCCGATGATCAACATCATCAACGGAGGCGTCCACGCGGACAACGCCATCGACATTCAGGAATTTATGATCGTGCCGGTCGGTGCCGAAAATATTGCTGACGCGATTGGCATGAGTGCCGACGTATTTCACGCCCTTGGCGATGCGCTTTCCGAAGCCGGCCACAGCACCAACGTCGGCGATGAGGGAGGATTTGCACCGAATCTCGATTCCACCGATGCGGCACTGGGATTCCTCCTGAAGTCCATCGAAACTGCTGGCTACAGGCCGGGTGAAGATATCGCCATCGCACTTGACTGCGCCGCCAGCGAATTTCATCAAGCTGGCACTTACGACATGACCGGCGCAGATCAGAAGCTTGATTCAGCCGGGATGGTTGCATGGCTGGCCGATCTCGTGGGACGCTACCCAATCATCTCGATCGAAGACGGCATGGCAGAAGACGACACGGCTGGTTGGCGGCAGCTCACCGATGCTTTAGGGAAATCGGTCCAGCTCGTTGGCGACGATCTGTTTGTCACAAATACCGAACGCCTGCGCCGTGGTATCGCGGAAGGGATCGCCAACGCGGTGCTCGTCAAAGTTAATCAAGTCGGCACGCTCAGCGAAACCTTGGACACCATTGAACTCGCCAAACGCTCCGCATATGGCACCATCATATCGCATCGGTCTGGCGAAACCGAGGATGTTACGATCGCGGATCTTGCGGTTGCTACGGGAGCCGGACAGATCAAGACCGGCTCGGTTTCGCGTTCCGAACGGGTGGCCAAGTACAACCAACTTCTGCGCATCGAAGAGGCGCTTGGCGATTCTGCACGATTTGCCGGTCGTGCGGGCTTAAATCGCTAGCCGCCACTACATACGCCTATCAATCCAATAGGGTGACGCAACGGCTTGTGTGGGCCGGCAAAAATTGCCGAAGTGGATAGGCAAATAATTCCCTTAACTATCAGAAATTATACCAACGGCACTAATTATTGACCTGAAATCGCCCAATCTCTCATTCCGATGGACATGATCGTCTCGGGCTGGTCGATTAGTTTGTTCCAGGCTTGGCAACCGGCCTCGATGATGGCGTCGTAATCTTCGAAGACGCGGTTAGAGAGCCAATTCTGGCGGAGGTATTGCCAGATGTTCTCGACCGGGTTCAGCTCGGGCGAGCGCGATGGCAGCAGGATGATGGTGAGGTTCTTGGGGACCTTGAGCTGGTCGGTGCTGTGCCACCCGGCGCGGTCCATCAGGACGACGCCATGGGCCTTGGCGGCGACGTTGCAGCTGATCTCGTCGAGATGCATCTGCATGGCGGCTGTGTTGGCGAAGGGGAGCATGAGAGCGGCACCCTTGGCTCCCACGGGACAGATTGCGCCAAAGAGGTAGGCGTTCGTGTAGCGCTGATCGGCGGGCAGGCGTGGCCTTGTTCCCTTCTTCGCCCAAATGCGCACACGCCCGTTCTTCTGTCCCAGCCTGGCCTCGTCTTGGAACCAGATCTCGACCCGCTTGGTCTTGGGCAGACCGGCTAGGTGGGCAGCGAGCGTGCGGGGGAAGTTTTTTTGAACGCCTCGATCACCCGCTGGTCCTGCTTGGGGTGCTGCGGCCGGGCGCTGATGTGGGAGAAGGACAGCGCGACGAGAAGGTCGGAGATCGCCCGCTCGCTATAGATCACGCCAAAGCGTTCTTCGATCACCCGTTTCAGGTCAACCCGCCGCCAGCGAACCACACCGTCAATCTCTGGATCGGGGCCCGTTTCGACGATCACCGACAGTTCGCCCATCTGCTCGTCGGTCAAGAGCCGGGGGCGGCCCGCACCGGGACGGTTCTTCAAGCCGTCTGCCCCTTCATCGTTGAAGCGGTGCGCCCAGTCTCTCAGCGTCTGGCGATCCATGCCGCCGACCTTAGCGGCTTCCGCTCGGCTCATGCCGTCGTAAACCGCCGCCAAGGCCAAAAGCCGGCGAACTTGGCGGGGATCGCGACTGTGCTTGGCCAAACACCGGAGCTCAATGCTGTCGTAGTCGTCCCGAAGAGCAATGCATACTGACATGGCGAATCTCCTTCGCCAGCCTTGAATCACATCCAGCCCAAAAAGGGAATCCCTTGCGAGTCAGAATTTTGCGCCGTTGGTATTATTGCCTATTGACGAGTTTCCAGAAGGTGTGATTCCATGCATGAATGGTCGTATTGCGTGAAATCAGACGGCGGGCTCGGCAGATCGTGTTGCCGGTACTCGGTGCCTGCATCGTTGTCTACTTCGTCTACCACACGATTCAGGGGGATCGTGGCCTGCGGGCTTATGTAAATCTGGGCAGGGAAGTGGACGAGGCAGCCACGACGTTGGCCGCGTTGACGTCGGAACGCAGCGAACTCGAACGTCGTGTCCGACTGCTGCGACCCGATAGTCTCGATCGCGACCTGCTGGAAGAGCGTGCACGGGTGATGCTGAACGCTGCCTACAGCGATGACCTTGTCATATTGCTTCCGCTCTTATCACTGCAGAAGTAACCGTCATTCACCGACCGTTTCGGGTGGCTGCGAACATCTGGCTGCGTACGTAGTCGTTTTATAAGCTTGCTTAGTACATTTAGGCCAATGCGTGTAGCCAATTCCAAGGAATGCTTGCCAAATACCTGATCCCGTATACCCTAGGTTTAAGGGAAAGTTCTGGCGGCACGTTAGACCGCCGTCCGGGGAGCATGAATGGCAAAATCTCGCAGCAAGCGAAAGACCAGCGCCGTCAAAAAAACGGACGCTTCCGGCGAGCAACTTATTCAGCACTACCGTGACATGCTTCTGATCCGGCGCTTTGAGGAGCGGGCAGGACAGATTTATGGCATGGGTTTGATCGGCGGTTTCTGCCATCTTTATATTGGTCAAGAAGCCGTCGTCGTCGGCATGCAAGCCGCCATCAACGACGATGATGCCGTCATCACCAGTTATCGCGACCATGGCCACATGCTCGCCTGCGGTATGGAACCGCGCGGCGTCATGGCCGAACTTATGGGTCGTGCAGACGGCTATTCCAAAGGTAAGGGCGGCTCGATGCACATGTTTAGCAGCGAGAAGAATTTCTATGGCGGACATGGCATCGTTGGTGCCCAGGTTCCGATCGGAACGGGCATCGGTTTCGCACTTAGATACATGCAGACAGATCGCCTCTGCGCGACGTATCTCGGTGACGGGGCGGTCAATCAGGGACAAGTCGCGGAAGCATTCAACATGGCCGGCTTGTGGCGGCTTCCCGTGATTTATGTCATCGAGAATAACAGATACGGAATGGGAACCAGCATCGACCGCGCGTCCGCCATGACCGACCTGTCGCAAAGAGGCATCGGCTTCGGCGTTCAGGGCGAGCAGGTCGACGGCATGGATGTCGTCGCCGTGCGAAAGGCCGGTGAAGAGGCCGCCGCATACTGCCGCGCCGGCAAGGGCCCCTACATCCTCGAAATGATGACCTATCGCTATCGCGGTCATTCGATGTCGGATCCCGCTGGCTACCGCAGCCGTGAAGAGGTCGACCAGGTCCGCGAGGAACAGGATCCGATCGACAACGCACGCGATGCGATCGTTAAGGCAAAGTTCCTGGGCGAAGATGATTTCAAGAAGATCGAGGCAGAGATTCGCTCGATCGTCGCCGATTCCGTGGAGTTCTCGCGGGCCAGTCCGGAGCCGGACCCCGCTGAGCTCTGGACCGATGTCCTTGAGAACGCCTGATGCCAATTGAAGTTCTGATGCCGGCGCTTTCGCCGACGATGACCGAGGGCAATCTGACGCGTTGGCTGAAGGCGGAGGGCGATACGGTCAATCCGGGCGAGGTCCTGGCCGAGATCGAGACCGACAAAGCAACCATGGAGGTAGAGTCCGTCGACCAGGGAGTTCTTGGACGTATCCTGGTAGCGGAGGGTACCGAAGGAGTCGCGGTCAATACGCCGATCGCTCTGATGCTGCAGGAAGGCGAGGATGCGTCTGCACTCAAGGGCGCGACTGCGGCCCAGGACTCTGCGCCACTGGCGCCAGCCGCCGAGGCCGAAGCGCCGCTCAAAACAAAGGCCGGTGAGCGCATATCACAACCCGCAGCCGCGTCGGTCGCACGTGAAGACGATTGGACTGGCGAGACAGTTACGCAGACCTTGCGCGAAGCGCTTCGCGACGCGATGGCGGAAGAGATGCGTCGCGACGAGCGTGTTTTTCTGATGGGCGAGGAGGTTGCTCAATACCAGGGCGCCTATAAAGTAAGCCAGGGACTTCTCCAGGAGTTCGGTGAGCGCCGCGTTATCGATACCCCGATTACCGAACACGGATTCGGCGGGCTGGGAGTTGGTGCCGCCTTCATGGGGCTGCGCCCGATCGTCGAGTTTATGACTTTCAACTTCGCCATGCAGGCGATCGATCAGATCATCAACTCCGCATCGAAGACGCGCTACATGTCAGGCGGGCAGATGGCTTCACCGATTGTATTTCGCGGTCCGAATGGAGCGGCGGCCAGAGTTGGCGCACAACATTCCCAATGTTATGCGAACTGGTATGCGAACTGTCCTGGGCTGCTGGTCGTCGCGCCCTGTTTCGGGGCCGATGCGAAGGGCCTCCTAAAATCGGCCATCCGCGATCCCAATCCCGTGATATTCCTTGAGAATGAACTGCTCTACGGCCAGAGTTTTGAGGTGCCCGTGGGCGACGACGTGACGGTTCCCATCGGCAGCGCAAAGATCGTACGCGAGGGCAGCGACGTGACGATTACAGCCTTTTCGCTAATGGTAACAAAGGCGCTCGAAGCGGCAGACATCTTGGCCGCCGACGGCATCGATGCGGAGATCGTCGACCTCCGGACGATCCGACCTCTCGATACTGCGACGATCGTCGAATCGGTAAAGAAGACCAATCGCATCGTCTCTTGCGAGGAAGGCTGGCCATATGGCGGCATCGGCTCGGAGATTGCCGCAGTGATCATGGAGCAGGCCTTCGATTGGCTCGACGCGCCGGTCGCACGGATCGCTGCCGCCGACGTGCCATTGCCCTATGCGGCAAACCTCGAACAATTGGCTTTACCGCAAACAGAAGACATCGTCGCGGCAACACGAGCCGTGTGCTACCGGTCGTGAAACGGGAAATCAATCGATGACGATCGAGATCCTAATGCCGGCGCTTTCGCCGACCATGACCGAAGGCACGCTCGCCAAATGGCACAAGGCTGAAGGCGACGAAGTGGCACCCGGCGACGTTATCGCGGAAATTGAAACCGACAAGGCAACGATGGAGGTTGAGGCCGTCGACGGAGGACGCGTTGGCCGGATCCTCGTTGCCGAAGGCACCGACGAGGTTAAGGTCAACCAGATCCTCGCAGTGTTACTCGAAGACGGCGAGGATGCATCGGCCCTTGAGAGCGCCGTCGCCGATGCGGCGAACGCTCCCGCGCCGAACGCCGAAACACCGGCACCGACCGCGGCAAAGACCGCTCCAGCCGCAGCTACCGAGCCGGCCAAAGTAGCGCCGCAACGTGACGGCACACGAATATTTGCCAGCCCCTTGGCACGGCGACTGGCGGCGAATGCCGGGCTCGATCTTGGCAGCTTGCGCGGCAGCGGACCGCGTGGACGTATCGTCAAGGCGGACGTCGAAGCGGCTGCCGCCCTTCCTGCGACGACACCGACCGCACAGCCTTCGACCCCGGGTGAGGCCGAATTCGAGCTCATCCCGCATACAGCGATGCGCCGCGCGATCGCCAGGCGACTAACGCAATCGAAACAGACAATTCCGCATTTCTATCTGACCATCGATTGCCAAATCGATCAGTTGCTCGAAATTCGCCGTGAGCTCAACGGCCGCTCCGACGAATACAAGATCTCCGTCAACGACATGGTGATCAAGATGTGCGCGCAGGCGCTGATCGAAGTCCCAGCCGCCAATGCTGCGTGGAGTGAAGAGGGGGCTAAATTTTTCAATTCCGCCGATATCGCCGTTGCCGTCGCCGTGCCTGGAGGGCTTATCACGCCCATCATCCGCGGGGCGGAAGCCAAGGGTTTGCGCGCCATCTCCAACGAAATGAAGGACCTGGTCGGCCGGGCCCGAGAGGGGAAATTGGCGCCCGAGGAATATACCGGCGGCACGTTCAGCGTTTCGAACCTTGGGATGTACGGAATTCGCGAGTTCGCGGCAGTGATCAATCCGCCGCAAGCTTGCATCCTGGCCGTCGGCGCGGGATCGCAGCGTCCGGTCGTCACGGACGGCGCGCTAGGCGTCGCCACGGTGATGACCTGTACGCTTTCGGTCGATCACCGGGTGGTCGATGGCGCCGTCGGAGCGGAGTATCTGGCCGCGCTCAAATCGCTGATCGAATCACCCTTGTCCCTGATGCTATGAGGCGCACGGTGGATGTCTGAAAACAAATTCGATGTCGTCATCGTTGGCGGCGGTCCGGGCGGCTATGTCGCGGCCATCAGGGCAGCGCAGCTGGGGCTAAAAACCACAGTCGTAGAAGCCAAACATCTTGGCGGCATCTGCCTTAACTGGGGATGTATTCCGACCAAGGCGCTGTTGCGTTGTTCGGAAATCAATAATCTCCTACACAACCTCGACTCTTTCGGTTTCAGCGCCGAAAACATCACTTTTGACATCACCAAAGTCGTGCAGCGAAGCCGTAGCGTCGCCAATCAACTTTCTGGTGGTGTCCAGCACCTGCTCAAGAAAAACAAAGTCGAGGTTTTTGACGGCTGGGGCCGGCTTGGCGGCGCGGGCAAGGTCGCCGTCGAAAAAGACGGAAAGCTCGTCGCAGATCTCGAAGCCAAGCACGTCATCCTGGCAACCGGAGCGCGGGCGCGGGAACTGCCCGGCCTCGAGGCGGACGGCAAGCGTGTTTGGACCTACATGGAAGCCATGGTTCCCGAAAGCCTGCCCGCATCGCTTCTGGTCGTCGGTTCCGGCGCTATCGGTGTCGAGTTCGCCAGCTTCTATCGAAATCTCGGCAGCGAGGTAACGGTCGTCGAGGTGCTGGATCGTGTACTTCCGGTAGAGGATGAGGAAATCTCGCTATTCGCCGCCAAAGCTTTCGAAAAACAAGGCATGACACTCATGACCTCAGCGCAGGTAAAGACGCTGAAGAGTGGCCCGAAGGGGGTCACTGCAACCATTGAGGCGGCCGGCAAGACGACCGATCTCACGGTCGAGCGCGTCATCATGGCAGTCGGCATTGTCGGCAATGTCGAGGACATCGGCCTTGAGGGGACGAAGGTCGCAGTCGACCGCGGGCACATCGTCATTAACGAGTGGTGCGAGACCGGAGAGACCGGTGTCTATGCCATCGGCGACGTGGTAGGGCCGCCGTGGCTAGCGCACAAGGCCAGCCATGAAGGTGTGATCTGTATCGAAAAGATCGCTGGCGTAAACGATGTTCGCCCGCTCGACATCTCGAATATTCCCGGCTGCACGTACTGTCATCCGCAGGTCGCGAGCGTCGGGTTGACGGAGCAGGCCGCGAAAGACGCCGGTCACAAAGTGAAAGTGGGGCGCTTTCCGTTTGCCGGCAACGGCAAAGCCGTCGCAATGGGCGACACCGAGGGAATGGTAAAGACGGTGTTCGATGCAGATACTGGCGAACTTCTCGGCGCGCATATGATCGGCGCCGAGGTGACTGAAATGATTCAGGGTTATGGCATTGCCAAGACTTTGGAAACGACCGAGAGTGAACTCCTGCAAACGGTATTCGCGCATCCCACGATCTCCGAAACGATGCACGAATCCGTCCTAAATGCGTATGGTCGCACGATACATTATTAGCGGCGGGCTGGCCGGCTAGACATGCGAAATCAAGACACCATGAATGCGCCCACACACAAGGCATTGCGCCACCCGGAGAAACGCAACCGGTCGGACAACCCGATCCAGCGCAAGCCGCCATGGCTCAGGGTTCGGGCACCCGTGTCTGCGGAATACAACGAGACACGCCGAATCATTCGAGAACATAATCTGCACACGGTTTGTGAGGAAGCTGCCTGCCCCAACATCGGCGAGTGTTGGGCCAAGCGGCACGCCACGATGATGATCATGGGGGACATTTGCACGCGCGCCTGCGCCTTTTGCAACGTTGCCACCGGCAAACCCCAACCGCTGGACGTGTTGGAGCCAATGAACGTCGCAATTGCCGTCGCCAAATTGCACTTGGACCATGTCGTCGTTACTTCGGTCGACCGTGACGACTTACGCGACGGCGGTGCCAGCCATTTCGTTAAGGTCATTGAAAGCCTGCGAGAAACGGCGCCCACCACGACAATAGAGATTCTCACGCCGGATTTTTTGCGCAAGGAAGGCGCTGTCGAAACAGTCGCCTCGGCACGTCCCGACGTCTTCAACCACAATCTCGAAACGGTGCCCCGACTTTATCCGTCGATCCGGCCCGGCGCGCGTTACTTTTCAAGCCTGCAACTGCTCGATCGGGTCAAATGCGTCGACCCTGGCGCATTTACCAAATCGGGCATCATGGTGGGACTCGGTGAAACACGCGAGGAAATCGGGCAGGTGATGGACGATCTACGAGCCGCCGATGTCGATTTCCTCACGATTGGACAATATCTGCAACCGACTCCAAAACACGCAAAGATAGAGCAGTTCGTGACGCCGGATGAATTTGACAGCTATGCCGCATTGGCTCGCAGCAAGGGGTTTCTCATGGTGTCGAGTTCACCGCTGACCCGCTCGTCCTACCACGCCGGCGAGGACTTTGCCCGGCTCAAGCAAGCGCGCGAATCTATGCTACAAGCCAATTCGTCCGCACCGCGACACTGATCGCATATTACCAACGGATGCCACGTCACAGCGAGCAGCGTAATCTGCCCTTTCCGCCGACGCTGCTCTACGACGTTGTCGCCGATATCGAAAGCTATCCGGAGTTCCTGCCGTGGTGCCTGGCAGCACGCATACGCGAGCGGGTAGAGACCAAGGTCACCGCGGACATGGTGATTGGATTTCGCGGCCTGCGCGAGCGTTTCACAAGCCGCGTTACGTTCGATCAACCCGGATTAAAAATTGACGTGACATATGAAGATGGTCCATTCAAGTATCTGAACAACCATTGGAAGTTTAGCGAACGGCAGGAGGGCTGCTGCCACGTTGACTTCTTCGTCGACTTCGAATTTCGCTCCCTAATTCTGTCTAAATTGATGGATATGCTTTTCCACAAGGCGGTTCAGCGCATGGTTGCAGCGTTCGAGGCGCGCGCCCGAGAAATCCATGCGATCAAACCGTCGCCCAGTGACCAAACAGGAAGGGAAGGGCCTCCGGCAACGAAGAAAAAACTACATTCGTAGATCATGGCCCCCACAGTGCCAGTGTCGAAGGCACCGTGAACTAGTAATAGCGGAGTTTTTTATGTTGCCCACAGCATGTTGTAGTCGAGCGGGTGACAAGGGGACCAGTGCCTAGTATATTAGGTCTCAGCCCTAGTTTATGGACTCTCTCGAAGTGTCAGTTTTGATCCCCAATGGCGAAAATGGCGAATTTGCGCTGTGATCACGCCGTCGCAGATGCGGGCCGCACGCGCCATGATCAATGTCAAGCAGCGCGAGTTGGCCAAATCTGCCGGGATCTCGCTGGCGACCCTCAACAACATCGAACGTGGCGTCGGAGATCCGCGCACTAGCACGCTCGAAGCAATCGAGCGAGCTCTCACCGCTGCCGGATTAAGCTTTGCCGACGATGACCGGTCCGAGTCCGTTGAATTGATCCGGCTCGCCCGTCCGAATGCTTTCGACACCTATTTCGCCAGCCAACGCGTGCTCGAACTATTGCGCCGGGAGTCTTTGACGAAAATCGAGAAGGTGTTGTTCTTCGCCCGATGGGCCCGGACCGTAGCCAGCGGGGAGGACCGTCATCGAATCTGCCTGTTGATTGAAGGCGAAAACCGATCCGTTCTGTTCGATCAGGTCAACTTCAACGTTGGTAATGTGAGTCGCGCAGCCGAAGTCGCGGGCATCATGCTTGCGGCCTTTGCGCTGCACCGTTACCGGCTTTATTTTCTCGATGAAGTCCTTGAAGACACGACGACAGCGGAACAAAATGAAGCGTTCCAGCGACTACGTAATTTGCCATGGCAGCCGCTCGATCATCCAAAGCAATTTTTCGATGTGTTTGACAATTGGGACGAACGTCTCATCGCCTTCGCCAAACGTAGGGGCCACCCGATGAGCGACCTCGTGGCGTTGTTTGCTAAATCTGAAAACGCTGAAGCATGAGATCGAGCGCCATTTCAACAGTCGCCTCGCGCACGGCCTGGCGATCGCCGTCAAAAACGTACCGATCGACCGAAACCGTCCCCGTTCTCAGGGCCGTGCCAAGATAAACCAATCCAACCGGCTTATCGGGCGTGCCGCCGCCGGGGCCGGCAATTCCGGTCACAGACACCGCAAGTGTCGCCGGCGAATTGTTAAGCGCGCCTTCCGCCATGGCGCCGGCAACTTCGGGGCTGACGGCGCCGCACCTCTCGATCAGTGCAGCGTTCACCCCGAGCTGCTCCGTTTTCGCGGCATTGGAATAACAGACGAACCCGCGTTCAACAACGTCCGACGAGCCGGCGACCTCCGTCAGACAGCCGGCGATCAGTCCGCCGGTGCAGGATTCCGCGGTGACGACCAAGTGTTTGGCTGCGCGACAGTGTTGCAGCAACTTCTGCGCTTTGTCGACTAACCTATTTGAAAACATCGACTATTTTCCGAAAACAAAGAGTCCGGCCAGGAGAAATACCGAAGCATAAATGGCAGCCACGACATCGTCCAACATCACGCCAATACCATTCTTCATATTGCGGTCGACCAGACTCGCTGGCCACGGTTTGACGATATCAGCGATGCGAAATAGAACGAAGCCGACGGCATAGAGAAGGACATCCGGCGGTACGACCGTCAGAGTCAGCCACTGACCAGCAACCTCGTCGACAACGATCTCAGGTGAATCCGCAACGCCCTTGGCGCGCCCATACGCCTGCGAGGCGGCCGTTCCTGTGGCAAACAAGACGGCCGCGGCGGCCAGCAACCAAAGTTGACCGGCGTAAACCGCTATCAGCCAGGCAAAGGGCAGGGCGGCGAGCGACCCCCAGGTTCCAGGCGCCTTCGGAAGGAGGCCGACACCAAACCAGGTCGCAATCGCGTTTGCCGGGCGCCAGACCGAGTGTTCATGGGCCATGCGAAAGTTCCATTTGCGCCGCCTGCGATAACACGATGCTCAAATCTATGCCAACGACCGCGAAGCTGGTATAGCCGGTGCCGGTCGAAGGCGCGGGCGCAAGATAGCGCCGCAGCTCAGAATAACCTCCCGCACGAATACGATGGATGATCTCCTAGATACACCGGTAATTACCTTCGAAGCGCCCGCCAAACTCAATCTGTACCTTCATGTTATCGGACGGCGCAGCGATGGCTACCATCTGCTTGATACGCTGATTGCCTTCACCCCGTTCGGCGACACGCTCAGTGTCTGCCATTCCGAGAAGCTTTTGCTTCAACTCGACGGACCATTTGCCTCCGCTCTCAATGCTCAAACGGAGGACAACCTGGTATTGCGCGCGGCCCAAGAACTCGCCGACGCCGCAGGACTATCCGCTGCGGCCAAAATCATACTCACCAAGCGGATACCAGTTGCAGCCGGGCTCGGCGGCGGATCGGCAGACGCTGCCGCCGTTCTGAAGGCGCTCATTCGACTGTGGAAGATCGACGTCGAGCGTGTAGACCTGGCAAAGATTGCGATCTCGCTTGGCGCTGATGTTCCGGCTTGCCTCGCGGCGAAGGCGTCTTACATCTCAGGCGTCGGCGAACAGATCGACCTGGGTCCACCTTTGCCTGCGGCGGGCATCTTATTGGTCAACCCGAACGAAACTGTGGCAACCGTGGACGTGTTTAGCGCATTCTCCAGATCATTTTCTAGCGCCGGGCGCTTCGTGACGCAGCCGAGAGATGTTGCAGGTTTGGCCGATTTACTTGCACAACGGCGAAACGATCTGACGGCAGAGGTGATGCGGCTCTGTCCGGCAACCGGCGACGTTCTTGCCGCACTCGAAACGACGCCAGGTTGCCGCCTCGCGCGAATGAGCGGCAGCGGCGCGACCTGTTTTGGACTGTTTGATGATCACGCGGCAACTGAAAGGGCCGCCGAAACTTTGGCAGACCGCGGTTGGTGGCTCATGGCGACGACTCTCGCTGCAAGCTGAGGTGCGGGCAGCAAAAAAGACACGTTAGGGCGGCAACAATTAAAGGAACCTGTTGACAGGCACGTGCCGCTCCGGCTTCAACTCCCACGCGTTTATTCCAACACCCGAGGAAAAGTATGATTGAGACGGTGGCGTTGGTAGTGGCCGCCGGCCGCGGTGAACGGCTGGGTGGGGATATTCCGAAGCAGTATCGACGACTTGCTGGTTTGCCGATGCTCTTGCGATCGCTGCAGGCCTTTGTTCGCCATCCGCGGATCTCCGGTGTCCGGGCGATCATTCATCCGGATGACATGGCACTTTATAACGAAGCAACCGTCGGCCTCGAGCTCATGCCGGTCGCTTTCGGCGGCGCCACACGCCATGAGTCCTCACAAAAGGGACTCGAGAGTCTCACCGCCAATCCACCGGGCCGCGTCCTTATTCACGACGCCTCAAGGCCTTTGGTCGATGCAGCGACCATAGACCGTGTCCTTGCCTCGCTAGAACATTCGACGTCGGCAATCGCGGCGCTGCCGGTCCGCGATACCATCAAACGCGAAGACGGCGATGCATCGGTCTCGGAAACCATAGATCGCTCGGCTCTGTGGCGCGCGCAAACACCGCAAGGGTTCGATTACTCGTCGATTCTAACTGCCCATCAGATACCCTCGAACCGCTTATATACCGACGACGCCGCGGTCGCCGAAGCCGCCGGCATGACCGTAAAGCTGGTTCTTGGCGACGAGGATAACTTCAAGATTACGACCGAACAGGATTTTCGCCATGCCGAACGTCTGCTTGCGGGCAGCGAAGTGCGCGTTGGGAATGGCTTTGACGTGCATCGCTTCGGGCCTGGCGACTCTATAACGCTTTGCGGCGTGGTCATCCCGCACGACCGCGGCCTTGTCGGTCATTCCGATGCGGATGCCGGTCTGCATGCGCTTACCGATGCGATCTTGGGTGCGCTCGGGGAAGGCGATATTGGAGAGCATTTCCCACCGACCGATCCTCGGTGGGAAGGCAAGGACTCAGCGATTTTCCTGCAGCACGCGGCGAGCTTGCTGAACGAACGCGGCGGCTCGGTCCGGCACCTGGACGTGACGTTGATTTGCGAACGGCCAAAGATATCGCCGCACCGTCATGAAATGCAGCGCCGAGTCGCCGAGATAATCGGCATCGACTCGACGCAAGTTAGCGTCAAGGCCACGACAACCGAGGGACTAGGATTTGCCGGCCGCGGCGAAGGGGTCGCAGCGCAGGCGGTGGCAACCATCGCCCTCTAACAACAAACCTGACAAATTTGCGTTTCGAGATACGCGGAGCGCGGTGTATCGTCATTAACGGATGCCTCTCGGATGCGAGACCGGGAACTCTTCGTGGATACACCTTTCGCTTGACGAAACCGCTGTGAGACTCGAAAAACCCAACGGACGCGACGTCCGCCTGTCCGGACTCGATGATCATACATCGCAGCAGCGGACCCGTGTCGCTTGGCTTTACTATGTCGAGGGACTGACACAGGAACAGGTGGCGAAAAAGCTCGATCTCACCCGGCTCAAAGTTGTTCGTATACTTGCGCAATGTCGTGACGAAGGCATCGTCCAGATCCACATAAATTCTAAGCTGGCCGGGTGTGTTGAGCTCGAACAGAAGTTGGAACGTACGTTCGCTCTCGACCAGGCCATTGTCGTACCCACGCCACAGAACTCAGACAGCCTTGATGCGATTATCGGCAATGCCACCGGACACTATCTATCGGCAAATCTCAAGAATGGGATGACCGTCGGCGTTGGCTGGGGACGCACCCTGCAAAGCAGCCTTCGCTCGATCGAGACCCGGCCATTGAAAGACGTAACGGTCGTCTCGCTGCTCGGCGGCCTGACGCATGCCACAGCGGTTAGTCCGTCAGAGTTCGCCTGGCGCTTTGCCGACCTGCTTGGTGCGGAATGCTACTATGTAGCCGCTCCGGCCTTCACCAGTGATGAGGCAACCCGCGCTTCATTGCTTGAGCAAAGAGGGCTGCAAGAGGTTTTCGAACGTGCCAGCAGACTTGACATGGCTGTCGTCAGCGTCGGCGACATGGCTGATACAGCGACAATTTTCGACTATGGACTCGTTGGCCAAGAGGATCTGATTTCGTTGCGCAACGCTGGCGCCGTTGGCGATGTGCTATGCCATTTTCTCATGCCGGACGGCTCGCTTGTCGATCACCCACTAAACCGACGGGTAATGGCCTGCGATCCCACGACTCTGCAGAACATCCCAAAGGTCATCCTCGCCTCCGGAGGCGTAGAGAAGGTTCCCATAATGCGGGCCGCACTCGCCTTAACGAAGGCAAAGGTTGTCGTCACCGAGGAGGCGACGGCTGCGGCTCTCGTCGCGTCAGCGGCTAAGAATACTGGATAAATCGCCGTTGGCTAAACTCAGACCGAGACTCTGATCGGCGAGCGCCGACTCGACACACCTAGAAGGCCATGGTTAACCCGTTAATCGTAAACCTCTCTGCATTGCTGGCACTTGTGCCGGCGACACTCTATTCGCTCAGCGGCAAAGCTCGCCCAGACGCAATTCTATGGTCGGTCGTCGCCGTAGCTGCGGCAGGATCGATCACCGCAGTTTGGCTACAATTTGGCGGAACTTGGCGGACCGGATTTTCGCTGGCGCTATGGCTGACGGTTGCACTCAGCCTCTGCGTATACGCCGCACTTACCGCAATGACGCGGGCAAGCTGGCGGCTGGCGCCACTGTTGCTGCCTTATCTTCTCGGGCTGGGTGTGCTCGCGACGATGTGGAGCCAGGCGCCGGAGCGGCCGTTGATCACCGCAGCCCCGGCAGGTTGGATTGGCCTGCATATTGCCGCGTCGGTCATCACCTATGCCATCCTTACCGTCGCCGCCGTTGCAGGACTTGCGGTATTCTTGCAGGAGCGTTCGCTGAAGTCGAAACGTCCGACCAAATTCAATCGATTGTTGCCGTCGGTCGCGGACGCCGAAACCCTCCAAGTTCGTTTGATGATTGCCGCTCAGTCTATCTTGACGCTTGGATTATTGAGCGGAATGGCGACACAATATTTCACAACTGGCGACCTTCTGGTATTCGATCACAAGGTTCTATTGACGATTGCTGCATTTCTGACCATCTCCGGGATGTTGTTGGTCCACTTCCGAACCGGCCTGCGCGGCCGAAAGGCGGCCCGTCTGGCGCTACTGGCCTATCTGCTCGTCACATTAGGCTATCCTGGGGTGAAGTTCGTGACGGACGTTCTGCTCGTTTAGGTCACACGGCCGCAATTAGGATCTGATCCGATTGGTGCTGCCAAACCTGCCAAACCTATTGCAACGCCGCGCTGAGCGGTCGCATAGTGTTGCTAATATGCAAGTGCCGGACGCGATGTTTAAACCAGGCTTGGGAGCAGGGTCGGCGCATATTTGGCGTGACTATGAATAAGGAACATTGGTTTGGCAGATGGACATGCCGAAAAGGCGCTTGGCCAAGAGGCCAAAGACATGAAGTCTCAAACAGACAGTCTGAGTTTAGGCGCCGCTGTTGAGTACCATCTGCAGATATATTTCAACGCCCATGACGACGGTTTGCCGGCTGAAGGACTTTATGACCGTATTCTTCGTGAAGTAGAGAGACCACTGATCGAACTGTCGCTAGCTGCGACAGGCGGCAACCAGGTGCGGGCCGCGCGCCTTCTTGGCGTCAACCGCAACACATTACGCAAGAAGATTCAGCAGCTGAAAATACCAGTGAGGCGGGGCATAAAATGACGGCTGACTCGTCCGGAGGGACGATGTCCGGTGCATCGCCAGCGCGACAGTCGGTTTGGCGTCGCCTAAACACGAGCCTAGCAGGGTGGGCTCAACGCGTTCGTTTAGGCCGGATTCTGGGCATTGCTCTGGCCGTCGCGGCGATTGCGGCCGGTATTGGCACCTACGCCGTACTAACTGATATTACGGCGTTGGGTTCAGACCCAGACACCGTTCTCGTTCTCCTAAATCTTGATTTGGCCTTGCTGCTGTTGCTGGCCATATTCATTGTCCGGCGAATAGTCAGCATTTGGTCAGAACGAAGAAAAGGCTCGGCTGGGTCACGTTTGCACGTGCGTTTGGTCGTGCTGTTTGGTTTGGTCTCCGTTACGCCAGCGATCATTGTTGCCATATTTTCCGCTCTGTTCTTCAATTTCGGCATCGAGTCCTGGTTCAGCGAGCGTGTACGCACGGCCTTGAATGCCTCGCTCGCGGTCGCTGACGCGTATTTGCAGGAGCATAAACAAAACATCCGCGCCGATGTATTGCGGATGGCACGCGATCTCAGCCGCGAAGCGCCGACCCTCGGTAATAGTCCTGCGCGATTCAATCAATTGGTCAACTTGCAGTCACAGCTCAGAGGGCTAACGGAAGCAATTGTTTTTACGGGCAACGGACAGATTCTCGCGCGCTCCGGACTAACCTTCGTTCTTGAGTTCGAGCCGGTTCCTGATTCCGCTTTGGTGACCGCGCGGGCCGGCGAAGTCGCTCTGCTGACGAGCGAAAACGAGGACCGGGTAAGGGCGCTCGTGAGGTTGGATGGTTTCATCGATTCCTATTTGTTCGTCGGCCGCTTTGTGGATCCCAAAGTTCTTGGTCACATGGAGCGGACGCAGGGGGCCGTCACGCAATTCGAGCGTCTCGAGATCGAACGGGCCGACTTGCAGGTTTCGTTCGCGCTAATCTTCCTCCTTGTCGCACTGTTATTATTACTCGCCGCCGTTTGGACCGGATTGAACTTTGCGACCCAGTTGTCGCGTCCGATCAGCGTGCTGATAGGCGCTGCCGAGAAGGTGCGGACCGGCGATCTATCTGCACGCGTTCCAGAGCAAGACGCGTCCGACGAACTTGGAATGCTGATGCGGGCGTTCAATCGTATGACGAGCCAACTGTCATCCCAACGCGATGAACTCATCAACGCCAACGAGCAGCTCGAAGAGCGCCGCCGCTTCACCGAAACGGTGCTGGCCGGCGTATCCGCTGGCGTCATCGGCCTCGATGAGAGCGGCCGTATCCATCTTTCGAACCGATCCGCTTCGGTGCTTTTGGGCATCGAACTGGACGAGTTCGCCGGGCAACCGCTCGCGGATATTGTCCCGGAGTTGGAAGAGATGGTCGTAGAAGCTCGATCACGGCGATCAAATCGTGCCGTCGAGAGCCAAATCAGCGTGCAAAGGGACAATGAAAACAGGACGCTGCTGGTTCGTGTCGGTGTTGAGCAAAACGGCGACCAAATTGACGGATTTGTCATCACCTTCGACGACATTTCCGAGCTGCTTTCCGCCCAGCGCAAAGCGACGTGGGCCGACGTTGCCCGCCGCATCGCGCATGAAATCAAGAACCCGCTCACACCGATACAGCTCTCCGCGGAACGGCTCAAACGCAAGTATCTCAAAGAAATAACCAGCGATCCGGAAACCTTCATTACGTGCACCGACACGATTGTGCGCCAAGTCGGCGATATCGGCCGTATGGTCGATGAATTTTCACATTTTGCACGGATGCCCGCGCCCGTTATTCGCGAAGAAAATTTGACGGATTTGTGCCGGCAAGCGGTGTTTTTGCAGCGCAACACACACCGCCATATCACCTACGAACTGGAACTGCCCGATCAGCCGCTGCAAGTCCCATGTGACGCTCAGATGCTGAGCCAGGCATTGACAAACCTACTGCAGAACGCCGTAGACGCCATCGACGGTCGTGAAGGCGAGGTACCGCCGGGGTGTATCACCCTTCGGCTCTATGATGCGACGGCGGACGACAGCACGATTGTCGAAGTCGAGGATAATGGTAAGGGGCTACCGGTCGAAAATCGGGACCAACTGACCGAACCGTATGTAACCTTGCGTCATAAGGGGACTGGGCTCGGACTGGCAATTGTCCGGAAAATCATGGAGGATCATCAGGGGCTGCTGACGCTTGGCGACGCGCCGGGCGGAGGCGCACTAATGCGCCTTGAACTGCCAAATGATGCAATAATCTCCAGCGACGAACCGGCGATCGCAGCGTTGGAGCCGACGGAATAAACAAACCATGGCACATGACATTCTCATAATTGACGACGAAGACGATATCCGCACTCAGATTGCCGGTATCCTCGCTGATGAGGGGTATCAAACGCGTGAAGCGGCAAACAGCACCGACGGCTTCGACGAAATTACTGCGCGGCGGCCGAGCCTGCTTATCCTTGATGTCTGGCTGAATAACAGCGAGCTTGACGGCTTGCAAATGCTCGAGGTGATCCGCCGCGACCACACAAATTTACAAGTTGTCGTCATTAGTGGTCACGCGACGTTCGATATGGCCGTCAGCGCGACTAAGATGGGCGCCTATGACTTCATCTCTAAGCCCTTCAAGAGTGACGAACTTATCCTAACCGTCGAACGCGCGATCGAAGAAGCACGGCTGCGTAGAGAAAATAGAGATCTTCAACAACAGGCGGGCGGCGCGGTTAGCAAACTGGTTGGCGAATCGGCGGTATTGACGCACGTGCGCCAATCGATTGAGCGGGTCGCCGCCACAGACAGCCGTGTCCTCGTAACCGGGCCACCGGGCGCCGGTAAGAGTGTGGTTGCGCGGCTCTTACACGACCGTTCTGCGCGGCGCGAGGGACCGTTCGTGGTTATGAACTGCGCGACTCTCCAGGCAGACACCCTTGAGACGGCATTATTCGGCGGCGAAAAGAGCGAGGACTCATCCCATGTCGTTGGCCTGCTCGAGCAGGCCCACGGGGGCACTTTGCTGCTCGACGAGATCGCCGACATGTCTTTGGAAACCCAGGGCAAGATCGTCCGCATGCTTCACAGCCAGCAATTTCAGCGGGTTGGCGGCAGTCAATGGATCGAAGTTGATGTTCGTGTGGTCGCAACGACCCATCGCGATCTGCAGGCAATGATGGCTGAGGAACAGTTTCGCGACGACTTGTACTATCGCTTGAATGTCGTACCGATCGAAGTTCCCCCACTGAGTGCACGTCGCGAAGACATACCCTTGCTCACGCAGTATTTCATGACGCGTTCCGCTGCTGCGAAGGGGCGCGCCGCACGTATCATAAACGAAGATGCGATGGCCTCGCTTCAAGCCTACGATTGGCCGGGGAATGTCTGGGAGCTTGTCAATGTCGTGGAGCGTCTGCTCCTGTTGGCTCCAGGCGGCCTGGATACGCCAATTACTGCTGAAATCGTTCTGCAGGCCACCGGCCAGGAAAAATCCGAGGTCATGCGCTGGGATCGCGCACCCGAGATTATGAGCAGACCCCTGCGCGAGGCGCGCGAAGCGTTCGAGACCGAATATCTGCTGTTTCACGTTACCAGATTTGGCGGCAACATCAGCCGGACCGCCGAGTTCGTCGGCATGGACCGCGCGGCGTTACATCGAAAGCTTAAAATGTTGGGCGTGCAGAACGCCGTGAGGCCGCAGAAGATTAGTGCTTAAATTAGAGATCTGTATCTTGCGTTCGTGATCTGCGAGACGCCGTAAATTCCGGGGCCATCCGAGAGCAATTGCCATGAAAGTCGTCATATGCGGCGCCGGCCAGGTTGGCACAAGCATCGCACGTTACCTTGCCAGCGAGCACAATGATGTGACCGTTCTAGATCAGTCGCCCGAACTGATCAGTCGCCTCAATGAATCGCTCGATGTGCAGGCGGTCGTTGGCCATGCTTCGCATCCTGAGGTGCTTGAGCGGGTGGGCGTTGCCGAAGCAGACATGCTGATTGCCGTCACTCTCGCTGATGAGGTGAACATGGTGGCATGTCAGATCGCGCACTCGTTGTTCAACGTACCGACAAAAATTGCGCGAATTAGGCACCAAAGTTACCTCAATCCTCTTTGGGCCGATCTGTTCACCCGCGATCACATGCCGATCGATGTCATCATTTCTCCTGAAATCGAAGTTGCCAATGCTATCGGCCGGCGGCTAACCGTGCCGGGCGCATTCGACATGATTCCGCTCGCCGACGACAAAGTGCGCCTGATAGGTGTCAGATGCACAGATAGTTGCCCCGTTGTGCACACACCGCTGCGACAGCTCACATCGCTGTTTCCCGACCTCAATATCATTGTCGTCGGTATTGTCCGCGATGACAGCGCCAGTGTGCCAACCCCACAGGATCATATGTTGCCGGGCGATTCCGTCTACTTCGTCGCCGACACCGAACACGTACCGCGTGCGATGGCGGCCTTTGGGCATGAAGAGCAGGAAGCGCGGCGCATCATCATCATGGGCGGCGGCAATATTGGCCTCAGCCTTGCGCACCTGATCGAGGAGAGCAAGGACGACGTCTCAGTGAAGATCATCGAGCTGGATCCGGAGCGGGCACGGACGGCAGCCGAATCCTTGCCGGGCATTTCGATCATCCAAGGCGATGGCTTGGATCCCGAAATCCTCGCTGAAGCGAACGTTTCCATGACCGAAACCGTTGTCGCGGTTACCGACGACGACGAGACGAACATCCTCAGCTCGCTTCTGGCCAAGAGGCATGGCGCGGAACGCGCCGTAACGTTGATCAACAAGACGACCTATTCTCCACTTATTACGACACTCGGCATTGACGTCGTCGTAAGTCCGCGCGCGATCACCGTCTCAACGATTTTGCAACATGTTCGGAGGGGTCGAATCCGAGCCGTTCACTCGCTGGGTGACGGTTTTGCCGAAGTTATCGAGGCCGACGCTCTGGAAACCTCACCGCTGGTCGGCAAACCGCTCAAGGAAGCCAAGTTGCCGCGCGGTGTCATCGTCGGCGCTGTGGTCCACAACGGCGAAGTCATCATCCCGAGCGGCGACACGGTCATAAATCCGGACGACCGTATCATCATTTTGGCGGCCGCGGACGTCGTCAAGAAGGTGGAGAAGTTATTCTCTGTTCGACTGGAATTTTTCTAGTATTTACAATAGTTTCTCAGACGTTCATACATGGCGAGGAGAACTTCAGATGAAGCGGAACGCCTATGTAAATGGTCGCTATGTTCCGCATCATGAGGCGGCCGTCCATATCGAGGATCGTGGCTATCAGTTCGCCGATGGCGTGTACGAGGTCGTCACCGTCGTCGCCGGACGGCTGGTCGACGAAGAGCCCCATCTCGACAGGTTGGACCGATCACTGGGGGAAATCGAGATCGACTGGCCGGTTTCGCGCCAGGTCCTCCGCCTGATCATGCGCGAACTCATCCGGCGTAATCGGCTTACGAGCGGTTTGTTGTACATGCAGATCACCCGCGGTGTCGCGCCGCGAGACCACAAGTTTCCAACTCACACCAAGCCGTCGTTCGTGATGACGACGAAACGCATCGAATTTTCGGCCGAACGTAAGTTCACCGACGGCGTCGACGTGATCTCGATACCGGATCAGCGTTGGTCGCGATGCGACATCAAAACCGTGGCGCTGCTCCCAAACTGCCTTGGTAAGCAAAAAGCAGCCGAGGCCGGCGCCTACGAAGCGTGGCAAGTCGATAAAGACGGTTACGTGACCGAGGGGACTTCCAGCAATGCCTGGATCGTCAACGCCGAGGGTGACTTGCTGACGCGGCCACCGACCAACGCCATACTTAACGGGATTACCCGACTTTCGCTGCTGCAGATCGCCGAAGAGGAGGGTCTCGTCCTCAAAGAGCGCGCGTTCACGCTGGACGAGGCGCACCGCGCACGCGAGGCCTTCGTGAGCAGCGCAACGTCATTCGTCACGCCGGTTATCGCGCTTGACGGAAAGCCCATCGGCGATGGCGCGCCAGGCGCCCTGACGCGCCGCCTGCTTGCCTGGTACGCAGACTATGTCGCGGGACTCAGGGCGATGGCATGACCCCACCGGCAAAGCTGCCTGCAGCAGTGTTGCTCGATTGGGACAATACGCTCGTCGACAGTTGGCCCATGATCTACCAAGCGTTGCGCGAGACATTCGTTGCCATGAAGCGCCAACCCTGGACGCTTGAAGAGACCAAGCAACGCGTTCACCTATCACTGCGCGATTCGTTTCCCGCCTTGTTCGGCGAGGAATGGGAACGCGCGATGCAGCTCTACTATGACGCGTTCGAACAGCAGCACTTGGACCGGCTGACGCCGTTGCCGGGGGCGGAACGGCTGCTGAAGGACCTTCATGCCAAGGGAATCTACCTAGGTTTGGTTTCCAACAAGACCGGCCGCTATCTGCGGATCGAGGTGGAACATCTGGGTTGGCACCGGTATTTCACCCGCACCGTCGGCGCCGGCGATGCGGCACGGGACAAACCGGCAAAGGACGGTGTCCTCATGGCGCTGGATGGCAGCAATATCTCACCGGGGATCGCGGTTTGGTTCGCCGGAGACTCGCCCGCCGACATGGAAATCGCGCATAACGCCGGATGTTACCCGGTTCTGATACGTAAGAATCCACCGGAATTCGATGAATTCTCCCGTTTTCCGCCAGCTTGGCACACACCTGGTTGCAGCGAGCTAGCAGCCTATATAGATGGGTTGTGATTGCGCGAAGGACAAAAGTGTGCGGATATTGTCCGCGAGGTAGCTCCTCGACTACAACCGTCTGGCAGAATGGGTTCGTAGCTGCGGACCCCAACAAGCGAAAAACGGGGCAGAACCATGTCTTCGGAAAAAACCCAAAACGTTCAGGACGTTTTTCTCAACCATGTCCGCAAAAACAAGCTGCCAGTCACGATATTTCTCGTCAACGGCGTGAAATTGCAGGGAATAATTACTTGGTTCGACAATTTTTGTGTGTTGTTGCGCCGCGACGCTCATTCCCAGCTGGTCTACAAACACGCAATTTCTACAGTAATGCCGGCCCAACCAGTTCAGCTGTTCGAACCCCCTCCCGCGGATAGTGAAGAGGAATAACGGCAACGCTGACCCTCGGATTGGTGGAACGCCGCCCGTCGGTCGTGCCGCCGTCATTCACCCGGCCTTAACCCTTGCCGGCGATGGCTTACGCGAGCCCGCCGCACAGCTTGAGGAAGCTGTCGGCCTAGCGCGTGCTATTGGTCTCGACATCGAGACCGCCGAGCTCGTTCGCCTGAAGCAAATTCGACCGGCGACATATCTGGCCAAGGGCGTAATTGAACGCTTTGCTGAGCTGGCGGCAGACGCACATCTCGACGTGGTAATCGTCGATACATCGCTGACGCCAGTGCAGCAACGCAATCTTGAGCGCGCGCTAAACGCAAAAGTGATCGATCGCACGGGACTCATCCTCGAAATTTTTGGCGCCCGCGCGCAAACATATGAAGGGCGGCTGCAGGTCGAGCTGGCGGCACTCAACTATCAGCGCTCCAGGCTTGTTCGCAGCTGGACGCATTTGGAGCGGCAGCGTGGTGGCCACGGATTTCTCGGCGGTCCAGGCGAACGCCAGATCGAGATCGACCGGCAGATCATCGGCGTTAGAATTACCAAGCTAGAGCGCGACTTGGCGTCGATCCGGCAAACACGCGCCCTTCACCGGCGCGCACGACAGCGCGTTCCTTTTCCGGTCGTTGCACTCGTCGGCTACACCAATGCTGGAAAATCGACGCTATTCAACCAGTTGACCCATGCCGGTGTGGCGGTCAAAGACATGCTTTTCGCCACACTCGATCCAACCTTGCGCGTGATCGAGCTGCCAAGTGGCCGCAAGGCCATCTTGGGCGATACGGTCGGGTTCATATCGGACCTGCCAACTCAACTGGTCGCCGCCTTCCGGGCCACGCTCGAAGATGTCGAACAGGCGGACGTGATCGTACATGTGCGCGATATTTCCCACCCCGACAATGAAGCGCAGAAAGAAGACGTCTTGCGCATACTCGCCGAAATTGGCGTCGGGGACGGCGTGCCAATAATTGAAGTGCTGAACAAGATCGATCACTTGGATTTACGGGAGCGGGATGCTCACATCCAACGCAGCGTGCGGACCAAAGACTGCCTGCCGATATCAGCGCTAAAGGGCACGGGCTGCGAGGCGCTGCGCCACGCGCTTGAACTCAAACTCTCAGAACACGAGCAGACCTTCGACCTGGTGCTCAACGCGGCCGATGGCGCCGCTGTCGCATGGCTTTATGCCCACGGCCACGTTCTCGAGCGGGTCGACGAGGGATTTCAAAGCCATATTCTCGTCGCCCTTGATCCTGCGGACAAAATGCGATTCGACAATCGTTTCCGCTCAGACCACGCCTAGACGCCGCTTCACATGCCCCCAGATACTGGCATCTGCACCGGCAGGTTGAGTCCGAATGCTGCCTGATCCAGATCGCGTAACTAAGATCATCACCGAGACGGCTAGGCAGGACATATTGCCGCGATTTCAAGCTCTTGCGGACCACGAGGTCATGGAAAAAAGGCCTGGCGACCTGGTAACGATCGCCGATCTCGACGCCGAGAAGCAACTCGAACGGCGTCTTACCGATTTGACTCCCGGCTCGGTAGTGGTAGGCGAGGAGGCGGTGCACGGCAACTCCGCGATCCTTGATCGGCTTGTTGGCGAGGCGCCGGCGTGGATCATCGATCCCGTGGACGGCACCGCCAATTTCGCTGCCGGCAAGCCAATATTCGGAACCGTCGTTGCGTATTTGGAGGCGGGTATCGTCCGCATGGGTTGGATCCACATGCCAATTGAAGATACGACCGCGGTCGCGGTGAATGGCGAGGGGGCCTGGCGCGACGGCACAAAGCTCAGCGCCGTCCCAAATGTGCCGTTGGAGCAGATGGCCGGTCTCTTGAACTTTGGTTATTTCGAGTCTCAGCGGCGCGAGCAAATTCGCGAGCGGAGCCATCGATTTGCGAAGATCGAAACGCAGCGTTGCGCCGCGCATAACTACCTGTCGCTGGCCACCGGCAGTCGGCATTTTTCGCTGTACCGCCGCCTGTGGCCCTGGGACCACGCCGCCGGCGTCCTGATTCACCAGGAAGTTGGCGGATACACAGCGCTGCTGGACGGTTCTCCTTACCGAGCGGCCGAGCGAAGTCACGGGCTTCTCTCAGCACCAAGCAAGCATTCCTGGTACAAAATTTACGACTATCTGATGGCCAATTGAGGCAGTCCGGCGCCGCCGCTAGGATGAGACGGTCCGCCTACACGCGCGCGAAATCGCAAATTTGCAGAGGAATTTGAAATCATGAGCAAGATTGCCTTCATAGGTCTCGGCGTCATGGGCTATCCCATGGCCGGGCATCTGCAACGTGGCGGGCACGAGGTTACCGTTTACAACCGGACGACGGCCAAGGCAGAGAAATGGGTGGACGAGCATGGCGGAACCCGTGCCACGAGCCCCGCTGGTGCCGCCGACGGCGCCGAGTTCGTGTTTACCTGCGTCGGCAATGACGACGATGTTCGCAGCGTCGTCCTAGGCGGGGAGGGCGCATTCGACGGCATGAAGCCGGACAGCATCCTGATAGATAACACCACGGTCTCAGCGGTGTTGGCGCGCGAACTTGCGGCAACCGGCTTGGAGCGGAGCGTAGAGGTTGTGGATGCGCCGGTTTCAGGCGGGCAGGCGGGTGCGGAAAACGCCACGCTGACCGTGATGTGCGGCGGGGAGAAGGGGCCTTTTGAGCGCGCCCAGCCGATCATGTTGTGTTACGCGCGCGCGGTCACGCTGATGGGTCCGCCCGGCAGCGGGCAATTGACCAAGATGGTCAATCAGATCTGCATCGCCGGCGTGTTGCAGGGATTGTCGGAAGGCATGAACTTCGCAGTCAAGGCCGGCCTAAACGCTGAACGCGTGATCGAAGTGATTTCCAAGGGCGCCGCCCAGTCCTGGCAGATGGAAAACCGTGCACTGACCATGTGCCAGGGCGAGTTCGAGTTCGGGTTTGCCGTCGACTGGATGCGCAAGGACCTTGCGATCTGCCTCGAGGAAGCCGAGCTCAACGGCGCCCGCCTGCCGGTCGGCGCGCTGATCAACCAGCTTTACGCTCAGGTTCAAGCCCGCGGCGGCGGCCGCTGGGACACCTCGAGTCTCATTCATTTGCTGGCAAACGATTGAAACAGCGGGCGCAATCCTAATCCCGGATGCAAATGTAAGCTCAGTCGGCGGCTTCGCGGTCCTTTGTCGCCTGCCAACGCGCTTCCATGTCGTCGAGTGAGGCCTCGCTGATGTCGCGGCCATCCCGAGCATAGCTTTCCTCTACTTCGCGAAACCGCTGCTCGAACCGAGCAATGGTGCCGCGCAGCGAGGTTTCCGGATCGGTCTCCAAGTGCCGCGCCAGATTTGTAACCGCAAACAAGAGATCGCCCAGTTCGTCAGCTGCCTGCTGCGGCTCGCCGTTGTCGATCGCTTCACGCAACTCCTTTAGTTCTTCGTCAATCTTCAAAAGAACGCCATCAGCATCCGGCCAGTCGAAGCCGACGCGTGCGGCGCGTCGGCCGAATTTATCCGCCCGGGTCAGGGCAGGGAGTGTTTTTGGCACGCCGTCGAGGGCGCTCGCGCGGCGACCCTTCGCGTCGGCATCGGCCGCCCGCTCGGACGCCTTTTGCTCTTCCCAGCGAAGTGTTTGGGCAGCCAGAGACTCGACCGATTCATTGCCGAATACGTGCGGGTGACGGCGCAGCATCTTGTCGGCGATCGTCTCCGCGACCGCTTCAAAGTCGAAGTGTCCTGCTTCCTCGGCCATCCGCGCATGAAACACCACCTGGAAAAGAAGGTCGCCCAACTCTTCCCGTAGCGATGACAGGTCGTCCTGTTCAATCGCATCGGCGACCTCATAGGCCTCCTCGATGGTGTAGGGCGCAATCGTCGCGAAAGTCTGCTCTATGTCCCAGGGACAACCACTTGCTGGATCGCGCAGCCGCGCCATAATGTCCAAAGGACGCTTCAGATTATTCGACATGGGGCACGCTCGAGTGTTTTGCTGGCTTTTGTCGACTATAGCGGAAAATTTGGCGCTGTTCGGTATGACCGATCCTTTTCTAGCCTCGACCCCGGACGCATGGAATTGCAAATCGCCTTGACACGAAATGCACGGCCGACGATTATCTACTAGTAGACAACCTTTACCGCCGACGATTATCTACTAGTAGACAACCTTTACCGTCGGCTAGTAGACAAACTTTACCGTCGGCTAGTAGACAAACTTTACCGCCGGTAGGAATCGAGACAGCATGGCGACCGCAGAACTCCAACGCCGTTGGCGCAACAAGAACCGCTTTACCAAACAACAGCTTAACGTCATGGCACGTCGGCTCGTGCACGAGGATCTGGACGAACTTGCCGGGACCTTCAACCTGCGCGGCAAGGGGGAGGCAGTCGCCTTCTGCAGCTTCCTTGCCAAGGGACTTATGCAATATGCCGAGCGCGATACCAACGCTCGCGAACTCCTCAGCATCTTCACCGATGCCTACCGCCGCGACCGCGACCTCTATACCTAGTTCGATTCCCGCAGCGTTCGTTCCCGCAGCCTGAATGTCCGGTTGTTCGCAGAGAACCCTAAAGTCGGCCGCAATCGAAATATTGAACTCGACCCTCGAAGTAACTCCTTTTGGCGCTTCGCAAGAGTGACGGGAACACTTTGAAAAGCGTATGTCGGGGCACCGGAATCAGGCGCCAGCGCATAATCCGCACGAAAACGTGAGCCGCGATGGCAATGATTATTGTCGCATAATACATATTATGGAAAATATTTTGTTAATTTTAATTCTGCGTAAAACCACACAAACCGTTACTATACCTGTTCTATTCAATCCCACTCCAAAAGTCGATCGGCGGCGTCAACTTTCATCAGCGTTGAATGCGACTGATCCTCGCCGCCGACCTCAGCTCGCAGCCGTCGCCGGCCGGGCGCGCGAGAATAATCGGAAAAAGTTGGCGGTCGTCGCGGCTGTCAAATCGTCGACGCTCATGCCCTTCAGCTCGGCGACCGCTGCGGCGGTATGCGCAACGAAGGCCGGCTCGTTGCCTTTGCCCCGCATCGGCACCGGTGCCAGATACGGCGCGTCGGTTTCGACCAGAATACGGTCGACCGGCAACCCTCGGACCGTTTCGCGCAAGCTGTCGGCGCTCTTGAAGGTCACGATCCCGGAAAGCGAGATGTAAAAGCCAATCTCCAACGATCGTTCCGCGAGCTCGTGCGAGGCGCTGTAGCAGTGAATGAGACCCGGAAACGCACCATTCTTAAATTCTTCCTGCAGAATATCGACCGTATCGTCGTCGGCGTCGCGCGTGTGCACGATGAGCGGCAATCCGGTTGTCCGCGCGGCGGCGATATGAGCGCGGAAACTCTTACGTTGCGCCTCACGGGAACTGTGTTCGTAGTAGTAGTCGAGGCCGCTCTCGCCGATGCCGACGACCTTCGGGTGTTTGGCCAGTTCGACAAGATCTTCGGCGGAAACGTCGGGCTCGGTGTCTACGTCATGCGGGTGCACGCCAAGCGAGCACCAGATGTCGTCGTAGCGCTCGGCGATGGCCCGAATTCCATCGAATTCGCTGACTTTTGTGCAGATTGTGACCATGCCGCCGACGCCGGCCGTGCGGGCCCGCGCAACAACATCGTCAAGGTCTTGATCGCGCGCCAAATAGTCGAGATGACAGTGGCTGTCGATCAAAAGCGCTCGCGAATCCGGCATCAGACCTTTGCCTCCGTCCCCTCCTCCAGATCGACATAGCGCGGGAAAATCGGCGAGGGCTCTGGCAATGCCGTTCCTGGCGTCACGCGATCGCCGATTTGCGCGAACGAACGTTCGTCTTCGGGAACTGCCAGTTGGTCCAGCAGACGCGAAGCGGCCTCGGGAACCACGGGCTGGACGTAGAGTCCGAGGATGCGGATGACGTCGGCCAGCACATAGAGCACTGTATTCATCCGCGCTTCATCGCTTTTCCGCAGAGCCCACGGTGCCTGCGCATCGACGTAGCGGTTTGCCTCGCCGACGACAGCCCAGACCGCTTCGAGCATGCGGTGAATCGCCTGAGCGTCCATTGCCTCGCGCATAGTTGATATCGCGTTTTCAGCCGCTTTTTGCAGCGCTGTGTCCGCATCGTTCAGGTCAGCAGGTTGCGGCACGCAGGCCCCGCAATTCCGCTGGATAAGCGTCAAAACACGTTGCCCCAGATTACCCAGGTCGTTTGCGAGATCCGCGTTGATCCGGTTGACCAGACTCTCTTTGGTGAACGATCCGTCGTTGCCGTAGGGCACCTCCCGCATTAGGAAATACCGCATCTGATCGAGTCCAAATTCGTCGATCATCGCTTTTGGCGTAATTACATTGCCCAACGACTTCGACATCTTCTGGCCTTCGATGTTGAGAAAGCCGTGGCCGAATACACGCTTTGGCGGCGCGATGCCGGCAGACATCAGAAACGCCGGCCAGTAGATCGCATGGAAGCGTACGATATCCTTACCGATCACGTGCAGATCGGCCGGCCAAAATGTCTTAAACGTCTCGCTGTCCGTTGACGGGTAGCCGACGGCTGTCATGTAGTTCGTTAACGCATCCAGCCAGACATACATGACATGCTCCGGATCGCCCGGAACCGGCACGCCCCAGCGAACGTTGGTGCGTGAAACGGAGAGATCCTTAAGACCCTGCCGGACAAAACTAACGACCTCGTTGCGCCGTGTTTGGGGCAGGATGAAGTCTGGATTTTCATCATAGAATTCGAGCAATCGGTCGCCGTAGGCCGACAGTTTGAAAAAATAGCTCGGTTCCTCCACCCACTCGACTTCGGCGCCAGAAGGCGCCACGAGGTTCCCATCCTCGCCTTTTTCCAGCTCGTCTTCGCCGTAAAACGCCTCGTCGCGCATGGCATACCAGCCAGCATATTGGCCAAGGTAGATATCGCCGGCATCCATGATTTGGGTCCAAATGGCTTGTGACGCCCGCACATGTCGCGCTTCCGTCGTGCGAATGAAATCGTCGTTGGAGATGTTCAGCATCTCCGTCATCTGCCTGAACTCGTTGGCGATGCGCTCGCAAAACTTGGCGGGTTCCTCGCCGTGCTCTTGCGCTGTCTTCGCGACTTTTTGGCCGTGCTCGTCCGTGCCCGTTAAAAAGTGAACACGATGTCCGTCGAGCCTTTTAAACCGCGCGATGACGTCAGCCGATATAGCCTCGTAGGCGTGCCCGAGATGGGGCGCGCCGTTGACATAGGAGATCGCCGTGGTGACGTAGAACGGCGGCTTGCCGGCCATGGCGATACTCTCCCTGATCGGGTGGTCTATCCCGCTGCACTGGCTAGGGTATGGAAAACGCCGATCACGACCTGCTTACGTTCGAGATTGGCGCTATCCGCGCGGGACAGAAGATGTTTCACCTTGTCCCATACCGCCAGCCAATCTTCAAGACTGGCCGCGCGTGCAAGACGCTCCGCGGTTGCCCGCTCTCCGTCAACCGATTCGTGCAGCGGCTGGCCAGTCGACACGCTGCGGATCATTGCCGAGAGCCAGCGGTCGATGAGATGCGCGAATGTTGCAAAGTCCTCCGCAGCCGCGCCGCGAGCCATACGATCGCCCAAAGAGTGAACCGCAGATACGTCAAGATCCGGCAGCGTGCCGAGGATGCGGACAAATTCACGATAGAGATCGAGGCCGCCCGCATCGGCGATCGCCAGGGCGTTGCCGATACTGCCGTCCGCAAGGTGTAAGATGAGCGTGCGATCCGCGTCGGAGCAGTCAGGTCGGTAGCGCTGCAGCAACGAGGAGACCTCGCTGTCTTCAAGCGGTGCAAGCGAAAGGCGCTGACAGCGCGACCTTATGGTCGGGAGCAAAGTTCCCGGTGCATGACTCACCAGAAGAAAGAGCGCCCGCCGCGGTGGTTCCTCAAGGCTCTTGAGTAGCGCGTTCGCCGCGTTCTTGTTCATCGCATCTGCCGCATCGACAATGGCGACCCGCCATCCCCCCGTCGCCGGAGTCAGACGCATGAAGGCAACCGCCTTTCTCACCTGCGCAACTACAATCCCCTCAGTTGTGCGGCCGGTATCGGGGTTCATGTCGCCCGCTTCAATGGTCATGAGGTCCGGATGGCTGCCTGAGGCCGTGCGTCGAAAGGCCGGATCCTCCAGATCGAGCGCGAGGCCGTCGGGCTCCCCGTCGAACAGTGACGTTCCCTGCCCGCCTTCCGACAATACATAGCGGGCAAAGCGATGCGCCAGCGTTGCCTTGCCAATGCCGCGCGGACCGGTCATCAGCCAAGCGTGTGGCAGTCGCCCGGATGTCCAGGCGTCGGCCAGAACCCGTTCCGCTGCCCCTTGTCCTATAAGGTCGGGGTTCTTACGCGGCGACGGATTTTGTGTCTCTTCCGTCATCCGATCTGGACTTTGAAGCGGTCGATGATAACGCGCCAAAGTCTCTCCTGGACGTCAGCGATGCCAGCCTGCGCATCGATGACGACACAGCGTTCCGGCTCCCGCCGCGCCAGCTCAAGGAAACCTTCACGAACGCGTTGGTGAAACTCCAATTCCATGCGCTCGTATCGGCTTTTTTCATCCGTCCGGCTGGCCGCGCGCTGCAATCCTGCATCCACCGGATGATCGAGTATCAATGTCAAATCCGGCTTGAACGCGCCGATCGCAAGATCTTGAATCGCCTCGATCGTCTCGCGTCCTAATCGATGGCCATGGCCCTGATAGGCCATTGTCGAATCTGCGAATCGATCACACAAAACCCAAACGCCACGGGCCAGCGCCGGCTTGATTGTCTGTTCGACATGGTCGCGACGGGCGGCAAAATGCAGCAACGCTTCAGAGACCGCATCCCATCGGTTGGGTTCGCCCTCAACCAGCAATGCGCGAATTTCCTCCGCCCCCGCTGAGCCCCCCGGTTCTCGCGTTTGCAAGACCGAAATATCGATATTTTGGAGGCAGTCCGACAACAGTTTGAGCTGAGTGGTCTTGCCGGCCCCTTCACCGCCCTCAAACGTTATAAATCGTCCAGGTCCGGATGCGGACATCACAGCCGATCGGCCGCATTACTGGTCACTGGTCCGCCTCGCCACCCCAAAGCAGGTAATTCATCGCAGCGGCCAAACGACCGACCACACCTAAACCGCCCACGCTCGACCCGGCAACAAGCGGAATCTCGAGCGGCGGCAACTGCGGCATGGTGACGATAAGCCGCGCAATCTGGGATCCCTTGGTAACGGGTGCCGGAATTGGATTGTCGTGCACAAGCTTAACCACCATCTCCCGCCGCACACGCCGCCTCAGGGTAAGCGTCAGGTCCCGTTCGATCACCAAAGGAACCGAACTGACGTTGCCGAGCCAAACGTTTGCCGTGGACACGACGTCGCCCGCCTTGAACAGCGTGTAGTTATCCCATTCGCGAAATCCCAGATCGAGTAGGCGTTCGGCTTCCGACGACCGTGCGCTCTCTGATGGCAGTCCGTTGACCACCAAAATGAGGCGTCGGCTGTTGCGCTCAGCAGACGCGACGAGGCCGTATCCTGACCCTGTCGTGTGTCCTGTTTTGAGACCGTCAGCGCCCATATCCTTTCGCAACAATGGATTTCGATTAAATTGCTCTATTCCATTGTATTTAAACACTCTTTCAGAATAGTAGTGGTAGAGCTCAGGAAAATCACGCAGCGTCGCAACTGTCAGTGTGGCGAGATCATGCGCGGTCGTCTGATGCTCGGGATGCGGCCACCCGCTGGCATTGAAGAAGCGCGTGTTCTTCATACCAAGTTCAAGCGCTGCGCGGTTCATTTCGGCGGCAAATGCGTCCTCGCTGCCGGCCAGTCCTTCGGCGACGACGATCGAGGCGTCGTTGCCCGACTGCACGACGATGCCGCGAAGCAAATCCTCGACGCGAACGCGCGAGCCGACATCGACGTACATTTTCGATCCGCCTTTGCGCCACGCCTTCTCGCTGACACGGAATGTGTCCTCCAGCGACAAACTACCTTCCTTCAGGCGTTCGAACAGAAGATAAACCGTCATCATCTTGGTCATGGAAGCTGGCGCCATGGCTGTGTCGCCATTCTTTTCCAAGAGTACGACACCTGTATCGAAATCGGCGAGATGGACCTGTTTGGCGCTACTTTCGAACAGTTGCGCTTCGGCTGAGACAGCGGCAGTCAAAGAATATGCGAGGACTCCGCAAATCAAGGCTGCACTCCTGAATGTCGGGCATGTGCGGCGGAAAAAGCAGATGGTCATGCGCGTCCAGTTCATGCGTTCGCAACTCTTGCCGAGTCTGTGCCGGATTATGTCGCGAGTTGGGCGGTCTAGTCGATGACCAACCGGGATTCGGAATATCCTGCCTTGACCACGGCGGCAAGCATCTTATCGGCATCCTCGACCGTAGGAATCGGTCCAAGGCGAACGCGGAATAGCGGCCTGCCCGTGACCCGGACCTGGGTAATATGCACGCGGCCAATCGACGAGAGGATGGCTTTGAGCCGGTTGGCATTCTCAAATCGGACAAACGCACCCGCCTGAATGTACATCTTGGGGTCACCTGATACCTGCGTTAGCGCCACCACCACGCCATCCACATCGGTTGTCTCGGGCACCACAGGCACTTCGAGCGAAATAGTCTCCAGCGTCGTCGTTGCCTTGGTCTTGACGGGCGGGGGCACCGACTTGGTGCCATCGGGCGCCGGAAGTTCCGCGCTTTGAACAGCAACCCTCGGCGCCGCGTTTGGAACCGGATGGTCGTCGACAAGCTGTGCGACCTGGCGGCCTTCGGCGATTCCGGCGAGGCGTCGGCTCTCATGCTCAAGGATCCGCACCTTCACCGGCGCTGTCCCTTGCCTCTCAAAGCCGAGGAGTTGCGCAGCGCGGCGCGACAAATCGAGTATTCGTCCGCGCGCAAATGGGCCTCGGTCGTTGACCCGCACCCTAATCGCGCGGCCGTTTTCCAGATTTACGACTTCAACCAGACTGGGCAAAGGCAAGGTACGGTGCGCCGCACTGACCAGGTTCATGTCGAATATTTCGCCGTTTGCCGTCGACTTTCCGTGAAATTGCTTGCCGTACCAAGACGCGACGCCGGTCTCTAGATAGTTGTATTCGACCTTTGGATAGTACCAGGCACCGTCGATCTGATAGGGAACGCCAACCTTATAGACGCCCTTCGACGACTGCTGTGCCGGCGCTTTCGTGTGGTTTCGCAGCTGTTTTGCCGCATTAAATACGAGCTCCGTCTCGGCACAGGCCGCGAGCAGCAGCAATGCGGCAAATGCGAGCAACGCATTTTGAACCCGATTGATCGGCTGCACCCACATGATCTGGTAGTCCCAACCAAGAAATAGACCGTATTTGGTAATCTACATGCCGATTATGCGATCGGCAAGGCGGCCGACGGCCATCGCAAAATAGTGTGACCGGTTCCATTTTAGAATCGCTCGGTAATTGTTATAGACGAGGAACGCAGGTCCACCGGACCCAGCCGGCTTGAGGAGCGAAGCCTTGATCTCGGCGACCGGCAAATCACTCCCGTCTTGCCGGCGGACGCCGAGCGCCTGCCAATCACGCAACGGCTTGATCGTCTTGAGCCCTTCGAGGTCATCATCGAAATCCTCGGGCAGGGCAACACGGCGCGCAGAAATTTCATCGCCTCGCCAGCCCGATCGTGAGAGATAGTTCGCTGTTGATGCAAAGACATCCGGTAGCGAAGTCCAAATATCCTTTCGACCGTCACCGTCGTGGTCATACGCGAAGTTGAGGAAACTCGATGGCATGAACTGACTTTGCCCCATCGCTCCGGCCCAAGACCCCTTCATGAGGTCCGCGGTGATATGCCCGGCATCGATGATCCGCAGCGCGTTTAATAATTCGGTGCGAAAATAGGCGCTTCGCCGGCCATCGTAGGCGAGCGTAACGAGCGCGGGGACAACTGAAAAACCGCCAGTAATCCTGCCAAAATCGGATTCGATACCCCATAACGCAACGATGAAGCGCGGCTGGACGCCGAATTTCCTGCCGATCTCCTCGAGAACGGGCCGGTTGTCCGCGTATAACCGTTGCGCCCGCTCGACTCGCCTGTCAGGGACGACGCGCGATAGATACTCCTCGAATGTCAACGTAAACTCGGGCTGCGAGCGATCGAGTTCGATGACACGCGGAATGAGCTTTACGCCGTCCAATGCAGCGTCGAGCGTCTGCCGTCGAATGCCAGCAGCAGTCGCTTCGGCCTTTAGTTTATGCAGCCAAACCGAAAGTGGCTCCGCGTCTTGCGCCTGCGCAGAGGCGCTGAGAGCAAGCATTGCGACAAGGAGTATGACGGCGGGCATCTTTGGCGGCATAGCTGTATTCTTTCAAGTTCAAGGCACGGCGATCAAAGTGTAGGGCGATTGGACACAACAATTCTCGGCTCATTTGATTTATGTTAGTTTTACTCTTGGCAGACGTATCCAAGCCATAACGAATCGTTGAACCGGGTACGTCCAAGACAACGGGAGGCTGGAAATGGCTGTCGGCACAAAAAAGTCCAACAGGGGATTCTCTGGATATTTCCAAACTGAGCTGCCGGAGGAGAATGCCGAGCTCACCCATGTTGGTCCGGGGACACCGTGCGGAGAATATCTACGGCGGTATTGGCAACCGATATCTTTATCAAGTGAAGTCAAAGAGTTGCCGGTCGCAATTCGTATCATGGGCGAGGATTTGGTGCTGTACCGCGATGGCTCCGGCGAGCTCGGCCTGCTTCATCGCCATTGCAGTCATCGTGGCGCATCGCTCGAATACGGCATCATCAGCGAGCACGGTATCAGCTGTTGTTATCACGGCTGGCACTATGGAAACGACGGGACAATCCTCATCGCCGGAGCCGAGCCGGAAAACAGTCAGATTCCGGCCGACATCGTTCATGGCGCCTACCCGACCCATGAGTATAACGGAATTATCTTTGCCTACATGGGCCCGCCGGACGAATTGCCAGAATTTCCCATGTACGACACCTATGACCTGCCCGACACCAAATCCGCCGCGTTTTCGCTCTCGGCACCGTGCAATTGGCTGCAGGTCTACGAGAATCATCAGGACCCAATCCACACGGTGTTCCTGCATTCGCGCGGCGACAACGTCCATTTCGGACAGGCGTGGGCCGAAGTTCAGGTCTTGGAGTTCTTTGACACACCGATTGGCATGTCGAATGTCCAGACCAGACGCTGGGGCGATCTCGTGTGGTGCCGCACGGTTGAGGGCATGCTGCCGAACGGCAACCAAACCGGCGCAGTCTGGGAGCAGGCGGACGAGGAGAAGTTTTTCCGCCGCGTCGGTTTCACGCGCTGGATGGTTCCGGTCGACGACACCCACACCATTACGATCGGTTGGCGATACTTCAATGACCTGATCGATCCCGAGCAACTCGGTGACCCAGCCAATGTCGGCAAGGAAATGATTGATTTCATTGGCCAGACGGAAGACGAGCGCTCCTACGAGGAACGTCAGCGCAATCCCGGCGACTTCGAGGCCCAGGTCTCGCAGCGGCCGATCGCATTGCACGCCCGAGAGAACCTCGGCACAACGGACCAAGGCGTTGCTAAATTGCGGACCTTGATCCGACGCGGCATTCAGGCGGTCGAAAAAGGTCGGCGAATCAAAATGCCGTCCACCAACAACGGCCGGATTCCGACGTATGGTCAGGACACGGTCTTTCGTATCGCAAAGGCAAAGGATGACCGTGCTTTGCTGGGCGAGCTTGGACGCAGGTTATCCGGCAGCGTGGTCGAGGATGCTGATCTGCCGCCGCAGGAACGGGAAGCCACGATCCGCCGAATTTGTAAGGAAGCGGCGGCCAACCTGTAAGAGAACCACGGTTGCTAGGTTTTGAGTGATCGCCTCTCGCGGAGTGCGACACGAAAACGCCAGTCATTCTGCTCATTAGCGCCACCAACGGAGCATTGTCAGGAGGCCCGGTAAATGCCTGGCGATAGGCTGAAATTCGAACCCCGCGCATCGCTGCCTGCGCGCGAACACTTCGTTATCCGCTCTGCCCACGTCGTGAGCGTCGATTCCGACATCGGCGACTTGGAGAACGCCGACATCCATGTTCGGGACGGATCGATCGTGGCCGTCGGAATCGGTTTGGACGCGCCCGGCGCGATGGAAATCAACGGAAGCGGTCAGATCGTCATGCCGGGATTCGTCGATGCCCACTGGCACCTGTGGAGCACATTTTTTCGAAATCTCCTGCGTTCGGATAGAGACTATTACGACCTGCTAGTCGGCCTCGCACCGCATTTCAGCGCCGACGATTTTTATCGCAGCGTCCGGCTCGCGCTTGCCGAGGCAATCTCGGTCGGTATCACCACAGTTCTAAATTTTTCACACAACACCCGTACGCCGGAGCACGCGGACGCTGAAATTGCGGCCCATATCGAAAGCGGCCTGCGTGGACGTTACTCTTATGGCCATGTCTCGGGAATGCCGGCGACCGAGATCATGCCGATCGACGATCTGCCACGCGTGCAGCGCGATTGGTTTGGCACTGGCGGCTCCACTGACGACCGCCTGAGCTTGGGATATTCCTGGCGCGGGCCGCTCCTCACGCCACCTGATGTCTATCGCCCGGAGTTCGAGGCTGCCCGAGAGCTCGGACTCCCGATCACAACCCATGCCGGGCAAGGTCCGCCCTATGGTATTGACGCTGTGCAAATGCAAAAGGATGGCTTCCTTGGACCCGACACGCTGCTCGTCCATTTCCTTGAAGCCCGCCCAGAGGACCGGCAGGCACTCGTCGAATCCGGCACTTCGTTAAGCATCGGCATGCAATCCGAACAACGGTTTGGCGCGGAGTGCGATCTGCGCTCGCACCTGCTTCATTGCCTCAACGACGGCGTGAACCTCTGCCTTTCCGTCGATGCCTCTGCGGTAGCAAGCGTCAATCCGTTCGAGAACATGAGCAGCGCCTGGTATGTCGGTATTCCATGGTCTGGCACGGCGACCTCGTCGATCCCGGCGGTAAGCTTCCGGCAATGTCTTGAGATGGCAACGATCAACGGCGCCCGTGCAATGGGCATCGAAGATCAAGTCGGCTCTTTGACGCCGGGCAAGCGCGCCGATCTCATCATGATCCGCGCGACCGACCTCAACATGGCGCCCTTCGGAGAAGTTGACGGTGCGGTCGTGCGATCGGCCACGCCCGCAAATGTCGACACTGTGGTTGCCGACGGCAGAATTCTGAAGCGGCGCGGCAAGTTGGTTGGCATCGACATGGAGCAGATTGTGGCGGACGCGGGCGTGGCGCTGCACGCGATATTGGAGCGGGCGGGCGGCGCCTTTGCACCGTCGACCGCTGTAGCCCGACGCTATCAGACGCCAATGTTGTCGTCTGAGCGCCGACTTCGACAAATGACCTCAAGGAAGGCGCCATCCAATCAGGCAGGCACCGAGCACTGGGCAAGCCGTGTGCCATATTGGATCAAATGGGCCGAGCATCTCGGTGCTGGCGATGACGAGTTCACGCAGCGGACCTTCACGGCGATAAAGCTTCGCAAAGGCCGCGACCGGTCAACCTAACATCGATGTCGCGTCAATTGGAGCCACCAGCATGGAAGAAGACATTCAATTCGACTCCAGCGGGTTAAAGCTGTCGGGCACGCTACGTCTGCCGGACGATCTTGCCGAGGGCGGGTTAAAGCTGTCGGGCACGCTACGTCTGCCGGACGATCTTGCCGAGGGCGATCGAAGGCCCGCGTTTCTCGTGCTCCACGGTTTCGGCAGTAACCGCAACAGCAAGGGCTGCATCTGGTGCGCCAGAACATTCGCCGATTGGGGCTACGTCACCCTGCGGTTCGATATGCGCAGCTGCGGCGAAAGCGACGGGGAACCGGGCCATATACTTTGCCTCGATCAAGTCGAAGACACGAAAGCGGGCGTCAGCTATCTAGCGGGCCGTCCGGAAGTCGACCCGGAAAAGATCGGTGCCATTGGCAGTAGCTTCGGCGCAGCGGTTGTGATCTACACGGCCGGCGTCGACGAGCGCGTCGCCGCAGCGATCTCATCGGGGGGCTGGGGTGACGGTGAGCGCAAGTTTCGCGGCCAGCACCAAACCTCAGAGTCCTGGGAGCGCTTCCAGTCGATGCTGAAAGAGGGTCGCGAACACCGCGAACGTACTGGCCAGTCGCTGATGGTTTCACGCTACGACATCGTTCCCATACCCGAGCATCTTCGTGGCAACCTGTCGGCCGGATCGGCCATGGAATTCCCCGCCGAGACGGCAGAAAGCATGGTGAACTTCACTGCCGACGACGTTGTTGGCCAGATTGCGCCGCGACCTCTTCTTCTGCTCCATAGCGCCAATGATTCGGTGACACCGACCGAACAATCGGTCGAGCTGTTTAAGCGCGCGGGACATCCGAGCGACTTGCATCTCTTGGCAGACGTCGATCATTTCATGTTCGGCGAAGACAATCCGCGCGTAATCGGCATTCTCCGCAATTGGCTGGCTGCCTATCTTCCAATATCCGATACGGCGCCGGATCGGGATTCTGGAGGATGAGCAAAGCATCCGTGCTCATCCCCCATAAGGAACTCCGCCGATTGACCGGCGCCATTTTCCTGGCGAACGGTCTCGCTGCCAACCATGCGGCGTTGGTCGCCGATACGCTGATTTGGGCCAACCTTCGAGGTGTTGATTCGCACGGCGTTCAACGCGTCCCGCGTTACGTCGAGTGGCTTCAAAGCGGCACAATCAACCCCACCCCGACCTTTGAAATCGAACAAAAAACGCCGTCCAGCTTCATACTCGACGCCGATCGTAGCGCCGGCCCGATCGCCATGACCGCCGCAATGGAACATGCGGTGCAGGACGCGGATAAAGCCGGCATCAGTTTTGGACTGATCCGCCACACCACGCATGTTGCCGCGGTTGGCTACTACACGAAAATTGCAGCGCAGCACGATATGGCCGGAATCGCCATTTCCGCATCGGTGCCAAATATGGCCTACCATGGAGCCCGCGCCGCGGGCGTCGCGACCAACCCGTTGGCGATCGCGGTTCCCGGACGCAATGGCAGAATCGTCTCGCTCGATATGGCGACCGCCGTCGCCGCGCTCGGTAAATTGATGCACGCGCGCAGCACCAGTACGCCTGTTCCCGACGGCTGGGCGCTCGACGCCGACGGAGATCCGACGAACGACCCAATGAAGGCGACCCTGCCCCGCCCGCTTGGAGGTCCGAAAGGCGCCGGTCTTTCGCTAGCGTTCGAGTGCCTGACAAGCCTGCTTGCCGGTCAGCCGATCATCTCCGACATGTTGACGGGAGGCGATAAGCGCCACCGTCAAAATGCGGCGGTTGTTGCAATCAACATTTCAACCTTTACCGATGTCGAAACCTTCAAGAACAATGTCGAAGAGTTGTCGTCTGCGCTGAAAAGCCTTCCGCGCGCCGCTGACGTCGATGAGATTCTCCTGCCGGGCGAGCGCGGTGACCGCGTTCATGTGCAACGCGAGCGGGACGGCATACCGGTGCCGGTGGCGATTTGGAGCAAAATCGTTGACCTCGCCGAAACGTATGATTTGCCCGTTCCAGTCCCCATTCGCTAGGTCCTGAAAATTGCGGTGACGTTCCGGCGAAGTCTCGTGAGCAGATCGTATGTGGCGTGTCCTGGCTATCCCTGAGCATACCAAGTAGTTACAATAACCGCCGAGTCGGACGTCACGGGTGGGGGAGCGTCAGCATTGAATACGGGAGTTTTTGATTTCTCGCTGGCGATCGGCGGGGCGGCCGGGCAAGGCATCGCCACGCCCGGCAATATCCTCGCCCGTTTGTTCGTGCGCCGCGGTCTTCAGCTCAACGCCTACAACGCCTTTCAGTCCATCGTGCGTGGCGGCCACATCTTCCTCACAATTCGCATCAGCGACCAACCGCTTCATAGTCACGGTGATCGGTTGGATCTCCTGGTCTGCCTAAATCAGGACACGATGGACCGGCATCTCGGCCTGATGCAGGCAGGGACGCGCGTGATCTTCAACGGCGACACCATCACGCCAGGGGCAGCGGCCGACGGTGTGGAAATGTGCCCGATGCCGGTCGGCGAGTTGTCCGACAAGAGCCGCAATCGGCTGATTCAGAATACCACCGCACTCGGCGTAATTACGTTTCTCCTCGGCATGGATTTCCAGGATCTAGAGGGTGCGTTGACCCTGCAGCTTGAACGCAAGGGACAGGATACGGTCGATGAAAATGTCCACGTCGCCCGCGCTGGATACGACCATGCGGCATCAAACTTCGATCCTTATTCCGAGCCGATTTCAAGCGGGCCGAAACCGCTGGCATTGTGGAGCGGAAACGACGCATTGGCTATGGGCGGCGCAGCTGCCGGCGTTAAATTCTATTCCGCCTATCCCATGAGCCCCTCGACCGGCGTCCTGCATTGGATGGCCAGGCACGGACGCGAGTTGGGAATTATGGTGCGCCAGGGCGAGGATGAAATCGCCGTGGCCAACATGGTCGTCGGTGCGGCCCATACCGGTTGCCGAGCCATGTGCGCGACTTCGGGCGGCGGCTTCGCCTTGATGACCGAGGTAATCGGCAGCGCCAGCATGATGGAACTCCCCGCGGTCTTCATCAATGTGCAGCGCGCCGGACCCTCCACGGGTGTACCGACAAAAACCGAACAAGGCGATTTGTGGCAGGTACTCGGCGCCAGTCAAGGCGATTTCGAGCGCATCATCGTGGCGCCTTCGGACGCTCTCGACGCTTACAACACGCTTCCCGAACTGTTCAATCTGTGCGAGCGGCACCAGTGTCCCGGCATCGTCATTTCGGATCTGCTGATTTCGGAAGGAACCTTTGCCGTCGACCCGGACAATATCGACATGCAGCCGCAAATCGACCGCGGCGAGATGATAACCGAACATTCAAAATCGGCAGCGAACGGCGAGTATCTGCGCTATGAGGATACCGAAAGCGGCATTTCGCCGCGGGCGCTTCCGGGTTTGGAGGGCTATGTGCATGTCGTGGCGACTGACGAACACGATCAAAATGGCGTGCTGATAAGCGACGAGTTCACCAACCCACACAAGCGCCGGCAGATGGTCGAGAAACGGGCCCGTAAGTTCACCAGTGTCATCGAGGCGATCGAACCGCCCAAGTTGGAAGGGCCCGAAGATGCCGAGATAACCCTGATTGGTTGGGGCTCCACCGACGGCGTCATTAGGGAAGCGATAGCACAATTGGCGGAAGCGGGAATCACTGCCAACCACCTGCACATCAAGTGGCTCGTGCCCTTCCACGCGCAAGCCGTAATCGATATCGTTTCAAAGGCCAAGCGAACGATCGTCGTCGAGAACAACTATTCGGGACAGTTCTACCGCTACATGCGCAGCGAAACGGGACTGAGCGTCGACGGTCATATCCGCAAGTATGACGGTGAACCGTTTATGCCGCACCACATCGTCGACGGTGTCAGAGAACAGCATACGGGACAAACCGATCACTATGTCCCGACCCAGGAAATCATGGTGTGAGGAGGACGAAATGAACGAACTCACGACACAAGAACGCAACGTCCCTGCCCTCACGGCAAACGATTTCAAGGGCAAGGTCGATCCTGATTGGTGCGCCGGTTGCGGCGATTTCGGTGTTCTCAACAGCCTCAAGAAGGCCTGTTTCGAGCTCGGTCTCCAGCCGCATGAAATTCTCAATGTCAGCGGCATCGGCTGCTCCTCGAATTTCCCTGGCTACTTCAACGCCTACGGCATGCACACCTTGCATGGCCGCTCGCTGGCCGTCGCGACCGGCGCCAAAATGGGAAACCACGAGATGACCGTTATTGTCACCGGCGGCGACGGCGACGGCTATGGTATCGGCGGCAACCATTTCACGCATACGGCGCGGCGCAACGTCGATCTGACCTACATCGTCATGGACAACCAGATCTACGGCTTGACGACCGGCCAGGTCTCGCCGACCAGCCGTTTTGACATGAAGACCAAGAGTACGCCCCACGGCAGCGTCGAGATGCCGATTAACCCGCTTACGACAGCGATAATGAATGGCGCCACGTTTGTCGCCCGTGGCTTCAGCGGCGACATCAAGCAGTTGACGATGCTCATGAAAATGGCGATCGAGCATAAAGGGTTTGCGCATATCAACGTGCTCAGCCCATGCATTACCTTTAATCTCGACAACGATTTCCCCTTCTTCAAACCACGCGTGACGCGGCTCGAGGATGAAGGTCACGACACCAGCGACTGGAAGAGCGCCTGCGAGAAAGCCATGCTCTGGGGCGACACCATCTACACCGGGGTGTTCCTGCAGATCGAAGGCAGGCCGACGCTGGAGCAGCAAGAACCGGTTCTTGACGACGGCGGACCACTGAGCGGCCGCCCGCTCGGCCTTAGCAAAGAGCAGTCAAAGAAAATCATCGGTCGCATGATGTAGCGCGCCTACTGGCGGCGCATTCACCTAACTGGTCGAACCCACGGAGTAACGATGAAGGTTGTTGGAGCTGGCTTAGGTCGAACCGGCACGTATTCGCTCATGACAGCGCTGGAACGTCTCCTCGGCGCGCCCTGTTACCACATGTTCGTTGCCTCCAATCATCCTGATCACACACAGATTTGGCATGACGCATCGCTTGGAAACATGCCGGATTGGCAGAGTTTCTTTCACGGCTATGGCGCCGCCGTCGATTGGCCGGCTTGTTCGTTTTGGCCGGAGCTAGCTGCGGAATATCCCGATGCCCTCGTGCTGCTTTCCGTGCGCGACGCAGAGTCCTGGTGGAAAAGCGCAAATACCACAATTTTCTCGAACTTCGGCGACCGCACGTCCGAGCGGCAGGACATGCTGGATGCTTTGTTTGAGAATCGTTTCACCTCGCGGATCGACGATCGCGGAGTCGCGATCGCCGCCTTCGAAATGCACAACGCGCGTGTCAGAGAAACCGTACCGGCGCATCGGCTGCTCGAGTGGCAAGCGGAAGACGGTTGGGAACCGATTTGTGACGCCCTTGGTCTTGAGGTCCCGTCCGAGCCCTTTCCCCACACCAACACAACCGAAGAATTCCTGGCACGACGAGACGAAAGTAAGGCGAATAGCGCAGCCTGATCGACGCGCAGGCGCCCCGTTCAATCGAGCAGAACGAGGTTTTCCGCAGCGGACTTGCCGTCCATTCCCGGAACCACGTCGTATTGAACCTTTTGACCTTCGACCAGGGTTTCGAGACCAGCATCCTTGATGGCATTCTTGTGAACAAAGGCCATTTCCGATCCGTCGTTCGGCTGGATGAACCCGTAGCCGGTGTTTTGATTGAACAATTTCACGATTCCAGTGGTCATAACCAATCCCTCTACCAACAAGTCTTGCACGCTCAACCGATCCATTCCTGACGGGCTCTCAGTACAATGTCGGAGAAACCCGGGCGCTGCAGACCGATATTGGAGAAATGTTACGCCCTCGAGAATTTGCAGACAAGACCGTCAGCGACGATTCTTGACCTTCGCTGAACGCTGTGTGACCTAAGGAGACAACGTGGAATAACACCCGGCGATGCGTTTACGCTTCTCGGTGGCGTTCCCGACCAATGGATGGGTGCCCGAGTGGTTGAAGGGACCGGTCTTGAAAACCGGCAGGGGGTCACTCCCCTCGTGGGTTCGAATCCCACCCCATCCGCCATAGTCTTTCATTATACATTGATATTACAGGAGTTTTTATAAATAGTCCGAATAGAACCCTCATCTGTTCCCATATTTGGACTGAGAACCAACCAGACCCCGCGAGCACTCGCGAGACCAACAGACTCACTTCCCTCTCTGCCAACCTCACTGAGACACCGCCCCCCCTTGGAATTACTGTAGGGCGGTGGAGGTGAATACCAATGACCGCAGAGAGAGAATCGATGACATTGCAAGAGATGGGCGCTCCGGCCCTGGGGGTCGAGGAGCGTCGCGACGAGGCCCCCAGGGCCGGAGCCAGCCACGCGCGGCCAACGCCGGACCCGGAGGTCGTGGCCAAGCCGAAGAGGCGCAAGTTCACCGCGCAGTATCGACTGCGGATTCTGGAGGAGGCAGAGAGCTGCACGCAGCCCGGCGAGGTGGGCCGGCTGCTTCGCCGCGAGGGTCTGTACAGCTCCCATCTGACGGAATGGCGCAGGGCGCGGCGTGAGGGGTCGCTTCAAGGCCTGACCCCGAGCAAACGCGGTCGGAAGCCCGCCGAGCGCAACCCCCTCAGCGCGAAGGTGCACGAGCTCGAGGCGAAAGTGGCTCGGCTGGAGAAGGAGCTGCACACCGCCCATACGATCCTGGACGTCCAGGGAAAAGTTGCCGGGCTGCTGGGATTCAGCCTCGAACACGGGAAGGACTGCTGATGGCCGTCCAGCCGCTCGCATCGCAGGTCGGCGTGGCGCCGGCGTGCCGAGCGCTGGGGGTGCCACGGGCTTCCTTCTACCGTCGTCAGAGGCCCGCTCCCGGGCATCAGCAGCCCCGTCCTACGCCCGCCCGGGCCCTGCGTGCGTCCGAACGCGCGCACGTCCTCGACGTGCTCGCCAGCCCGCGCTTCGTCGACCGGTCACCGGCCGAGGTCGTCGCGACGCTGCTCGATGAAGGCCGGTATCTGTGCGCCGAGCGCACGATGTACCGGATCCTGGCCGCGAACCAGCCGGTGCGAGAGCGGCGCAATCAGCGTAGTCATCCCTGCTACACCAAGCCCGAGCTGGTGGCCACGGGGCCCAACCAGACCTGGTCCTGGGACATCACCCGGCTCCGGGGGCCCAAACGCTGGACGTCCTTCTACCTCTATGTCTTGCTCGACATCTTCAGCCGCTACGTCGTGGGCTGGATGGTTGCCGATCGGGAGAACGCCGCGCTCGCCGCGACGCTGATCGAGGAAACCTGTCTCAAGCAAGGCATCGAGCCCCAGGTGCTCACCCTGCATTCGGACCGCGGCGCGCCGATGACCAGCAAGTGCACCGCCCAACTCCTCGCCGACCTCGGGGTTGGAGTGACCCCCTAAAAGTGATCCAGTTTTGTTAAGAGAGTTTGGCGCATTTTGCCCCCTCGAAAGGAGGACAAAATGAGCCGTAAACGCTACACCCCGGAACAGATTATCAGCATGTTGCGCGAAGCCGAGGTGGCCTTGGCGCAGGGCCAGTCCGTTGGTCAAGCTTGTCGCACGCTCGGCGTATCGGAGCAGAGTTACTATCGCTGGCGCAAGGAATATGGCGGCCTTCGTACTGACCAGGCCAAGCGTCTGAAGGACCTGGAGAAGGAGAATGGCCGTCTCCGGAAGGCGATCTCGGATCTGACGTTGGATAAGCTGATCTTGAAAGAGGCGCTTGAGGGAAACTGCTAAGCCCCGCCCGTCGCCGGCAGTGTGTTGATCATCTCCAGGCCGAATTGGGAATCTCCGAGCGACGTGCCTGTGCTGTTGCAGGCCAACATCGCTCAACCCAGCGCAAGAGACCCCGTGGTCGGGATGATGAAGAGGCACTCACGGCCGCGATCATCCGCTTGGCCAGCCAGTATGGCAGATATGGCTATCGGCGGATCACTGCCTTGCTCAGGACCGAAGGTTGGCACGTGAACGCCAAGCGGGTCCAGCGCATCTGGCGGCGGGAGGGGCTGAAGGTCCCACAGAAGCAACCGAAACGGGGCAGGCTGTGGCTCAACGACGGATCCTGCATCCGTCTGCGGCCGTGCTGGCCCAATCACGTCTGGTCCTATGACTTCGTCATGGATCGAACACACGATGGGAGGAAGTTCCGCATGCTCACCGTGATCGATGAGTTTACCAGGCGGTGCATGGCCGTTGTCGTCGAGCGAAGATTGAACTCGGACAATGTACTCCATTGTCTGACCGAGCTCTTCGTCCAACATGGCCCGCCGGATCATATCCGTTCCGACAACGGCTCAGAGTTTACCGCTCATGCCGTCCGCGACTGGCTCGGCAGGATCGGCGTCAAGACCCTCTATATCGAGCCCGGGTCACCTTGGCAGAACGGATACAACGAGAGCTTCAACTCAAAGCTCCGGGACGAAATCCTGAACACGGAGATCTTCTATACATTGAAGGAGGCCAAAGTGCTGATCGAACGATGGCGGCATCACTACAATACCATCCGGCCGCATAGCTCGCTCGGATACAGACCGCCGGCCCCAGAAACCATCTTGCCAAACGTTGAGGGGCCAACCTACGCTGTTGATGGGCTACGGTTGGCCCATCAACTTAACCCGCGCCAAACTCTAACTTAAGCGCTGGACCACTAATCGGGGGCAGGCCATTGGGCATCGGCATTCCCCTGTTCGGCAGCAAGTGAGTACCACTTCACTGCAGTCTCATAGTCCTGTCGAACACCTTGTCCTTTATTGTACATCCAACCCAGATTGGACTGGGCATCGGCATCCCCCTGTTCAGAAGCAAGGGTGTACCACTTTACTGCAGTTTTATAATTTTGTGGAACACCTTGTCCGTAGCGGTACATTTGACCCAGATTGGTCTGGGCAGAGGCATTCCCCTGTTCGGCAAGAGGTTTGAACTCCCGCAAAGCGGTTGCGTAGTCCCCACTATAATATGCGGTTAGCCCGAAAGATTCACGAAAAGTTACCGCCAAACCCTGATTCTGCGTTATGATTCAATTGACTAAGTTGGATCGAACGCAGGAGTTTGGCGGTGACGAATTGTACCTCTTCGAGCCTTGAATTTCCAGCCTGCCGCAAGCGTCGTGTGGCGGCTGATTTTTCGGGTGGCGACATCACCAGCAACGGCGGGGTCCTGCTGCTTCGGCAAGCAGACCGGCTTTCGGGCCTTACGGCTTCGGTGGCGCGGCGGCTGATCGATGCCCGGCAGCGGGGGAAGGTGGAGCATCGTTTTGTCGCCATGCTGCGCCAGCGCGTGTTCGGACTGGCGCTGGGCTACGAGGACGTCAACGACCACGCGGCCCTTCGCCACGATCTCGCCTTGCAGACGGCGGCCGAGCGCGATTGCGCCCTGGCCAGCCCGTCGACGCTGAGCCGCTTCGAGAACGCCGCCGGCCGGGACTGGGCGTGGAACATCCACGAGGTTCTGGTGGAGGACTTCATCGCGTCGCATTCAGAGGCCCCCGAGGAACTGATCCTCGACTTCGACGCCACCGACGACGCGGTGCACGGGCGCCAGGTTGGCCGCTTCTTCCACGGCTACTACGATCATTACTGTTTCCTGCCGCTTTATGTGTTCTGCGGCGAGCGCTTGCTGGTCAGTTATCTGCGCCCGTCGAAGATCGATGGAGCCAAGCATGCCTGGGCGATCCTGGCGCTGTTGGTCAAAAGGCTCCGTCAGGCGTGGCCCGGTGTGCGCATCGTCTTGCGAGGGGATAGCGGCTTCTGCCGCCACAAGATGCTGTCCTGGTGCGAGCGCCAGGGTGTCGGCTACATCGTCGGTCTGGCCAAGAACGCGCGGCTCAACGATCTGGCCGCGCCGTGGATGGAGACGGCGGCGTAGGCAAACTCGCCGGCACAGGCTTCAAGCAGCGCCTGTTCGGCGAGTTTGCCTACGCCGCCGGCACCTGGAACGCCGAGCGCCGGGTGATCGCGCGTATCGAGCACGGTCCAAAGGGAGCCAACCCGCGCTACATCGTCACCAACCTGGAAGGCGATGCGCAAGATCTCTACGAGAAGCTCTATTGCGCGCGCGGCGACATGGAGAACCGCATCAAGGAGCAGCAACTGGACCTGTTCGCCGACCGCACCTCGTGCCACAAGTGGTGGCCCAACCAATTCCGCCTGTTGCTCTCCAGCCTCGCCTATGCGCTGGTCGAGACCATCCGGCGTCTCGGGCTGGCCGGCACCGAGATGGCCCGCGCCCAGGCCGGCACCATCCGTCTCAAGCTCTTGAAGATCGGCGCCGTCATCGTGCGCAATACGCGGCGCGTGCGCTTCCAACTCTCCAGCGCCTGCCCGGACAAGGCCCTGTTCACGCTGGTTGCCGCCCGGCTCGACCCCGGATAGCCGTCAAAAAACGCGTCCAGTCTCGACCCGAAAGCCGTCGTCGCGCCTTCCAACACCGGCGCTCGCCCGAAAACCGGCCGTGCCCCCCCCAAACGCCCGAGGCGACCCGCCGGAGCGCGCCGTCCCCGTCCTACACCACCAACCGCAGCCCCGCGGCGCGGGTTCACACCCAGCCACAACCGCAAATCCGCTAGCCTTCCCCTTCATGAAATATCCGCGCTAGCAGTCTGTCGGACTTGAGGGTCGGAATTCGGTGTTGAGTGATTTGGCTGTCGTCTGTCGGTGGCGCGATCGAAGTTCGGCGAAACCGCGAGGATGGGTTCGGATGGATCGATGGCCGGGCGATTTTCGGCGCTGCTGGGCCGTGGTCGAGCTTTCGCATCGATCTGTCGGGCCAACAGCGCCCTCACGAGGCCCTCTCCAGCTTGAGCTTGTGCAGGCGCTTGCAGTTGTAGGACAGCGCCACCAGGTCCCACTCACCGGCCACCTTGTCGAGGCCGCGCAGCGAGAATCCGGTGAAGCCGAGGGCCGCCTTGATGATGCCGAAGACCGGCTCGACGGTCTGCTGGCGCAGCCGGTACAGCGCACGGCCTTCCTCGCTGTCGAGCTTGGCGGCCATGACTTTGAGCCATTCGGCCTTGGGTTTCTTCACCGGCACCTCGGTCTTGGCCGGGCGGAAGTCGTAGCGCCGCCGACGGCCCGACGACCCGGTCGCCACCAGAGCCTCAATGTCGCTCTCGGCAAGCGCCGCGACCTCGTCGCCGTTGGCATAGCCGTTGTCCGCCAGCACCGTCGCGGGCCGGCCGAGAACGGCCGGGATCGCCGCGATGTCCGCCACCAGCTCATTGCGGTCGCTGGCGCAGTTGGTGACCCGGGCGCCCACGATCAGCTGAGAGCCCCCGGCATCCACCACGGCTTGAGCGTTATAGGCCTGGCGGTACTCGTGCTGCTTGCTCTTGCGCATCAGCTGGCTGTCCGGATCGCTCAGATTGCTCTGCTCGTCGGCGCGCGGCGTCTCGTCGGGCGGCTTCGGGTGCTTGCCCTTGGCCCGGCCGGTGCGCGTCTCGCGCGCCGCCACCTTGGCCTCGTAGTCCGCCCGCTCGGCCTCGGCGCGCGCCTTGGCCCGAGCCTCGAGGCGCCGACGCGCCGCATCCAGCCGATCGCACAAGGCCTCCCTGCGCGCGATCTCCTTGGGCAGCGCCTGGGGGTCGTCCTCACCCTCGCCGTCGGCCGCCGCGGCACGCTCCATCAGATCCGCGATGTCCAGCTTGAGCTGATCGATCAGCTCGCCCGCCCGCTCATAAGTCACCGAACGGTGCTTGCTCGCAGAGGCCTCGAACTTGCTGCCGTCGACGCTGACAAGCCCGACCTTGACAAGCTTCAACTCCTTGGCCAGCAGCAGAACCTGCAGGAAACTCTCGCCAAACGCCGCCAGGTTGTCGCGCCGAAAGGTCGCGATCGTGTCATGGTCGGGATGGACATTGGCGGCCACGAAGCGCACCCCGATATCGCGGTGCGTCGCGCGCTCGATCCGCCGGCTCGAGAAGATCCCGTTGGCATAGCAATAGATCAACAGCGCCAGCATCATCCGAGGGTGATACTGCGCCGAGCCGGTGCCACGATGGTTGACCTTGAAGGCGCTCATCTCGACCCGCTCGACCGCCTCGATCACGAAGTGCGCCAGATCATCCTCCGGGATCCAGTCCCGAAGATCGGGCGGAAGCAGAAACGCCTGGTTCCGCTCGCAGTCGATAAATTTGCTCATGGCGAGATTCTAACCGAAAATCTCCCCAAAGTCCGACACACTGCTAGCCCGAAAGAGTCACGAAAAGTTACCACCAAACCCTGATTCTGCGTTATGATTCAATTGGATAGATCGGATCTAACGCAGGAGTTTGGCGGTGACGGATTGTACCTTTACGAAGATCGAATTTCCATCCTGTTGTAAGCGGCGTGTCGAGGCGGATTTTGCCGGCGGTGAGATCTCATCGAACGGCGGGGCGCTGTTGCTGAGTCTGGCGGACCGCCGTGTTGGACTGTTGTCGGGGTTGGGCCGTCGTCTGGCGGACCGGCGCCAAGCAGGCAAGGTCAAGCATGGCCTCACGGGTTTGCTGCGCCAACGGGTGTTCGCCCTTGCCCTTGGCGATGAAGACGTCAACGACCACGAGGTTCTGCGCGACGACTTGGTGTTGCAGACGGCTTGCGGTGGGGATCGGCGTCTGGCCAGCCCCTCGACGGTTGGCCGTCTGGAGCGGGCGGCGGACCGGAGCTGGGCTTGGGCGGCGCATGAGACGCTGGTGGAGAGCTTCATCGCTTCCACTGAGGACGCGCCGGAGGAGCTGGTGCTCGACTTCGATTGTACGGACGATGCGGTGCACGGCTGCCAGGAGGGTCGCTTTTTCCACGGCTATTATGACCACTACTGCTTTCTGCCGCTCTATGTCTTCTGCGGCGATCAGCTGCTGGTCAGCTACCTGAGGCCGTCGAACATCGATCAAGCCAAGCACGCCTGGGCGATCCTGGCCTTGCTGGTGAAGCGACTGCGCCAGGCTTGGCCCGCTGTGCGCCTCACGGTGCGGGCCGATTCCGGCTTCTGCCGCCACAAGATGCTGTCGTGGTGCGAGCGCCACGAGGTTGGCTACATCGTCGGGCTGGCCAAGAACGCGCGCATCAACGACCAGGCGGCGAGGGGGATGGCACTCGCCGCGGCCGCCTATGAGAGGACGGGCGAGAAGCAGCGCGTGTTCGCCGATCTATGCTACGGCGCCCGGAGCTGGTCGACGCGCCGGCGCGTCATCGCGCGCCTCGAGCATGGGCCCAAGGGAGCCAACCCGCGCTACGTCATCACCAACCTCGAAGGCGAGGCGAAGACGCTCTACGAGCGTCTCTACTGCGCCCGCGGCGAGATGGAGAACCGCATCAAGGAGCAGCAGCTGGCCCTCTTCGCCGACCGCACCAGCTGCCACAAGTGGTGGCCCAACCAGTTCCGTCTGATCCTCTCATCGCTCGCCTATACGCTGATCGCGACGATCCGCCGGCTGGGGCTGAGGGGCACCACGATGGCCCGGGCTCAGGCGGACACTATCCGCCTCAAGCTCCTGAAGATCGGCGCCGTCGTCATACGCAACACCCGCCGCGTCCGCCTCCATCTCTCCAGCGCCTGCCCGTACCAGGACCTGGTCCGTCTCACGGCAGCCAGGCTCAAGCCGGGATAACCGACCCCTTCGCTCTCCCAACCCAGACGCACAAGCGCCGCCGCCGCCTCCCGGCGCGGGCGCCGCTTGCCCAGAACCAGGCCGAAACAGGCTAAGACGGGAAACGGGACCGACAATCACCAGCCCGAAAGTCCCGCATCACTGAAATCGGCCAACCGAAAAACCCGTGACCCCGCCTTCGCGTCCAAAAACCCTACTTTAGAACCCTTCGTGACGAATCCGGGCTAGGCGGCGAGACGGGCCGCCTCCATCATGTTGCGGAGCTTCTCGAGTGCTAGGCGGCGCCCGAGGAAGCCCAGACCGCAGTCAGAGGCGAGGAGCAGACGTTCCTTTTCGACGTGGCCAATAGCAATCGTAATCCGCTCTTGGATTTCTTCTACTGTTTCGACACGGCTCTTGGCGATGGCGACCAAGGCCATGGGTTTCCGTCCCATTCTTCGCGAGTCAATGCACAGCGTTGCGCCTTTGGCGATGTCGCGTACTCCAATCCCTACCCCAGGCCACGAGCCGACACTCAGGCGTCGCCTGGCGCACACCCGCGCAAACACATTCGAATTGGAAACTTCGAACCAGTTCCTTCCTTTTTGAAGTAAACTCTCTGCCTACTGAGTATTAAATCTTGAACACGCGAATAAGCACCAATCTCAATCAATATAAATAAGTGGTTCTAAGAGTCGGTTTCGAAAGTCATGGGGCTCGGGCCAATCTGCGGACGAGGAGCATGACGGAGGCGGCGTAGAGGAAGGCGCGGGCCGAGGCGATGGTGGCCTCGAAGTCCTTTGCCAGTCGCCGGTTGCGGTTGATCCAGGCGAAGAAGCGCTCCACGACCCAGCGGCGCGGTTGGACGGCGAAGCCGACCTGATCGGGGCTTTTGCGCACGATCTCGACGGCGATCACGGTGGCCGTGGCGACCTTCTCGCCGGCGTAGCCGCTGTCGGCAAAGACCTTCTCGATGAACGGAAACGAGCCGCGTGAGGCGCACAGCAGCGGCCCACCACCATCGCGGTCCTGGATACTCGCCGGATGCGCCTCGAGCACGAGGCCGCGCCCGTCGGTGTCGACCAGCGCGTGGCGCTTGCGCCCCTTGATCTTCTTGCCCGCATCGTAGCCGCGGGGGCCACCAGCCTCGGTCGTCTTGACGCTCTGGCTGTCGATAATCGCGCCGCTCGGGCTGGCCTCGCGTCCGACCCGCTCGCGATCGGCCATGACCAGAGAGTGATTGATCTTCTCAAGGAGGCCGTCGTCGCGGAACTTGGCGAACCAGCGATAGATCGTGCCCCACGGTGGCAAATCGCTTGGCAGCAAGCGCCAAGGGCAGCCAGCCCGCATCACATAGAAAATGCCGTTGACGATCTCTCGCATCGGCCATGACCGGGGCCGTCCCGTGCCATGAGCCGGAGGCAAATGAGGCTCGATCACAACCCACTCCGCATCGGTCAAATCAGTCTGATAACGCAGCGCCTTGCGGCTATGCTGCTCTCGGGTGGTCGGCGTCCACATGGCGGCTCCAGATCGGTCTCAACAACCTTCCTGGAACCACATCGACACCGGCCACTCAACCCCTTTCGAAACGGCCTCTAAGAGCGGAGCGTAATACCAGAAGTCAGGCACCGTAATGCCGAGGACTTTTCCAGCATCGTCCCAGCGCCTGAGCTGAATCGCCTCCCGACCATGGGAAAGGGACTTGAAATCCTGGGCTTCCTCGCCGGACATCGGCCCTCCTTGAAGGCGAAGCGTGCGTCGGGAGGCGGGCGAGAGACGCTCTAGATATTCCGGCTCTACACAGCAGAGGTAGCGCTTAGCTTCCACGTGCAGATGCACGGGCACGCAAACCTCGGGACCGAAGAATTGGCTCAGATGGCGTCCGCCGACGATGTCGTGGCGGCGATGCCAGTCGTCGTCCACGGCAGCGTCCTGGACCAGATGGCCGAAGTCGTGCAGCAACGCCGCCACGATGAGCGCCTCTGGCGCCTCTTCCGCCTGTGCCCGCGCCGCGGTTTGGAGCATGTGCTCTGCGATCGAAACCTGTTCGCCTAAATAAATTGCACGGCCCCGTACGGTGAAGATCCAAGCAAGATCAGCGACGAGGCGCGCCCTGGTCGTGGTCATTCTACCCTTTCGTTTTCTGTTGCGGTTTCTCGTCCGAGATCCTTCGCAAGAGCGAGTCGAGCGCATCGCTATCAGCGTAGCAGCCCTGCAGATGGCGGCGTTCACGGGCAGGATACTCTTGCCGGCCGTGAAGGACACGCCGGTTGTCGACAATGAAAAGATCGCCTGGCGTCATGCAGAAGGAGACTTCGGCCTCGCGGTCACGCAAGAGCCGTCCGAAGTGCCTGTAGGCGTCGTAGAAATCCGTCATAACGGCAGCCGGAAGGTCGAAGGCCGCAGCAGATCGGTTGTTATAGCGGATCGCTGTCACCGCACCTTTCTGATCTATCGCAATCAGTCGGCCGCTCGCTCGAAGATCGGTGTTGCGGTCGGTGAAGCGGAAGAGCACCTCGTAGCGTGAGAGGAGAGCGAAATGGTCTGGTGCCTCCGCACGGAGCTTTTCCGCTGCCAGAAAGCCGTCGACGACAAATGACTCGCCACCAGATCCGCTCGCTTCCAGGCAGTGCAGCAATTGCAGACCCGGCACGGGATCGCGATAGGGATTGTCGGTGTGTGCGCCTAGAGCTCCGGCCGTGTAAGCCAGATTGCTCGGCCGCGGCTTGGATATCACGTCGAAGACACGCCCGTAATTGGTCTCCCGCACATTACCGAAGAGTTCCGCAACGCGGGCCACTTGGCCAGTCTCCGTCGGAACGCCGCGCAGCAGCGCGAGCCCATATGTGCGAACCATCCGCAGCCAGTGTCCGAGCGCTGTCCGGCTCGCGGTGACCTCCACATGATCCGCGGCGGGCAGCGCTTGCATAAGTTCGCAACCCCACAAACAAGCGATCGAGCACCGTTCGTGACGCCCCGCGTCGCCATAGCAATTGGAACGCAGCCAGCGGGCATCGATAACGCCCGTATGTCCCTCCGGCGCAAAGCTTAGCGAAAGGTTGCCAGAGCGAGTAACCGCGGCATCGGTCACCACGAGTTCGTCGGGAAGGGTGGTGATATCGAACTGCCGCTGGCCGCTGACCTCGTCCCTGCAAAGGGAGCAGCCGCAGTTGTCGCGCAACCACTGAACATGGAATTGGCTCGCATGCCCGTCGCTCCACCGGACGGACACGCTCTCTCCCCGATTTAACACGCACGAGATCCGGCCGCGATCCGCCTCATCTCCGGCGCGCGGTCGCGACTTGGAAATCTTCCTCGGGGAAGCGGATGTCATTTTCAACGCAGTCCTTGAGTTGCCCTGCTATTAGATTACATTATATTGGTGCGCTGTGATGCACCGGGGGAGGATACGCTGAGCCGGGGTCGAGGGCCTTGTAAGAGCTGATCAGGCTGTCCACTCGTGCCCCATTTGATAGAGCGAACCTAAACCGATAAGGGCGCCACTTCGATCAACAATTGAGCGCAGCGAATTTCTTGTCGTGGCCTCAGTCTAACGAAATAGACCAGAAGGAGGGACTATGGCCCGGTTCATTTACATCAAGAAGGATCAGGTAGACCGAGTGATCGCTGAGTAAGAACGACTGCTTGAAAAATACCCCTATCTTGTATTAAAATTGACAAGGATAAACAGCGTACCGACGACGAGATAGCGCGCCGCGACGCGGAATTTGCCGCCAAACAAGCTAGTGACACTACGTAGGACAGGGGGAAGGATCGATGAGTCTCGAGCCTTTCTTCTCGCTGAGTCCGTTGAACCCCGTGGTGACTGCACATTGCTAGAGGCAGAAAAAGTAAAAGGGGTCTCGACGCCGGACCTGTAGCATTTCCGGCCCGACCTCGAGGCCGCGTTTACGTCCTATTGAACAAAGTTTTCGGGCCGGAGCGTCGAGGATCGGAAATGCCGCTTACCACGACCATCGGGTCTTATCCCAAGCCCTCCTGCGTCCCCGTGCCCGACTGGTTCCACGACCCGGGTGGGCCGGACACCACCGATCCTACCACCGGGTACGCTGACGCGGTTGCCGCCGCCGGCGAGGCCCTGGAGGGATTGTTCGTCCGCGGCACCAGGGACGCCGTTATCGACCAGGTGACTGCGGGCATCGACATTCCCACCGATGGCGAAATCCGTCGCGAGAACTACATCCACTACCACTGCCGCCATCTCGACGGCATTGACTTCACGCAGTTGACCGAGAGGGTCTTGCGCGAGGGAGCCTACGCGGCCCGCCTGCCGACCGTCACCGGGCCGATTTCCGCGCGCGACCGTTTCCTTCCCCATGATTGGCGGGTGGCCCAAGGCTTCACCGACAAGCCGGTGAAAATCAGCATTCCCGGCCCGATGACCATCAGCGACACCGTGGCCGACGCCTACTATGGCGATCCCCGACACCTCGCTGCCGACTTAGCGGCGGCGCTTAACACCGAGGTACTGGCGCTGGCCGAGGCCGGCTGCCGCCACATCCAAATCGACGAGCCTGTATTCGCCCGCAAGGCCGAAGCGGCTCTTAACTACGGTATTGCGGGCCTGGAACAGTGTTTCCACGGCTGCCACGACGGCGTTACGCGCACGTTACACATATGCTGCGGCTATCCTGACCGGCTCGACAATCCCGACTATCCCAAGGCGCCGAACGACTCATACTTCCGGCTCGCCGATGCCCTGGACCAGGCGTCGATTGACACTGTTTCACTGGAAGACGCCCACCGCCACAACGACTTGTCGCTTCTTGAGAAGTTCCGCCGCACGACGGTCATCTTAGGGGTCCTCGCCATCGCCAAGAGCCGGGTTGAGCCCGTCGAGGAGATCGCAGAGCGGCTGAGAGCCGCGCTCCAGCATATTGACGGCGAGCGGCTGATCGCCGGCCCGGATTGCGGCCTCGGACTGCTGGGACGGCAGTTGGCGCTCGAGAAGCTCGCCAACTTGGTGACCGCTGCCCGAGCCGTCGACTGAGCGTTAAGAACTCGGCAAGTAACAGTCGAATCAATGCCGGTCCGCAACGCAAGGGCCTCCGCCCCTTGCCGACCCAGCCGGGGGACACGTCCTCCGGACTCCGTTCCGAGGTCTCCTTGATCGGGTCAAAGGGCAAAAACCCCTCGGCTCGCAAGCAGGGACCACTTTCGAAGCGGTAATTGCTTTTACGAGCCCTGCGACTGCGGAATAGTCTTTTTCGGGTCGATGAACGGGAGCGACGCGGTCCGTCCTTGCACCGTGTCATAGGGCATCTCGACATCGAGCTCGATGCCGGGCTCAGAGAGCTCGATCGGCACCCAGACATAGCCGATGTTTTTTTTCCAGGCGCGGCGACCAAATGGCGATGGTCACGGGGCCGACCTGCATGCCGTCCTTGTAGGCAAGGCAAGGCTTGACCGGCTCGATCGACTGCGGCTCGCCCTCCATCTCAATGCCGACCAGCTTCTGCTCCACGCCTTTGGCCTTGATCCCCATCAAGGCTTCCTTGCCGATGTAGTCCGCCGCTTGGTCCTCCACAAGGCGTTCCAACCCCGTGATCTCGAAAGGGTTATTCTTGATGGTCATATCGGCGCCGTAGCTGAACATCCCGGCCTCGACGCGACGGGCTTGGCAGGGGACAATTGGTCTAATGTTGTACGGTTCCCCGGCCTCCATTATTCTGTTCCACAGCATATCCCCGGCGCTCGGGTCCCGGAGATAGATCTCGTACCCCATCTCGCCGGTATATCCAGTTCGGGCGACGACAACAGGGACGCCGTCCAGGTCGGCCTCCATATTCCAGTAATAGCGGATGTCCAAGACCGACTCCTTAAACAGGGACTGCATGACATGCTTCGACTTCGGGCCCTGCACCTGGACCGGGTAAATGTCCGGCTCGCGGACCGTCACGTCGAGCCCCGAATGGACGGCGACGCCCCTGGCCCACAGTCCCGCATCACTGTCGGCCAGCGCCAGCCACCACTCGTTTTCTCCGATTCGGCTGAGCACCGGATCATTGATGATGCCGCCGTCCTCGGCCGTGATGAGCACATACTTGCACTGACCGACCGCACATCTTGTCAGGTCGCGGGGCGTCAACATATTGGTGAAGGCAGAAGCGTCCGAGCCCGTGATTTCCACGACCCGCTCGACGCCCACGTCCCAAAGCGTGACGTCGTTAACCAAGTTCCAGTACTCTGCCACCGGGTCATCGTAAGATTTTGCATAATACATGTGATTGTAAATGCCATACGCTTTACACCCGGCACGGCGCGTCGCCTCGAAAAAGGGCGACATCCGGTACCGCGAGGAGAAGTAGAGGAAGGTGGGGCTCAGTGTAGAATTCTCTCTCATCTCAGATGTCTCCTATTCACACTTGATACGCCTACTTTGGGGAAGCGAGCCGGGTCAGCCTTGAGGTGAGCCGGTTGGGCCGATTTGAATTTGTCAGGCATGGCAGTTAAGGTTGCACCACTACCATCATTTGGATCCGCCTTCATTTCAACCCCACAGTCACTTGGCCGTAGGTGGCTATTCGAGGAACTACAAAATTCTCGTCGACGGCATTCGCGATATGGGATTCAAGATCCTACTGCCCGACGGGCGCCAGGCCCCGATCATCGTCACCTTTCTCATGCCAGCGGATCCTAAGTTCTGCTTTGAGACGTTTAACAGTTTGCTTCGAGAGCGTTGCTACGTCATCTATCCGGGCAAGCTCACGGTGGCGGACAGCTTCCGCATCGGCTGCATCGGCCAGATCGGCAAGGACGAAATGCGCGGCGCCATGCTGGCCATCAGGGAATCCTTAAAGAAAATGGGCGTGTGCGACTGTGCCCCGCCACAATCTGAGGCGTCTGCCACCACCTGACGGAAAGGCAATTGATGACGTTTTCTTATGCTCGGGCTTACCGGGGCAAGATCAAGGCAATCATATTGGACTGGGCGGGGACCACAATAGACTTCGGCTGCATGGCCCCGGCCGTGGTCTTCGTTGAGGTCTACAAACGGCAGAACGTTCCCATCAGCATGGAAGAGGCGCGTGCGCCCATGGGGGCACACAAGCGTGTGCACATTAGTAAGGTCAGCCAGCTCAGCGCCGTCCGCGCGCGCTGGCACGAGGTGCACGGGCGTCCTCCCACCGAGGGCGACGTGGATGCCATGTTCGCTGACTTCGTGCCCCTGCAGTTGGAATGCCTTTCCGAATACTCAGAACTGATCCCCGGCACGCTCGGCTTGGTGGAGGAGTGCAGGAAGCGCGAAATGAAGATTGGCTCGACCACAGGCTATTTGCCGGAAATGATGGAAATAAACTTACGGGACGCCGAAAAACAGGGATATGTGCCGGATTCCTCCGTCTCGGCCGGGCAGGTTCCCGCCGGCCGGCCATATCCTTTCATGTGCCTGCAGAACATGATCAACTTGAAGGTCTCGCCGGTCCAGGCCTGCGTCAAGGTAGACGATACCATTCCGGGCATCGAGGAACGGCTGAACGCGGGGATGTGGACCGTGGGCCTGGCGATCTCCGGTAACGAAGTGGGCCTGCAACTCCACGACTGGGAAGCCCTGGCTGAGGAGGAACAACAGACACGGCGCGAGCTGGCGTACCAGCGAATGAATATGGTCGGTGCCCATTACGTGGTCGATACCATCGCCGACTTGATACCGTGTCTCGACGATATCGAGGCCCGCCTGGCCCGTGGTGAAAAGCCATAAGCACGGGAGGCCAAGAGGCATTTTTGCCCTGCGAATGTATTTTTCTGTCCACGTTGTCGTCTATCGCCCAACGTTCAAGCGCCACGGTGCCGGCGAAGTCCTAATCTTGCCGGAAATTTGGTAGGGATGCCTCCTTAGAATAATGGGGTCAGAATCGATATTACGGGTTCGTAGGCGCCTGCCGGAAAACGACCTCGGAGAAATTCGACTCTGACCGCATTTTTCGGGAGTAGGATTCGACAAGGATCAAACCTGCGTTGATTGTACTCCTTCTGGCTCTGGTGGCACGGTTAAGAGCGCAGCCGGCGGAGCTCCGGGTCAAGCAACGGCTCTCGAACAACCTGGGCGGCCCGGCGCTCGCCAAGGACCTCGATCTCGAGCTTTGTGCCCGACTTAACCAGCTTTGGCGGCACGTAAGCGAAGGCGATACTCTGGCCCACCGAGTGGCCGTAGCCGCCCGATGTGACATAGCCCACCAGCCGGTCCTCGTGGAACACGGGCTCGCTGCCGAGGGGGTCGGCCTCATCGGCCGCCACCGTGATGTAAGCAAGCCGCCTGGCTAGGCCCTGCTGCTTTTGGAGCAGCAGGGCGTCTCGGCCGATGAAGTCGCCCTTGTCCAGCCGCACGAAGCGATCGAGCCCGGCCTCGAGCGGCGTGTCATCGGTGGTCATGTCGAGGCCCCACATCCGGAACGCCTTCTCCAGTCGCATCGAGTCCATGGCCCGCAGGCCGAAGTCGACGACCCCAAACGCCTCGCCGGCTTCAAGGAGTGCCTCGTACAGTGGCGCCGAATTCTTCATCGGGTGGTGCAGCTCCCAGCCGAGATCGCCAATGAATGAGATGCGCATGGCCCGAACTCGCGCCGGACCTACGGAGATTGCCTGCGAGGACAAGAACGGAAAGGCCTGGTTCGACAGGTCGGCCTCGGTCAGCGTTTGCAGCAGATCGCGCGAGCGGGGACCGGCGACAACGAGACAGCCCCAACTTCCGGTGAGGTTGTCGATCGAGACTCCGGTGGCCGGCAGGTGCGCCTCGAACCAGCGTAGGTCGTGCAGCTCGGATGCGGCACCGGTAACGACGTAGAAGCGGTCGTCAGCGAGCCGCGTGATGGTGAGATCGGCAAGAATACGGCCGCGGGGCGACAGCATCTGGCAGACTTTAGTGCGTCCAACCGTCTGCGGTAGGCGGTTCGCCGTCAATCGGTCGAGGGAGGCACCTGCGCCGGGCCCAACGAACTCGAACTGGCTGAAGCTGCTGAGGTCCAGGATCCCGACCCGTTCGCGCACCGCGCGGCAGCGGTCGCCGACGGGTTCGAACCAATTTGTCCGGCGAAAGCTCAGCTCGTCTTCAGGTTTCACGCCCCGGGGCGCGAACCAGTTGGGTCGCTCCCAGCCGTAGCGAGAGCCAAACACGGCGCCGCGCGCCTCTTGGCGGTGGTAGATCGGGGCTAGGTATCTAATCTCAGCTCTGACACATCACATCGGTGGAATGCACGTCCTCAGAGCGCCGGTTTGTTGCCTGCCGGGCGGTTTTGGGGCACGATTAACCTTGTCGAAGGATCCCAAACGGGAATCCCAGGTGAACTAGGAAGTTAGACCGCAGGCTTGAGGCATAAACCAGCGTGAACGCAGTGTCTTGGAGGAGTATCCGGGATGATAAGAACTTTAGAAGAGATTATTGGCAAAAAGCATATTGAGGCGCTGCGCCGACCGATCGACGATGCGCGGGGATTGCCGGGCGCGGCCTACACCAGCGACGAGTTCTTCGAACTTGAGCAGGAGCGCATGTTCCGCCGTACTTGGATGTGCGTCGGTTTCGAGTGCGATATCCCAAATCCCGGTGATGCGATGCCGATTTCGGTGGGCGGGTTGCCGATCATTCTCGTCCGCAACAAGAAGGGCGAGGTGAAGGCGTTCCACAATGTCTGCCGTCATCGTGCCACGCTCGTCTTGACCGAGCCAGGCAAGGGGCTGACGACGCTGACCTGCCCCTATCACGCCTGGGCCTATGACCTCGACGGCAAGCTCAAAGCGACGCCCTATTTCGACGGCAGCAGGGGCGGCGATAAGCAAGGCCGTTTTGACAAGGAGAAATACGGCCTCGTACCCGTGCGCTGCGGCGTTTGGTACCACTGGGTATTCGTAAATATGGACGGCAATGCGCCGCCGTTGAGCGAGCATGTTCGTCCCATGGTCGAGCTGCTCAATGGCCAGGATCTTGGTGCCTGTCGCGTCGGATTGCGCGAGGACTGGGAATTCAAAGCGAACTGGAAGCTGCAGAACGACAATTGGGAAACCTATCATCACATCTGGGTCCACAAGGGCATCTTCAACAAGATGTCGAACGAGGTGGATCTCAAGACGGGCGAACCTTGGACCCTGACGCAGCAAAACGGCACGGTTGTCACGCTGACACGCCGTCCAGGCGGTCCACCATTCCCACGGCCGAAAAGCAAGCTGCCGATGATTCCGGTTCCGGAAGGGAAAGAGCGATTTGGCGGCACGAATGTTATTTTCCCGAACGTGACGATGACGATCGCGGGAAATCACATCGCATCGGTCGTGACGGACCCCATTGCACCCGACAAGACGATCGCAAAAATGGGTTTCTTCTTTGTCGGCGAGGCCGCCGACGCGAAGAAATACGCTGCTGATCGCAAGCGCACGCTCGATCGTTGGATGGGTCCGACCAGGAAGAAGGGCGATCTTGGCGGCATTCGCAGCCAAGACATGGATATCTGGGAGGTACAGCAAATCGCCCGTAAGTCGCCGATTGCGGACGAAGTGGTGTTTTCACCGACCTGGGAGGCCAATATCCACCACTTCCAGAAGATGCTCGTCGACTATATGTCCGACTGACATACTGGTCGGCTACCGACTTCCAGCGAAGTTCCCTTTGGCGAGAGCGTCCGCTGCGAGTCACCTGCAGACGGTTCCCCGCCTCACGAAGATGGTCCGCTTATAGCCAGAAGCGGACTCTCAACCATTCTAGATTTACGGTGACGTGTTCCCGATAGGGAAACGACATATCCCAGACGATCGCGTCGCGATGCAGCGCCGCCGAGGACGAGCTACCGCATTCAAATAAGACCCGCGCCCCGTATCCAGGGCGCGGGTTGCCACTTCATGGTCGGGACCGATGCTGCGGGCGCGCCCTAAGCGAACCACCAGCGTACGATGATCCGACTACCGTCGAGCTCAAAGTTGCCCGCTATCTTGCCGTCGTTCGCCAGCTTCTCCGATACTGCGGTGAGATGATCGGCGAACAACGGAATGACCACGCCACCCTCGTCACTAACGAGCTGCTGCATCTCCCAGTACATCTCGCGGGCCTTGTTCTCGTCGAGCTCGGCGCGCGCGGCCTTCAACAGTTCGTTGAACCTGGGATGGTTCCATCTGGAATCGTTCCAGTTGGCACCGGCTGCATAGGCCACCGTGAACATCCAGTCCTCGGTCGCCCGCCCACCCCACCAGGCGGCGGACCACGGGTGTTTTAACCAGACATCCGCCCAATACCCGTCGCTGGGCACCTTGTTGACCTCAAGCTTGATGCCCGCCTTGGCCGCGCTCGCACTGTACAGCACGGCCGCGTCCACGGCGCCCTCCCAAATGCCCTCCGACGTGCTCAGCTTCACCGTCAGATTCTCCAACCCGGCCTTCTTCAAATGAAACTTAGCCTTATCGGGGTCGTAGACCCGCTGCGGCAACTCCGAATTGTAGTACTTTTGGTTCTGCGAGATCGGATGGTCGTTGCCGACCGAACCGGTACCGTTGAGGACCTTAGCGACCAGTTCCTCGCGGTCGACGCCATATTTCAGCGCGAGCCGCACATCGTTGTTGTCGAAAGGCGGCGTGTCGGTGTGCATAGGCCAGGTGCGGTGGAGGGTCCCCTGCTGTTGCGTGACGTTCAAACCCTTTGTCGCCTTCAGCCGTTTCCATGTCTTGCGGTCGGGCCTGTTGATGACGTCGACTTCGCCGGTAATCAAGGCGTTCTGTCGAGACGCGCCATCGAGAAGCGGGGTAATTTCGGCCGAATCAAAATGGCCGCGGTCTTCCTGCCACTTGTTTGGATTGCGCTCGAAGAGGGCCCGTATACCTGGTTCCCACTCCTTGATGACATACGCCCCCGTACCATTCTTGAAGTCGTAAATCGTGTCATCCTTGACGGACCGAATTTGGAATGCCGCCATTAAGAATGGAAACACTGCACTTGGTTCGTGCAAGTTGAAGACGACCCGGTGCTTGGTGTCCGCCTTCATGTCCTTGACGACTTTGGCGATCGTCTTGATTTGCGATTTTGAATTCTCGCCACCGTGATAGTTCAGGGTCCCAATGACGTCGTTCGCGTCGAGCGACTTGCCGTCATGCCAAGTCACACCTTTTCTGAGATTGAAGATCCAGGTCGATGGCGAGTCGCCGGGCTCCCAGGATTCAGCTAGCTCCGGCTTGATATCGCCCGTGTGGTCGACTTCCACGAGCCGATTCATCGTGGTAGCTGCACTAAGTCCGGGGAATTCAGCAGACATGAACGCCGGATCCAGCGTGTCGGTGGTGTTTCCCTGCGCCAAGCCGACTCTCAAATGGCCACCCTTTTTAGGTGTTGCCGCTTCGACTTCATTTGCCAGGATTCCGCCCATGGTGGTCGCCAAGGCGGTTGTGGCGCCTAACGCTACGGCACGGCCGGTGAACTCGCGACGAGTTATCTCGCCAGTGCGCATTTTGTTTTTTAGTAATTCTAGATCTTTCGTCATTTGCCTCTCCCTGTGGACTGCAAGTGTTTGTCCCGACGCATCAGCGCCGCGGACATTTATTACCAGTCACGCACAGCGTACGTGCTAAAGGCGGATTCAGCATGGAGGCAAACGCAATTTGACGGCGTTCATAACAAGACCGGCCTCGGGGTCTCAATAATTCAAGAGAGACGCGATAGCGGCCGGTACCTCCCGCACCTAGAACCACTTACGCCTCTTCCCGTCGCTGCAATTCTCGCAGATATTTTCGTTGCCTGTAATCGAGTGTAGGGCGAGTTAGCCGTGGGGAACAACATCTTTCTTGGCGCTCCTGTCGCTAACACGCGATATGTCCGGTTTATGTACCAGATGATCTGTCCGGTTTTAGAACGCCTCCAAGCCATGGAGGGCGGCGATGCGTCGGACGGAGCAGGTACAGGGACTGAGATTGATGAAGTTCGCGGAGGTTTACGGGCGCACCCATCGGGGTGGCTTGAGTCAGGCGGAGGCGGCGGAGGTTCTGGGTGTCTCGGAGCGCACCTTCCGGCGCTGGCGCGACCGCTACGAGGCGGAGGGAGCCGACGGTCTCTACGACCGCCGCCTGGGCCGCCTCTCGGCGCGGCGCGCGCCGGTGGACGAGGTGGCGCGGGTGCTGGAGTTGTTCGACACCCGCTACTGGGACTTCACGGCCAAGCACTTCCACGAGAAGCTGGTGGCCGATCACGGCTTCAAGCGCAGCTACAACTGGCTGCGGCTGAGCTTGCAAGCCCATGGGCGCAGGCGCGCGGCGCCCAGGCGTGGGGCGCACCGGCGCAAGCGGCCGCGCCGTGCCCTGCCCGGCATGATGCTGCATCAGGACGGCTCGAGCCACGAGTGGGTCCCTGGTCGATGGTGGGACCTGATCGTCACCATGGACGATGCGACCAGCGATATCTACTCGGCCTTCTTCGTCGCCGAAGAGGGCACCATGTCGAGCTTCCAGGGGATGTCCGAGGCGATCCGGGCCAAGGGCCTGTTCTGCTCGCTCTACGCCGACCGCGCCAGCCACTACTGGAACACGCCCGAGGCCGGCGGCAAGGTGGACAAGGACACCCCGACCCAGGTCGGCCGCGCCCTGGCGCAGCTCGGCATCGAGTTGATCCCGGCCTACTCGCCCGAGGCAAGGGGGCGGTCCGAGCGCATGTTCGGCACCCTGCAAAAGCGCCTGCCCCAGGAACTCAGGCTCGCCGGCATCACCGACATGGCCGGGGCCAACCGCTTCCTCAAGGAGCTCTTCCTGCCACAACACAACGCCCGCTTCGCGACCCCGGCCGAGGACCAGGGCACCGCCTTCGTCCCCTTCACCGGCGCGCTCAACGACATCCTCTGCATCCACGAGGAACGCACCGTCTCAAACGACAACACGGTGCGCTACAAGCGCCTGGCACTTCAGATCCCCGCCGGCCGCCACCGCCGCCATTACGTCAAGGCCAGGGTCCGCGTCCACGAATACCCCGACTGCACAATGGCCGTCTTCCATGGACCGCGATGTCTGGCGCGATACCACGCCGATGGCCAACCTATCGACAGCCAAACCCGCGAGGCCGCGTGACCCGCTTCGACGCGACCGAGCGGCGCCCTGTGGACAAGTGGACAGCCGCTCCGCGCCTGACCACTTCCCCACAGGGCCAGCAACCCCAACAGAAGCGGTCAATTCATATGGTACATAAACCGGTCAACTCAGAATGTTCTCGACACATCTTTCTTGGCGCTCCCATTCGCCCGATATCCAAAGTGCTTCAACGACTCTGCCACATGGCGTGAGATCTCGGTTGAAGCACCATCGACATCACAGTGCCGCGTCAAATTCTGAACCGAGATATTCCCGCCCGCAGAGGGTTCGCCTGTCGTTAGCTCGGGGCGTCGCCGGTGCCGGAACGCATGCCCGCCGCATCGAGGATCCGCCCGTTGAGCAGGTTGTAGAGCCGGTCCGGATCCATCTCCGCTACGGAAGCAAGCAGCAGGTCCGGATACTCGTGGTGTGGCGGCACGAACATTTCGGCCTTCGGTCCGGACTCCACCACCTTGCCCTGGAACATGACCAGCACTTCGTCGGCAATCGCGCACACCGTGCCGATGTCGTGCGTGATGAAGGTGTAGGAGAGATCGTACTCGCACTGCCGTCGGTCGAGGAGCTTCAGAACTTCCTCGGCGACGAGGTGGTCCAGCGCTGAGGTCACTTTATCGCAGATGACGAACTCCGTGGCGGGCGCCAATGCCCGGGCGATGCAGACCCATTGCTTTTGACCGCCGGAAAGTTCTCCGACGGCCATGCGCCGCTGCCGAAGATGCCAGCACTCGGATACTCGACAAACCTTACGCTGCTCAGGTACCCGCGTTGAGTCACCTTCGCAATCGACAAGCGAAAGCCCACGTGTCCGGTTTCTGGCGGGCAAAACCGAACCCATGACCCGCCGGCCTAGTTCGGCGCGCTCAGCAGCTTAAGACGCGCGCCGCAGTCGCGGCGTTCGCTTGGTCTCTCCGCGTAAATTCCGGTGAGTCAGTTGCCGGGACATATATTGGAACATGTCCCAAACGGTGCCTTCGAGAGCAGGTGGTCCCAGCCGGTTGGGCTCTACGTAGCGCGACATCAGTCCACGGCGAACCCGAGCGAGCTGCGCACGGTCTTCATCCATAATCCTGTTGCGGTCTTCCACCCTTAACTTCGGCGGCCGCGCAGGTTGCGCTTCGTGCGATGACAAGATGCAGCGGTTGGCCACTTCGCCGACACCGCGGGGCTGGAGGCACAGCGAGGACGAACCGCTCGGGTTTAGGCTCACAAGATGCGAGGGAAACACCCAGCAATACATGCTGTATCGCTTTTCCTCGGCGGTCAGGTCGGGATGGTAGGGCTTCCGCTGCGGCGACTTGCGGGTGTAGTGGGACTTGTAGCCGGTATATCCCTCACCGGGCGGGATCTTCTCACAGAGCCGCGTCGGCGTGCGGTCGTGCAGGGTTTTGTGATGCACGGTGCTCAGGTGATAGCCCTCTAAGTAATTCTCGGCGAGACACTTCCAGTTCGTCGACCAGATTTCGTCCAGGACGACGTTGACGACCATATCCTCGGGATGATGGTTCATTATGTATGGTTCGAGGCCCTGTAATCTTGGCGCCAGTGGCTTTGCTTTGCCGTCGAGGTTCACATAGATGAAGCCGCACCAGATTTCGGAGGCCAGCTCCGGCAACCTGCATCCTTTGACGTCGAAGCCCGCGACCTTATCCATGTAGGGCGCGCGCAGAAGCTGGCCGTTATTGGCATAGGTCCACGCGTGGTAGGGGCAGACAAAATTCTTGGCGTTGCCTTTGCCTTCGACGATAACCGAAGAGCGGTGGCGGCAGACGTTTGACAGCACACGCACCTTGTCGTCCTGACTGCGCACGACAATCAGTGGCTCGTCCAAAAGCTGCGTTGAAAAATAGTCGCCTCGCTTGGGGATCTCGGCTACGCGGCCGAGGCAGATCCATTCCTTGCGGAAGATCTCCTCCTTCTCAAGCTCCAAAAACGCTTCGGATGCATAGAAGGCCGCCGGCAACGACCGCGCCTGGCTGGCGTCGAGATCTCTGATCTCCGCCAACGATTCAAGTAGTTCCCGAAGGCCTTTCGCGTCTTCCATGTCATCCCTTTTCGTTCGCACGGCTCTCTTATCCGAAAGCTTTCCAATAGCCGAGCACCTTTGCCCAACTCGATAACTGCGATAGGCAGATCAAGATGCCCGCCGGAGGCGCGGCGTTCGCTTGGTCTCTCCGCGTACACTCCGGGGAGCCAGTTTCCGAGCCATATACTGGAACATGTCCCAAACGGTGCCTTCGAGATCGGGCGGTCCCAGCCGGTTGGGTTCGACGTAGCGCGACATCAGTCCACCGCGGACTCTCGCAAGCAGCGCCCGATCTTCATCCATAACCTGGTTGAAGCCTTCTGCCCGCAACCCCGAGGGTTGCACAAGATCCGGCGTGAACGATGACAGCGTGCAGCGGTTGGCCACTTCGCCGACGCCGCGTGGTTGCAGACATAGCGAGGCGGACCCGCTCGGCGTAAGACCCACAACATGCGAGGGAAACACCCAGAAGAATAAACTGTAGCGCTTTTCCTCGGCTGTCACGTCCGAATGGTAGGGCTTCCGCTGCGGCGATTTGCGGGTGTAGTGCGACTTGTAGCCGGTATATCCCTCGCCCGGCGGGAACTTCTCGCAGAGCCGCGTCGGCGTGCGGTCGTGCAGGGTTTTGTGATGCACGGTGCTCAGGTGATAGCCCTCCATGAAGTTCTCGGCGAGGCACTTCCAGTTGGTCGACCATACGTCGTCTTGCACGACGCTAACCAACATGTCCTCGGGGTGTTGGTTCGTGATGTAGGGCTCAAGACCCTTTAGTCGCGGCGCCAGGGGTTTTGCCTTGCCATCGAGATTTACATAGATGAAGCCACGCCAAATTTCACAGGCCAACTCCGGCAACCGGCATCCCATAACCTCAAAGCCGGTGACCTGATCCATGTAGGGTGCCCGGAGAAGCTGGCCGTCATTCGCGTAGGTCCAGGCATGATAGGGACAGACGAAGTGCTTGGCGTTGCCCTTGCCTTCGACGATAACCGAAGAGCGGTGGCGGCAGACGTTTGACAGCACACGCACCTTGTCGTCCTGACTGCGCACGACAATCAGTGGCTCGTCCAAAAGCTGCGTTGAAAAATAGTCGCCTCGCTTGGGGATCTCGGCTACGCGGCCGAGGCAGATCCATTCCTTGCGGAAGATCTCCTCCTTCTCAAGCTCCAAAAACGCTTCGGATGCATAGAAGGCCGCCGGCAACGACCGCGCCTGGCTGGCGTCGAGATCTCTGATCTCCGCCAGCGCCTCGAGAATCTTGCCCACGCCTCTTGCTGTGTCAGTTTTCATGACCGCCCCCGTGATACCCGCGACTGTAGCACTGCGTGATATTTAATGCACTTTCTATCATCTCCCGGCCTAGAGGTTTTACTCATCATGTGCACGGAAGTTGAATGTCCGCTTTGGGTCAGAAGCGGACATTGCCAACTAGATCCATGTATGTCTGCATTGAAGGGGAAAGCGGACATCCGGATAACTGAACGGATGATGCGTAATCCAGGTTAGACCCTTTTGGAAATCAGCACTCCAACTCACACCCACACTTCCAAGAAGCACGGCAAGGGTGAGGCAAATGGTGGCAGTCAGGTTTCTCATAGGGGAAGTCTGACAGAAAATGCGGGAAATGAGGAGTCTGGGTGGAGGGGTGGAATATACCTGGTGGTAGGCGATCCGGTGTGGTGAGGGCGGGAAGTAGGTCCAATGGAACGCATTTTTCATTGCCGTCACGCCTAGTGTTCCCGTGACAGAAATCTCACCATCTAAAGTTTGTTGCTTACAGAAAACTAATTGGCCGTAACTGCTACGCGCCGCCAAGCGGATTCAACCATTTAGTACAGTTAGCAAGCGCTGTCTGGTAGGCGCACGAAGCCTTTTTAATCCGATCTTCCCCGCGAGTAACTCTGCGTCTCCGTTCAATTCTAAAACTTTATCGATGGCACGCAGTTCTTCCTCACAAATGTGTTCCACGTTTTTCATTTCATCGTTGCGGTTCTCGTACCGAACCTGGGTCTGTCTTTCCTTTTCCGTGCCCTTTTGCCAGTAAAATTTCCTACCGTCCTCCCGTGTGCTTCCGCGCCGTTTCTGAGCGATCGACAGAATATATTCTCGAATCTTGCTCCCAGCCTTCTTCCACCTATGATGCCGAGCTATTCGGCGAGACAAAATATCCTCATGGATCGGGCCTTCGGTGTCGATCACATGATCAATCATTTTTTGAAGCGTAAATCTATAATTGTCGTTGAAAAACTGATCCTGCTCTGCAACCAGCCCGAGACCTTCGAAATCCGTATATTCATAAACGTGAGAGCCACCTTCATTTACAACTGGTGGAATAGCTCTCTGTTTTAGTTCCGATACTCCCTGCCGATCATCGACGGCGGCGACATCAGTTGCTCCTTGAAAGACTGCAGCTTCATCATTCGTATCAGTACCTATCTCAATGACTTTGTAGTCATCTCGTTCGAGATCGATGATGGAGGCAGTGTCGGATCCATTCTCTTCTGCCTCGTCCTCATCCCAATCATCCGCGCCGTCATATCCAAGCGCGCGAGGGCCCTGGGTGCTCTGCCGCGCATTGGCGCTCTCTGCTGCTGCGGCTTCTTCAACTTCCATACGCTTACGCCGGTCTCTCTCGAGATGCTCGGTCAGAGCGCTATCAAGCGTCTTGAATGCACCAGCCTTGTTGATCCACCAATCAGTCGACCAGACACGGAAGAGGGTCCAGCCTAGATCCTCAAGCTTGGCCTGGCGGATTTTGTCGCGCTCTCGGGCATATGCCGAACTGTGATACATCGCCCCATCGCATTCGACACCGGCTATGTAAACACCGGGGTGATCAGGATGGACTATACCCAGATCGACGCGGAAGGAGGAGACCCCGACCTGTTGATGAACGATCCACTCCTTCTGTTTTAGCTCCCGAGCAACCGCTATCTCGAAGGGAGAGTCGAAGTCTGCGACAGATCCGTGAACGGCAGCCGCTAGGGCCGAAGGTCCCCGCTCTGCGTATTCCAAAAAATGCTTTAAATCCGTAACCGCTTCGGCTGAACTCCGCGATAGATCAATGTCCTCTGGACGCAGTGTGGAGAAGACAACCATCTCAGAACGCGCACGGGTCATGGCTACATTCAGACGCCGCTCGCCGCCCTGCTTGTTGAGCGGGCCGAAATTCATTGTGACGTGGCCCGTATGGTCGGGCCCATAGGTTATGCTGAATAGAATGACGTCACGTTCATCTCCCTGGACTGTTTCCAGGTTCTTCACAAAAACTGGCTCGATCTTATCTGTGCCGAATGCCCATTCGATGCCCGGGTTTTTAGCCCTCTCCTCGTCCAGCAAATCCATGATCAAGGTCTGCTGTTTAGAGTTGAACGTCACGACTCCGATGGTCTGCTTCCTGTTCGTTTCGTCCTCATGCGTAAGACGCCGCACGATCTCGGCAACAATCGCCTTCGCCTCACCTTGATTGTGCTGTGCTTTGCCGCGGGAATAGAACCCTTCAGAACGGATCAGACTGACACCCTTGTCCGGCGATACCGGGGCCGGAAAAGTAATCAGTTCGTCTTCGTAATAGCGTGAGTTCGAAAAGGCGATCAGACTTTCACGGCGCGACCGATAATGAAGATTGAGAGTGCAATCCGGAATACCGGCGCCGCGCAATTCGTCTAGGATACTTTCAAGATCGCCCTCCTGGGTGATATCGCCGTCCGGATCGTCATCAGACCGTGAAAAGAAGTTGGTTGGCGGCATCTGTTTTGGATCACCGGCAACAATTGTCTGCTTACCCCTCGCGATCGCCCCCACCGCATCCCAGACGGTGATCTGAGAAGCTTCATCGAAGATAACAACATCAAATAGATCCTGACTGACAGGCAGGTATTGTGCGACAGAAAGCGGCGACATCATTAGACAGGGAGCCAACGCGGTAATCACGTCCGGGATTTCATCTATCAGTTTCCGTACCGGTTTGTGCGCTCTCGTCTTCTGTATTTCGTGCGCGAGAACACCCCATTGCCGGTCGGCGGTTCGATCGTTCTGATTTGGTAATTTGCCACTCAACTTGGCGACAACATGGGCAGCTGTAGCCGCGCGAAACCTATCGTCTGCATCTCGGAATTTGTCGATCGTAGCCAAATGTTGCGGCACATTGAACTCTCTCAGCACCTCGTCCTCGGTAATCAGTTGGCCTGACCACCATAAGCAGTAGGCAGCCTCAAAACTTTCAGGTATTTCCTCTACGGGTATCCGACCGGATTCAATTGCTTCGACCAGCGGAAGGAGATCCAGGTCAACCGCGTCGTTTCTGCAGCGACGCCAACTGCACCAATTGTTGAGCTCAGCATGTCGCTCGGCAATCTGGTCGGCAGTAGCACGGATCGCTTCGAAGATATTATCAGTTTCCGCGAAATGATCCTGAACCGACTTCCCGGCCAATGCCGAAAAGGTATCGGCTTCGCTCTTCAGGCATTCGACACTCTTTGAAAATGTTCCCATAACGCGACCGGCCGGCGCCTCAGGAGCAAGCAGGTCATTGCCGTCCTGCACCAGAGATATTAATTTTCCACGAAGCTCAATCAACAAGTTGACATCGGATGCCACCATGCCAACCGCCTGATTTAGAGCTTGTCCAAGGGATCTAAGTTCATCAATGACGGTAGGGTCTGTGTCATGCATTCGCCATTGCTTCATGAATCCTAACTGTTCATCTAGGGCTTCAATGGCTTCGCCCGTTTCTCTCAGATTTATGATTTCGCTAATGTCGACGGCGGGATTTGGTTGCCCCTTAGCGCCACCCTGCTTTAACTCCTTAACGATAGCGCGTTTAGCAAAATACGCCTTCAGGAACCAAAATTCATCGCTGGCCGACAGTCGTTCCCTAAGCGCTACTGGATCCAAATTGCGCCAAGCTAAGGGGGCATACTCACAACTCAGATTTGTCTGAGAAACGGCATAAAGTTTCAGATTACGGGCAGCATCGTCCATAGCATCAAAATGCTGCCGGGCATCGGGCCCCAATGCATAAGCCGCCTGCTTTCCGTAACAGGATGTGACCACATTGCCCAATCGCGACAGGTTCTCAAGGGTATTCAAGCCCTTGTTCGGGAGATCGGTACCAATAACCCCGACGAATTCCCTATAGGCTCTTTCACAATCATTGACAACTTTTGACAGGGTCCGTGCGCTTCGGGTGATCTCGTCTTCCCAGTGCGGTGACCATTCACCAGTTTCGATGATCTGGAACGGGCAATCTCTGAAATCACCAACTGCGGCCGCCTGAATGGCCAGATTTTGGACGCTTTCTCTCATTGCCTCCAACATTGTTTCGTCGTGGTGATCGGCATTGGACCATCTGAGCGTTACCCGATCGGCAATTTCTTCGTCCCGGATCTTCACGCCCATGGCTTCGTGAGCTGTCATGCCATTGCGGCGGCGCATATGCAGATGGTCGACAACGTTATTGAGGCGATCCCGCAATGTCTCCAGTGTACGGGCTTCCTTTTCCCAGGATTGAGCTGATTTTCGGGATGCATCGGCCCATGCGCCCTTAAGTTGCGACATAACGTCGGACTTCTTCGACTTGTTGGAATGGAGTTCAAGACAGAACCGACCAATACCGATTTCCTCAAGGCGCCGATACACCACGTTCAACGCGGCAATCTTCTCGGAAACAAAAAGAACAGATTTTCCCGTGCCTAATAGATGTGTGATGAGATTACTGATGGTTTGGCTTTTGCCGGTACCCGGCGGTCCTATGATGATGAAATCTTTGCCGCGATCAGCGGTTGCTACAGCCGCCATCTGCGAAGCATCTGCGGGAAGAGGTGCCAGGAGATCCGAAGGTTTGAATAGCTTGTCCAGCTGATTGCGATCAACAAAATCGACACCACTTTCATACGCTTTGCGTGGCGTCTCAATCAGGTGTTTCACGATGGGGTTTTCGTTGAGCGCTGACGTCCGATCGACGAGATCTTTCCACATCAAGTATTTGGCGAAAGAGAAATGGCCGAGGACTACATCCTCAACAACCTCGAAGCCGGGTGCATCCTTGATCTCACGACGTACCTTGGTCCATATAGCCGCAACATCGACACCGCTTTCATCCGCGGGTAGTCCCCCGTCCAGACCGTTAATGTTGATCTCGAAATCCTTGCGGAGCATTTCCAGCAGGGTGGTATTAAATTTGGCCTCTTCATCATGAGCGGTAAGCTTCACGCCGCTGCGCACAGATTTCCGCTCAAGGTTTACGGGTACCAGTATGAGCGGAGCGCGGTGACGCTTATCCCCCTTATCGTCTTTCTTCCACAATAAGAACCCAAGAGCGAGATAGAGGGTATTGGAACCACCTTCCTGTAAAGCTGTTTGGGCTTTCCTGTAGATTTCAACTGAACGCTTCTGAAGCTCATCCTTTGGCAGATCCACTAGCACCTGATTTTGCTCCAGGGCTGATCTGGCATATTCCTCAGAAATGCTCTCCCCGGTTCGCTCCCGGTGGATATCCTCATCCTGTGCTACCGAAGTCGGCGTGGGAATAGATACAATTGTGATCCGCGCACCATCTGCAAGCTTGTCCTCAAGTTGCCCTGGATCCGGGCAGACAATCTTCAGGCTTGTTTTGGGGCTCTTATGCGACAGCAGTGGATTACGGGCCGTGAGCTCCAGGAGCTTTCGCTGCCACCGCTCAAGGCGTGTCTTTGGATTATCTGGGGTGTCGTCTTCCGGCTCGATATCAAAATCCGGCAGCGCTGGCGGCACCTCAATCGGCAGAACAGTGGTAGTGCCACCGACATCGTCTTTCCCACTCTGGCGTTCGATCTTGACGGCAAGAGGCGTGATGCGATGAGAACGGGCGCGCTTGATATCGATTGCCGCAGAAAAGCTGTCGTCGTTCTTTGGGCCAATTAGTTCATTGGCTTTTTGCAGAGCGCGGCTGAAGGGAACGGGCGGGTGACTCGTCAACGTTGTCGTCTCGATTAAGATCAACTCATCGAGTTGCTGTCTCTTTCGAAGTGTTTCGGCCTCATCAATAACGATCGTCGAAAGCTCTTCTGGTTGCAGCCAGACGCCTATCAACGCATGCTCCTGCGGAAGGACTATGATCGGATTGAGACCGGCCTGTTCCAAGCATGAAGAAATAAGCATTGTGGTATCCAGGCAGGTCGCCACTCCGCCACTGACGATGTCACCCGCCAATCGGATCTTCTGGCCATCCTTTTCAAAACTCGCAGGTGGCACGACATAATCGAGGCCAAGCTGACCGATCGCCGAATAAATGGCCGAAGCAAGCGTCCAAACCCTTTGTCGGCTTAGAGAGGTGTAACCATCGATGGCGGGATTCTCACCGGCATTCCGCAAAGCGACGCTTGCCTGCTTCAGGATCTTGTCAATCACGGGATCGTTTGGCATGGAAAACGCTGCCAAGAGCTCCGGCATGTACCCGGCGCCCCCCCATTCGTTGAAGGCAAGGATTTGGATGCCGTGGGTGTACTCGTCGATAATCTCGTCGTCTTTTTTGACCGTTATCGTTACCGTTCCACGGACGGCTTCGGTCAGATTGATTAAATACTCTCCATCAAGTTCGAGGTCGCGGCCTTGAACGCGGACTCTCCCTCCCTCCGCAAGCCTGTCGACCCGCCACGCCTTGGGCTTTATGAAGGCGGGATTGGCGATAAGTTCAACCAGCAAACCCTCAACGCGGTTTACTCCGTCAAGGTTTTCAATACTGAGGTCTGTTAGGACGGGAAAAGCACACTGGTGATAAGCAAAATTGATCTTTGAGACGATGTCTGCATTGATCTTAACTGCGGGTTCAGGAGGCCCTAAGCTATCGGTTCGGCCTGACTGATTTATAATCTCGTTAAGATCTTGGTCTACCATCAGCAAGTTACTCCGACCCGCAGGTTGGCATAATGTATCGAGCCGGTTTTCAGGCTAACAGCCCGTTGAAAAAGGCGTCATTGACCGGGTTTCACGCCACGGCGAAGCATATCGCGGCGAAGGCGGTTTCGCCATCCTCCGAGACGATGAGGACGATCTGAACGACCAGGACGGCTCCAGCGGGCGTAACAAGCACGAACAAGGCGCCAATTCCGCCCGCCACGGCCTCCTTCGGGGTGCCGGCGCCGATGAGTTGGCGCATCAGCAACGATAGGTTGTGGCCGGCGACGTGAAGCAGGTATCGCTTGTGCACGTTCTCGCGGCCCCGAAGCCAGGTCCGGCGCATACCGCCGCGATCGAGGTTGTGGGCAAAGGAGCGCTCGACGATCTCGGCGCGCAGCTTGAAGGCTTCCCTGGCCACCCCCGATAACAGCCGGGTCCGGTTGTTGGTGACCGCCCGGCGAGCCGCATCATCTCCGTGCCAGCGCGCAAAACCCTTCTGCTTGGGCTCGGAGATCCGGCTCTTCCAGGGGCCGTCGTCGAGCGCCTTCAAGACCAACCGTGAGGGGTAGCCCTTATCGGTCACACATTCGGCCGGATCTTCGGCCGTCGGCGCCACATCCACCGCCTCGAGGTTTGCCTCGGCCGCCGCCAGGGTCTTGGGAAGCGTTGTCGTATCGCCCTCGTCGGCCGGGTGCAGCTCCGCCGCCACCACCGCGCCGGTGTCCAGATCCACCGCGTGCTCGGGCTTGTAGGCCAGGTGCGTGGTGCCGTCCTTCATCTTGGCGATCTTGGCCTCGGGGTCGCTCCTGGAAACCCAGTCCTGGTTCGAGAGCTTCTTGCCCTTGCGCTTGCGGTCCAGACGCGCCAGGTCCTCAGCCGTGGGTGTCTCGATACCGCTCTCCTGGGCCAAGCGCTCCAGCATCCCCCGGTAACCCTCGCCCGTGTCCCTCCGCACGATGTTGCGCAGCGCCGCGTTGGCCTCCATGGTCGAGGCATCCACCCCGATGCGCTCGCCCTTCACCAGACCCGCCTCGGCGATCAGCGCCAGGACCCAGTCAAACACCGCCGTGTGGACTTCATGGGGCAGGCGCGCGCGGGTCCGTGACAGCCAGGACAGAAATATTCGCGTAGAATCAAGGACTAAGTTGTCCAACCCCCTCAAATCGGGGTGTTGATTCCAAAGGGGAATTTCCCCCGCTGTCCAACCTGAAACACGCCCAAAAGAGAGCCCGCCGGGTAGAGACCGGCGGGCCGCTGACGATTCCCCTGCTAACGAAGGAACCTTAAATGGATGTTTTAAGTAAAGCTCCGCCCAACGACCGCTGCAATAGCGCCGCCGCCCTGGTCGGTCTCGCCGAGCGCGCTGGGAAGTTCTATCGGCGATCAAGTGAGGACTGGCTTGCGTGCGGGAACTTGCTCCTAGAAGCGAAAAAGGTTTGTCCGCACGGAGAGTGGTCGGTCTTCCTGGAAGACGCCGGCATTCCCCAACGCTCGGCGCGCCGGATGCTCGCCTTCGCCATGGCGGGCGTTCAAAACGGCCACGTGGCCGTTTTGGGAGTCCGGTACATCGACCGGCTGATCGCTGCGTCACGGCGGACCACGGCGGGGGCTATCGATCTCGCGAGGGCCGACCCGCATCCTATGCCGTGGCAGAAGACGCCCGAGGAAATCGCGGCCGACGAATGGGAGCACGCCGGCGGCTATGTCCAAGCCGTGATCGACGTCATCCCTGAGCTCAGCCCCGAGGAGTTGGAACGCAACGGCTTCGACGCCGCGACGGTCCGACGCGCCGAGGCGGCCTGACCATGCCCACGCAACGCTGGCAAGGCAGCCAAGCCCTCACAAGACGCGGGAGGCGCCCGCCGCGCTGATGTCGGCTTGGCAAGCCGCCGCATCGTCGACGCACTAGACCGCTGTGGAAGCGGTGTCCATCCCACTGGATGGACGGCACCAGGGCGATGTTGAACCGAAGCGGGCTACTGGGGGATCCATGAAGCCTGCACCCGAGACCGAGGCCGCCAAATGCAGACCGCGAGCGAAAGCCGGAATGAAGGCGGCGGCTGGGGAGCACCGGGTCATGGGACGGGCCGGCACCCGTCTAAGGAGGCTCCATCTGAGGGGAATGCCCCGGCCACATGAGCCGCCGCCTCAGGACGCCGCATGCGACGCCCGGCTCCGACTGCCACGCCGCCCGGCAAACGGTCTATCTTCGGCATCGCCGGGGATAGACCTTGTACGCCTTGGCTCAACCCTCACCACCTGCCACGGCCCTTCTTCAAGGAGGATGGAAGAGATGACCAACAAAATCCCAAGCCGCGAGGATTTGATCCAGACCATCCGCGATGCCGCCAAGCCGCGGACCATGACACGCACCGTTCATCGCATCGTGAAAGACGGAGACGGAAAGGTGCTCCGGATAGAGGATGAAACCCAGACTTGGGAGGATCCCGGCGACCCCCGGGCGATCGAGTGGTTGCTCCAGTAGCGCCACGCCCGATGGCACCGCGCGGATTCTCGCGGGGAGCAACTACCGTGGTGGGGGGTCAATCCGTCACACACACGAATCAAGGACAAGCAAATGCCTAGAATCACAGGACGCGACCTCAACGAGAAATGGAAAGTTGGTGCAAAGCACGCGCTGTATCACAGGGATGGCACTTGGTACGAGTGCCTGGAGAAGTTCCCTGGGGCACTTTTTGATCCTCACGGATACATCTTATTTAAGTGGGTATTCACCATGAGGCGTATCAGCGCCTGCCCCAACTTGAGTACTATCGGGGTGAAACTCACGTGTCCGCTTCAATCGCCGCCGTATCTCCACAAGCTCACGGCCTCCTGTCCGCATCGACTCCTCCAGCAAGCAGTGCACTCTGGTGCCCGAACCGATAGCAAGAAGCTACATCGGCGGCCTGACCATCGGCCAGGGCCGCAGATGCTAGGCGAGCGGTTCGAGAGCTGAATCGGCTGGCCTATTTACAGGCGGTTCTCTAAGAGCGACTGCGTTCTGCCAGCCGGACGATGCGGTCAACACGCTCCATGGAAGCGCGGCTGGCAAGTTGAAAATCGCTGACCTTCAATGAAGAGAGCGCCAATCTGCGTCGCGCGGCGGACCAGACAGCAGCTTGGCGGCAACTCATTAGCCCTTGTCGCAGCATATGCGCACGATCGGTGCTTGGCTCGTTCGGGTAGCAGCTTCGGACCAGGGTAATTTGGTGAACTTCCGGCACAGTGCTGGGTACTTTCTGCCCACTTACCGGTCAGACTTCGAGCGCTACGGCACTTGGGGCCTGTTGCCTGACGGTTCGCGGTATCTCGCGGTACTTTAGCCGACATCGTGCCACCATCACGCCATCGCGAGATTCGGCGCGATGATACGGGTGCCACGGTTCCGATCCGCGCAAGGCTGCACGGTGCCGCGCCGCGGCTGCTATCTGGTGGACGATGATTTTGCGCAGTCGGCCCGCGCTTGGAAGGCCACGTGGGGCCGATTTTTCTGGCGGCGCATCCAGACACGACCTCTCCTGTCAAGATTTCTCGGGCAGCAAGGCGTTGTGGCTCGGCACGCCGGAGCGGGTCTAGCGTCGCCGGATCACCCTTTCCAGCTCAGGCTTTTCCGGAACGGGTCACTCGGCGTGGGTTTCTCTTGCCAATTGGAACGTAACGCAGCGGCCATGAAGGACGCGCCTTGCCCTTCCGATCGTCGCACATGGAAGTCGGGCAAATCCGGGGCTCGATCGACCAGTGCTCCGACCTCCTTGAGGCGATGCCAGTGTCGGCAGGAAGTTGCCGAGATTGTACGCCAGGCGCGACGAATCTGGAGCCGAACGGCAGTCCTTCCGCGAACTTGCGGCATGACAGACAGGGCATCGCAGTTTGATACCGTGGTTAGCGTTCCTTGATGTGACTGCCGACACATGGCGGGGGGCGCACGGCGCTGCCAGAACGCGGACCACGCGGGCGAATGAGTACGTCCTGGGTCTCGATTTAGGGACGATGAAATGCGGCGACGCGAGGAACCAGCTCGCCGGGGCGCCACTCCACTTTGGCCACGACACGGCGCTTCTTGTTCCACGATCCGGCCTGATAGCTGAAGCTGGCGTGGAAACGGCGAACATGGTCGGGCGGGCGACCGACAGGTCGCGTAAGCAGATGGGCAATGTTCCGCTGGAGAATCGCGTTCGCTTTGAGGCGGATGACGTAGAGTAATCCCTCGGCTTCGAGATATTCGTATATCTCCGGTGAGGCGAAGGCGGCATCGCCACGAAAATACAGCCGCACCTTCCTTTCCTTATAGCGCATCACCACCGGCTCCAGAACATTCCGCCATCCGTCGGCACTGTGAACATTACCGGGGCGCAGGGAACATCTCTCCAAGTCGCCGAACTGGTTGAACAGGAATAGCGGATGGTAGCAGGTACAGCCGAAGTGACCATTGTACGCTGTTCCCTCTTGTTCGCCATGGGTCGGGCTGACGCTGCTGTCCATGTCAAGAATGATCATCTTCGGCGGATGGCGGTCATGAACCTTGTCGATCCACACCCCGTTCATGTCGACCAAGGCTTCAACATTCTCGTCGGTGGCCAGTAGCTCCGTCTCGAAGCGTCCCATCTGGCTGGTGGAAGCGGCCTGTCTTTCGATAGCCTTGCCGCCGACAACCCAGCGCATGGCGGGATCACGACCCAGACGATCGGCATCGTTCACGTCGTCGTATCCGCCAAGACGGCCAAAGACGGACTGACGGAACTGCCCCGTTATGCCGTGCCATCCATTCTTGCCGGTACGGCTGTCGTGGAAAACACCCTCGGCCATCTCAGTCAGGCCGAGGGCATCGTCAAGCTCCCGGTAGGCGAGCAACCCACCGTCAGAGGTGATCTGAGAACCGTGAAATTCTAACTTCAAGCGGCGGTCAAAATCGACCCGAAGGCACCCCGGTTTCGATTCACCCATCGGGTGTGCCATATCCACCGCTCCATGCATGCTACAACTTCATGATTCTTATAGCAGAATCGCCTTCTCGCCGCACTGAATATCGACGATACTTGGGAAATGCGGGTTAAGACACTTGAGGCGTATCAGCGGTGCCCCAACTTGAGTCACGGGGTGAAACTCAATGTCCGTGTGGGTATCTCCACAATTCACGGATATGTCCGCATGATTGGCGATGACTCTGGTGGAACCGATAGCTGACTACATCGGCGGCCTGACCATCGGCCAGGGCCGCTATGCTGGCGAGCGGTTCAAGCTGCTCGGCTGGCAAAGGCGGTTTCTAAGAGGTGCGTTCTGCCAGCCGGACGATGCGGCGCTGTCCATGGGGCGCGGCGGCGGAAAATCGACCTTCACGGCGGCGATTGCGTGCGCGGCGGTGGACGTGGGCGGCCCGCTTGTCGAGCCTATGGCAGAGTGCTTGGTCGTTGCCAGCAGCTTCGACCAGGGCTTGGTGAACTTCCGGCACATGCTGCACTTTCTGCAGCCGTCATTCGAGCGCTACGGCACGGGCCGCGCGGACGGTTCCGGATTCAGGACTCCGCCAATCGTGCCACCATCACGGATCGCGAGACCGGCGCGATGATACGGGTGCTCGGTTCCGATCCGCGCCGGCTGCACGGTGCCGCGCCGCGGCTGCTACTGCTGGACGAGATCGCGCAGTGGCCGCCGGAGCGCGTGGGGCCGATGCTGGCGGCGCTCAGGACGAGTCGGGGCAAGATACCGGGCAGCAAGGCGTTGTGGCTCGGCACGCGGCCTAGCGCGCCGGATCACCCTTTCCAGCGGGCTTTAGACGGGCACGGCGTGGGTTTCTCTTGCTGCTACGCAGCGCCGAAGGACGCGCCGCCCTTCCATCGTCGCACATGGAAGCGGGCAAATCCGGGGCTCGATCACCTTCCCGATCTTGAGGCGATGATTCGGCAGGAAGCCGAAGACGCCAGGCGCGACGAATCGGCCATGCAGTCCTTCCGCGCCTTGCGGCTGAATCAGGGCATCGCGGATACCGTGGTTAGCGTTCTTGTGGACGCCGACACATGGCGGGGGCGCAGGCGCTGCCAGAACCGGATACGCGGGCGAATGAGTACGTCCTGGGTCTCGATTTAGGGCAAAATGCGGCGATGAGCGCTGGGGCCTGCTACCGGCGCGATGGCACTTTGGAGGCGGTGGCGTGCTTTCCCGAACTGCCGAGCCTTGCCGAGCGCGGTCTGGCCGATGGTGTGGGTGCTCTTTACAACCAAATGGCAGGACGTGGCGAACTATTCCAGTCGGGGCGGAGGGTGTCTGATATTCCGGCGCTGCTCCGGGAGTGCCTGGAACGGTGGGGCCGTCCGGTGGCGATTGTCTGCGACCGCTGGCGGCTGGCGGAACTGAAACAGCATCTTGAGGCTATCCAATTTCCATTGGCGGAACTTGTCGAGCGCGGCCCAGGGCTTCAAGGATGGTGGGCAGGATGTGCGAGATTTTCGCGCGGCAGTGTTAGGCGACCACGTGCGGCCCGCGCAATCGCTGCTACTCACAGCGGCCATGAGCGAAGCGCGGGTTACAGGCGATCCCAGCGGCAATTGGAAATTGGCAAAGCATGTTCAGGGGGGACGCCGGGCGAATGCAAGGGACGATGCTTGCGCCGCCGCAATTGTAGCCGTGGCCGTAGGTTTTCGACGTTGGACCGCTAAGCCTCCCCGCCCGCGCTGGCGGTACAGGGGGATGGCAGCTTAAGCCGGAATCACTTACACATATACGCGCCCGGCTGGGCTTGTGCGTATTCCCGCACGTTCCGTCATGTGCGCGAAGTAAGGCGGTTTGCAATGAACCGCTTCGGTGCGTCGGTTCGAGCGTAGACGCGTGTACGGGCCTGCAGGACTGATGACTCATTAAGTTGCACGACGAGTGTACTAGGGCTCTGCTGAAGCAGCTTTGCAGCCGTTAGATCGCCACGAGTTGCGAGAAAAGCCTTGGTCGGTGAAATTGGCAGAGCAACGATTAGTTCCGGTGCATCAATGTCACCGGTGAATATGCATGGATTATCGGACAGAAGGAGTTCGTGCTTTGCCCCGCCAAAATCCCATAACCACCAGCGGAGGTAGAGGATTTTAGTGCCAACCTCTCTATTGTCGACAAGTTTGGGAATACAAGATACGCCGAAGTTCTCGATGAATCCGGGGTTATGTTGCTCAACCCACTCTTCGAGTGTCGGTGCGTCGTCCTCTTCAGCCAAGGCTTCATATTGCTCAGGAGCATCTGGAAGATTTTGGCGCAAATTGTGGGCGCCCTCCGTCCAGATCTGGCTGATTATTTCGGGTTGGCGGACTCTCAGGGACATCAGAAAACGCACCCAATCCTGCCGCTCCGTGATCGACAGGCTCTTCAACCCATGCTGCGCCATCTTCACGCGGACCGGTGCCGCATAGTTGTCGATGAGCTTCATCAAATCGGTTTCGATCGCCTGCTGACTCATGCCGGCAACCTCTGGCTTGGTGAGGGCCCAGAGGTTGTGCTGATATGCAGTTGCCTTGGGCACACGTCTATTTGTGGGGAGGCCATTCACGTTGAGAAGGAACTCTTCAAACATGCCGTCGCTCGCACCCTCGCTCCATGCGCCTAGGAGAAACTTTGGAACAAAGTGATGGCGCATGTTCTGAGAAACCTCGTAATTCATCTTGCCGCAGGCGACGAAGGTAGTTTACAGCAAGTTCAACCCGCGGGACATGATACGACTTGAGCCGACACCACACCCGCCTGAACGCTCGCCGCTGGGCTTGCATCCGCCGCAAAGTATTCGAGCGCGACCGCTGGCGGTGCCGCCTGTGCGGCCGGGCAGCCCGGCTCGAATGCGATCACGTCTCCCCGCTGCAACGCGAGCCGGGCCAAGACCCCTACGACTGGAACGGTTTGCAGACCTTGTGCCGGGCCTGTCATATCGAAAAGACCCGCCGCGAAAACAGGCGGGAGCTAAGCCCGGCGGAGAGACAGTGGCGGGCGCTCGTTTCGGAACTATAGTAGTGTCGCACTTTGAAATTTAGCGCTTGCGGTACGTCTTCGGCCAGTTCGGCTTCGCTGCCCGTGCGTCGATCTTTCGGGAGGGAAACACGCAATGAAATTTTTTCTCGCAGGGATACTCTGTTTGACAGCGGCGGTCGGCGGAGACGGCATCTCTGCGAATGCGGCGGTCATTGCTTCGTGCGGACCCATGGAAGGCTACAGCTACTTCTACGGGAATGAGCTTGCTGGCATTGCTCCCGGCTGGGACCAGGGATCATTGAAGACCACTACGATATTCCTAGGAACGGACAAGGTCGAAGAGGTGGTCCTGAAGAGCAAGCTGATGGAGGAAGATTGGACGAGAAGCACCAGCGACTACGGTGCTCACGTGTTCGAGGTCACCCGACAAGGCTCCATTCGCCATATCCTGATCCTGTGGGGACCGGTCACGGAGCTCTATGCGCTCGACACGGAGAAGAAGAATCTCTCACTCGTGTCCCAAAAGTCCGGACTGGTCGAGGTGACCCACGCTTTCGTAGGAAAGTGCGAATGAGGCACCAGATTTCAAACTGAGACACTACCGGAACTATTGACAGCGTGCGACTAGTGGCAAATACTGTGAAAAGTCCCCTACTGCGAGGGTGTGGGACAATGGCACCGCACCTTTGCATGGGGACAATTCATGACTTCTACCCAAAAGCGCCTTCGCGATCTTCGCGACCGGCAATCAAAAGAGCGCGGCCGCATGGCCGAGCTTGCCTTGCTCGACACCCTGAGCGACGAACAGCGCAGCGAACTCGACGTGATCGAGAAGGGCACGCCTGATCTTGAGCGCCAGATGCGCGCCGCGACGATCGCGCTGGAAGACGAAGAAAAGGACGCCGAGACCCGCGCCGCGACCGATCCCGACGCCGGACAGCGCGAGCGGATCGAGCTGCGCTCCAAGGCGATGCTCAGCAATTACCTGATGAACGCGGCACGCGGCCGGATGGCCGACGGCGCCGAGGCGGAATTGCAAGCGGCGGCGGGCGTAAGCGGCCACGGGATTCCGCTCGAACTGTGGGACGTGCCGATTGAGCGCCGCCACGGCGAAGACGGCCGCGAGACCCGCGCCATCACACCAGCGCCCGGCACGGTCGGCGTGAATCTCGATCCGATCCGCCCGGCTGTGTTCGCTAATGCCATCGCGCCGTCGCTTGGGAATCGAAATGCCGCGCGTGGCGTCGGGCACGTTCGCGTCGGGCACTATCACCACTTCGCAGACCGCAACCGCGCTCGCCAAGCAAGGCGCGGCCGTCGGAAACGCCGGGGCTATCACGATTTCGACGGCGACTCCCAAGCGCGTATCCGCTCGCCTGGAATTGACGCTTGAGGATATCGCGGCGGTAGGACAGGCGAACTTTGAGTCGATCCTTCGCGAAAACCTGTCGCTTGCGTTGTCCGATCAACTCGACGATCAAACGATCAACGGGGACGGGACCGCGCCGAACCTTGCCGGGATTTTCAGCCGCTTGACCGACCCGCCGGCGGTTCCGGCCGCCGTTGCGAGTTTCGATACATTCGTTGAAATGTTCGCCGGCGGGGTCGATGGCTTGTGGGCGAACACCGTCAAAGAGGTCAGCAATCGTCGGCGGCGTGGAAACCTACCGCCTTTCGGCCCAGACTTTCCGCGATCCCGTGTCCGGCACGGCGGGCGGTCGAGGCGACAAGGCATTTTCGGACTACGGCATGTCAATGTATGGCGGTTGGTGGACAAATTCGCGGATGCCGGACCCGGCCACGTTTATGAGCGTGGACAACGTGCAGCAAGCGATTTTGTATCGCATGGGCCGGTCCATGATGGGCGGAGCTGGTGCTATGCGCACGGCGGTTTGTCCCCATTGGAACGTAATAGATATCGACGATATCTATTCAGGTTCCGCGCAAGGCGAGCGGTATTTCACGATGCACGTTCTACTTGGTGACGTGATTATTGTGCAACCGAACGCTTATGCTCAAGTCGCGTTCCAAGTAGCGTGATGGCCGATGGCCGAGTTTCCTATTTTCGAGGCGGCTAAGCTGGAAATACGCCGTTCCGGCGGCATGAGAATCCTGTCCGGGCGGTTCAACTATGGCAGCATGGCGACGATCCGCGATCGTGGCCGCGTCCGCAAGGAGCGCTTCGAGCCTCGCGCCTTCCGCTTCGCAATCGAGGACGAGACGCGCCAGCTCGACATTCTGGTCGGTCACGACTTCGGAAAGCCCATTGCGAGCCGCAAGGCCGGCACGCTTGCAATCGCGGACGGCGACGACGGTGTGACCTTCGAGGCGCAGCTTCCCGACGATCCGCCGTCATGGGTGGTTGACGCGGAGAAGTCCATTGCCGCCGGACTCATGGTCGGTTTGTCTCCGGGCTTCACGGTGCCGCCCGCGTCGGCTGTCCCGGACGCGGAGCGCCTGGAGCCGGAGCCGGGGAATCCCGGAGTCCAGGTTCGCGTTATCCGCGAGGCCGTGCTGCGCGAGTTTAGCATCGTGACGTCGGCCGCGTACGCGGACGCGGCGGTCGACCTCCGCGCCGAAGACTTTGGCCGGGCGGCGAATCGGAGGCGTCGCCTGTGGCTGTAACGATCACGGCCTCCGAGCTCGCCGAAGCCGTCGGCGTCGACTCGACCACGGCGACCCGCCTACTTGCCGTGGCGACTGAGCTGGTGAACCGATTCGCGCCGGACGCGCCGGATGCTGTCGCCAACGAAGCGGTGATCCGCACGGCCGGATGGCTGGCCGAACAGCCGAGCGCCGCGATCACCAGCGAGACCGAGGGCGATATCCGAACTAGCTACGCACCGACGATGCAGTCCGCGCTTCGACATTCCGGCGCGATGGCGTTGCTCACTCACTGGCGAATTCGCCGGGCAGGTGCGATTTGACGCGGCGCCTCGCCCTTCGGAGATTCCCGAACGAGGTCGTTCGCCGACGCCAGGGGCCGGGCACCACAAATTTCTATGGCGAGTTCGAACCCGGACCGGTCGTGGAAACGATCTACCCGGCGCGAGTGTTGCCTTTGTCTTTGGAGGATTCCGATTTTGTTGGCGGCGTGAGCCTGCTTGAACGGATGAAGGTTTTTGTCCCTCGCGGTATCGCGCGCCGTCGGGGCGAAGGCGACGCGCTAGCGTGGGGAGGCGCCGTGCTGACATGGAACGGCGAGGCGATCCGCTGGGGCGGCGGCGACGGGATGCTGTTCGCCGATGACTCCGTGCCGTTCCTGGCCGCGTTCGAAGATCGCCAAGCCGACGTGTTGGTGCACGCGGGGATCGAGTACACCGTCGAAGAGTCGCAAGACTGGCCGCGCTACACGCGCGCGACCGTGCTCCGGGAAACCTAACCGTGCGCTGGCCGTGGCAAAGACGCGAGCACAGGGATTCAGGCGGCGACTTTTCCGATGCAGTGGTCCGGCTGATCGAGGCGCAGGCAGCCGGAACGGCGGCAGACGCTTCGTCTACAGCAGCGGTCGAGGCGGCCGCAGGGGCGCTGTCACGCGCGTTTGCTAGTGCTGAGGTCGTCGGGCCTGCCTGGGTACAGGAAGCGGTCTCCCCGATCGTCCTGGGGCAAATCGGCCGTGACCTGATTCGCAGCGGCGCCGCCATGCACGTTATCCGAGTCGGTGGCGACGGGATGGTAAAGCTAATCCCGGCGTCAAGCTGGCATTGGGAAGGCTCGCACGATCCGGCAACCTGGACCGTGCGCGTGACGGCCTACGGGCCTTCGACAAGCACGACCTGGAACTTGCCGGCGTCCAGCGTCGTCTCCTGCCGGTGGGGCTCAACACCGGGCCAGCCGTACACCGGGCTCGGGCCGCTGAGCTGGGCACACACCACGGCGCGGTTGCAATCCGAAGCGGAGCGATCTCTTGCCGACGAGGCGGGCGGGCCGCTCGCGCAATTGCTCGCCATACCGCAAGACGGCGGCGACGATGCCGCCGGCAATCCGTTGAAGTTGTTGAAAGCGGATATCGCAGGCGCACGCGGCAAGGCGTTGCTACTCGAAACGAGCGCCGCCGGTTGGGGCGAAGGCCGCACGGCCGCGCCACAACGGGACTGGCAGGCGAGCCGCCTGGGGCCGATGCCGCCCGAGTCGATGGTAGCCCGTGTCAAAGGACGCCTTCGCCCGCGTCCTCGCGGCGTGCGGGTGCTCCCCGGCCCTGTTTGACGATAGCGACGGCACGTCGAAGCGCGAAGCGCTCAGGCAATGGCACCTCGGCACCGTCCAACCCCTCGCCCGGCTGTTGGAATCGGAGCTTTCGGAAAAGCTTGAGACCGACGTCCGGCTCAGCTTCGATCTCTACAACGTGGATTTGGCCGGCCGCGCTCAAGCGTTCCAGAAACTTGTTGCCGGTGGCGTGGCCGTCAACGAGGCGCTGGCGACGGCCGGCCTGTTGGCGGGTGAGTGATGCCACGGCCGCCGCAGTGCACCTATGGGTGTTGACAAACGTCTGTCAGTTGTTTACTGATTCACATCAAGCGAGAAATCGGAGGCCGTTGATGGCGAAGCGAAAGGCTCAAGCGGGTCGCAAGCTAGTGAGCTTGCCGATCAAGACCTACGAGGCGATTGAGCAACTCCAGCGGGAGCTGTCGATGGTGAGCGGCAAGCCGTTCACCATCGGCGACGTGGTCGCGCGCGGGGCGCAGTGTCTGCTAGACGCCGCCTCCCGACAAGCATGGCTGTCTCCAGCCGAACAGGTTGAACCGCTAAAGGAGCGAGTCCGAACCGCCGTGATGTCGAACCTCATTGCGTTGCGCGAGCAGGTCCCGGGACTCGGCATTGGCGAGATCCGGTACGACCAGCAAAACGATGCCGTGCTGGTGGCTATCGATGGCGAAGATGAGCCGGTGCCGCTCTACCCTGACTCGCCGACCGCTTGGGCGGCGCGGCGGCAGTTGAACTGAGAAATGGGCCAATGTCGAATCAGAAAGTCGCCGTCACGCAAGCCGAGGTCCGCCGCTACTTCAAAGGCATACGCGAGGCTGGCTATGGCGGTGGACGAATCGAGATCGACCAGCCGGACGGCGGCAGGGTTTCAATCATCGCCGGCGAGGCTTCCGAAGCCGCTACCGATGACGTCGACGACATCGACGCCATGATCGAGAAGTTGTCATGAAACGCCGCCGCAATCCCTACCCCGGCGTTTCGACGAAGCCTGACCGCCACGGCAAGCTGCGGCACCGGTTGCGGCGCACCATGAAGGGGCGCAAGGTGGACGCCTATCTCCCCGGACCCTACGGCTCGACCGAGTTCCGCGCGGCCTATGAAGAAGCCTGCGAGTGCGCGCGGGTTGCGGGACGGCGAGCGCAACCCAGCACCATCGCCTACCTGGTGGAGGCATACCTCGACTCGGCCGCGTTTCGGATCCTCGCGCCCACGACACGCTCGGACAAGCGACCGCGGCTTGACTGGATCAAGGCGGCCATCGGAGACGGCCGCTATGCCCGGATGCAGCCGCGCCAAGTCGAGGCGCTGATGGCGAAGAAAGGCGGCCCGGAAGCTTCAAACCGGCTCAAAAAGGACTTGGCGCAGCTTTTCCGCTTCGCGGCCAAGCATTTTGCATTCAGCAGGCCAAACCCAGCCGCGCTCGCCGATTCGTACAAGATCAGATCATCTGGTTTTCACTCGTGGGCGGACGAGGAAATCGTCAATTTCCGCGACCATTTCCCACCGGGATCACAGGCGCGGTTGGCGCTGGAACTCTTTCTCGGCACCGGCGCGGCGAGGCAGGACGCAGCGGGCTTGACCCGGGCCAACATTCGAGGCGCCGAAATCTACTACAGCCGGCAAAAAACCGGGCAGGCGGTGGTAATCCCGATACTGCCCGAGCTGGCGCTCGAATTGGAACGTATTCCGCCGACCCGACTGCCGCTTCTGGCGCATGGTCGCCCGGAGCGACCGTACACGGCGCGCGCTTTGGGGGCCCTGTTCCGCCGCTGGTGTACCGAAGCCGGCTTGCCGGATCATTGCCGATCACATGGGCTTCGCAAGGCGGGCGCGCGGCGGCTGGCCGAAGCGGGCGCTACCGAATTTCAGGTTATGGCCTTCCTCGGGCACAAGACCCCCACGGAAGCAGCGCGCTACACCGCAGCGGCCAATCGCACGAAGTTGGCCGCGTCGGGGATGGCGAAGTTGAGGGTCATACCGCGAACAGAGTTGTCCAACCTTGACGAAAGGTTGGACAATGAAGGGATGTAAGGCGTTGATTTATAGACATAAACAATCGGCATATCCAGCCCAGCCAGGAATGGTCCGGCACCCGTTCCCGCATCTCCAACAGCAGGAACTCCCGTAGCGACAGGGAATCCGAGCAGCGCCACTCCAGCCCACGCTCAGAGTCGATACCCTCGAAGTAGCCCACCAGGTGCATACGGAAGTAGCGCCCGGGTGGCACCGAAGGCGCCCCCATCCTGGCCGCGTAATAGGGCTGGCAGACCGCCTCGGCGAAGCCGTCGAAGCCGCCCTCGATCAGTACCAACTGCAGGCGGTCGTAAAATACATGACCAGGCGAGCGCGGCATCTCCGACCAGCTCACCATCAAGTCCCCCTGACGATCCTTCTGCTGTCCCATCGCCATCAGCGAACCCCCCTTCAGGCCAGGACACCAGAGAATCAGACCATGCCGACTTCGTCCAGGGAAGACTTCGTCAACGGGCTGTTAAGCGTCGGTTACGAGTTTCCCCTCATTCTTGGCCCAGGCTTCAAACGGCAACAACCTTTCCGCTTGCCGTTTGAAGACGACCGTGCCGCGCCTGCGTGCGATCTGCCAACCCGCGCGCGTCCGGACGAGCCGGTCAGCGACATCGACGACCAGCCCTCGGTCCCTGCATGGCGATTGGGCTCTCGCGATCTTCAATCCGCATATCAGGCGCGTTATAGACGCAGTTACAGTAGGCGGAGTCAGCAATGTCATCGTCGATCACAGTCACGACCGTGCCGGTGACCGTATGGCGCACAGTTCCACTGGCAAATCCGTTTCGAAGACCCTCAAGAATCGCCTCGCGGCCTTTCAAGTCGACACCGAGCGCATGCCAATCAGCGTCGGGCGTGAACAAGGCCACAGCTTCGTCGAGTTCCCGGTGATGAACATGGTTGTAGTAGCGGCGTAGAACTTGCTCGCAGTCCCACTCGATCGCGCGCTCCTTATCGCGATCCATGCCTTGTTCTCCTCCTGGTGGGAGACGCCCGATGCGTTCTACTGAGCGATCTTGCCTTGCTTTGCACCCCAGGTCTCGAGGCGTACCGGTTCGTCCGGATTACGGCGGAAGATGATAGGCGCCCGCCGCTTGGCAATGCGCCACCCTTCCGGCGTACGGCGCAATGCGGCGTAACAATCGATCACCCGATCGGGTCCTTCGAAAGCCAACGGTCCGTCTACATTTTCAAACTCTGCGTCAGCCACGTAATAGAGCGTGTGGTACTCGTTCAATTCTGCATTGTCTGCATCGATGACGTTCACCACCGTATTCGACAACACATGACGGATCGTTCCTTCGCCCAGCGCAGCTTGGAGCCCTTCCCGCAATTCCTTTCGACCCTGAAGTTTTACGCCATGCGAAAACCAGTCGATATCTTCGGTAAATAGGTTGGCGGCACTATCAAAGTCGCGGTGATCCACATAGTCGTAGTACTGGCGCATGGTTTTCTGGCAGTCCCATTCGATCGCGCGCTCCTGGTCACGGTCCATAAATCTCGCTCCTTGTTACCTATTGATCGCACGCCCTGCGATCACGCATGTCCAGACGTCCTGCCTTCGCTTTCGCCCCAAGTCTCGAGACGAACCGGCTCGTCCGGGTCGCGCCGGAAGACGATCAACGAACGTCGTTTGGAAATACGCCAGCCGTCGGGCGTGCGGGTCAACTCGGCGTAACTATCGAGCAGCCTGTGCGGACCCTCCATGGCCAATGGACTGTCGGCTTCCTGGTACTCGGTATCGGCCGTGTAGTAGAGCGTGTTGTACGACCGGCATATGGCATGATTTTTATCGGTAACCGAGACCACCGAGTTCGTCAGCACGTGGCGAACCGTTCCCTCGCCCAACGACGCATAAAGTGCCTTCAATAGTTCGTCGCGCCCGTCGAGTTTCACACCGTGCGAGAGCCAGTCAATGTCGGGGGTAAACAGGTCCACCGCCTTCTCGAATTCACGGCGATCCACATGGTAATAGTAGCGCCGCATGATCTTCTGGCATTCCCATTCGATTGCACGTTCCTGCTCACGATCCATACCTTCACCTCCCAACCCGACGATTTATCTGCTTGGGGCCTCTTGTGCCCAAGCCGGAGATGGCTGTCAACCTGTCGCAGCCAGCAGCCGACTAGCGATGGTATCATCGGGTAAACAAGGCAAGGTTCGACGCGTAGCTGATAACAACATGACGGCAGCGCACGTCATATCCTGTGGGAGACAGAACGATGGATGAAGATAGGAAGCAAGCGATCGAGTGGCAGTGCGCCAAGCTGCTGACGCACTACTACAACCTGATAGACCGGCAGGAGTTCGACGCGGCCGTCGCGCTCTTTACACCGGATATTGTCTGGTCCATGGACGGCGAGGATTTTCGGGGCCGTGACGGCAATCTTTCGGCGCTACACGGGCTCTTAGACGATATGCTTATTCGACACGTGATCTCGAACATCGTCGTTACCGTGATCGATGAGACTCATGCCGAGGCCGTCACCTATCTCGTGATCTACTGCCATCCGAAAACGGCGCTGGCTGAAGGAAAGCTACAATCGGTCGAAGCCAACCGCTTTAGCGAAGTTGCCAACGAACTTGTCAGGACGGACGAGGGCTGGCGTATCGCGCGGCGCGAGATCAAGACGGTGATGGTGACGGCGGATGAGCGAAAAAGGGTCACCGACGGACCCATTACACCATCCTCGCCGTGATCGGCATGTTCGAAGCCTGTTCGTTCGATGGATATATTCTATCTTGTTAGAGCACGGTTCGGAACTGGTCGGCCGCTGTGATAGGGTTGGCTGTACTGGGATTAATTGATATCGCCGTTCAGTTTTCCGTTACGGTTTGGAGGTTTGGAGATGGGTCAGAATCAGTCAGTTGCGGAACTTCTTGAAGCTCTTTCAGAGTTCAGGGATTTCGATTCGAACCGGACTATGACGCTGCCGCCAGACTGCTTCACCTCGGAGAAATTTCTCGAATTCGAGAGGGAGGAGATCTTTCGTAAGGAGTGGATCTGTCTCGGCCGGGTCGACGAGATCCCTAACAGCCCGTTGACGAAGTCTTCCCTGGACGAAGTCGGCATGGTCTGATTCTCTGGTGTCCTGGCCTGAAGGGGGGTTCGCTGATGGCGATGGGACAGCAGAAGGATCGTCAGGGGGACTTGATGGTGAGCTGGTCGGAGATGCCGCGCTCGCCTGGTCATGTATTTTACGACCGCCTGCAGTTGGTACTGATCGAGGGCGGCTTCGACGGCTTCGCCGAGGCGGTCTGCCAGCCCTATTACGCGGCCAGGATGGGGGCGCCTTCGGTGCCACCCGGGCGCTACTTCCGTATGCACCTGGTGGGCTACTTCGAGGGTATCGACTCTGAGCGTGGGCTGGAGTGGCGCTGCTCGGATTCCCTGTCGCTACGGGAGTTCCTGCTGTTGGAGATGCGGGAACGGGTGCCGGACCATTCCTGGCTGTCACGGACCCGCGCGCGCCTGCCCCATGAAGTCCACACGGCGGTGTTTGACTGGGTCCTGGCGCTGATCGCCGAGGCGGGTCTGGTGAAGGGCGAGCGCATCGGGGTGGATGCCTCGACCATGGAGGCCAACGCGGCGCTGCGCAACATCGTGCGGAGGGACACGGGCGAGGGTTACCGGGGGATGCTGGAGCGCTTGGCCCAGGAGAGCGGTATCGAGACACCCACGGCTGAGGACCTGGCGCGTCTGGACCGCAAGCGCAAGGGCAAGAAGCTCTCGAACCAGGACTGGGTTTCCAGGAGCGACCCCGAGGCCAAGATCGCCAAGATGAAGGACGGCACCACGCACCTGGCCTACAAGCCCGAGCACGCGGTGGATCTGGACACCGGCGCGGTGGTGGCGGCGGAGCTGCACCCGGCCGACGAGGGCGATACGACAACGCTTCCCAAGACCCTGGCGGCGGCCGAGGCAAACCTCGAGGCGGTGGATGTGGCGCCGACGGCCGAAGATCCGGCCGAATGTGTGACCGATAAGGGCTACCACTCACGGTTGGTCTTGAAGGCGCTCGACGACGGCCCCTGGAAGAGCCGGATCTCCGAGCCCAAGCAGAAGGGTTTTGCGCGCTGGCACGGAGATGATGCGGCTCGCCGGGCGGTCACCAACAACCGGACCCGGCTGTTATCGGGGGTGGCCAGGGAAGCCTTCAAGCTGCGCGCCGAGATCGTCGAGCGCTCCTTTGCCCACAACCTCGATCGCGGCGGTATGCGCCGGACCTGGCTTCGGGGCCGCGAGAACGTGCACAAGCGATACCTGCTTCACGTCGCCGGCCACAACCTATCGTTGCTGATGCGCCAACTCATCGGCGCCGGCACCCCGAAGGAGGCCGTGGCGGGCGGAATTGGCGCCTTGTTCGTGCTTGTTACGCCCGCTGGAGCCGTCCTGGTCGTTCAGATCGTCCTCATCGTCTCGGAGGATGGCGAAACCGCCTTCGCCGCGATATGCTTCGCCGTGGCGTGAAACCCGGTCAATGACGCCTTTTTCAACGGGCTGCTAAACGCGGTGACTATTTCACGACTGAGTTGATCGACGAGCCGCTGATCGTCGTGCGCGGCCAGGACAAGCAGGTGCGCGTGCTGTCAAACGTCTGCCGCCACCGCTCTTCCGTGATCCTCGAGGGCACTGGCACGGCCAAACACTTCGTCTGTCCCTACCATGCCTGGACCTATGCCAACGACGGCCAGCTCCTGCGCGCGCCTTACATGGACAAGGTCACGGGGTTCGACGTCAAGAATTGCCGGTTGCCTGAATTCTCTACGGAAATCTGGCATGGATTTATCTATGTGAATCTGGATGGCAAGGCGAAGCCGCTGACGCCACGCCTCAAGGGACTTGAGCCCTATATCAAGAACCAACACATGGAAGAAATGTTGCAGCAATTCACCAACGAGGAAGTGTGGCCGGCGAATTGGAAGTGCCTGGTCGAGAACTTTATGGAGGGCTACCACCTGAGTACGCTCCACTACAATTCTCTGCACAAGATCACGCCGACACGGCTTTGCGAAAAGATCCCGGGCGGCGAAGGTTACATGGGCTACAAGTCCGGCTACGATCCAAAATACCCGCAGCGCGAGCCCTACCACGCCGATGTAACGGATGAGGAGCAGCGCTACTCGATGATGTTCTGCGTGTATCCCTCGCACATCGTCGCACTGGGCACCAACCAGATCATTTATTCCTGCCTTCGCCCACGTTCTGCGGACGAGGTCGATGCCCGTTGGGGATACGCGACCTATCCGCCGGACCCCAAACGCGGAACGGTCAAAGCCATGACAGGCGATTCGGTCAGCCGCGAAGATCAAGAGCAGCTAGCGCGGCTGCGGCAGGGCCTCAAATCACGTTATGTCGAGCGTTCTCCCCTGGGGCCGCCAGATCTCGAAGGCACGGTTTGGGATCTGTACAAATATCTTGCCCGAACTCTGGCCCCGGAGAAGCGGGGTAAACCGCGCCTTAGGCGCGCATCCTAAGGGTGGACGAGTTCGATTTACCTTGGCGGACCTGCCAAAAAAATCGGGCTCACGATCATCCGTGCGCCCGTAATTTGTAATCAAACTAGCCTGCCAACAAACGCGGCAGGACCAGCATAGGCCTTATTTCTGTTCCGGTATCAAATGTTTCCATGGACGGCCTTCGAACCAGTACGAATACCGCTCTGGCAGGTAATTGCTGATGGTGTTTTCGCGGATCCAGTTGTTGAGATAGTTCAAAAACACCTGATCACCCTGACGGGTGGCGATGGCCGCATCCCAAGGCGCCAGCTTTTGTCCAGGCAACGGGATATAGAGTTCGTTCGGAAAGTCCTCGACTTTCCAGGTCCCGATCATCGTCGATGACCAGACCACGTGCGCCCGGCCAGTCAGTAGCTCCTGATACTGCGTATTTTCGTCGTCGAACTGGCGGATCTGCGCTTTCGGGAACAAGCGCTGGATGTGCCTGATCGGCGTCGTGCCACGGCGCTGGGCAAAGACGGTGCCGGAGGTGTTGAAATCCTCCATCGTCGTGCGACCCCCTGCATTCTTTATGTTCGCAACTATATTTCCGCCGCCCTGTTCATAGGGAATCGAGAAAGCCACCGTTTGGGAACGCTTAACATTGGCCGACATGCCGCCGATGATGACGTCGATCTTTCCCGACAGCACCGAGGGAATAAGGCCGTCCCAAGCCATCGCGACCAGCTCGGTTTTCCAGCCCGAGTCCTTGCCAAGTTTATTGGCGACATCGATTTCATAGCCGATGACCTCGCCCTTCAGGTCGCGCATCGCCCAGGGGATAAAGGTGGAAAACCCGACCTTGATAATCTGGCGCTGCTTGAGTTCCGTAAGCAGGCTTCCCTTGGTGACCTCCGAGGGATTTACGCTTTGCGCCGCCGCCGGTTGGATGGCGGCTGCAGCCGCCATCGCGACCACTGCGACCAGCGACCCGGTGAAAATGCTACGTGATTTCATTTAGAACCTCCCTTGCGTTGGTGGACATGTGTGAAGCGTGCTCGATTCCGCTCCCGCGGCGTTCGCCCCGACCTGTCAATTTGTCAGGAATCCGCCATTCTGCGGGCAATTTACACGTTTACTGTGAGGGGTCAAGCAGTGCGCTGACCAGTCCTTGGTCCCGAGCGCGCACCCACCTGACAGGTGTGAATCCTCGCACTCAGCAACATCCATTCATAGGGCCACACCAAACAAACGGCACTGCTCAAGCGTCGTAACCACAAAGAAACGGGCGCACGATCATCCGTGCGCCCGTAATTGTCAATCAAACTAACCTGCCAAACAAACGCGGCAGGACCAGCATAGGCCTTATTTCTGTACCGGCACCAAATCCTTCCAGGGCCGACCTTCGAACCAGTAGGTATAGCGCTCTTGAAGGTATCCGCTGATCGTGTTCTCGCGGATCCAGTTGTTGAGATAGTTCATAAACACCTGATCACCCTGCCGGGTGGCAATTCCCGCGTCCCACGGCACCAGCAACTCTCCAGGAATCGGAATATAAAGCTCGTTCGGAAAATCTTCCGTCTTCCAGATACCGATCATCATCGATGACCAGACCACGTGCGCCCGGCCGCTCAACAACTCCTGGTACTGCGTATTTTCGTCGTCGAACTGGCGGATTTGCGCTTTCGGGAACATCCGCTGGATGTGCCTGATCGGCGTCGTCCCACGGCGCTGGGCAAAGACGGTGTCGGAGGTGTTGAAATCAGCCAACTTGCTACGACCCCCTGCCACCTTTTGGTTCGCTACTATATTCGAGCCGCCCTGCTCGTAAGGAATGGAGAAGGCAACGGTCTGGGAGCGCTTAACGTTGGCCGACATGCCGCCGATGATGACGTCGATCTTTCCCGACAACAGGGAGGGGATAAGGCCATCCCAGGCCATCGCGACCAAGTCTGTTTTCCAACTTGAATCCTTGCCAAGCTTGTTGGCGACGTCGATCTCATAGCCGATGATCTCGCCCTTCAGGTCGCGCATCGCCCAGGGGATAAAGGTGGAAAATCCGACCTTGATAAGCTGCCGCTGCTTGAGCTCCGTAAGCAGGCTTCCCTTGGTGACTTCCGATGGATTTACGCCTTGCGCCGCCGCTGGCTGGACGGTTGCCGCAGCCGCCATCGCGACCAGTGCGACCAGTGACCCGGTATAAATATTAAGCCGTTTCATGTTGATCCTCCCTTGTGTTGGTGAATTAGACTCCAGTTCGTCACACTTACGGGCACCTCTAAGAATTGGTGAGTTGCCGGAGGATATTGTTTAACTAGGCTGTCACCAGCTCCAGCCATGCCGGAGCCGAGATTTTCGGGGTCTTCCACGCTCCAATTGAGTTATTTCCGCTTCAAGACCGTCCCCAGGCGGTCTTCTCCTCCGAGTATCGTCACACGGCCGCCGCGAGACGCTCCAGTTGGACCAGGCGGCGCATGTTGTAGGCGAGGTTCTTCAACCCGATCCGCGCCTTCGCCCGCACCAGCCCGACACTACGCACCAGCGTCCCGCCCATGTCGTTGCTCTGGGCCCCGAAGACATGCTCGACGCGGACCCGAACCGACGAACGGGTCTTGTTGCCTTGCTTCTCGCGCTCGCTCAACGGCTTGTTGCGGCGGCCCTTGCGATGGATCCGGCTCCGCAACCCCTTCTCCTTCAGCGACGCCTCGATCTCCGCCGAGCGGTAAGCGCTGTCCGCCCACACACCCAAAGCCGTGTTGTCCCCATCCAGGATATCGTCGAGGACTTGGCTGTCGTGCTCCGCCGCGTCGCTTACATGATAGCGCCGCACCAGCTTGTGCCGACGGTCCACGTTGACATGGTTCTTGTAACCGTAATGGCTCTTGCCGTGCTTCTTGGTCCACCGCGCCTCGACATCCTTTTGGCGCCGCTTTGCCGGCTTGTCCTCCCAGCCTGCCGGCGTCTCGCCCGCCTTTATCCGCGCGTTCTCCTCGCGGCTGTTGCGCTGTTTGGGTACCGCCACAATCGAGGCGTCGATGATCTGGCCGCCCATCGCCAGATAGCCCTGATCCTTCAGGTAGCCATCGAACGTCTCGAATAAAGCCTCGATCACGCCAGCTTGCGTTAACTGTTCGCGGTACAGCCACACCGTCTTGGCGTCGGGAACCCGGCCCTCTAGACCCAACCCCAGAAATCGCATGAACGACAGGCGGTCACGGATCTGATGCTCAACTTGGTCGTCCGAGAGATTGTAGAGCGCGCACAGAATGATCGTCTTGAACATCACAATCGCATCCCACGGCTTGCGTCCCGCCCGCGATTTGCGCACCTTGTCCGCACGCCGCCACACCGCCTCAAGACGGGCGCGCAAGTCCTCCCACGGAACCACCCCGTCGATCTTCAAAAGCGGCTCGTTCTTGGCGTCAAGAACGGAATACCGGTTCCCAAGATCGAAAAACCCCATCTGACCCATCAACCACGCCTCCCGCTATCAACAAATCGTCAACCCGATTCTAAATCGACGACGCCCGAAAAAGGAGAATTTTTAGAGGTTCCCTTGCCTTTGAGGCGTTCACTCCGATAACGCAACACATCTGGAATCCGCCATTCTGAGGGCAATTTACACGTTTGCAGTGGAGGGTCAACCCATGTACCAGTCAAACATTCGCTATCGATAAGGCAGTCATAAGGACCGTTTCACCTTCGTCAAACATTAGATTTTGCAACGGGTCGTAAGAGTTATTGTCAATTGTCGACTTACGGTGTCAGCGCTAACATACGCGCTGGCGTCAAGGTCGGCGAAGGTGCGTCGGCGTCGGTGACCTCGTCGGCAGGTCAAACCAGGAGAGGTTGGAATGGGCAACCCTAGTACACTGAGCGAAATACAGGCCGCATTGGCCGAGCTTAATGAGTTTCGCACGGGGCAAACGCTAACTTTGCCGCCGGCCTGCTACACGTCCGAGGAATTTCTCGAGCTCGAAAGAGAGGAGCTTTTCCGCAAGGAGTGGATTTGTCTCGGCCGGGTCGAGGAAGTTCCCAACCCGGGCGACTATTTCACGACCGAGCTGATCGACGAGCCGCTGATTGTCGTGCGTGGCCAGGACAAGAAGGTGCGCGTGCTGTCAAACGTCTGCCGCCACCGCTCCTCGGTGATCCTCGAGGGCACAGGCACGGCCAAGCATTTCGTCTGTCCCTACCACGCCTGGACCTACGCCAATGACGGCCAGCTCCTGCGCGCGCCCTACATGGATCAGGTCAAGGGCTTCGATGTCAAAGGCTGCCGGCTGCCGGAGTTCAAGACCGAAGTCTGGCACGGTTTCCTCTATGTCAACCTGGACGGCAAAGCGAAGCCGCTTGCGCCGCGACTTAAGGGACTTGAGCCCTATGTGCGGAACTATCATGCCGAGCAGATGGTCCATCAAATGGGCGACGAAGAGGTGTGGGGCGCCAACTGGAAGTGCCTCGCCGAGAACTTCATGGAGGGCTATCACCTGAGCACGCTCCACTACACGGGGCTGCATAAGATCACGCCGACACGGCTTTGCGAAAAGATTCCAGGTGGCGAGGGTTACACCGGCTTCATCTCCGGCTATCCGGCCAAACTGCCGCAGCGCAAGCCTTACCATGCGGATTTGACCGACGCGGAGAAACGCTATTCGATGATGTTCTGGGTCTACCCCGCGCATGTCGTCGCTCTGGGACCGGATACGACCATCTATTTATGCCTCCGCCCTCGCGGGCCAGATCAGGTCGTGCTCAAAGTGGGCAGAGCGACGTTCGATCCCAAGCCGGCACGCAAGACCATCAAGGCGATGTCAGACAACACCCAGACGTTTGACGAAGACCGGGCTCAGATCGAGCGCCTGCAGGTCGGCCTGAATTCACGCTATGCCGAGCGCAATCCGCTGGGTCCGCCGGATCTCGAGGGCACGGTCTGGGACATGTTCCGCTATCTGGCAGGACGGCTTGCACCGAAACCGGCGCTCCAACCACGTTTGCGGCGCGTATCCTAAGTTAGTTCGATCGCACCGCGCCCAGCTCATGTTGCAGATGACGACTGTAGCGCGCCTGGCGACTAGGACGATTGTAGGGCGCCTGGCGCCCAGGACCCGATTTCAAAAGCTGTATCGGTCTCGCGGATGAAAGCCCAGGTCCTGCGAGAGCCAGGAACGCCGTTCGTTTCGGAAACACTTCCGGATCCGACGCCTGGCCCCGGCGAGGCGGTGGCGCGCGTCCTGGCCTGCGGCGCCGGGTTGACGATTCATCACGTAAGGGCCGGACGGGTGCCCGTCGAATACCCGCGCGTTATCGGCCACGAGGTCGCGGGCGAGATCGTCGCGACGGGCGCAGGCGTGACCGGCCTTTCTGCTGGCGACCCCGTAACCGTTTATTTCTACCTGACCTGCGGACATTGCAAATGGTGCCGGAGCGGTCGGGAAAACCTTTGCGAAAACTGGGGCGGCTACGTCGGCCGCCATGTCGACGGCGGTTACGCCGAATATATCAAGCTGCCGGCGCGTAACTTCATCAAACTCCCCGAGGGTCTGGACCATACGGCCAATCCGGCGGAGATCGGCGTCGTCACGGACGCGATCGCCACGCCGGTCAAGCTGCTGCGGCGGGCACGGATCACACCCAACGATACCGTCGCAGTGGTTGGCGCCGGCGGCGGCCTCGGGCTCCACATGGTGATGGTGGCTTGCTGGGCGCATGCGCAGGTGATTGCCGTCGACACGGCGGCCGACAAGCTGCAGGCATGCCGTGATGCCGGCGCCGCCGACGTCGTTGACGCATCTCGCTGTGACGTTGCCGAAGCTTTGCTGGAGCTAACCGACGGCAAGGGAATCGATGTCGCGATCGATTTTGTATCGTCGACGGCAACGCTCGAAGCCGCCGCGTCTGCGCTCGGCCGCGGCGGCCGGCTGGTCACTCTTGGCGGCACGGGACAGGACTTCCGCGCGTCGTCGATGGCGATGCTCACCAAGGAGCTCGAGTTTCTGGGCAGCCGTTATGCGACAAGACAGGACGTCATCGACTCCCTGGAACTCGTCGCCCGTGGCGAAATCAGGCCCATCGTGACCGAAACCCGGCCGCTTGAGGAGGCTGAGGCGCTACACGAACGGCTCGAGAAGGGCCTCATTACGGGTCGCGCGGCCCTGCTGATCGGCTGAGCGACACCTCCGCGACACCTCCGCGACGCCTACTGCACGGTCACCGTATTGCTGAACATGGTGCTGTTTGGAACGAGGATCGTCTTGCCGTCGGCCTCGTGGATCGAGTAGCGGAAGTTGATGCTGGAGACGGTGCCGGAATTGCCGGCGACGGTGATCGTATCACCCGGCTTGAATGGCCGGCAGAGGATGATGAGCGTGCCGGCCAACACGTTGGAGAGTGCATCGCGGAAGGCAAATCCGAGTGCGAAACCGGTCAACCCAAGACCGGCGATCAGCGCCGAGACATCGATGCCCATGGTGCCGAGACCGGTGATCAGGCCGACAATGATCAGGGCGTAGCGGACGGTCTGGTTGGCGAGCTGGACCAGTGGCTTGCGATCCGCCTCAACGCGTTCGGCCATTTTACGAAAAACCCGCCGCGTAACCCGCGTCAGCAGCAGAAACACGAGGATGACGGCAAGCCCGGCGGCAATGCCCGGCAGCGACTGGCCGACGACCTCAATGATCTGCGCCCAGATCTGATCGATCTGGTCTAATTCGATGTCATTCATGGGGACGCGCTCATGGCGTGGCAATCGCGTTCGCGATCAGCTTTATGACGGTGTCTTTGGTCAAGCCGCATTTCCCGTATGACGCCTATTTTTCCATCTTCCCGGCTTCATCACCCCAGATCTCCAATCCTACACGCTCTTCCGGGTTGCGGCGGAAGATGATGTTCGAGCGCCGCTTGGAAATCCGCCAGCCTTCGTCGGTCCGCAGGAACTCGGTGTAGTTGTCGCCGAGCCGGTGTGGTCCCTCGAAGGGGATCGGACCGTCATGCTCCTCGTATTTGACGCCCTTTGTGTAGCAGATGCTGTTATAGGCCCGGGCGGTCGCGTGGTCTTCGTCGACAACGTTGATGACCATATTCGTCAGCACATGGCGAATCGTGCCGTCGCCGAGGGCGCCATACAGACCCTTGAGAAGTTCGTCGCGGCCCGAAAGAACGATGCCCATCGAGTTGGTCCAGTCGATATCTTCGGTGAACAGCGCCGCCGCCTGCTCGAATTCCCGATGGTCCACATGATAGTAGTACCGGCGCCAAAGCTTCTGGCAGTCCCATTCGATGGCGCGTTCCTCATCGCGTGTCATGGCCTAGCCTCCCGTGTTGGTTTCACTGTGGCAAGGCGTATTGCGGCGCGACGCGCTTAAAACCCAGCAACACGCCAAATTTCCAGAATGCTCCAGGTATCCACCGCTCAACGCCTGCGATCACGCCGGTATTTATTATGCTCGACGCCCACATCGTCAACCCGTCCAACTCTCCATCCAACTTCGTCCAACTCGTTCAACTCGTTCGCTTCTCGTTTTTTGCCGTCTATCGATAGTTAGTTGATCGTAACCCTTTGATAATAAGTGGTGCCCGCCCCGGGACTCGAACCCGGACTCCCATTTGGGAAAGGGATTTTAAGTCCCTTGCGTCTACCGATTCCGCCAAGCGGGCGTGGCGATCTCTCACCCAGCAAACCGTAGCCGCGCGCCGGGCAAGTGGCAAGCGCGCGCCGACTACGTTCCCGGAAAAAGCCCGCCATATTGCGAATCACGTAAGAGGTGGTCACAATGACGCTTGGCCACCGGGGCCACCGGGGCTACCGGGGCTACCGGAGCTGCTGGGGCCACCGGGGGCTACTGGGGCCACCGGGGGGCACGGCTACGCGGAGAACCGGCTGATGTTAGCATCGAGAGGCTCTGCCACACGGAGCGTCGCGGTATTCGCTGCGCTTTGTGCGCTGGGCTGGATTGCGGTGGTTGTCGGCTCGGCGGCCCAAGCCGCGGCGGCGCAGCGCATCGCCCTGGTGATCGGCAACAGCGATTATGAGAACGCGCCGCTCGCCAACCCGGTCAACGACGCCCGCCTGATCGCCCAGACCCTGCGCCAACTCGACTTCCAGGTGCTGGAACATCTCAACGTCAACCAGAAGGATATGAAGCGGGCGATCCAACTGTTCGGCGACCGGCTCGAGCTGGCCGGCTCCGAGGCGGTCGGCCTGTTCTACTACGCCGGCCATGGCGTGGCGGTGAATGGCCGCAACTATCTGATCCCGACCGATGCGGCAATCGACCGCGAGAGCGATGTGGACATCGAGGCGGTGGCCACCGACACGGTGCTGGCGCAGATGGAGTACACGCGCAATGCCCTGAACTTCGTGATCCTCGATGCCTGCCGCAACAACCCCTACACGCGGAGCTTCCGCTTGGCGACGCGGGGACTGGCGCGCATGGACGCGCCGCGCGGTACGCTGATCTCCTACGCGACGGCACCGGGCGATGTGGCGCTCGACGGCGACGGCGAGCACAGCCCCTACAGCCGGGCGCTGGCCAAGTCGATGCTGAGGCCGGGGATGCTGGTCGAGCAGATGTTCAAGCGGGTGCGCCGGATGGTTGTCGCGGAGACCGGGAACCGCCAGACACCGTGGGAATCGTCATCGCTGACCGGCGACTTCTACTTCAAGGCCGCGCCAGCGGGGAGCGCCTCCACCACGGGTACCGCCGCCAGCGCGGACGTGGTTGCCTGGAATGCCATCGAGGACAGCACCAACGTCGCCGACATCGAGGGCTTCATCGCGGCCTACCCCGAGAGCCCGCTGATGCCGATCGCGCAAAGCCGCCTCAAGGCGCTGCGGAAACCCAAGCTCGCCGCCCTGCCCGCCGCAACTAACAGCGCCCGCGGCTTCGATGGCAAATGGACCGGTGAGGGAAAGATGACGCAAGGCGGGTCCGACTGTCATTCGAACCTGGACCTAGTCGTTAATATCGTCGGCACAAAGGTCAGAGGCACCGTAAACGACGACGAAGGGAGTATCCCCCTGACCGGCACCATCGATGAAGACGGGCGAATGACTGCGACCGGTTGGGATGATGACCTGGTGGCAGATCTAGTCGGCACCGTTCACGACACGATCCTGTCGGGCACATGGAAGTATCGCGGCGAATTCTGCCAGGGGACGTTCAACGTCAAGAAAAAGGCCGCGAAATAGACGCGCAGGCTGCTTAGGACGTGTCCTTCGGCTCCCAGAGCTCGATGCGGTTGCCCTCCGGGTCCATCGCCCAGGCAAAGCGGCCGTTAGGCTGCTCATCAATCCGGTCATCGACCGTGACGCCCGCACGCCGCAGTTGCTTGAGCATTAGGTCGAGATCCCTCACTCGGTAGTTGATCATGAAGGATGCCTCGCTCGGCGCAAAGTATTGCGTGTCTCCGCGAAATGGCGCCCAGACGGTCTGACCCCTGCGCTCCGGCGCGTCGGGCTCAAGCCACTCAAAGATGGCACCGCCGTTGGCGTCCGGCTCAATGCCGAGATGCTCGCGGTACCAGTCTTTGAGCCCATCCGCGTCCCGCGCCTTGAAAAAGATGCCGCCGATGCCGGTCACGCGTTCCATGAGCTGGCGGGCCCTACTCTGCTACCGCAGAGTCGGGTGGCTTCGCTATGGCGTCGGCAAGCTGCGGGTGGTCATCGACGACGCGGGCGAAGGCAGCATGCACTTCCGTACCGTCACCCTTGCGATCGGCTTCGGCCATGTCGTCGACCAGCGCGAAAATGCGCCGCTTGACGAAGAAACGCCAATGAATCGGCAAAGCCGAAAATATCTCAGTCAGAACGTCGTAGTTGGCCCGGGTCCAGACCGCTTCGAAGGCCTCGCGTTCGGCCCCGTAGTCATAAAATCCGGTCGGTTGTTCGGCAACGAGCGCAATTCTCTTTGCCGCCGTCGCCTCCAGGTCGACTGCGTCTGCTTCGATGACCACGCCATAGTCGCGCGCGGCACCCTCAACGGAGACAAAGCCGCGGCGCACATCCATAAGCACGTCATCGGCCGGCCGGTCGAGCGGACTTCCCCAACCGCCGCCGCCGTCGGACACAATCCGCACGACATCGCCAGGGCCGACGGTTACGACATCCGTATTACCGTAGTTGAACTCATGATTGGTGCCCGGGTTGAGCAAGAAACGGCCGGGAGCGCCGGTATGCCCATGCTGCACGCCCCAGGCGCAGAACCGCGTGCGGTCCAGATTTCGCGCCGTAACCGTGGTGTTGGGCGACCACGCTTCGAACTCGAGCTCGGCCCCAAGGCCACCGCGGTATCGCCCGGCGCCGCCAGAATCGCGCACCATGCCATAGCGCACGATATGAAACGGCACTTCGGTCTCGTTGACCTCGACCGGCGTGTTGCGGAGCGCGCCGAGATGCGCGCCCGAGCCATCGGTGCCATCCTCGACCGGATTACCACCGGCACCACCAGCCATCGGATCGATCGAGGCGACGACGCGCCGGCCGCTGACGGTGTCAAATGTATTGATATTCATGACCGGGCCGCCGCTCGAGGGTGATGCCGGTAGCCGATCCGGCGCTGCCTGCGCGAAGGCGCCAATGACGACGCCGATCAATCGGACAACCGACAGCGTGCGCATGCCGACCGCCGCCGGATAGAGCGGATTGAGAACGCTGCCCTCCGGTACATCGGCCCGGCACAGACGCGCCGTACCCGCGTTCATGAGAATCGTCGGATCGAGCGAATAAAGCACCCAAACCAGACCGGCCATGAGAAGCGCATGGCGCGGGTTATTGCCGGTCGGCATATTCAACGCGGAGTCAGGCTGCGGGTCGCAACCGGAAAGATCGAAGACCACCGAGTCGCCATCGATGATCAGATTCAGTGCGAGCCGGCAGGGATTTCCATCGACCGAGTCTTCATCAATATAATCGGCAAAGAAATACTCGCCGTCCGGCAGACTGCGCACGACCTCGCGCGCCTGCGCCTCGGCGTAGTCGAGAATTTCCTCGATGCCAGCCCGGAAGGTCGGGAAGCCGAATTTGGCTATCATCTCGTGGACCTTGCGCTCGCCTGTATTGACGGCCGCGATCTGCGCCTTCAGATCGCCCCAGTTCTGGTCCGGCGCACGTACGTTGGCGAGCAGAATATCGCGGAGCTGCTGATTGACTTCACCGCCACTGATAAGCTTCGCCGGGCGGATTCGGATTCCTTCCTGATGGACGTCAGTTGACTTGCGCGACAGGCTCGCCGGCACGGCGCCTCCGACATCGGTGTGATGGATGTGATTTCCGACGAAGCAGGCGATTTCACCCTCGTGGAAGACAGGCTTCCAAAGGTGGATATCGGGGGTATGGGTTGCGACGTAGCCGCTATAGGGGTCATTGGTGAGGCAGATATCGCCCTCGGCATAGTCGTCGATTGCATCAATCGCGCCACCATAGTGGTGCGTCGTGAACCACACGGCACCGATATCATTGGGCGTCGCGAAACACTCCCCGGCGGGCGTCATCAGGCCAGTTGAGAAATCCTGCGTTTCCTTGACAAAGGCCGAGTGCGCCGTCCGGAACAACGTGTAGCCCATGCTCTCGGCTGCCGCGCGGCTGTGATTCGCTAAGATCTCAAGGGTCACGCGGTCGATGGCCATGGCTCAACCCTCCATCGTGAGAACAATGTCGCCAGTCGCAGTGACTTGCCCGGAGAAACCAGCGGGGATACAGCTCGTGCAGTCCTCTTGGCGGATGATCGCCGGCCCCGCGAAAGATTGTCCCGGATGAAAATCCGCACGATCAAAGACATCGGCCCGCTGCACAGCGCCGTCGCAGTGGATCTCGGCAACGCCACGGGGTTCGGGTGTTTCGTCACTCGGCGGCGCGGCAGCGAACTCAATCTTGGGCCGATGGCCAGCGACAACCAGCCGCAGGTTGATCACCTGTAGTCCAGCTTCGTGATCGGCGTGGCCATAAACCCGTTCGTGCTCATCGTGAAAGGCCTGCGCAATACGCTCGACCTGGCCTTCCACAATCCATCCTTGCTGCAAAATTGTGTCGATCTCGAAAGCTTGTCCGCGATAGCGCATATCGGCCGAATACGTGACGGATGCCTCGCCGTCGAAGCGCTGCTTGTCGCGGAGCCAGGCTTGTGCTCGGTCATTGAGAGCTGCGAATTCCGAAGTGAGAAGCGGTGCTAACTCTTCGTCGAGATCACGATAGATCGTCTTGATAAAATCGTTCTTCACATCGGAGACGAGCCCGCCAAACGCACAAAGGACTCCTGGAGCCAACGGCACAACGATACGCCGCATGCCAAGCTCGCGGGCCACAAAACAAGCGATCATCGGACCGGCGCCGCCAAATGCCTGAAGCGTAAAGTCTCGCAGATCGAAGCCATAGCGCGAGGCGAGCTTGCTCACTTCCAGATACATGTGCGAGACCGCGACGTTGATAATGGCTTCGGCGGCGCCTGGAACATCGCGGCCAATCGCGTCCGCGATGCCGGCAACGGCCTTCTGCGCCAAATTCGGGTGCATCTGGACTGCGCCGTAACCAAGCTTGTCGGCGCCAAGGTAACCGCAGACAGCGAAGGCATCGGTAAGCGTAGGCCGCGCGCCTCCTAAACCGTAGCAGGCCGGCCCCGGACTGGACCCGGCGCTTTCCGGACCGACCTTCAGGACGCCCTGACCGTCTACCCAGGCGATTGAGCCGCCACCGTTGCCGATCGAGGTGACGGCGACGGTTGGAACATGCAATGGGAACTCGCCAACCATCTCTTCGACGCCATATTGGGGTTCACCATCATGAATAAACGCAACATCGGCGCTGGTGCCGCCGACATCGAGGCTCATGGTACTATCGGACTTGGTTTGCCGGGCGATGTGGCTCGCACCCATGACGCCGGATGCCGGGCCCGATAGAAGCGTATGAACGCAGTCGGTCTTGGCCGCCTCGGCGCTCATCACGCCGCCATTCGACTTTGTAATCATCGGCTCAGCCGATACATCGGCCGCCGCGAGCGCCGCCTGCAACGATGCGAGATAGCGTGCGATGCGTGGCTGAACGTAACCGGCCACAACCGCCGTCACCGTGCGCTCATACTCGCGGATCACAGGCCAAACGTCGCTCGAGCAGGTTACCGATAGATCGGGCGCATGCTTGGCCAGCAGATCACGGACCTGGTGCTCGTGATCGGAATTGCGATAGGCGTGCAGCAAGGCAATCACGACACCCTCGCCAGCTATTGCGCGGACACCCTCGATGGCGCGACGGACGCTCGCTTCGTCAACCGGCGTTTTGATCGAACCATCGGCGCGAATACGTTCACTGATCTGAAATACCTTCTCCTTGGTCACTAGCGGCACCGGCCGGCGCGAGAACAGGTTGTAGGGATCCGGCATCTTGAGCCGCGCCAACTCAAGTACATCCCCGAAGTTCTCGGTCGTGAACAGGCAGAGATTGATCCCCTTGCGCTGTATGACTGTGTTGACGCCTACAGTCGTGCCATGCGTGAAGTAGCTGATCTCGGAGGGTTGGAGGCCATAGCGGGCCTTGAGCTCCTGCAGGCCGCGGACGATTTCCTCACCGGGCTGGTCGGGAGTCGACAGCACCTTCAGTGTTCGCAATGCATTGGCATCCTCATCGAAGATGCAGAAATCCGTGAAGGTTCCGCCGATATCGACGCCGACCCGAACACTCATACGATCCTCCAGACTGGCGATTGCAGATCGCTGCTAAAACCCGATCTGCACGCCCCATTCGGGTTTCGACTTCGACCCGCCTTCGCCGGTCACACGCACACGGTCACAGGCAGCAACGACCAACAGCATAATGAGGATAAGGACAAAGGCGCGCATTTGCTTACCAAATCACGAGGGTTTGACGGGTTCGTCGCCAAGCGCGCGTACGAGCTCGGCCACCTCGTCAACGGCGGCAGAAACCAGCGCCTCGTCGACGCCGCGTATGACCAAGGAAACGTTAAAACCCGCCTGCGATCGGTACGAGGGATAGCTGCCTATCTCCAAACCGGGATAACGCGCCTGCACTTCGCCTAAGCCCTTCGCAATGCTCCCTTCGGGCAAATTGCAAGCAATGGTGCGCGAGAGCATTGGCAGGCCGCGCCGCAGGGTCTTCTTTAGTCCCGCAAACATCGCTTGCATGATGCGCGGCACGCCGGCCATGACGTACACATTCTCCATTTGGAACCCAGGCACGACGGAGTAGGTGTTGTCGATCAGCGAAGCACCCTCAGGTGTTTTGGCCATACGTAACCGCGCCTCGTTCAACTCGTTTCCGCTTTTCTTGATCTGCTGTTCCAGAAGGTGGCGGGCCTCCGGGTTTTCGATAAGCTTCACACCGAACGCCCTAGCAACGCACTCTGCCGTAATATCGTCGTGCGTCGGCCCAATGCCGCCAGTTGTGAAGACATAGTCGTAGCGCTGCCGCGCCTCGTTCACTGCCTCGACAATCATCGCTTCCACGTCGGGAATAACGCGTACCTCCATCAGCCGAATGCCAAGCGAGGTCAGCTCGGTCGCGAGATGATGGAGATTGGCGTCCTTTGTACGGCCAGAGAGGATCTCATTGCCGATGATCAGCATCGCTGCGGTTACCGTCTCTGGCTCGGCTCTGTCTTGCGCCATTTCACTCGCCATCCTGTTCCACCCACCGCCCTGCCCAGGCAGAACGCGCTGCGATGATACCGCCAACCCGGCCTGCGGTGAAGGCGATGACGCAAAATCAAAGCTTTGCCAACGTTGCAGCCATTCGTTGACAGCCGCTATGCTTAACCATGCGGTTTACCGACAACCTTGTGCCGGGACGACTGATCCAGCGCTATAAGCGATTCCTAGCAGATGTCGAGCTCACTGGCGGCGAGATCGTTACCGCCCATTGCGCCAATCCTGGTTCCATGTTTGGCCTCAAAGAGCCAGGAATGGAAGTTTGGCTCGCGCCAAACCGTAGCCCGACCGCGAAACTCGATTGGCGCTGGGAGCTGGCGCGGGTCGACGATTACCTGGTTGGTATCAATACGGCGCGCCCGAATGGGCTCGTCGAGGAAGCAATTGCCGGTGGCATGATTTCCGAATTGCAGGGATATGCCGAGATGCGGCGCGAGGTGCGTTACGGCCGCAACAGCCGTATCGACATATTGCTTGAGAATCCGAAACGGCCTGCTTGCTATGTCGAGGTCAAGAATGTTCACCTACGGCGACCGGATGGCGCACATCCAACGGCTGCCGAATTCCCGGATTCGGTTACCAAACGCGGCGCCAAGCACCTTGTGGAGATGTCGGACATGGTTGCCGAGGGTTCACGCGCCATCATGGTCTATCTTGTCCAGCGCGGCGATTGCGACCATTTCAGAATAGCCGCTGACATCGATCCAGCATATGCGCGCGGGTTGACGCTCGCTCGCGCAGCGGGAGTTGAGGCAATCTGCTATGCTTGCCGTGTTGAAATGGAAGGGATCGAGGTTGAGCATGCGCTTCCCCTGGCGCTCGACGAAACGCTGTAACTGCCCACGAGAATTGGGCTCCAACGACACCTGACCGGATGATGAACGATATCCAAACGCGCGACTATCACGACCGTGACTACGGCGCCATCAAGCTGCACGGCGCAGAAGCTGTCGAAGGCATGCGCCGCGCAGGACGGCTCGGCGCCGAGGTGCTCGATTTCATAACGCCCTACATCGCACCGGGCGTTTCAACGGGTCATCTCGACACCCTGTGTCATGAGTACATTCTTGATCACGATGCAATCCCAGCACCGCTCAACTACCGCGGCTTCCCCAAATCGATATGCACATCCGTCAATCATGTCGTCTGCCACGGCATACCGAGCGAGGATAAACGCCTGCAAAACGGCGACGTCATGAATGTCGACGTGACGGTCATTCTTGATGGCTGGCACGGGGATACGAGCCGCATGTTCCAGGTTGGCGATCGGGTGAGCCGGCAGGCCTCGCGGTTGGTCGAGGTCACCTACGAGGCGATGATGCGAGGCATATCGGTGGTCAGGCCGGGCGCAACGCTGGGCGACATTGGCCACGCGATCCAGACTTATGCTGAAAGCGAGCGGTTTTCGGTGGTGCGCGATTTTTGCGGCCACGGCATCGGCCGGGTGTTCCACGACGCGCCAAGCATCCTTCATTTCGGTTTGCCGGGAGAGGGAACCAAGCTCGTCGAAGGCATGTTCTTCACCGTCGAGCCAATGATCAACGTCGGCAAGTTCCCGGTGAAGATCCTGCAGGACGGCTGGACCGCCGTCACCAAGGACAAATCGCTCTCGGCCCAGTTCGAGCACACGATCGGCGTCACCGCCGACGGGCACGAGATCTTCACCCTCTCGCCTGCGGGATACACGCACCCGCCTTACGACTGACCGATGTCGAAGGCGCCACGCGACGCCACGGACGGTAAGTCGTCGGCCGCGAAGATAGCCAAAGAAAAACCGCACTATGCAGGCCATCGCAAGCGCCTGCGGGCACGCTTTCTCGCGAATGACGGCGAGAGTCTGGCCGACTACGAACTGTTGGAGCTCGTCCTCGCACAAGCAATTCCGCGCGTCGACACCAAGCCTCTGGCAAAGCGGCTGATTGAGCGATTTGGCGGCTTCGCCGAAGTTATCAATGCCGAGCCACGGGCGCTGACCGAGATCGACGGCATCGGCGAAGCGGCTGTCACGGCGCTGAAGATCGTCCGCGCTGCGGCGCTGCGCCACGCACGCCACGAACTTATGGATCGTCCCGTCATCGCTTCTTGGGACAAGCTCGTCGACTACTGCACGGCCGCGATGGCGCACTCTACAATCGAGGAGTTTCGGCTGCTCTTCCTCGACCGCCGCAACGCCCTGATCGCCGATGAGGTGCAGCAACATGGTACCGTCGACCACACGCCCTTGTACCCGCGCGAGGTGGTGAAGCGGGCGCTAGAGCTTGGCGCTTCGGCGATCATCATGGTGCATAATCACCCCTCCGGCGATCCCACGCCCTCGGACCCCGACATTGCCATGACGCTGGAGGTAAGCGAGGCCGCCGAGAAGCTCGGCATCAAGCTCTACGACCATTTGGTGATCGGCAAGGGCAGCCACGCCAGTTTCCGGAGTCTGGGGTTGCTGTAGCCGCACGAACGTTTAACACTCTTGTCAGAACGCCAACCAATACGCCAGACCTCATCGGAGATTGAATATGGAAACGCGCGCCACCTACCTCGCGCAACGCCTGGGAAGCGTCGAGCTCTCGCCAAACGGCAAGTTCGAGGCGGGAAGTTATGAGTCCTTCACGCTCACATTCACCGCAGGCGAATTTGGTATCGACGAAAGCGGCAGCCTCAAGCTGCTGATGCGCCTGGCGTCAGATGTCGGCAGGCCACAATTCGATGATCCAAAAGAGTCGAACTACGTCACCGTCGAGACGAGTGCTGAGGCAAACCTCGAGTGCAGTTACGACGCCTACGCGACAACGCGGCCATGGACGAAAACGCTGCATATTAAGGTGATAGGTGGACATCTCAGTCCGGGCGACACGGTGACGATCCGAATTGGCGATACGCGTGAGGGCTCCCCGGGCTGGCGCCTGCAGACCTTCTGCGAGAAAGAGTTTGGGCTCCGAATGACGATCGACGCATTCTCCACGCACGAATGGGCCGTGCTGCCAGACAGTCCCTCGATTGAGATCGTCCCAGGCCCGCCACACAGCTGGAAAGCGGTTCTGCCGACCCTGCGCCGTGCCGGAGAAGCGTTCCGCCTTGGGATCAAGGCCGAGGACGCGATGGGCAACCCCTCCGACCAGGTCGACCAGACGGTTGCGCTAAGCGCGAACGCGCCGATCGAAGGACTGCCAGAAACAGCAACGCTTAAGCCTGGCCAGAAAACACTCGTGCTGGACGGACTCAGCGCTGCGGAGACCGGCACGGTGACGGTGCAGGCACACGACGCAGACGGTAATTTGTTGTGCGAAAGCAACCCATTGCGCATTGAGCGGGAGGCAGCGCTGGTCGCCTATTGGGGAGATCTTCACGCACAAAGCAACGAAACCGTCGGCACCAACACCGCGCGCGACTATTTTCTGTTCGGCCGGGACTGTGCGTTCCTCGACGTCTGTAGCCATCAAGCCAACGACTTTCAAATACCTGAGGACTTCTGGGCCGAACTCAATCGGCTAACCGCGGAACTCAATGAGCCCGGCCGCTTCGTTACGCTTCCGGGGTACGAATGGTCCGGCAATACAGCGGTCGGCGGCGACCGCAACGTTTACTTCCGTGAGGAAGGCCGACCGATCCGGCGCTGCTCGCACGCGTTGGTCTACGACTTGAGCGACGTCGAATTCGACACGCCGACGGCAAACGATCTGTTCGAGTCCTTGATCGCAGCCAAGGAGGATGTGGTGTGCTACGCGCACTGTGGCGGCCGACCGGCCGACATAAAATACGCCCACGACGGACGCGTCGAGCACTCGGTCGAAGTTCACTCCGGCCATGGCTCGTTCGAGTGGATACTCAATGATGCCTTCGAAATGGACTATCGCGTTGGCGTGGTTTGCAACAGCGACGGCCACCGTGGACGCATTGGCGCCTACTATCCGGGCGCGTCGCACTTCGTAACCGGTGGCCTCACCTGTTTCCTGCTGCCCGAGCTCACGCGCGATGCGGTGTTCGAGGGCATACGCCACCGACACCACTTTGGCACCACAGGCACGCGCATGTTTCTCGATGTCGGGGTCGAGTTCGCTTCGCCAGCGACGATTTTCGGCGATGACCCGGCACTCGGACCGGCAACCGGGCAACCCTCGCAGCGCGCAATGATGGGCGACATCGTGCAGACGGACGAGGGCGAGGTCGATCTGGTCGTCGACATCGTCGGTGCTGCGGCGCTCGAACGGGTCGAGATCCGCAACGGCCTGGAAACGCTGGAGACGATCCGTCCCTACTCAGCCGACGACCTGGGAAGTCGAATACGAGTCATTTGGCAGGGCGCCGAGCATCGCGGACGGAGACGGCACACTGCCTGGGATGGTGACGCACAATTCAAGGGAAACACCATCCGGCGCGCGCAGGCGATTAACTTCTGGAACCCCTACCGGTCGCTGGAACAGCGCGGTGAGGATGGCTTGGCATGGCAATCATTCACCCCCGGTTCGCTGGCCGGCTTCGATGCCTGGCTTGGCGAAGCGGACACTGGAGTATTGTCGTTTCATACGCCTCTTCTAGATCGTGATATTCCCCTTCAAGACATCGGATTCGAGCCACTAATCTTCGATTGTGGTGGGCTCGACCGAAAAGTGACGGTCCAGCGCATGCCAGACGAAGCATCCAGCCCCGCTATACGGATCGAGCGCCGCATCAACTTGCGTGGTAGCGGCGACAATCCACTTTACGTATGCGTCACCCAGGAGGATGGCCACCAGGCTTGGTCGAGCCCGATCTACATTTACCGATGAGCCGCATATGGTCGGAGCGGCACGAATGAGTTCAATGCCGTTCCCCATATGTGGTATAAGTTTATGGATGATTTGGTATATGTGGTGTGCTGAAACCTTGTTATGGCAATTATCCCAACTGTCTACAGCAAGAAATTGACAGTTACGAAGGCGCTGATTCCGCTGTTTGCGTTGCTCGCCGTTGCCTGCACTACGGCGGGAACCGTTCCGACCGGTGCGCCTGCCTCGGCCGACGGTGAACAGCCGCAGCAAGGCTTTGTCGTCTTTACCGATATTCCCATGCCGGCCGACGCCTCGGTCGAACTCGACAAGACGATTGTGCTGGGTACCGGCGAGGATTGGATGGGCCGTGTTACGATCCAGACAAAGACAGGCCTGACCAGCGTGTTTGATTTCTACCGCGAGCAGATGCCGCAATTCGGATGGAAGGAGCTTACGGTCCTGCGTAGCGCGACCAGCGTTCTCACCTACACACGCGGCGCGCGTATTGCCACAATCCAGATCGAAACCAAGGTCGGTCCATTCAGCGGCGCCCGCATTATATTCAGCGTCTCGCCGCGCGGAGCGCAATCGCAAACCTGAATAGCCAAATGGCGCGGTGTAGCGTCACCGCTGGCTCATATCCAGGCCGCCGTTTAGAATAGGTACATGTCGCTTAACACTCAGTTGCCTAACGGTGTGATTCTCGCTTGGCCTACACCGGTCTATCGAAAGGTCTGGCCCGGCGATGAAGCGTTTGCCGGGAAGCTTCGCGAAATCATTCTCGAAAAAGAGAAAAACACTCCGGGCGTTCAGCGTGCATTGATCGGCGGCTGGCATTCCGACCTCGACTTGCTGGAATGGCCACACCCTGAAATGGCTACACTGAAGGATCGAATAACCGAGGTTGCCCGCGAATTGAGCCAACTCGGACTGCGCGGAAAGAAAGGAAAAATAAGCGGCAATGCGACGATTACTGCGTGGGCCAACGTAAGCCGCAACGGACATTTTCACCGTGTTCACACACATGCCAACTCAAGCTGGTCCGGCGTCTACTATGTGGCAACCGGCGAGCGCGACCACGCGCGGCCTGAGAACGGCCTCATCGAGATGCTCGACCCCAGGCTTGGCGTTGAGATGGTGCCGATACCAGGCGATCCCTTCGGCGAGAAGCTGCGGTTCGATCCGGAGGTCGGCATGATGCTCGTCTTCCCAAGTTGGATGCAGCATTTTGTTGACCCCTTCTTCGGCGAAGGTGCCCGCATTTCAATCGCTTTCAATGTGCTGATTGCCAACTTCACGATCATCGAGGAAGCAGCGGATTCATGAGCATACGAGGCAAGCGATGATCCCGCGCTATAGTCGGCCCGAAATGGTGCGAATCTGGGAGCCGGAGAATCGCTTCCGGATCTGGCTCGAGATCGAAGCTCACGCAGCCGATGCTCAGGCAGAATTGGGAATTATTCCCAAGGAAGCTGCCAGCGCGGTGTGGGCGCGTGGAAAATTCGATATCGCCCGGATCGAGGAGATCGAAAGCGAGACGCACCATGACGTGGTCGCCTTTCTCACCAACCTCGCAGAACATGTCGGGCCGGAAGCGCGCTTCATCCATCAGGGCATGACCTCCTCCGACGTACTTGATACCTGCCTTGCGGTACAACTCTCGCAGGCGGCCGACCTGCTTATTGCCGGCCTCGACACCCTTCTCGCGGCGCTTCGCAAGCGTATAGAGGAGCACAAACACACGGTCTGCGTCGGCCGAAGTCACGGAATTCACGCTGAGCCGACGACATTTGGTCTGAAGCTTGCAGGCCATTACGCCGAATTTGCGCGCGGACTTCGACGCCTCAAGTACGCGCGAGAAGAAATTGCGACCTGCGCCATTTCCGGTGCCGTCGGTACGTTCGCGACTGTTGATCCACGCGTTGAAGCCTATGTGGCGGATAAGCTCCAACTTCTGCCAGAGCCAATATCTACCCAGGTTATTCCGCGCGATCGCCACGCCACGTTCGTCGCCACACTCGCCATCATCGCGAGCAGTGCGGAACGCCTGGCAACGGAAATACGCCACCTACAACGGACTGAAGTCCGCGAGGCGGAAGAGTATTTTCAGCCGGGTCAAAAAGGTTCGTCGGCAATGCCGCATAAGCGCAATCCAGTGCTTTCGGAAAACGTTACGGGATTGGCCCGCATAATCCGAGCAGCCGTCGGTCCAGCGCTCGAGAACATTGTCCTATGGCATGAGCGCGATATTTCCCATTCTTCGGTCGAACGGGTGATGCTGCCCGATACGACAATTGCGCTCGATTTCACACTTGCCCGGCTCACCGAAATCGTCGAGCGGCTCATCGTATACCCCGAGGCAATGCGTGCTAACCTGGACCGGATGAACGGATTGGTGCATTCCCAGCGTGTTTTGTTGGCCATGACACAAGCCGGTATGGACCGCGAAATGGCCTACAAAGTGGTTCAGCGAAATGCGATGGAAGTTTGGAAAAACGGTCATCAGTTCCTTGACTTGCTCAAGTCCGATACTGACATTAAGAAGTACTTGAAAAGCAAAAATTTGGAGTCCCTGTTCGATCTTGACTACCACACGAAACATGTGGACACGATCCTTACGCGTGTTTTTGGCGACACTTAGACTCGCCGCAACGCTGGTGTTGCTCGCTGCCGCGCCAGCGCTGGCTCAGACGCTCACCATTATCAATCCGGTAGCCGGAGACGTCGATGGTGCGTTACGGCTGGCTGCGCTGGGTCTTGAACGACCGAAGGATCAGGGCGCCGCGCTGGCCGGATTGGTAGCGGCCGCACTTACCCGCGACGACCTAAAGGCCGCGCGTTCGGAAATCAAGGGATTTCGCGACGATATCTGGCGCGCCCGCGCCTTGCTTCTCATCGCGGACTATCAACACAAGAATGGTCAAACAAGCGCGTCTCGTAACAGCCTTCAATTGGCAGCGCGCGGCATCAAAACGGAAGCGCCGCTGCGGGACGATGGGAAAATATTTCACACTATCGTCTTGCGCCAGGCAGAGATCGGCGACTTTGCCGGCGCAATATCTACGGCTAAACGCGTCTCTGACGATGTGGATCGCATTCGCGCCATCGTCGAGGCCGCCAATGCGCGTCTCGAAAACTCAGACGGCACAGCATTAGCCTCAGTCGGAAAAGCGCTGAAGGATGCCTTTGCCGAGGCGAAAAACATTGACGGACGGCAGTCTGAAGTCGGCCAGATCCTTGTAGAAATCGGCCGCGCACAGGCTACTGCAAAGGACGTCGCGGGTACGCGCGAAACGTTCAACTTTGCGAGAACCAAATTGCTGGCTGCAGACTTCAAAGAACGCGATGAAATTCTCGCCGCGCTCGCGGCGGCTCAAGTGCTGTCCGGTGATCGCATCCAAGCGATGAACATTGTTCGCGAGATGCAGGACGAAGCACTCCGCTCAATGGCACTTGCGTCGGTCGCCGGCGCCTTGGCGGAAAGTTCCAATCTCGATTCTGCCCGTCCCTTGTTCCGCCTCGCATTTGAAGATGCGGTGAAGACGGTCAACGAAAAATCTCGCAACGCGATCCTGCAACATATTCTCCTTCAGCAGACGCGCTCCGGACTCTTCAATGACGCATTCACGACCGCTGGATCGGGAAGCCCAATCCCGCGCGCTCTTAGCGATGGCCAACGTGTTGCTAGACCGTGAGCTGTTTGACCAGGCCCTCAAACTCGTGGATTTCATTCCCTACATCGGTATGCGGGCGCAAATCTTCGTCACTGTTGCGCTTGCTATAGGCCATGCCGGTGATCCGCTTGAAGCCAGTTCGCTTCTCGCAAGAGCAGTTGAACCAACTGGCGTTCCAGTCTTTCAGAAACTTTTGCCGCCTGTTCTTGAGCGCGTCATCGACGCACAGGTAGCCGTCGGTGCGCCGCAGACGACACGAGCCCTGTTTTTGCGCATACGCGAGCTCGTCAACACGCTGCAAAGCGTGCCAGAGCGTGTGCATCTTCTTACCGAGCTTGCCGCGGGCGAAAGGCAGTTGCTCAGCGAAGAGTCGGCTCGAAAAACAGTCTCCGCGGCGTGGCAGCTCGCCTGGACGAAAATAGATGAACCTGAGTTCGCCTTCGCGATGGCCGATGTTGTCGAAGCCCAAATTATGATCGGTGATCTGCTAGAGGCATTCGAAAATAGATGAACCTGAGTTCGCCTTCGCGATGGCCGATGTTGTCGAAGCCCAAATTATGATCGGTGATCTGCTAGAGGCATTCGACACAGCTGTACGGATTCCAACAATTTACGATGCCGACAACGAGACTGAATTCGTCGAACCTGCCTATCGCGCCCTAGAGGCAATAGCGCTTGCGGCCGCGAAGGAGGGCGATGGAATATTCGCCGTACGAGCCGTTAACCAGATCCAAAACGCGCGCGCGCGCGAACGCCCTGGCGTCGGTGGCGATAAGCCTCGCCTCCCTCGACTAGAGCGATTCTACCTGAAAACTTGATTACGACGGCAGGAGCCGCCAGAACAAGCCTCTCAACACTCGTTTTCAACTTGTTCTCGCGCGGTTTCCATGAAGCGATCCATCTCCACCCGCAACACATGCTCGGAGACTTCGACGCCTTTCGATTTCAAATCGACTTTTACTTTGTTCAGAACGTCCTGGTCACCCGTCTCACGAAATTCAGCACTGACGACATCTTTCGCGTAGGCATCGGCGTCGCCAGCCGTGAGTCCCAATTTTTCCGCAGCCCATTTACCGAAAAGATAGTTGCGCCGGGCCTGCATTTTGAATCCGCGTTCTTGATCACGGCGAAATTTGGCCTCAAAAGCCTTCTCGCGTTCATCAAAGCCGGACATCAGATGGGCTCCCTTCTTAGATCCGCCCGCGTTCCTGCCATCGTGACCAGGCACATAGCCCGTCCCTTAAAGATTGGCATTTTCGGTTACCGTATCAATACCAAACCGGATGCATTAAGCCCCCTGATCTAGGTCAAAGGTAACCGTCGGGATCGACCGAGGTTCTGAAAGCTCCGTGTAGCATGACAGCTTGGTCATTTCGACCTTGAAGTTTTGACTTTTGCGTGTTGCATAGGACCTTGAAGTTTGTGGCACGTCAGCCAAATCCGTTCGAGTCATCGGCAAATCAATTTGGTATCCGTGCGCATTCCAGACTGGCCAGCTGACCATGTGTACCGTCGTCATCCTACGCCGTCCTGACCATGCCTGGCCCGTGCTGCTCGGCGCCAATCGCGACGAAATGCTCACACGCCCATGGAAGCCGCCGGCACGCCACTGGCCCGACCGGTCCGATGTGGTGGCTGGCATCGATCTCCAAGCGGGCGGAACCTGGCTTGCAGTCAACGACGACGGTGTCTTGGCGGCAGTCATGAACCGCGAGCACTCACTGGGCGCCGCCCCCGACAAACGCAGCCGCGGCGAGTTGCCGCTGGAGGCACTAGATCACGCAGATGCCAGTGCCGCAGCAGAGGCATTGGCGGCCCTCGACCCTAGCGGCTACCGGCCTTTCAATATGCTGATCGCTGACAGCCGAGATGCATATTGGCTTTGCAACAATGCCGCGGCGAAACGGATCGAATTGACGCCATTGGCGCAAGGATGGTCGATGTTGACATCGCAACAGCTCAATGATCCGAACTGCCCCCGAACCGCTAAATATCTGCCGCAATTCGAACGAGCGCCGATCCCGAACCCGGAGCACGATGATTGGTCGTCATGGCAAGCGCTTCTCGCAAGCCAAAATGACGACGCGTCGCCAAACTCGACCGCCGCCATGTGTATCGTCACCGATTCTGAGTTCGGAACCGTCTGCAGCACTCTTATCGCACTGCCGTCGGCGGAGATGGCTGCAAGAGACGGTAACCCACGCGGTGTCTTCCTTTTCGCGGCCGGCCGGCCGGACAATACGCCGTTCAAGTCGGTTAGTGCCTGACCACATTCCGGGCCCCGACCCTTCGGCCCGATTGTCTCTGCCCCGGCCAATTGCTATATGAACGACTGACCTCGCGAAGACAGTGGTCGCCCGTACCTAGTTTCACGCCCGTCTAACAAAACGGACCTCACCAAAATGGCTCGGCGTAGGCAAATTTACGAAGGAAAGGCAAAGGTCCTATATGAAGGACCAGAACCCGGCACGCTCGTGCAATATTTCAAAGACGACGCGACCGCATTCAACAACCAAAAAAAGGGCACGATCACCGGCAAGGGTGTCCTGAATAACAGGATTTCAGAATACCTCATGACGCGCCTTGGGGAAATCGGCGTGCCGACCCACTTTGTGCGGCGCCTCAACATGCGCGAGCAACTCGTCAAGGAAGTCGAGATCCTGCCCATCGAAGTCGTCGTGCGCAACATCGCGGCAGGATCACTGTGCAAGCGATTTGGCATCGCCGAAGGAACGGTATTGCCGCGTTCGATCATCGAATATTATTACAAGTCCGACGAACTCGGCGATCCCATGGTGTCGGAAGAGCACATAACGGCCTTTGGCTGGGCCATGCCGCACGATATCGACGACATGCTCGCATTGGCCCTCAGAACTAACGATTTCTTGACCGGGCTGTTCCTCGGCGTCGGCCTAAAACTCGTCGACTTCAAGGTCGAATTTGGCCGCCTGTACAATGAACATGGCGAAGTTCGCATTATATTGGCGGATGAAATTAGCCCCGACAGCTGCCGACTCTGGGACGCCGAGACCGACGAGAAACTGGACAAGGACCGTTTCCGCCGGGATCTAGGAAACGTCGCCGAAGCGTATCAGGAGGTAGCGCGGCGGCTCGGGATTTTACCCGAGGGTGGTGTCAGCGACGTCGAAGGTCCGACGAAGGTACAGTGAAGTCATCTTGAAAGCCTTCGTGCATATCACGTTAAAAAATGGAGTGTTGGATCCACAAGGAAAAGCAATCGGTAATGCGCTATCGGCCCTGGGATTCGACGCGGTTGGGGATGTCCGGCAAGGCAAATATATCGAACTCGAGATCGCTGAGACTGACCCGAAGCGGGCACTTACGATTATCGATGAAATGTGCACCAAGCTGTTGGCGAATACCGTGATTGAAGATTACAAAATCGACCTGGACGGGTAGTTAGGGTTACCTTCTCGTGGTCGACAACACCGCGGACACGTCATCCGCGAACAAGGGGATGAATGGGATGGCCAGACACATAGTTTGCATGACATTTGATTTCGACAGTCTGACGCCGCAGATCGCCCGCGGTTACACGACGCCGAGTCGCCGCTCGCGAGGCGAGTTCGGGGTTGTTGGCGCGGGCCGCCTGCTCGCTCTCCTCAAGAAGCACGATATCAGGTCGACTTGGTTCACACCCGGTCAGACCATCGAATCGTATCCGGATGCAGCGAAACAGGTTGTCGATGCAGGACACGAGATCGCGCATCATGGTTGGACTCATAGGATGCCAAGCAGCTACGAAACGCGCGACGAAGAGGCCGCCGACGTCAAGCGCGGATGCGAGACGATTAAATCTCTGACCGGACGGTATCCGCGGGGTTACCGTTCACCCGCCTGGGAGTTCAGCGACCATACCTTGGGCATACTGCTCGAAAACGGGTTCGACTACGAAAGCAGCCTGATGGGCGACGACTACACCCCATACCGCGTCCGCCAGGACGACGTCATCGAACCTGAGCAGCCGGTGATATTCGGACCGGAAACACGCCTTGTCGAAATGCCTGTCAGTTGGACCCTCGACGATTCACCGGTCTTCGAATATCAACGTCACGATACGGCGATTCAACAGGGACTCGCAAACACGAACGATGTACTTGAAAATTGGTACGATGATTTTCTCTATATGCAGCAGGCCATGGATTGGGGAATCATCACTTACTCCTGTCACCCTCAGGTTATCGGCAGAGGGCACAGAATGTTGATGCTGGAGCGGCTCATCGAGAAGTTGAAGCAGCACGATGTTACCTTCATGGCGATGGAGGAAGCAGTGGACGAATATCTGTCTCGTACCCCGTCCGCTGCGAGTTGAACGGGCATACGAATCGCAAAATGACCAAGGTTGGCTCCAGTGATTTGCCGGCCAATTGGATTCGCCATGCCGTCTGGTTGGCGCACAACGAAGTCGGCACGGAACATTTTTGCCTGACTCGGCATGGTGACGGTTTTCTTGCGCAGGGGACAGTGATCAGCGTAGCTGACTCCACACCGTTCAGTGCCAATTACTCGCTGCGATTCACCGACGACTGGAGCATGAGGTTCGCGACCGTTCGCCGCCTCGACTTGCGAGGCGACGCTCTCAGCATTGAAACGGACGGAAAGGGTACATGGTTCGGCAGCGAAGATTTGCCGTTGAAATCGCTCAAGGGCTGCCTCGACGTCGATATTTCCATCACGCCATTCACCAAGAGTCTGCCAATTTGTCGACTTGCGCTTCGCAAGGGGCAATCTGCGGAGGTCAAAACCACTTACTTCGATGTCCCGGCGCATGAGTTACGTCCGGTCGTACAGCACTACACCTGCCTTCAGCCATTGGGGGCAGAAGGCGGCCGATTCCGACTGAGTCAGGGCGATGGTTCAGATGCCGTGGAGATTTCCGTAGACGCCGATGGAATCGTTACTGAATATCCTGGCGCGTTCAGGCGCGTGTGGCCGAACTGATACGAATCGAATGGAAAGTGATCCCGTGGCTGGCCAATTAGAACATATGGACGGCCGGAGACCCGGCTCACCGTCGCCTCAGGATCAAGTTTGAAAACAGCCGTCGTCGTATTTCCTGGATCAAACTGCGACCGTGACGTCGCCGATGCCGTCGCCTCGGTCTCCGGAACCAGGCCGGAGATGGTTTGGCACCGTGAGTCCGAACTGCAACCGGTTGACCTTATCGTGCTGCCAGGCGGATTTTCCTATGGCGATTATCTGCGCTCCGGCGCAATGGCCGCACATTCGCCAATCATGCGCGAAGTCGCGGCAGCCGCGGCAAAGGGCGTTTCAATTCTCGGCATCTGCAACGGATTTCAAATGCTGACAGAGTCGCACCTGCTACCGGGAGTTCTGATGCGGAACGCCGGACTCAAGTTCGTCTGCCGTCATGTGCACCTCCGGGTCGAGACTAAGCAATCGCCATTCACCTGCGGCTATGCATCCGGCCAGATACTTCGCATTCCCGTGGCGCATTTCGACGGCAACTACTTTGCCGACGATACGACGTTGGCACGGCTTGAGGACAACGATCAGATCGCCTTTCGATATGTGTCGTCGGAGGGCTCGGATACCGAGGACAGCAACCCAAACGGCTCGATCGCCAATATCGCGGGCATTTTCAACAAGTCGAAATCGATCCTTGGCCTGATGCCGCACCCGGACCGCGCCATGGACCCCGTGCATGGCGGGAGCGATGGCCGGGCGATGTTCGAGGGCCTATTAGGTGCCTTGCAGTGAGTAATCTCTCGCCCGAGGTAATCGCCGAGCATGGCCTTACAGAGGGCGAATTCGCGATAATCGTCGAGATTCTTGAACGTACGCCGAACATAACCGAGCTTGGCGTATTCTCGGCGATGTGGTCGGAACACTGCTCGTACAAATCATCTCGACGTTGGCTGCAGACGCTGCCAACCGAAGGACCGAACGTCATTTGTGGGCCCGGAGAAAACGCCGGCGTCGTCGATATCGGCGATGGCAAAGCCGCGGTATTCAAAATCGAGAGCCACAATCACCCGAGCTTTATCGAACCCTATCAGGGAGCGGCCACCGGCGTTGGCGGTATCCTTCGCGATGTATTCACAATGGGCGCGCGGCCCATCGCAAATCTGAATGCCTTGCGCTTTGGCAGCCCCGACCATGAGAAAACCAAGCATTTGCTTGCAGGCGTGGTGGCTGGAATCGGCGGCTACGGAAACTGTATCGGTGTTCCGACGTTGGGCGGAGAGACCGGATTTCATGCCGCCTACAACGGCAACATTCTCGTCAATGCAATGACTGTTGGCATAGCCGACGCCGACCGGATCTTCTACTCCGCGGCCGCAGGTCCTGGAAATCCGGTGGTCTATATCGGCTCCAAAACCGGCCGCGATGGGATCCACGGCGCAACCATGGCGTCGACCGAGTTCAATGAAGATGCCGAGGCAAAGCGGCCAACGGTGCAAGTTGGCGACCCCTTCACGGAAAAGCTCTTGCTCGAAGCCTGCCTAGAATTGATGGAAACCGACGCCATAGTCGCTATTCAAGACATGGGCGCCGCGGGACTGACCTCATCGGCCGTGGAGATGGCATCCAAGGGTGATGTGGGAATTGAACTTTGGCTCGATCGTGTGCCAACGCGCGAAGCAGAAATGACTCCCTATGAGATCATGCTGTCGGAGAGCCAAGAGCGCATGTTGTTGGTCCTCTCGCCGGAGCATGAGGCCGATGCCCGGGCCATTTTCGAAAAATGGGAGCTCGATTTTGCCATCATCGGCGAGATCACCGATAGCGGCCGGCTGATTCTCAAGCAGTTTGACAAGCCCGTCGCCGACATTCCCTTGGCGCCTCTCGTTGCCCAGGCCCCCCGCTACGATCGGCCCTGGGAAAAGGCGCCACCACGCACAAACATCCGTGCCAAACAAATTTCGGCGCCGGCAAATCCCCTGGACGCACTCAAAGCGCTGATGGGCTCGGCGCATCTCTGTTCGCGCCGATGGATCTGGGAGCAGTACGACCACATGGTGATGGCTGACTCAGCGCAGTTTCCAGGCGGCGACGCCGGCGTTGTGCGGATTCACGAGTCCTCACGCGGGCTAGCAATCACGACCGATTGCACCCCGCGCTATTGCCAAGCAGACCCTGTAGAAGGTGGGCGGCAAGCCGTCGCCGAGGCCTGGCGCAATCTTACTGCTGTCGGCGCAACGCCAATTGCGCTCACCAACAACCTCAACTTCGGCAATCCCGAACGGCCCCGCACCATGGGACAACTCGTCGGATGCGTCGAAGGCATGGCGGAGGCCGCACGCGCACTCGACTTTCCGGTCGTCTCGGGCAATGTGTCGCTTTACAACGAAACCAATGGCGAGCCGATCCTACCAACGCCGGTGATCGGCGGGGTCGGACTTCTGGCAGACTTGGCAGCGATGGCAACGCTCGCGTTCAAGGAGCCGGGCGAGGTCATCATTCTCATTGGCAAAACGAGCGGTTGGCTCGGTGCCTCGCTTTATCTGCAGGAAATCGAACACTGCGAAGACGGCGCGCCGCCGCCGGTAGATCTCACTGCCGAGCGGCGCAACGGCGATCTAGTCCGCGAGATGATTTCAGCGCGCCTCGTCAGCGCCTGCCACGATGTTTCGGACGGCGGCCTGTTGGTCGCGGTCGCGGAGATGGCGCTCGCTGGCGACGTCGGCGCAACGATTGAGATGCCTGTGGAGGACATTGCGCCGCACGCCTGGTTGTTTGGCGAAGACCAGGCCCGATATATAGTCACAACGAGTGATGAGCAGGCGGTGCTGAAGGCGACGGCAGATGCCGGAGTCACCGCACGGACGATCGGCCGGACGGACGGTTGGTCGTTGACAGTGGGCCGCGGTTGTACCATATCGATCACGGAACTGCGCGCGGCTCATGAGACTTGGTTGCCTAACTACATGGCAGCGCCATGACCGCTGAACGCTGAAGAGTTTCCGAAGGAACAAATTGCCATGCCGATGTCAGCCGCTGAAATCGAGCAACTCATAAAACAGTCGCTCCCCGATGCGGAAGTTCGGATTGACGATCTTCGGGGCGATGGCGATCACTACGCGGCATATGTTCGCTCCGCAGCCTTCAAGGACAAGACTCGTGTTCAGCAACATCAAATGATTTACGATGCATTGCGCGGCCGAATGGGCAATGAGTTGCATGCACTGGCGCTCCAGACGTCCGTGCTTGAGACCGCGTAGATTTGCTGCCTGACTAATCAAGGGAACAGATGATGAATGACAATCCAGTGTTCGGCCGAATCGAAGAAGAGATCTCAGAAAATGAAATCGTGCTCTTCATGAAAGGAACGCCGGTCTTTCCGCAATGCGGTTTTTCCGCGTCGGTTGTGCAGGCACTGACGCAGCTCGGCGTCAAATATAAGGGTATCGACTGCCTTGCAGACCCGGGTTTGCGCGAAGGCATCAAGCAGTTTTCGAATTGGCCAACGATCCCTCAACTCTACGTTAAAGGCGAATTCGTCGGTGGCTGCGATATCATCCGTGACATGTACCATGCGGGTGAACTGGAGCAGTTGATGGTGGATAAGGGCATCGAGCAGAAACAGACCGCTTAAGCGCGGTGGGAGCACGGGGCGCGCAATGGTGAGGAAGTTTGCCGTCAAGCCTGAGCAGATTGCTGCCTATGACGACGATGGCGCCGTCCTGCTGAAGAATGCGATCGGCGAGACTTGGCAAAACCTGCTGCGGACGGCGATCGAAAGCGAGCTCAAGCGTAAGGAGAAGTACTTCTCCTACCGACACATCTGGCGACACAACCCAGATTTCAAGCGTGTGTGTTTCGACTCACCGGCGCCACAGATCGCCGCGGACATCATGCGGACCGACAAGGTCAATCTTCTCTACGATCAGTTGTTCGTAAAGGAACCCGGAACCGGCAGCGCAACCGGCTGGCACAACGATCAGCCCTACTGGCCTGTACGGGGTTGGCCAGTGATGACAATATGGATCGCTCTCGACCCGGTGACGAGAGACAACGGACCGGTCGAATTTATTCGCGGTTCGCACAAATGGGACCGCTGGTTCCAGCCCTTTAGGGCCGACGAACACGGCGGTGCAGCGGCGGAGCAAGCGGAACCCAATCCAAACTTCGAGCCGCTGCCAGATTTTGAGGCGGAGCGGGACCAGCACGAAATCCTATCTTGGGATATGGAGCCGGGCGATGTATTGGCGTTCCACGCCATGAGCATGCACGGCGCGCGAGGCAACACCAGCGCCGCCGAACGCCGCCGTGGCTATGCGATCCGCTATACGGGTCGCGATGCGTATTACTACATCGACGACTACACTAAGCACCCCCCAAATCGTAACGAAATGCGCAGCCCAACCCTGAAGACCGGCGACCCGATGGACAGCGAGCAGTTTCCCGTCGTTTACGGCGGCTAAGTATCGCAGCAACAGCTTTGCCTTTTCAGGCGAATAAAATTCTCAGTGGTTCTCCTGCAGCGAATCCGAATAGCCACGCATTAGCAAAACACGCATTAGCAAAAAAAGCGCCGCAGAGCGCGGCGCTTTTCCGAATTTGCGGCTGGTCCGCTGCTTAGCGCGAGTAAAACTCGATGACCAGGTTCGGCTCCATCTTCACCGCATAGGGCACGTCGGAGAGCTTTGGTCCACGGACGAATTTTACCGTCATCTTGTTGTGATCGACCGTGAGATAGTCCGGAACGTCGCGCTCTGCGGAGATGATCGCATCGAGCACGAGCGGCAGCTCACGACTCTTTTCGCGGACCTCAACCACGTCTTCATCACTCAATTGATATGACGGAATGTTTACGCGTTTGCCGTTGACCTTGACGTGGCCATGATTGACGAACTGGCGGGCTGCGAACACGGTCGGAACGATCTTCGCGCGATAGACGGTCGCGTCGAGGCGACGCTCCAGCAACTCAACCAGGTTATCGCCGGTCTCGCCCTTACGGCGCTCGGCCTCCTCGTAATAACGACGGAACCGTTTTTCGCCGATGTTGCCGTAGACGCCCTTGAGACGCTGCTTTGCCTTAAGCTGGGTACCGTAGTCTGACGGTTTGCGGCGGCGCTGGCCGTGCTGGCCGGGTCCGTATTCTCGCCGGTTGACCGGGCTTTTCGGTCGACCCCAAAGGTTGAGGCCAAGCCGCCGGTTGATCTTGTACTTCGACGCAAGTCGTTTGGTCATCTTCTCGTCCCGTTCGTAGCCGGTGTTGTTGTTGTCCCGGTAGGCCGTCACCGTGGCGGGGCTTGTGTTCAAGCCCTCATTCCCAGGAGCGGCGCGCAGTATGGAGTTTGCGCCTCCATTGTCAAGCCGCCAGCGAACTAGACGCGTTTGAAACGCACAGTCATTCGCCGCGTTTGCGGGTCAATCCCGACACGATTCCGTGCAACGTGCGGACGTCCTGACCGGTTAGACGTGCGCGCTGAAACATGTTGCGAATCGTGCGCACCATCGCCGGACGTTTTTCGCGAGGAAGAAGAAATCCGCAGTCATCCAATTCGTCTTCCAGACGCATCAGGAAGTTGAGGAGTTCTGCCTTGCTGACAGGCTCGGTTGCGCCGGTCTCGCGCCACGCATCGGCTGCGGGCTCCGCGACATTCTTGACCTCCGAGAACCATTCGTAGCTAACGATGAGGACCGCCTGGGCGAGATTGAGCGAACGAAATGCCGGATTGAGCGGAACCTCGATGACGGTGTCCGCGAGCGTAATATCATCGTTGTCGAGTCCCGACCGTTCGGCGCCGAATAGGATGCCGGCGATGGCACCGGAAGCGATGGCCTGATGCATATCACGTGCCGCCGACCGCGGCGGCATAACAGGGACGACCATGTCGCGCGGACGGGCAGTCGTCGCATAAACCCGCTGCAAGTCGCTGACGGCGGCTTCCGTCGTCTCGTATAGCTGCGCCCCATCGACAACGCGGTTAGCGCCGGAGGAAGCAGCGTTTGCCTGTGGATTTGGCCACGCATCGCGGGGTCGTACGAGGCGCAGGTCAGTCAAACCGCAATTGAGCATCGCTCGGGCAGCTGTGCCAATATTCTCACCAAGCTGCGGCTCGACCAAAATGATTGCCGGAGCTCTATCTACGGGCCGTTTGGTCGAATCAATACCAGCCATCACGCCCCTCCGTCGGCGATCCTCTTCTCGTGCTAATATTTGAAACTATGCGGTTTAGCAGACCTCTAGCCTTTGTGCTCGCCATTTTCATAGGCGTTCCCTTCATTGTAGGAATGACCTCAATGCTCTGGCTGGTGCAGAAATCAGGCGCCTGGGCATTCGATGCGCCGCTTCGCAGCTATGTGCTGATGGACCAACACAGCCAACGGGTTAGCGGCCCGCAAGGCGAACGGCAATACCTTCGCGTCAGGATGGCTGACACAGGCGGCAACGAACTCGCATTCACCGTGAGCCTCCCTCAGGATCTCGATGTTCAGAATCCCCAACTCCAGTTGCCCGTACTGCTTCTTTTCACAGGCTTCCGCAGTGCCGAGCGGAACCTTGAGCGAGTCCCCAGCCACGGGGAAAATGCCGTGATCTCTTATGACTACCCCTACGATCCGACGCAATGGCGGACGGGATCGATTTTTGATCGTTTCGCAATCGCCTGGCGCGTCGCCCATCAGGTGCCGGATCAAATCGCCGCAACTGTTCACTGGGTGCGCGCGCAAGGTTGGGCCGATTCCGAACGATTGAGTCTGGCAGGCGTTAGTCTCGGCGCCGTATTCCTGCCGGCGGTTCAGCGCAGGATACAGTCTGTCGGCACTCCACCGACCTACAGCATCATGGCCTATGGCGGCGTGGACATCGCCAAGCTCGCGCGCGCAAATCTCAAGCTCGAGCCTGTGTGGTTTAACGACATCGCCGCGACCGCCATCGGTCTGATGCTCCGGCGGTTCGAGCCGGCTACGCATCTTCCTCATTTGCGGGGCGAATTTCTGATTATCAACGGTGAGGCGGACGAGCGAATTCCGGCGACGTCACGGCAGACGCTAGAGCGGATCACACCGAGCCCGAAGACGATCATTCATTTGCCGGGAGCGCATATCGATGGAAAGCGCGACGATCTCATAGCCGCGACCAACGAGCTCGTGCGATTATGGCTGCTGAACAAGCGTGCGCTCAATCCGTAAACGCCAATACTGCGCCGCAGCTAAGCTGCCTTCACTCCCCCGCGATAGAGGCAATATGTGATGCTATCGCACAATGCGTCGACCGAGGCGTCGATTATGTTCGGCGAAACACCAAGCGTCGACCAGCGTGTGCCGGCGCCATCGGTTGTCTCGATCATGACGCGCGTCACCGCGTCCGTACCCGTCGTATCGGCGCGCGGCGGCATAATGCGGACCTTGAAGTCCAGCAGGTGCATATCTACAACCTGCGGATAAATCGGCAGCAGCGCCTTTCTGAGCGCATCGTCGAGCGCATTGACCGGGCCATTACCGCTGGCAACCGTCATGACTTCCCGATCGCCAACGGTAAGCGTAACCGTCGCTTCCGATTCTGTAACCAGCTCACCACGCGCGTTCCATCGGCGCTCATCCATGACTCTGAAGCGCTGAAGTTGAAAATAGCCGGGAACTTCGCCAAGTGTTCGACGCGCCAGCAGCTCAAAACTCGCTTCCGACCCGTCATAGGCGTAACCCTGCGATTCACGCGCTTTCACCAGCTCGATGAGACGCGCAACCTTCTTGTCATTTGAATCGACGTCGATGCCGATTTCCCGGAATCGTGCCAGGATGTTCGAGCGGCCCGCCTGATCCGAGACCAGGACCGCGCGGCGATTGCCGACGAGTGTCGGATCGATATGCTCGTATGTACGCGGATCCTTTTCGACCGCCGAAACATGCAGCCCGCCCTTGTGCGCGAAAGCGGACCGGCCGACATACGCCGCATGGTGGTTCGCGGTGCGATTTAGCCGCTCGTTCAGCATATGCGAGAGGGGGCTGAGTTGTTTCAGTTGATCTACACCGACACCGGTCTCAAGCCCCATTTTCAGCATCAGGGTGGGAAGCAACGATATCAGGTTGGCATTTCCGCAACGCTCGCCCAGTCCATTTAACGTCCCCTGCACATGGCGCGCGCCGGCACGTACGGCTGCAAGCGAATTTGCGACCGCATTCTCAGTGTCATTGTGCGCATGGATTCCCAGATGGTCGCCCGGCACGTGCTGCAATACCTCACCAACGATACGCTCGACTTCGTCTGGGAGAGCGCCGCCGTTGGTATCGCAGAGTACGATCCAGCGTGCGCCGGCTGCCAGCGCTCCAGCCACGCAGGCAAGCGCATAGTCCGGATTCGCTTTGTAGCCATCAAAGAAATGTTCCGCGTCATAGAGCGCTTCGCCTTTCCGAGACTTCGCAAATGCGATCGAATCGGCGATCATCGCCAAGTTTTCATCGCGCGAGATTCCGAGCGCGACGTCGACGTGAAAATCCCAAGCCTTGCCCACGATGCAGACCGCGCCAGCCTCGCTGTTGACGAGCGAAGCGAGACCCGGATCGTTGTCGGCGCTGCGGCCATCGCGTCGCGTCATGCCGAAAGCGACCAGCGTCGACGTTTTTAACGATGGCGGATCGGCGAAGAAGGCATCGTCGGTCGGGTTGGCGCCGGGCCATCCCCCTTCCACATAGTCGATACCAAGCGCATCGAGCGCCTCGGAAATCGCCACCTTGTCGGCAACTGTAAAATCGACGCCCTGCGTCTGCGCACCGTCGCGCAACGTAGTGTCGAACAGGTATATGCGTTCGCCGTTCATCAGTGCTTCCTGCCTGCCCCATGCAGGCGAAGGGCGCGAGAATGCACAATTCCCGCAATCCGCTCAAGCCGCATGGGGCATGCGCACCCTAGGTGCTATGTCTTGAAGTTCGCCAACTTGGTGCTGAAGTACCGAATTTTCTCGGCTGACGATACGCCCAACTCCCGTAGTAATACCGTCCGCTAGGCATTGGGATCTGGCGGCACATCCTTCCAGAGTTCCAGTATCTTCCGCGCGTCCTCTGATTTCAAATTATCGAAGTATGTCAACGCGTTGTGGTATTGCGGGGTGGACCGGAACAGCGCGTTCGAGTGACCGCCATGGAGGTGGAAATACATCTCGCTGAAGATCGCCCGATCGAACCCAAAGGCGCGGCAGAGAATGCCGATACCCGTCGCACCGGCAAGATGCAATGACCTGTAGGCGACATGGCGGGGTAAACCGGTGAGCTCGCAGAAGTCCTGCTCGAAGCGCATCATCCGGCCCGTACGCAGAAGTTCGAGCAATAAATCCGATGCACGCATCAACCGTGCTTTTCCGAGCGCCTTGAGCGGACGGCTTTCCGACCTACCAGTAGCTTCGTGTACGGCGTCGGCGAGTGCGCGCGCGATCATGCCTTCCAGCTCACCCTCAGCGAATGAAAATCGCTCTGTGATAGCCGATCTGAGGGCATCTCCCACCCAGGCATAGATCCGGCCTGCAATCTCAGGGCTAACGTCATTTCGCCCGATTATCGGCGCGCGATATTCCGGCACCCACAAACTTGCCTTAGCCAAGTACTGATATGTGTCGTCGCTGAATTGAGCCTCATCGTTGCTCAACAATGTGACGACCACTTCCTTGTCATCGGTCTGCACCAGCGCTTCGCTGACCATCGGGTCGATCTCGGCACGCTGGGCAATTGCCAGATGGTGGTCGCGCGCATGTTTGGCAACAAGCCCAATCAGATCGTCGTCGGTAAGTAATTTGCTCCAGACTAGTACGGGGTAGGCGACGTCGATTTCGTCGCCAGCGAGATACAGGAGCAGGTCGTGGGGCACGTCGTTTCGCGCCGACAAATGCTCCGAAAGCTTGCAGCGCACATGGGTTTCGGCTTGCTCGACGAGCGATTCGATGATGGCAAATACATGCTCGAGTTCACGAGCGTCCAACTTTGCATTCCAGGAGAAGCACAAGTCACCGATCTGTTTGACCAACAGGCTGCGGTCATGCGCACTTGGTCGCCGTTCGAGGTTGGCGAGCAACTCGCGTAATTCTTCTTCCATCGTCCATTACGGCCCTGTGCCAGCGATGTATTGCAATTTCGAGGCAACGCATCGTTAGGGCGGGCCGCACTCCTAGCAAAAAGAGGCGATGTCCCTATCTCTGTTGAAATTCGTGGGGCAGGCGTCGCTGGTTGATGATGCTATGCTGCCTTCATGATGGTTTCAATGGCACTGTCGGCCTGAGCCTTTCTCAAGTGTTCCTGGAGAGCATTTCGGAGGATGGGCAGCTGGCGATAGGCCTTGAGGCGACGGAAGGTTTTCTGGGCCTCCAGCAGGCCGGCGGCGGTCCATCTGAGCGCCATCTCGGCGTGTCTCCAGCGTTTGACGTTGCGGGTGACCTGGCGCACCGTGCCGAGCGCGTTCTCGACGATGTTGGTGCAGGCGAGCGAGCGCCGGAGTTCGTGCGGCAGGCCGAGGCGGATGACGGTGAGGATCTCGTCCAGCCCCTCCAGGATGCTGCCCGAGACGCCCGGTTCCTCATGCTCCAGACGCCGGGCCAGGTTGCGCAAGAGCCGCTCGGCCTTGTTTGCGTCGTCCTGGTCCCAGGCCTGACGGAGCGCCTTCTTGACGCTCGCGTGCAAATGTTGGGGCAGGCGCTCGATGATGTTACGGCCCTTGTGGACCTGGCAGCGCTGGATGGCGGCGGCCACACCGAAGGTGTTTCGGATCGCTTTGCTGAGTGCCTTCGCGCCATCGACGATGAACAGCCGCGGCAGTGTCGGATCGAGCCCCCTGGCGAGGAGATTGTCGATCAAGGCCTGGACGACGACCGTGTTCTCCGTCGCCCCCTCGACCACGGCCAGGACATGCTTGTCGCCGTTGCCATCGACGCCGATCGCCGCCATCAGGACATGGTCGCCGACATGCAGACCGTCGATCTGGATGACTAGCAGGTCGAGTTCCGAGAGATCCGAGGCGAGCCAGGCCTTCATCTTCTTGCGTGACAGCGCCACAAAGCGCCGGGAAACGGCCGACTTCGAGGTGCCGTCGCCACGCGCTTTCGCCAGGTCGCCCTCGGGCAGACGGACCGCGCGGTGGTACTTGCGGGTCGACACGTTCAGCACCATCAGGTTGAGCGCCCACTCGAGCAGCAGGTTGCCATCGCGTAGCGCCTGCCAACTCTCCAAGCTCACCTCTTTGCCCGCCCGGTCACGAACCCGTGGCCGGGCCACCTTCACTTTGCCGCCGTGGTAGCCGATCTCGCTATGTGTCCTGCCCCAGCGATAACCTCGACGGTCCCCATGGCGGCGATGTCGGGCCCCGCACACGGTCGTGGCGTCCTCCTCCATCATCTCGGCCAAGGCCTCGACCCCGGCCAGAAGACAAAACCGATCCACGCTGAGATGGACTGCGTCCATCGCGTCCGCCAGCGGCGGCATAGGAATCGAGGGGGCAAGGGCTTTCGGGCGGCTGGAACTACGGATATTATTTCCCATGGTGTCGTTCTCCCTTTTGGGTTTGCAGCACCCGGAGCCTAACGGCTCCAGGAGAGCGACACCTACCTCAACTTTTCAACATCGACCGGGACATCCCCCAAAAAGATAGGCCCGTTCGGTTTGGCTTACAAGGCGCATAGGCGTTCGATCCTGGCTCATAACAAAGCCGTGGATCTTCGATTTCGAGAGATATTTCTGAGTCCAGACCGCTCGTGCAGCCGGCCGATAATCGCTGCCGCGGAGCAGCAAACCGGTTAGACTATGCGGCCTCCGGCGGCGCGGTACGCCATATCTGCATTACCTGGCGAGCGCCCGCAGAATCGACGGAGACGAAATAGTCCATAGCCCTTTTGAATTCTTGGCTCGACCGAAATAGCGAGAATGCGCCGCTGCCATGTAGGCGCCAGAGAATCTCGGCAAACACATCCTGTTCGAATCCGGCGCCCCTGCAGACAATCGCCAATCCTTCTACTCCGGAGTTATAAAGCGCGCGTTTGACCGCACTTGGCGAGAGGGCCGTAAGTTGTGCGAAATGGTGTTCGAAACGATTGGCAACGCCACTTTGCAGAAAGTTCAGCAAGAGCTTCGACGCACGGCTAGCTTGCGCCGTGTCGGGCAAATCTTGCCCCCTCGCTTGACATCTGCAACGTGCGAAAACTCCATCATGGCCTCCGATAGCACGTCTGCCATTGCGCCTTCGATGACGTCAGATGCCAGCTCGAAACGCTCGACAATGTGATTTCGGAGAGCGTCTCCAACCCAAACGTAGAGCTTCGCAGCAACTTCTGGCTCCAAGTCCTCGCGATGCGCCAAAGGTTCACGGTAGGCCGGCGTATCACGGCAATCGCGCACCAGGTTCTCTACCGTCTCCGGATAGATTTCAGCGTTATCATTGCGTAGCAGGGATACGATGACCGACGAGTCCCCAGTCTGCACCAAGGCATCGCTGACGTCGGGACCGAGCGAAGCCCGCTCGGTGACGGCCAAGCGATGCTCGCGCGCCTTCACCTTTACGATCCGCACCAAGTCCTCGTCGCTCAACAACTCACTGGCGGTCAATACCGGGTAGGCAACGACGATCTCATCACTCGCAAGGAATGCAATAAGATCGCGTGGAACGTCCTCACGCTGGGCAAGACGTTCGGCTAGCTTGGTGCGAAGATCGAGCTCCACGTCTTCGATGAGCACACTGAGGATTTCGAAAAGTAAGGTCGCCTCAGCGCCGCTTAGGCTTTCTTCCCCCGCCAAGCACAAGTCACTGAGATTGCCCGCCAACGCACCTCGTTCACTCGCTGAGGGATTATTCTCCAAATCTTTGAGAAGTTTGATGAGCTCTTCTTGCATAAAGTGTGACGGATTTTGGGAAGCAAACCCGCGGGCATGTGCGCTTGCGAGCCTCCCAATTCGCCGCCTACCTCCCAACGCCGGGTTGCGATCACAGGGAATTAATTGATTTAAGTCCATGACTTAGTCGTTATTCGCACGAATTCAATGGGTTTTGGAAGTTCAAGTTCAATCACGCCGTCTAGTGACGCTCGCGCTGCTGGGCACAGTCGATACAGTTCGGGACCGTCGGATCGAGGTCGAGGCGCTTGGCCGCGATGGGCTTTCCACAGCGCAGACAATAGCCGAACTCGCCCTCCTCTACGCGGCTTAACGCCGCATCGATGCGACTGACTTCCAGCGTCCTGCGGCGTGAAATCTCCTTGGCCATCTCTTGACCCTGCAGCGCATCCATTCGCGACAGGCGGCCAATGCGACTTTGGTCGAGTTCAACCGGCGCTTGGTCTTGTTTTCCGGCGCTGGCCAGGCGCAGCAATTCCTCGCGCCGCTCCGCTAGGCGAGCAACGAGAGCAGCAACATCGATGTCTGCCCGCTCATCCATAATTCAGTCTCGCACGGTTGCGCGGCGGAACCCTAGCCTCGTCGCCAGATCGTTCCCTCGGGAGTGTCCTCCAGCAGGACGCCCTGTCCTTCGAGCAGCTTGCGAATGCGGTCGGCCTCGCCAAATTCGCGAGCGTCCCGCGCCGCCGCGCGGTCGGCGATCAGACGCTCTATATCGGCAATCGAAGAAACTGACTCATCGGATGCCGGATGTTTGAACCAGTCTTCAGGGTGCTGTTGCAACAGTCCCAATACCGAACCGGCATCGAGCAGGGCGCTGGCAAGCCTGACCTGTTCGTCACCAGCGGATATTTTGTTAAGCGTTCCCGCGAGCTCGTGCAGCCGAACGATTGCAAGCGGCGTGTTTAGGTCGTCCTCAAGAGCCTCCAAGACATCATCGGCTTGATTGCCGCCTTTGCCTTCACCCATGGAAGCAACTGGTACCGACCGCAGTGCGCCGTAGATCCGATCAAGCGTCTGCTTGGCCTGATCCAAACCCGACGTCGTGAAGTCAAGCGGTTGGCGGTAGTGGGTCGATAGTAACGCCAGGCGGATCACCTCGCCTGGATACTCCCTCAGGAGTTCGCGCACGTTAACTATGTTGCCAAGCGATTTAGACATCTTCTCGCTGTCGGTCGTGAGGTGACCGTTGTGCAACCAGTATCGCGCAAATCCGTGGTCGGGATAGGCGCAGGTCGACTGGGCAAGCTCGTTCTCATGGTGAGGAAACACGAGATCCTGACCGCCCCCATGAATGTCGAAGTCGAGCCCGAGATATTTGCTGCTCATGGCCGAGCATTCGATATGCCAGCCGGGCCGGCCATGACCCCACGGGCTGTCCCATCCCGGCTCACCGTCGTTTGATGGCTTCCACAAAACGAAGTCTGCGGGATCGCGTTTATAGGGCGCCACTTCGACTCGCGCCCCGGCAATCTGCTCATCGCGCGAGTGGCCCGACAGCCGTCCATAGTCGTCCTTGTCAGGGACGTGAAACAGCACATGACTATCCGCCTCGTAGGCGCAGCCTCGTTCAAGCAGCCGACTGATCAGCGCGACCATTTCTGAAATATGATCGGTCGCACGGGGTTCATGATCAGGCGATAGCGCTCCTAGTGCCATCATGTCAGCGTGGAATTGCTCAGTGGTCCGCGTCGTAAGCGTATGAATGTCCTCACCGGCTTCCTTCGCCCGGGCGTTGATCTTGTCGTCAACGTCGGTGATGTTGCGGACGTAGGTGACCTTCGGATAGAGCCGTCTTAACAGCCTGTAGAGTATGTCGAAGACAACGACCGGCCGGGCATTTCCGATATGAGCAAAATCGTACACCGTTGGTCCGCAGACATACATCCGGACATGGTCCGGATCGAGCGGCTCGAACGGCTCCTTGCGGCGGGTCAGCGTATTATTGAGCTTCAGCATTTTGGTCGTGACTGTGGCGCGGGGTCGGACTAGGCCGCGCCGCCCTTGAGGCGCAGAGCCGCGCGTTGGAATCCCAACATAGGCAATAAATGCTTCAATTCCGGTCCACGGTCGAGGCCCGTTAGGGCTAGCCTTAGGGGATGGAAGAGCGACTTGCCTTTGCGCCCGGTGGCGGCAGCAACGTCACCGGTCCAACTCGCCCATGTGCTCTCGTCCCAGGGTTCGGACGGCAACATCTCAGCCGCGGTCAGGCAATACGGAGGGTCCTCGATCACCGGCGTGACCGCGTCGTAACAAATTCGCCACCAGTCGACAGCGTCGGCAAGGCGCCTGATATTGGGCCGGACGGCTAACCAAAACGCCTCGTCCGCATTGTCGAGTGACAACGCCCCGAAACGGTCGGCGACCAATTCATAAGGCAGATTATGCAGGACACGCGCGTTGAGGCGCTCCAACTCGTTGCTGTCAAAATGTGGCGTCGCGCGTCCGAAGGCAGTGATGTCGAAGCGGTCGATAAGCGCTCCAAGGTCTTCACTACCGTCCGCGGCCTGCGATGTCCCCAGATGGGCTAAGTAGCCGGTCACAGCAAGCGACTCGATACCATCGTCCCTCAAGCCACTCAGGCTCACGCTGTCCAGACGCTTGGATAGATTTTGTCCGCGCTCATCTGCGAGAAGCGGCAAATGCGCGAATGTCGGCAGGCGATACCCCAATGCCTGCAACAGTTGAATCTGGAGTGCCGTATTGGCCACGTGATCCTCGCCGCGGATGACATGACTGACGAACATCTCACCGTCGTCGACAGCCGAGCTCAGCGAATAAAGCGGCCGTCCGTCGGCGCGAACCAGCACCGGATCGCTCAGCGCCTTGCCGTCGAAGGCGACGCGACCGCGGGACAGATCGTCCCACTCGATAGCGACACCCTCGAGCTTGAAACGCCAGTGGGGAGTCCGGCCCTCAGCGACTAATGCTGCCTGCTCATCTGCGCTCAGCTCCAGCGCCGCACGGTCATAAATCGGTGGCAGACCTCGCGACATCAGGACCTTGCGCTTGATCTCCAGCTCCTCCGGCGTCTCATAACAAGGATAAAGCCGGTCGGCCTTCCTCAACCGGTCAAGGGCCGCTCCGTACCTGTCGAGGCGCGCCGACTGCCGTGCAAATTCATCCCATTCGAGGCCGAGCCACCGCAAATCCTCTTCGATCCCTTGCGCGAATTCCTTCGTCGAACGCTCAATATCGGTGTCGTCGAGGCGGAGCAGGAAGGCACCCTTCGACTTGCGGGCAAAAAGCCAGTTGGTCAGGGCAATTCGCGCATTTCCAACATGGAGCCGGCCAGTCGGACTCGGCGCGAAACGAAGACGCGTTTCCATCGTCAGATAATATTGCGGAAGGCGTTGGTGATGGGATAGCGCCGATCGCGGCCAAACGCCCGGCTCGTGATCTTAACTCCGGGCGGCGCCTGCCGGCGCTTGTACTCGGCCGAGTCGAGCATACGCCATATACGCTGAACCAGGGATGGTTCGTGACCGCGCTCCGTAATCTCGTCGATACCCATTTCGCCTTCGACGAGGCAATGCAATATGTCGTCAAGCGTGTCATAGGGCGGCAACGTATCCTGGTCGGTTTGGTCTGGCTTGAGCTCCGCAGAAGGCGGCTTCGTCAGAATACGTTCTGGAATGACGCGACCCTGAGGGCCAGAAAATCCGTTGGACCTCAATTGATTGCGCCAACCAGCGAGTCGAAATACGTCGGTCTTATAAACGTCCTTAAGCACCGAATAACCACCGCACATATCGCCATAGAGCGTCGCGTAGCCGACCGACATTTCCGACTTGTTGCCCGTTGTCAGCACCATCGAACCAAGTGCATTGGATAGACCCATCAGGATAACGGCGCGGCTTCGTGACTGAATGTTCTCGGCCATTGTCCCGCCACCACTCGGCGATTCTTTCTCCGCCGATTTCAGCATTTCAGCAAATGCCTTCATTGCGGGAGCAATATCGATCGTATCCAAACGTACGCCCAACATTTTCGCGGTTTCGCTTGCATCTTCTAAACTATCCGGAGCGGTATAGGGCGATGGCATCATCACGCAATGGACGCCATCGCTACCGAGGGCGTCAACCGCAACGGCCGCACTCAGCGCTGAGTCGATGCCACCTGAGAGCCCTAGTATGACACCTGGGAATTTGTTCTTTCGCACATAATCGGCAAGTCCGACCACCATTGCACGATAGATCGATTCGAGCCCCTCGCTTTGTGGATGACAGTCGGCAGCGGCGCATGTCCAATCGTCACCCCGACGCATCCAATTGCTGACGAGAAGATGCTCTTGCCAACTCGGCTGCTGAGCAGCGAGGCTGCAATCGGCGTTGAGAACAAATGATGCGCCGTCGAACACCAATTCGTCCTGGCCACCAACCTGGTTGACGTAAACCAGCGGCAATTTGGATTCGGTGACGCGTGCGACCGCAAGCTGAAGCCGCGATTCACCTTTTGAGATGTCGAACGGTGAGCCATTGAGCACAATCAACAATTCCGCACCCGACTCCTCCAGGCACTCGACGACGTCCGACGTCCACATATCCTCGCAGACCATGATGCCCAAACGCACGCCGCGAAAGTTGACGGGTCCAGGAAGCGGGCCAGCGGCAAAGACACGCATTTCATCGAACACACCGTAGTTGGGCAGACAGTGCTTAAGTCGGACCGCTGCAACCTTGCCACCATCGAGCAGCAGCGCCGCATTGAACAGCGAACCGTCGACCAACCAAGGTGCGCCGACGAGCAGAGCCGGTCCCCCGTCTGCAGTTTCGGATGCGAGCAATTCGACCGTCGCCTCAATTTTGTCCTGAAAGAACGGTTTAAGGACAAGATCTTCGGGCGGATATCCGCAAACCGTCAACTCGGGGAAGATAACAAGATCCGCATTTTCCCCAGCCGCGCGGCGGCGCATATCTCGAACAAGCGCCGCATTGCCTTCGAGGTCGCCGACGGTTGGATCGATCTGTGCAAGCGCAATGGAAAGTTGATCGGTCATGGGTCCAATCATAACGGATTCTGGCCGGCTGTCGGAATTTGCCAGCCGGACGCACACCGCCAGTTCACTTCGACACTATAACGACACGCCGGTTCAGCGGAGTGTTGGCAACAGCCGGCTTCGCGGACTATCCTCGCCCGGAACGAAAAATCAAGGATCTCTACAGGTCGACGAACGGTTTTTGAGACTTGCCGGTAGCTACCAAATTGATAAGGAAGCTTTTCCAGCGCCTATTTGATAGAAAATTTGGAGACTGAAAATATGGCGGACGACGAAAATCCGCAGTCAGGACTAGGGGCGGGAAAGATTCAGTCCGTCGTCAACGAAGCCGTCGATTTTCTGTCGGGCCAGTTGCGCAATGCGACCGAAGACAGGGGCCGGCCGCTGTCGTATGAGGAAATTCGGGAGATAGTTGACAACTTCAAGAGCGACCCGCATCAGGCCGTCATCTCCTACTACCACACGGCCTGGGAGGAATGCGGCGCGGCATTCGAAATATTGTCCTGGGAGAAAGAGCGGACGCATCCCATGGAGCGGCTGCTGGTTAAGCATTTTGTCGAACTTCTGGCGCCGCGCGGCAAACCGGCGGAGGCCGGCAGAACTCTTTCCCGACGTGTAATCCCAGGATTTCTTATTGCCCTAAACCACATGATGGGGCCGGAGTTGTTCGAGCAATACGAAGAGAATTGTCAGCAGCTCGTCGATCGCATTCGTGCTGCCGAAGGCGACGCCTTCACCTGGGATCATGTTTACGCCGATCGAACAAGCCAGGTTCTCGTCAACGATGTCTTGGTTTACGTCAGTCGCCATTTCACTGATGTCGCGAAGCGTAGGGCCTGGTTTGAAGATGTGATCGAGGGCCATACGCCAGCCGACGCCACAGGCGCGGAAAGTGGCTGGCGATTGGGCGACATGGAGTTCCATATGCTGTGGGGCGCGCTCTTCTCAGATCTGCGGAGCGCAATGGATAGCGAAGACGGACTTGCCTCAATCCAGGAACGCTACGGCGGCGCCAATTGCGAGCTTCTAAAACTGGTGTTTAGTGCAATGGATGAGGACTTCGAAGAGCTTGTCGCCGAGCCAGATGAAGATGACGAAGATTACGAGGAGGAGGATGAAGAAGAATACGAAGAAGAGGCAGGCTGAGCTCACTCCGTTCGGCCAATACTCTCCAAATAGGCGGAATGTTCACGAAAATCATCCGCACCATACATAAACGTCACAAAGACGAATCGGCGACCCTCGGTTATTGGCGTCGCCTCATGCAACAGCGAGCAAGAGAAGATCACAGCACCGCCGACAGGCGGTCGGTAGAGATAGGAGCCGTATTCGGGGAACCAGAGATGTCCCCCTTCATATTCCCCAGTATTGAGGTTCAGCGTAACGGCGAACCGACGATTAGCCGTAATCGGCGTCGTGTTGTCACGATGGGCGCTGAAGTGACCCTGCGTTTCGGCCTCATAACAGCCAATCTTGATGCCTTCCAGGTTTGTGATATTGAAATTGAAGGCCTTCGAAATCTCGGGCACGACGCGCCGTGCGAATCGGAGTTCAATTTCCTGTAACAAAACGGGATCCTGGATGTTGTGGTCGCGACGCATTTTGATTGTGTCGTCCAGCATTTCAACGCCTTCGTCGCCAACCTTACGCATGAACCCTGACTGAACGTTCCCACCCGACTCCCACAGGGCAATTAGCCGTTGGCAAAACTCCTCCTCGAAAACGTTGGGTATAATCAGGACAGGCGGATGACCAACCACTTCCTGAGGTTCCATCGGAGGAATAGCCTCAGTAAAACGGTCGATGACATCCTGCGCCATATCGTCGCCGAGCGTCTTCGCGTCGCCCGCCTTACGATCGAAGCGCAATAGGCCGACGACGCGGAAATTGAGGTTTAGAAGGTATAACGCCGGAGGCGGTGGCGGAACGGCAACCACACCTACATTGAGATCAGTGGCAATGCCATACGCATTCATCAATCTTCCATCCATATCGGAAACAAGAGGAAAGTCGATGTTGTTGGCGGCCGCTGACGTGGCGTTGGTCGCCGAGCTATCACGATTGACAAGGATCAGTCTGATTCCCGCCTGTTCGAGTTTTTGCCAACTTTGCGCGAGCGCCACGCGCAGGGGCGACGCATCCTCGCCACCTGCGCAGAACGCCAAGACGACGGGCTGGCCAGCGACCCGACGACCGTAGAGCATCAGGTTCCGCCCATCCTGATCTGGCAAAACGAAGTTCGGCGCGAGATCCCCTGGTGTCAGCATGTCTTTGCCTGTGCAGAACACACGTTGCGCAGCGCGCATTCTAGTCAATGATCAGTGAAACAATTTGTAGCAAACAACCACCAGGCGGCAGGATCAATTGCCTTAACCTGCGTGCGACATTGCGCCGCCTACTTGTCCCTCAATAGGAACTCTCGACCGTGTTTCACCCGTGCTTCGCCGTTGTAGTCGACGACATCCGCCGTTGCGAAGGTCTCGGACCATCGCTCGGGCAGAAAGCTTCCCGTGCCGATGGCCTCGATCGGTGCGTCGGCGATGGCCATCGCCTTGCACTTCGCAGGCCCAAATCCGCTAGACGCGACAATCCCGACGCCCTTGAATCCAGCCGCATCCAATTTCTCGCGCAGATACCAGATTGCCGCCGCCGACACGCCCGGCCCAAGCAGATCGCGCAATTCCTCCTCGGTCCGGTAGCCACGAATGGCCGACGGCACATGGCGTTCCAAGACCGCGTAGGATGCTGCAGGGTCCAGACCTTCGCAAAATCTCCCGCCAGGCGTATCGAGCCGGAGCATAAGGCGTTGCTCTTCGGCAAGCGAAGAAAAGCGCCGGCAGACAGCGAGCGCGTCGGTGATCTCGTGACCAAAATAATCGACAAGAACGGTTAAGTCCTCATCCGGGAAGGTTTCGACGAACATCTCCGCGGCCGCGACAGTCGATCCCGCATAGCCGATCAGCGCATGCGGCATCGTGCCGAATCCCGCTGTCCGGCCGAAATAATGTGCAGTCCCGTCGGTGGATCCGCCGACGAAACCGGCGGCATCGACTTTTCGCTTGGCCCGCGCCGTACCCACGCTGGCCGCGTAAGCCATCATGTCCGCCATTTCCGTGCCAGCACAATGGCGCGCATCCATGGCCAGGAATCTGACATGCGGTAATTCCATGCACATGGCGCAGGCGTTGTCGGCTGCGACACACGCCGGTCCAAGCTTTTGTAAGAGCAGTGTCTCAAGATCCACAAGATGAAAATATGGACCGGTTACGTACATCAGCGGCTCGCCGGCGCCGATCCATCGACCCTCTTCAACACATAAATCTATTTCGAAGGACGTTCCCCGCTCGGCGGCGGCTGTTTGCAGCCACTCAACTGCAAGTCTCGGCGCCGAGACAACGGGCCGGCGCATGAAGACCGCGTAGGTCACTACAGCATCGCCGAACTTTCCGACGATCTGCTTGGTTCGGTTGAAATAGACGTCCGTCCAACGTTGATGCGCCGGCGCCTGGCCCTCGCCGGCCGCATGTTCGCCGGAGACTGCGGCCTCAGGAGGCTGCTGCGAGGCGCGTTGACGACGCAAGCCGGCGCTCCTTCAGCGATTCTGCAATCAGGAATGCCAGCTCCAGTACTTGGTTGGCATTAAGTCGCGGGTCACAATGGGTGTGATAGCGATCCGATAGGCCTTCCTCGGAGATCGCCTGCGCGCCACCGAGACATTCAGTTACATCCTGGCCGGTCATCTCGAAGTGGACACCGCCGGCGTGAGTGCCTTCGTCCTGATGCACGGCAAAGAAGCCGCGAACTTCGGCAAGTATGCGATCGAAGGGGCGCGTCTTGTAACCATTCGACGACTTGATGGTGTTTCCGTGCATCGGATCGCAGGACCAGGTGACTGAGCGACCCTCGCGCTCTACCGCGCGAATCAGCGGCGCCAGCTTGCTGGCAACCTGATCGTGCCCCATGCGCGCGATCAGTGTGAGGCGTCCGGCTTCATTGGCCGGGTTTAGAATATCGATGAGTCGCAGCAGATCGTCGGTATCCAATGTCGGTCCGCACTTAAGACCCAACGGATTACTCAATCCGCGCGCGTACTCGACATGTGCGCCATCGGGTTGCCGCGTGCGGTCACCGATCCACAGCATGTGCGCGGAGCAGCCGTACCAGTCGCCTGTCAGGCTATCCTGGCGCGTCAATGCTTCTTCGTAAGGCAGGAGCAGCGCTTCGTGACTCGTGAAGAGATTCGTCTCACGCAACTCGGCCATGCGTTCGCCGGTCAAGCCGCACGCCTCCATGAATCCCAGAGCCTCGCTGATGCGCTCCGCCATTTCCTCATATCGCTCGCCCATTGGGCTGGCGACAACGAAGTCCTGGTTCCACTGGTGCACCTTGTGCAGATCGGCAAACCCGCCTTGGGCAAATGCACGCAGCAAATTGAGTGTCGCCGCCGCCTGATTGTACGCGAGCACCATCCTCTGGGGATCAGGGCGCCGGGTTTCGGCATTAAATTCGATGCCATTTATGATGTCGCCACGATAGCTTGGCAGTTCCAGACCGTCCTCGGTTTCCGTCGGCGCCGAACGCGGTTTCGCAAACTGACCTGCCAGCCGCGCAACCTTGACGACGGGGCACGCCGCGCCAAACGTCAGGACCACCGCCATCTGTAGCAACACCTTGAACATGTCGCGAATATTGTTGGCACTGAATTCGGCAAAGCTCTCGGCGCAGTCACCGCCTTGAAGCAGGAATGCGCGCCCCGCGGCCGCATCCGCCAAATGCGCCTTGAGCGCGCGCGCTTCGCCGGCGAAGACCAGCGGTGGGAAGCTGCGCAGCTTCTCTTCCGCCAACGCCAGGGCTTCCGCGTCGGGATATTCCGGCATCTGCTGGATCGGCATGGCCCTCCAGCTTTCCTTACTCCACGTTGCGGCCATAGCCGCCTCCTTGCACTCGTCTTCGTTCACCCGAACCCGCTAATTCCCCGAAAGCGCCATGGTGCAGGCCGGTCGAAATAGCGGCCATCACCGCTCGCCCCGTCGTGCATGCAACATCGGCCTGCGTGCTATGCCATTGGCCCGCCCGCGATGTCACGGCCTTGGGAGCGAAGGGTATACGCTCGTTGGCTTTGGTTTTCCACAGATATTCCAAAATCGATGACATGCAAAATGCGGCAAGTTCTGTCACCATTGAGGTTGCTGGGTTAGCCCCTTGCTCGTGTGATCGAGTTCTCTCCAAGCTTGAACAAGCATCTTTTTACCGACGAAAATGACCGACACGGCGCTCGAACGACTTAAAGACCTGCTCGACACGAGTCGTAGGGTCGTGATCTTCACCGGAGCCGGCATCAGCACAGAGTCTGGCATCCCTGATTTTAGGAGCCCTGGCGGCATCTGGACAAAGTTTAAACCAATTGATTTTGGCGACTTCATGAGCTCGGAGGAGATGCGGCGACAATACTGGAACCGCAAGTTCTCGACCGACGATGACTTGCAGGCAGCGCGACCGAACCGCGGTCACCGCGCCGTCGCAAAGCTCATCGAGAGCGGCAAGGCCAGCTGCGTCATCACCCAGAATATCGACGGTCTGCATCAGGCATCCGGCGTACCCGACGAGAAGGTCGTCGAGCTGCACGGCAACACGACCTATGCCTCCTGTCTGGACTGCGGCACGCATTACGAACTCGCTCCCATCAAGGAACGATTCCAGATCGACGAGACTGTGCCTGCATGCGACGCTTGTGGCGGCATTATCAAAGCGGCGACGATATCATTCGGCCAGCCCATGCCCGAGGCGGAGATGCGGGCCGCAGAGGCCGAAACCAATCTTGCAGATCTCTTCATTGCGATCGGCTCATCGCTGGTGGTCTTTCCGGCCGCCGGATTTCCACTTCTTGCGGCCCGTAACGGCGCAAGCCTGGTTATCCTCAATCGCGAACCAACGGCAATGGATGCCCACGCCGATATCGTCCTTCACCTCGAAATCGGACCAACGCTGGGCGAGGTCGTCGGTGTTAACTAGGTCTTCTTGGAAAGCATTTTGAAGGGGGACAAGCTCATGCGGCGGAGGCGATACCCATCACGACGGGAAATGTTTCGTCGTCAAATTCAATCTCAAACGCTCTGTCGACAAATTCGCAACTTAGACCTGCTTCACGGAACGCATTTGAGATCCGCTGCTCCGTCATTTTGTATCTACCGTCGCCGGACGAAAGCCAATCCCACTGCGCAATCTTGCCGCCCGGTTTTAGAGTTTCGGACAGCAATCCAATCGTTTGCTCGTAATGCGGCAGGAAGTTACAAACCGACGAAGCGACAATTAGATCAATAGGGTATCCTATTCGCTCTCGTAGTGCCTAGATCTGGGGGGCAGGGCTGGGTCTGCCCCCGACGAGCTTCTTGTATGGCACGGGCTCCAGTTGCACTGCTTGCTGGAGGAGTCGATAGAACAGGAGGCCGCGAGCTTTGGATCGGCGGCGATTGAAGCGGAACGTGAACTCGTCCAGATAGTAATCAAGCTGGGAGGCGCTAATAGCCCCATGGTGAATACCCAGCCACCACCGATCAAGGAGGCCGGCTACCCGATGAACTTGGGGCATGACAATGTGGGCTGGGTCGCCGCTGGCGGAAATATTTTTCGGCTGGTGTTCGAAGCCGACTCCCGTGAGACCGTTGTAGGCTCGCCAGCCATCGGTTCGAATCGTTGCTCCCGGGCACACAGCCGTTTGGACGAAAGGAATGAGGCTCTCGGCGGATGCGTCCTCGACACGCGCCATGCGGATACGACCGGTGCCCCGACCCCGGATTTCGGCGGCAATCGCGACAATCGATTTCTTGTTTGTTTTCCGCCCCGTAACGCCAACCTCCCGGCCGCCCACATAGGTTTCGTCGACCTCGACCTCGCCATTCAGAAGCTCTCTGCCCGGTCGAACCATGGCCCGGCGCAGCTTATGGAGCCATGTCCAAGCCGTTTGATAACCGCCCAGGCCGAGTATTCGTTGAACCCCAAGCGCACTGACGCCGTGCTTCTGATTCGTCACATACCACATCGCCTGGAACCAAAGCCGCAACGGTTTCCGCGTACCCTCGAAGATCGTCCCCGCGGTCGGCGACGTCTGACGTTGGCATCCCGCACATCGCTGTTGGCCCCTGGCCGTCACCCACGCCTCGGTTCCCCCGCAGGCCGGACACCGAAACCCGGCAGGCCAACGGACACGCCGAAGAAAATCCGCACAGGCGGCCTCAGAAGCGAACCAGTCGTCAAATTCCATAAGCGTGCGAGGGTAATCGATCCCGCCAACGGGATGGGCAGTATTCTCGGCCATCACAACATCTTGCCACTACGAGAGCGAATAGGATACCCTATTTAGATCAAAATCGGTAAACCACGGTGCACAAGCACGCACCGAGTCATCGTCGATGTCGGCGCAGATCGCAGTAACGTTGTTTAAATTCTTCTTACCCAACACGCTAATCATTTTCGGCGACGTATCGACTGCGATTACTTCTGCTAGAAGCGGTGCCAGCATTTCGGTGAGAACACCGGTGCCACAGCCGAAATCAAGAGCGCGTTTGCTCGTCCATTCGCTATCGAGGACGTTCACATGCTCAACGAGGGCTTGGAAAGCTTGATCGGCGTAGAACCGGACCCGTTCGTCTTGGTCCCAGTCCTTTGCGCGCTCATCCCAGTCTCTTGCCATAGTTCACCTAGATTCTCGTGCGGAATTGTCGCCGTATCATGTGCACAGACGTTGGGTCAGCCACCAAGCGCTCCACTTTCTCGAACCTATTCTGCGGACTTTCGATATGTCCGCTCTCAGGGGCGGAGCAGACACAAATCAAAAGCTGGCTAAATGTCTGCTAGTAGCCAAAAGCGGACATTGCGCGTGTCAATTCACCGCTCCGCTTGGCTCCTTTTTAGCAAACCTGATAGCCGCCTTCCTGTTTTCCCGATACTTCACTGCTCATTCGCGGAGATCATCGTTGATTGACCGTTTTGGACAAACGGTGCAACGCCCGCAAACGTCATCTTCGCCTCCTCGCTGATCCAATCTCGGAAAGCAACGACGTTGGGGTCTGCCGCCTTTTGCTTGGTGCACACGAAGTAATAGCCAAAGTTCGTGGAAAGACTGACGTCGAATGGCTTGACCAGGAGGCCTGCTGCAAGATCGTCAGCAACCAGAAGGCTGCTGGCAAGCGCGACCGCCTGTCCCTGGATGGCTGCCAAGATCGCATAGTCCTCGAAGGTGACTTCGAGCCCATCCTTCTGGTGGATCTGGTCGAACCCCGCAGCCTGAAACCACCTTTTCCAGTCGGTCCGTTGAACATACTGTGCCGCGTTCCAGCCGAGATGCTGCGTTGCCGATCGATGAACCAGGGTATGCCAGCGAAGATCCTCCGGTTGTTTTATGGCATGAGGTCCCTTCAACAGATCCGGACTGCACACGGCGACGATCTCCTCGCCAGAGAACACGTGCTCGACGTGGAGATTGGGGAAGTCTCCTATGCCGTAGCGAAGCGCCACGTCGACATCCCCCTGTTGAAGGTCGACGCTGAGTCGAGTTGGGTCGATACGAACCCCGATCTCCGGGTAGCGTTCGCGGAATCGCTCCAGACGGAACATGAGCCACTTCGCGCCAAAGACAGGCTCGACAGTCACGACCAAGGGCCGCGTCAGATGCCGGGTCTGAAATCCCTCAACGACGGCGCGCAGTTGACCAAAGCCATCGCTGAGCCCTGGAAACAAGGCCTCTCCGTCTTGGGTCAGTTCAATCACGCGGTTCATGCGCCGAAAGAGCCTTGTGCCGAGGAAGCGTTCGAGGCCGCTGATCTGATGGCCGATGGCGCTCGGACTTACGTGTAGCTCCTCAGCCGCTTTGGAAAAACTCATATGCCGACCGGCTGCCTCAAACGCCCGCAGGGCATTGAGCGATGGAAATGGATCACTCATAAGGCATTCGCAAGAGTTTTTCTCCTCTAAAGAGGAAATCAAATCGTTTGTGGAGCACTCAAATCAGTTTTATCTACCCTTGAATATCTGAAAGGTGCATTGAACTCGCACCGTAGATAATACAGGAGAAATTCTCAAATGAAAAATTTTGCTAACCACCACGCCCGACTGCGTCTTTCCAACCGGCTGATGTATGAAGACGCCGCGATTGCGATCAATCATGCTGAAATCGACCGGGTTAGCGTCCATGTCGGACATACGGCTCCCAGATTCATGCGACTATGGGAATCGCTCGGGCGTGGCCTCATTCAAATGGCTCATTTCGGATCTTTCACACTTGCAGCAGCGCGGCCGAGCGGCTCTTAAACACCAAATGTCCCGCCTTAACCGACGGACGGTGCGCGGTGGCGCGGCCGGCAAGCAGTCCGCTTTGGGTCAGGAGCAGACATTTACCTACCGTAACTCATTGGTCGGAATTTATGCGGATAGCTGTCAATCGGCGGATGTCCCGGTGTGGTCCAAGCACTGCGCCCTACTCGGCCGCCAACCGCTTGGGGTCCGGCGCCGGAACGACTACCGGCTCGCGCATCGTCACGAACTCTTCCGCTGCGGTCGGGTGAATACCGATCGTCGCATCGAACTGCGCTTTGGTCGCGCCGCATTTGAGTGCGATGGCGATACCCTGGATGATTTCTCCAGCGTCGGGCCCGACCATGTGGACGCCAACGACGCGCTCGCTCGCCTGGTCGACGATGAGCTTCATGAAGGTTTGTTCATCGCTGCCGCTTAGTGTGTGTTTCAGGGCGCGAAACTCGGATCGATAAATGTCGACCGCGCTGTAGCGTTCGCGCGCCTGTGGCTCGGTCAGGCCGACATTGCCGATCGGCGGCTGGCTAAACACCGCGGATGGGATATCGGCGTAATCCAGTTTCGTCGGCACCCCACCGAACACCGTCTTAACCAGCGCCATGGCTTCTGCGATCGCGACGGGCGTCAGCGCAACCCGGTCGATGACATCACCGATCGCATAGATATGGTCGACCGATGTCTGAAAATACTCATCGACCTTTATGGCCCCGTTGTCCGCCAACTCGATACCGGCGGCCTCGAGTCCGATATTAGCGGTCAACGGTTTGCGGCCCGTCGCGTACATGATGCAATCCGCTGTCAGCTCGCTCCCGTCCTTGAGTTGGGCACGGAGCCCCTCGGCCGTTTCCTCGATACCTGCAATGTCGGCGTTGAAGCGAACATCGATGCCTTTCTTGGACATCTCGCCGGCCAAAAAACTGCGAACATCGTCATCAAACCCGCGCAGGAAGAGTGGGCCGCGGTAAAGCTGCCTGATCTCGGCACCGAGGCCGTGGAAGATGCCGGCAAACTCAACGGCGATATAGCCGCCGCCAACGACAATTAGTCGCTTGGGAACCGCTTCCAGGAAAAATGCTTCATTGGAGGTGATGGCAAGCTCTTTGCCCGGAATATCTGGGACGAAAGGCCAACCGCCGGTCGCCACAAGGACCTTCTCAGTGGTGTAGGATTTGCCATCAACACTTACAGTATGGGCATCTTCAAGCACCGCGTGCCCATCGAACAAGTCGACGCCCGCATTCTTGAGCAGCCGGTCGTAGACGCCGTTCAGCCGCGAGATTTCGTCGTTCTTGTTGGCAATCAGCCGGGCCCAGTCAAACGTCCGTTCACCGACTGTCCAGCCGAACCCCTTTGCCTCCTCGAAATCCTCAGCGAAGTGAGCGGCATAGACCAAAAGTTTCTTCGGGATGCAGCCGACGTTGACGCAGGTCCCGCCGAGATAGCGCTCTTCTGCCACGGCAACACGGGCGCCTGTGGCGCTGGCCATACGGCAGGCCCGGACACCACCCGATCCGGCACCGATGGTGAACAAGTCGTAATCATACTTTGGCATTACGCGATGCTCCCTGGGATCGACCGCACGACCCGTCTTGAATTCTGCGGTGACATCCGTTCTGTGGCGCTGCTATGCGTCGACGCCGCCCATGCAGAGATATTTGACTTCGAGAAATTCATCGATTCCAAAATGCGAGCCCTCGCGCCCGATTCCTTCATGCCGCCGAACGGCGCAACTTCATTTGAGATGATGCCGACATTGATACCGACTATGCCGTATTCGAGGCCTTCGGCAACACGCCAGATTCGACCCACGTCGCGGCTGTAGAAATACGAGGCGAGGCCGTATTCGGTATCGTTTGCCATGGCGATGGCCTGATCCTCGGTCTTGAAGCGGAAGAGCGGCGCAACCGGACCAAAGGTCTCCTCATGGCTTACAACCATGTCACCGGTGCCATCGGCCAGCACCGTCGGCTCGAAGAAGGTCCCGCCAAGCGCGTGACGCTTGCCGCCGAGTACGAGCCGCGCGCCCTTTGCCGTCGCGTCGGCAATATGGGCCTCGACCTTCTCCACTGCCTGAACGTCGATGAGCGGTCCCTGCGTGACCCCCGCTTCGAGCCCCGGCCCGACCTTGAGGCCTTCGACGGCGCCGGCGAGCTTGCTGGCAAAGGTCTCATAGACGCTGTCTTGAACAATGAAGCGATTGGCGCAAACGCAGGTCTGTCCCGCGTTGCGGTATTTCGAAGCCAGTGCACCCTCGACAGCCGCATCGAGATCGGCGTCATCGAAGACGATGAACGGCGCGTTGCCGCCGAGCTCCAGCGAAACTTTTTTGACTGTCCCGGCACATTGCTCCATCAGCAGTTTGCCGACCTCGGTCGAGCCCGTGAAGGTGAGCTTGCGGACGATGGGATTGGAAGTCATCTCTCCGCCGATCGCCGCCGAGCCGCCGGTCACAACGTTAAAGACGCCCGCAGGCACCCCCGCTCGCTCTGCAAGCTCCGCAAGCGCCAATGCGGAGAGCGGCGTCGATGTCGCGGGTTTGACCACCATGGTGCAGCCCGCTGCCAGCGCCGGCCCCGCCTTTCGCGTGATCATGGCCGAGGGAAAATTCCAGGGCGTGATCGCCGCGCAAACGCCGATCGGCTCTTTGGTCACGATGATCCGCCGGTCGCGAGAGGGTTCAGGGATAATCTCGCCGTAGACACGTTTGCCTTCCTCAGCGAACCACTCGATAAACGATGCCGCGTAGGCAATTTCGCCCCTCGATTCGCCGAGCGGCTTGCCCTGCTCCCGAGTCATCAGGCTGGCCAGGTCCTCCTGGTTTTCGAGCATCAGATCGTTCCAGCGCCGCAGGATCGCGGCCCGCTCTTTTGCGGTCCGGTTGCGCCAATCGGGAAGCGCCTTGTTTGCCGCATCGATGGCGCGCCGCGTCTCCTCGGCCGCCATTTTGGGGACCATACCAAGGGTCTCTCCCGTGGCCGGGTCGGTGACCTCGATCACCGCACCGTCGTCGGCGTCAATCCACGCGCCATCGACATAGCACTGCAGTCGCAACAGTTTCTGATCCTTCAGTTTCATTTCTCTGCCTCGCGTATGAATTTTCTTGGTCGCGGCGCTCTAGAGTTCCTTCGAGCGTATCACCAGCATCTTCTCGATTTGCATATCGTGCATCGTGTGGTGGATCCCGCCGACGCCGTGGCCCGACTGCTTGAGACCGGCAAACGGCATCCAATCGACACGAAACGCCGTATGGTCGTTGACCATGACCGCGCTGGCGTTGAGCCGTCGAAAGACGCGCATCGCGGTATCAATATTGCGGGTACAAACCGCTGCCTGGAAGGAAAACGGCAGCGCATTGGCACGGGCTATAGCCTCATTGATATCAGCGTAGGAATAGACGCAGATAACCGGCCCGAAAATCTCCGCGGTACTGACTTGCGCGTCAACGGGCGGATTGAACAGCACTGTCGGTGCATAGCAGCTCGGCGACAACTTCTCGCCACCCGCCAGCAGCTCCGCGCCGCCTTCAATTGCTTCCTGTACCCATTCGTGAACCCGGTCCACTTCGCCCGGACGAATCAGTGGGCCAACATCGGTCTCAGGCTTGGTTGGATCACCGACCGTTAAAGATTTCCCCACCTCGGCCAATCCCTCGGCGACCTGCTTCGCGACATCCTGATGCGCGAACACACGCTGCACTGAAACGCAGACCTGGCCGGCATGATAGAAGCCACCCTTGCCTAAAAGCGGCAGCACATCGTCGAGGTCAGCGTCCGCAGCGACGATAACCGGCGCCGCGCCGCCATGTTCCAGCGCGCATCGTGCACCCGGCGCCAATTTTGAACGTAGAGCCCAGCCAACCTTTGCGCTGCCGATGAAGCTGAAAAAGCCGACGCGCGGATCGGTGACAAGCGCTTCAGCCGCCGCACGGTCCGAGGTGACCACCGGCTGGCACCAGGCCTCCGGCAGCCCCGCCTCGCGCATTATCTGCACAAAACGCAGACAGGACAGGGGCGTAACGCCCGCTGGTTTGACGATTACCGGGCAGCCAACTGCAACCGCAGGCGCGACCTGATGCACGATCAAATTCAGTGGATGATTGAAGGCACTGACCGCGACGACAACGCCGATCGGCTCATGGGTCGTCATCGCCAATCGGTTTGCCGAAGCCGCATTGCGGTTCATCGGAATCTCCGTGCCCGCCTGCGTCCGCAGCCCCTCGATGCATAGACGCACGCCATCGATCGCCCGCGCCACCTCAACACGGCTATCGACCAGCGGCTTGCCGCCTTCGCGCGCGGCTTCGACCGCGAGATCTTCGGCCCGCGCCGCCATCAGCTCGGCTGTGCCCTCGAGTATCTCGACGCGCCGCCCCGGCGCGATCCAGCCGTCTCGGTCGGCATAGAGCGACGCCGCCGTCGCCAACGCAGCCTCGACCGCCTCGGCATCTGCCGCCGCAACATCGGCGATCACATCGTCATCGAATGGCGCCTTCACGGAAACCGTGGCGTCGTTGCTTGTTGCGCCAGGTACCATGAGTGGAAAATGCTGCGTCATGCCTCCCCCTCGCCGCTATCTTTGAACCGCGGTCGGATCGACCAATTCGGTCGCGCCGCACTCATCTGTCGAATTCTGGAGCGCTTCGCCGTACCCTAGCGCCTGGGCTTGCGAATCGGCAAACGGAACCGTCTCGCGGATTCCCGCCAACGGTGTCTCATGGTATGCTGGGGTGTGGATCTGGTATGGAAAATCTAAGTCATTGATTTAGTGCGTTTTTGTGTAGAGACGAACGGCCGAAAACGGCTATTCGTGACAATGGGCCGCTCCAAGGCAGGATTTTGTCACGACGGCAGGGTCGAGCAGGGGAAGGTGGGACCGCTCCGCACCGCCAGAAGCGGTACGATGCCGTGTCTCGAAACCCAACATCGGGAGCATTCCCATGGCAGTATCCCCGCCTCCGGCGCCTTCGTCCATCGATCTTTCCGGCCTGCCTCCTCGGGTCGTCGAGGCGGCCGCCCGGGTGCTCGCACTGTGTCGCGATGAGCTTCGTTCCGAGCCGCGCCCCGAGGCGCCCGATGAGGTCGAGTTGCGGGTTCGTGAGGCCACGAACGAGTTCGCTCGCGATGTCATGGGCGCCGTCATCGAGAACCGGGACGATGGCGCTTCCCGGATCGAGCGGGACGGGCAGAGCTGGTTCCGGGTCGCGGTGACGCCGAAGACGATCATGACCTCGCTCGGTCCGGTGACCTACCGGCGAGCGCGTTACCGCAGCGGCGCGAGCGGGGCATCGCCGGTGCCGGTCGACGAGAGCCTGGGCCTCGTCGACGATTACCTGACGCGGCCGGCGGCCGAGCTCGGTCTGCTGATGATGGGTCACTGCACGGCCCGGGAAGCGGCGGCGTTCTTTGCGAAGACCGGCGCCATGACGCCGTCGGTGAGCACCCTGCAGCGCCTGACCCTGAGCATGCACGAATGCTGGGAGAGCCTCGGCCCGGAGACGCTGGGCAGCATCCGTGAGGCCGAGGGCATACCGCAGGACGCGACCACCGCCTCGGTCTCCCTCGACGGCGTCATGGTGCCGCTGAGACCCGGCGAGGACGGTCGCGCCAAGGCCTCCTGGCGCGAGGCCGCCTGCGGCACGGTCTCCTTCCACGACGCCGAGGGCAAGCGCCTGAAGACCCTCTATCTCGGCCGCATGCCGGAGAGCGGCAAGCTCACGCTGAAGGCGCAGCTTGCAAGCGAAGTCGCACACATCAGGCGAGCACGCCCCGAGATCGGGATCGTCGCTATCGCCGATGGCGCCGCCGACAACTGGACCTTCCTGGAGACCCTGTCGCCCGAAACCGAGGTGATCGACTTCTGGCATGCTTGCGAACATCTGCAAACCGCGTCCGACCATGCCGTGGCGCCCGGCTGGTTCGAGAAGTACCGCGAGATCCTCCGTCACGATCCCCGTGGCGTCGCCAAGGTGATCCGGGCGCTGCGCCACCTTCGCGATGCCGCCGCTGCGCCGGACCGGGCCGAGACCGAGCGGGAACTCGCCTTCTTCCGCAAGCATCGCCATCGCATGCGCTACCACGCCCTGAAGGAAGAGGGCATCGCCATCGGCTCAGGCGTGGTCGAGGCTGCCAACAAGACCCTGGTGACACAGCGCATGAAGCGCTCCGGCATGCGCTGGCGGATCGTCGGCGGACAGGCTGTTCTGACCTTCCGCGCCCTGATCAAATCCGGCCGCTTCGAGCGGGCATGGAAGGCCCTGATCAGCGCAACCGACACACCGGCCAACGACAACATCAGTCCACGTGCAGCAGCCATGGCAATCGCTGCCTGAACTCAACGAACCAAGCCGCAGACATCACTGCCATGCGAGACTCGCACCCGTATGCTGCCGACCTGCAAAAACCGATGCCGTGCCATGCGGCAGTGCGGACTGCTGACACTGCTTGCACCGGGCGTACACTGGCAAAACACCGACGCGAGGATCCATGGCAGACGCGCGCCACACCACAGTGATGATCTGCATTAACTACCGTGCCAACAACCTCGTCGATTCCTGCGGTCGGCGCGGCAGTGCCGACGTCGCAGACGCGCTCGAAGCAGGCATTCGCGAGCGCGCGCTCTCTTATGACCTCGTACGCACCCACTGCATGGGAAAGTGCCATATAGGGCCGACGGTGCGCATTGTGCCCGGCGGCCCGTTCGTGATGGGTGCGGCGACCGCCGACGTACCGCATATCCTCGATCGTCTTGCAGCCCAAGAGATCGATGAGCTGGCAAATGAGTATCCGGTGCCGCCCGATGACTAGGTTTCAGGGGCTGGTCTTCTTGATACCGCTGCTGATCGGCTCACTCGTGTCGCGGGGCGCCGCACATGCGGACATGCTCGGGCTGTGGTCGACGGAAGAGAACAAATCTCATGTCCGGATTGAGCGGTGCGGCGAGACGTTGTGTGGCACACTCGCGTGGCTTGAGGAGCCGAACGACGACGATGGGGAACCCAAGCGTGACAAATTCAACAAAGATATCGCGCTGCAATCCCGTCCAATCACCGGTATCAGGCTAATCCAAAATCTCATAGCAGACGGCGATGGCAACTGCTGCAAGGGCCGAATCTATAACCCTGAGGACGGCAACACCTATCGATCGAAGCTAACCCTGGTGGATGACGACACGCTCAAGGTTGAAGGCTGCTTTCTAATTTTTTGCAAAGGCCAAGTCTGGCAGCGGGTGGAATAGATATTGCTCGGGCATTTCTCAAATGATGAGTGATGAAGACAAAGAGGCCATGAAGGAATTTGTCACGGCGGTCGCGACCAACGCCGTGGAACTGCCTGAAGGCGATGCCCGCGAGGAATATCTCCGCGACTGGCAACAAGAGGCGGAATGGGACTGGCGCGAGGCGGGGATTCCACCTGACCGGGCGGCCCAGCACGCAGCGACACTTGAATCTCTGGTGCGTGAAATGATGGGCATCCTGCTACGCAGAGACACGACCTAGGCGACCCCGCTCGAGCTGCCTAACCGAACTCGATCATTACGGCAATGTAGGTCCAGTCACGCGGCATTCCACAATGCCTTGACTTTGGGGAAGGCCTGATTGCCGAGCTCAACGCGTTTGGCACTGGTCGTATCGCCCCATTCCTCGACCCCCGTCACGTAGGCTGGGCGTAGTTTGATACGCGCTTGCCAGTCCCGGAGCCGCTTCAGGTCATGCCAGAGCGGTGTCATCTGGAAGGAATCGAGCCGGGACACGTAAACAACCAGCGAGATATCAGCCAGCGAATATGTCTCGCCCGCCAGCCATTGCGATTCGGCCAATGCTGAATCGATCTCATGGAAGGTCCGCTTGAAGCGCCTAAGCGCAGCCGGAAGCAAAGGCGAGTCGACCCCCTTCTCATTGTTGATCAGATCGTTGTCGCGCCTGACGTCTTCGGGCATGGCCTCATAATGTCGTTTGACCAGTGCCGGGTCAGCCTCGCGGGCAGCAAAGCGCATGGCGATACACTGGCCGACGGTCCGGCTATCGACATGCAACCCTTCATCGACACGCTTGGTCCACAAACGCATGCGCGCGCGGTCATGAGGATCGGCGGGACGCAGCGGCGGTTGCGGAAACGCGTCCTCGATATATTCGAGGATGATCTGCGACTCCCGAACGACCTTGCCGTCATGCAGCAATGTCGGGACAACGCCGCGCGGGTTGAGCTTTAGGTACTCCGGGTCGTGTTGATCGCGCTTGCTGAGGCTCGTGTCGATGTAGTGGCCGGTCCATTCCAACTCTTTTTCGGCAAGCGCGATCCGTATTTTCTGCGCCGCCGTCGAGCGATCGAAGTGATAGAGCTCTAGCATTCACTAATCCTATGGCCTTCCCGTGCAACGGAGCGAGCGGGACAACGGACGCCGCTATTCCACAGTCACGGATTTCGCCAAGTTTCGCGGCTGGTCGACATCGGTGCCCTTGATCACCGCGGTATGGTAGGCCAGGAGCTGTACCGGAATGGCATAGAGGATCGGCGCCACAAACGGATCGACCTTCGGCAATTCAATCACCGCCGCCGGTTTCACCTGGCGTTCGAGCCTGGCGACACCTTCGGCATCGGAGACGAAAATCACGCGGCCGCCGCGCGCGATGACCTCGTGGGTGTTGCTCGCGGTCTTGTCGAACAGTGCGCCGGACGGCGCTATGACGATGACAGGCACACGATCGTCGATCAGCGCAATCGGCCCATGCTTCATTTCGCCGGCGGCGTAGCCTTCCGCATGGATGTATGAAATCTCTTTGAGCTTAAGCGCGCCTTCGAGGGCGATCGGATAAGCGGTGCCGCGTCCGATATAAAGGACGTCACGGGCCTCGGCCACCTCATGCGCGAGTTCGGCAAGCGCCGCATCGTGATTGAGGACTTCTGCCGCACGCCCCGGCACCTCGGTGAGCGCCACCGTCAGTTCCGCCTCCCGTTCGGCGTCGATCTCACCGCGCGCGCGCGCCGCCGCGACCGCAAGGTAGGCCAGCACCGTGAGTTGGGTGGTAAAGGCCTTGGTCGATGCGACGCCAATCTCCGGACCCGCCAGCGTCGGCAGCACGGCATCGCTCTCGCGCGCTATCGTCGACTCGGGCGCATTGACGATCGAAACGACATGCTGGCCGCGTTCGCGTGCGTAGCGCAGTGCCGCGAGCGTATCAGCCGTTTCACCCGATTGGCTGATGCATAGCGTAAGGCCGCCGTCGACCATCGGCGGCGCGCGGTAGCGAAACTCCGACGCAACGTCGATCTCGACCGGGATCTTGGCGAGTTGCTCGAACCAGTATTTTCCGACCATGCCGGCTAGATAGGCGGTGCCGCAGGCGGCGATGGTAATCTTTGGAACCTGGGCCAGATCACACGGCAGAGGCGGCGGCGTAATCGTCCTGTTATGTGGGTTAATGACCGAGTGCAAGGTATCGCCGATAACCGCCGGCTGTTCGAAAATCTCTTTCAGCATGAAGTGACGAAAGCTGCCTTTGCCGGTCGTCGCGCCAGACAGCGCGGTCTCAACGATCGGCCGAATGACGATCGCGTCCTCGGCGCCGTTGCGGATCGTCGCACCGTCGCGGGATACCGATGCCCAGTCGCCTTCTTCGAGATAGCAGATGCGCTGCGTCAAGGGCGCCAACGCCAGTGCGTCGGAACCGAAATACATTTCCCCGTCGCCGTAGCCAATGGCAAGTGGGCTGCCCCTGCGGGCGCCGATCATCAAATCATGCTCGCCAGTAAAGATCATAACGAGTGCGAATGCGCCCTCCAGCCGCGGCAGCGCGGCGGCAACGGCCTCCGCCGGCGTCATACCTTCATCCAAAAGGTGGGTCACCAGGTGGGCGACGACCTCGGTATCGGTTTCAGTCTCGAAGCTGTTGCCGTAGAGCGCAAGCTCATCGCGCAGCTCCTGAAAATTTTCGATGATTCCGTTGTGAACAAGCGCCACCCGATCGGTCGCATGGGGGTGTGCGTTCGCTTCATTGGGAACGCCGTGGGTGGCCCAGCGCGTGTGGCCAATGCCGCTCACTCCACCGACGGGGTCGGCGGCAAGCAGCGTTTCCAGATTGTCGAGTTTACCTTCGGCGCGCCGACGTTCGACGCGTCCATTGACCAACATGGCGATGCCGGCGGAGTCGTAACCGCGGTATTCGAGCCGCCGCAGCCCGTCAAGCAGCGGCAGTGCAACATCGTCGCGGCCAAGAATGCCGACGATGCCACACATCAGGCTGTATTCCGACGTTTGGACTGTCCAGACTTCAATTTCGGCTTCGTCGTCAACTTGGGTTTCTCCTTAATCGCGGAAACTGCGGCATCGCGCATCTGCGCCGCCCGGTCTGGGAGTTCGACCTGCCGCCCTCGGGCGATGACCAATGCGTTATCGCTCACATCATCCGTCACAACACTGCCTGCAGCGACAAATGCGCCACTACCTACCGTCAGTGGGGCGACCAGCGCGCTGTTCGTACCGATGAATGCGCCCGCACCGATGACCGTTCGATGTTTGTCGACACCGTCGTAGTTGCAAGTGACTGTGCCCGCGCCGATGTTGGCACCGGGACCAATCTGCGCGTCGCCGAGATAGGCCAGATGACCGGCACGCACGCCCTCGCCCAAGACGGCATTCTTGATTTCGACGAAATTGCCGATGCGGCTGCCGGCACCGATCTCGGCGCCCGGCCGTAGCCGCGCAAAGGGTCCGATCGTCGCATCATTCGAGATGCGCGCACCTTCGAGATGGCAAAATGCCTTGATCTCAACGCGATCGCCCAACGTCACGCCCGGACCAAACTGGACGTTCGGCCCGATCACCACATCGCGGCCGAGAACCGTGTCGTGGCTGAACCAGACAGTTTCGGGGGCTAAAAGCGTTGCGCCCTCGTCCAGCGCCCGCGCGCGGCGCGTCTGCTGCCAGTGCGCTTCGACCGAGGCGAGATCGGCGCGGCTATCCACACCAACAAGCTCAGCCGCCGCCGCCTCAACAATGGCGCAGTCGAGCCTTAGATCGCGGGCACTGCCAACAATATCGGTCAAATAATACTCGCCCTTCGCATTCTCGTCGGATACGGCATCGAGCAGGGTCATCAGATGAGCCGCATCGATCGCCATGACACCGGAGTTACACAAGGAAATCGCTCGTTGCGACTCGTCGAGATCGACATCTTCAACGATAGCCGCGAGCGCACCGTCCCGATCGTGAATAAGCCGACCGTAGCCGGATGGATCCTCCGGATGAAAACCGAGAACAACGACAGCCGCACCAGCCTTTCGGGCCTCGATCATCTCGCCCAGAGTATCGGATCGAACCAAAGGTGTGTCGCCGAAGACGATGAGTACGGTGCCGCCGGAAAATCCGGCAAGCGCATCGAGGGCCGCCTTGGCCGCATCGGCGGTCCCACACGGGCGCTCTTGAATCGCCACCGAATGTGGCGCGACGACCGGGGCAACGGCGTCCATTCCCGGTCCGATGACGACTATTGTGCGCTTCGGATTGAGGCGTGCCACGGATTCCAGCACATGCAAAACCATCGGCATGCCAGCCAGTGGATGCAGCACCTTTGGCAGATCCGAACGCATCCGCGTGCCGCGGCCTGCGGCCAGAATTACGACGGCGATGTCATGCGTGGTCATCGGACTGAAGATCGCAATAGATTATGGTCAAATTCCGGCGGGTTGACGCCACAGGTTGCCGGTGCGTGTCGAACCCGAACCTGCCATAGGAAATCCGTAACCGCCAAGTCACTTATTGTTTCGTAGTCTTACGACAAATCTGATCGACGGAGCGGCGGAAAAACCTGCAATATATCAATAAGTTATGGCGTAGCCGCCGCTGGGACAAAGTGACGCATTCGGATCTCTGCCAAATCTTCTCCTGCCCGACAGATCGGTGGCACCGCCCGATCGACGCCAGCGAGCTGCGAGTCGCTTTGCGTTAAGCGATTGACGCAACGGGCTCAGGCGATCAGGTCCGCTTCACAACTGGCACGAATTGTCACCATTGGGCTAGACTGAAGCCGCACGAGCAGGAGGTTGATTATGATCACTGTGATAATCGAATTCGACGTGCCCGAGGGCGAGACGCGCGACAGCATCGTCGAAACCATCAAAGGGTCCGCAAATAACTACCAGGGGGTCCCGGGACTGATCCGCAAATATTATGGTGTGTCCGCCGACAACGACAAATTAGTCGGCGTTTACCTTTGGGAGTCACGCGAGGCCGCCGATGCGTTCTATACGCCGGACTGGTACAAGATGGCGGAAGCACGCTGGGGCGCACCGACGCAATGGATGACCTACGATACGCCAGTCGTCGTCGACAATCTCATTGAAGAAGTGATCGCTGCAGCCTAGCGCGGTCGTTTGCAAGACGGCCGCCAAGAGGCACCCAGGAGACCGCAAGATGACTGCGTACTGGATTGTCCGCGTTACCGTAACCGACGACGCCAAATACGCCGAATATGTAAAACGCTCCGGCCCCGCCCTTGAGCAATTCGGCGGCCGGTTTTTGGCTCGCGGCGGAACCTGCGTCACCAAAGAGGGCCGCGAGCACGCGCGTAACGTGATCGTCGAGTTTCCAAGCTACGAAGACGCCATTGCCTGCTACGAGTCTGCGGACTATCGAGCAGCCATGTCGTATCAGACGGAGGCCGCCGAACGCGATCTGTGCATCGTCGAGGGGGTGTAGCCCAAGCTGCGGCTCGCCTGCGACTCGTTTGCGGGGGTCCCCTTGACACCCCGTCCCGGCCGACCTTACATCTGCCGACCTTCATCCATACTGGATCAGGGCGCGTAGCTCAGCGGGAGAGCACCGTCTTCACACGGCGGGGGTCGCTGGTTCAATCCCAGCCGCGCCCACCAGTCCGGCAACGCCGATGGGTGCGCTGAACAAACACTTTCAGGGAGTGTCGGCCTGGCGTCAGTGCTCAACGACCTTGCGATAGAGATGCCAGGTGGCATGCCCCAGCACCGGCATCACGACGGCCAGACCGACGAAAAACGGCAAAGATCCCAACAGCAATGAGACGGCGACGAAGAGACCCCACATCGCCATCGTCACCGGATTCGCGACGACCGCACGCACAGACGTTTGAACAGCGACGACAGCGCCCACGTTGCGGTCTACCAGCATCGGAAAAGACACGACACTGATCGTCAGCACAACGAGGGCGAACAGGAAACCGATGCCGCCACCGACCAGAAACAGGGCCAGCCCGGACGGCGTTGTGAGAACTTGAGCGACGAAGGCAGAGACTGATTCCGGCGGCGCGATGCCAAACAGTCCTTGGTAAATCGATTGTGCCGTCTTCAACCAGGTGATGAAAACCGCCGCCAACACGACGCCTAGCGCAATCAGCGGACGCAGCGCTGGCGTACGAAAGATGTCGAATGCATGCGACCAAGATACGTCAAGACCTTCCTCGCGGCGTCGGCTCATCTCGTAGAGGCCAGTCGCGGCAACGGGGCCGAGCAGCGTGGAACCGGCAAGCAGCGGGAAGAGCAGCGGCAGCATATCGTATCCGGCAGAAGCTCTGATCGCGATGATGCAGACGACGGGATAAATCAGACCGAGGAAGAAATAGTGGCTTGGCCTCGCATCGAAGTCGGTAAAGCCCTTCAATACGACCTCCTTGAGGTCCGCCAGGCCGATCGTGTGGATCACAATTGGTTTTGCTGGTTGTGCGGATTCTGAATCCGCTGTCACATTTTCGTTCGCCATCGTCATGCTTCCCGGTTCGCTGTTCGCAACGGCTGCGGTGCTAATTTTTCGCATCGGGCCGTCGTTCAGGCCGCATTGGGCCGCATTGGGCCGCACCCTGTCTTTGGTCCAAGTATACCCCTGTGGTCCCGCCTTGTCGCCACACTCTGGTGCGAAAATCAGTGTTAGTCGGTCTACGCTATGGTTGGCGGACTCTGCTGCTTCGCGATAAGATCGCCGTCGGCCAGATATGAGAATTTAAGATGTGGATTTCGCCGGCATTCGCGCATGCCACGAGTGGCGCTCACGGTACTTCCGGGGGAGGCATGGCGCTGTTGTTTCTGCTTGGCGTTGGCGCTGCAGTCCTACTTTTCATGCGCGCCAAAAGAAAATGGCGCGAGCGCGCGTCCACACGAGGTGGCGAATAGCAGCCTCGTCCGACCCGCGGCCTAATCCGACCCGCGGCCTAATCCGACCTGCAGCCTCGTCCGACCCGCGGCCTCGTCCGACAAGTCTGGAAAAATATGCCGGTTGTCCGGCCCGAGCGGCAACGGGGCGCTCCAGGCCACGGCTGAAAGCGGAATTTGCCCATAGCAATGCGGAAACACTGCGCCTCCGCATGAATGTTCCCAGCGCAGCGTGTTTCCAAGCGCCGCATCGTCAACCGCAAGCAACAGCAGACCAGGCTCGCCTGCACGATGACGTGCGGCGCTCTCGACGATTTGGTCACGCGATGACAAATGAATAAAACCATCGCGACGGTCTTGAGCTCCGCCGGCATAGCGATCACCGCGGGCGCTCGCATCGAGCCAGTCCTGTTCCCTCGCCAAATGATATATCAATGCCACCTCCCCGTTGTTTGGCGCCTGCCCCCGACCCTGATGCACGCGTCGGCGATGGCGCGGGCCGGGCGCAAACTCGACGCTAGACGCGGTCCTTGGCGGGCACATATCTCGGATCGAGGTGATACGCGTCGGTGAGTTCAGTGTGGATAACATCTATGATGTCGCGGTCTTTCATGTAGACCCAGGCGTTGACCACGTCACCACTATCGACCGACTCAACGGCTATTTCCAAGCGCTTGTACCCCGACGCTAAATGTGTCGATTCGAGGATATCCAATTTCCCGAGAGTGTGATCGTCGACGTCGAAGACCTCGCCAAATACGCGGTGGCCAACGCCGGCTTCGAAGATCATTACCGGCGAGAACCATTTTCCAGCAACGACCAGCGGATAGGCCTCAGATGTCAGAAAGCGCCCAACAAGTTGTCGTCCGCTCAGTCTGCCTTCATGATTGGGAAAGCCAGATTTAAGGGTGCCAAATACGAAGACTCGATGCATCGGATCACTTTTGCGGGATCGGGCGTCGTCGTTCTGGTCAGGAGAATACCACAGCGGTTCAATACGGTGGCATTTCGACCGGAGATTTCAACGGGATCGAAGTGCAAACAGACGCAATTGAACGCCATCACGTGTTGATATTTGCACAGTTGCCGGACAACGCCGACAGAGGACAAGTGGGCCTAGCAGCCCGTTGACGAAGTCTTCCCTGGACGAAGTCGGCATGGTCTGATTCTCTGGTGTCCTGGCCTGAAGGGGGGTTCGCTGATGGCGATGGGACAGCAGAAGGATCGTCAGGGGGACTTGATGGTGAGCTGGTCGGAGATGCCGCGCTCGCCTGGTCATGTATTTTACGACCGCCTGCAGTTGGTACTGATCGAGGGCGGCTTCGACGGCTTCGCCGAGGCGGTCTGCCAGCCCTATTACGCGGCCAGGATGGGGGCGCCTTCGGTGCCACCCGGGCGCTACTTCCGTATGCACCTGGTGGGCTACTTCGGGGTATCGACTCTGAGCGTGGGCTGGAGTGGCGCTGCTCGGATTCCCTGTCGCTACGGGAGTTCCTGCTGTTGGAGATGCGGGAACGGGTGCCGGACCATTCCTGGCTGTCACGGACCCGCGCGCGCCTGCCCCATGAAGTCCACACGGCGGTGTTTGACTGGGTCCTGGCGCTGATTTGGTGAAGGGCACGCATCGGGGTTGCCTCGACCATGGAGGCCAACGCGGCGCTGCGCAACATCGTGCGGAGGGACACGGGCGAGGGTTACCGGGGGATGCTGGAGCGCTTGGCCCAGGAGAGCGGTATCGAGACACCCACGGCTGAGGACCTGGCGCATCTGGACCGCAAGCGCAAGGGCAAGAAGCTCTCGAACCAGGACTGGGTTTCCAGGAGCGACCCCGAGGCCAAGATCGCCAAGATGAAGGACGGCACCACGCACCTTACAAGCCCGAGCACGCGGTGGATCTGGACACCGGCGCGGTGGTGGCGGCGGAGCTGCACCCGGCCGACGAGGGCGATACGACAACGCTTCCCAAGACCCTGGCGGCGGCCGAGGCAAACCTCGAGGCGGTGGATGTGGCGCCGACGGCCGAAGATCCGGCCGAATGTGTGACCGATAAGGGCTACCACTCACGGTTGGTCTTGAAGGCGCTCGACGACGGCCCCTGGAAGAGCCGGATCTCCGAGCCCAAGCAGAAGGGTTTTGCGCGCTGGCACGGAGATGATGCGGCTCGCCGGGCGGTCACCAACAACCGGACCCGGCTGTTATCGGGGGTGGCCAGGGAAGCCTTCAAGCTGCGCGCCGAGATCGTCGAGCGCTCCTTTGCCCACAACCTCGATCGCGGCGGTATGCGCCGGACCTGGCTTCGGGGCCGCGAGAACGTGCACAAGCGATACCTGCTTCACGTCGCCGGCCACAACCTATCGTTGCTGATGCGCCAACTCATCGGCGCCGGCACCCCGAAGGAGGCCGTGGCGGGCGGAATTGGCGCCTTGTTCGTGCTTGTTACGCCCGCTGGAGCCGTCCTGGTCGTTCAGATCGTCCTCATCGTCTCGGAGGATGGCGAAACCGCCTTCGCCGCGATATGCTTCGCCGTGGCGTGAAACCCGGTCAATGACGCCTTTTTCAACGGGCTGCTAGACCGGGCGAAGGACTTCCTTTAAGTTTGCACGCGAATTTCCAAGAATAGGGATAGGTTGGGGATGTTGGTCGCGGTCATTTTGCTATTGGTGGGAGTTGGCTCGGTCGTCTTTCACTTTTGGAGCCCGTGGTGGTGGACACCCATCGCCTCGAATTGGGGCTTCATAGACGACACGATTATCATCACCTTCTGGATCACCGGCGTGGTCTTTGTCGCCGTCATATTGTTTATGGCCTACTGCGTGTACCGCTTCCGTCATCGACCGGGAATACGGGCCGCCTATGAGCCGGAAAACAAGCGACTCGAGTGGTGGCTCACCATCCTCACTGCGCTTGGCGTCGTCGCTATGCTGACGCCGGGCCTGTTCGTTTGGAACCAGTACGTTACGGTACCCGAAGGAGCCGACGAGTTCGAGGTCCTCGGCCAGCAATGGCAGTGGGGCTTCCGCTACCCCGGAAAAGACGGCGTAATGGGAACTAGCGACGCCAAATTCGTCGACTCGGACAATCCGTTTGGATTAAATCTAGATGATCCGAATGGCCAGGATGACATCCTGATCGAGGGCGATGACCTGCACCTCCCGCTCGGAAGACCTGTCAAGGCGTTGCTCCGCTCGATTGACGTTCTGCACGATTTCTACGTACCGCAGTTCCGAGCCAAGATGGATTTGGTGCCCGGTCAAGTGACATTCTTTTGGTTCATCCCGACCAGAACCGGCTCATTCGAGATTCTTTGCGCCGAGTTGTGCGGTGTCGGGCATCACGTCATGCGCGGTACAGTCATCGTCGAAGAAGAGACCGTTTATCAGGCGTGGTTGGATGAACAGCCAACCTTCGCCGAATCGTTGGCGCAAATACCGAAAAGCACCAAAGATGGGGTTGAGTTGGTCTTGCGCGAGGGCAAACGAGAGCTGGGAAATAACGGAACGGTGCGATGACGCACAGTTCACTGGACCGAGTTGAAAGTAGCATAAGGAGGGTGTCCTAATGGCCACTGTCGCGCCTGCCGATGCGGCTTACGTCCCGCCGGCCGAGGTCGAAGAAGTAGACCTTTATCATCCTAAGAGCTGGCTGACGAAGTATGTCTTCTGTCAGGACGCCAAAGTCATTGCTATCCAGTATTCGATCACCGCCGTCGCCATTGGCATGGTGGGCTTGGTGATGTCGTGGTTAATGCGGCTGCAGCTGGGCTTCCCTGACAGCTTTTCGTTTATCGATGAGAGTCTTTATTACCAACTCATCACGATGCACGGAATGATCATGGTCATCTACCTGCTTACGGCGCTGTTCCTGGGCGGTTTTGGCAACTATCTCATTCCGCTGATGGTCGGCGCCCGCGACATGGTTTTCCCTTACGTAAACATGTTGAGTTATTGGGTTTATCTCGGCGCGGTGTTGGTTTTGATCGCAAGTTTCTTTGTGCCTGGCGGGCCGACGGGAGCCGGCTGGACGCTCTATCCACCGCAAGCCATCCTTCAGGGCACGCCGGGGTCAGGGGCGGGTATCGTCCTTATGCTTGTCTCGCTTGCGCTCTTCATTGTCGGCTTCACCATGGGCGGATTGAACTACGTGGTGACGGTGCTGCAGGCGCGCACACGCGGTATGACGCTGATGCGCATGCCGTTGACGGTGTGGGGTATCTTTGTCGCGACTATTCTCGCGCTGCTCGCATTTCCGGCCCTGTTCGTCGGCGCCATCATGATGACGTTGGACCGAGTCCTCGGTACCAGCTTCTTCATGCCAACGATTGTCGAACTGGGTGAACAGCTCAAATACGGCGGTGGCAGCCCGCTGTTGTTTCAGCACCTGTTCTGGTTCTTCGGCCATCCGGAAGTCTACATCGTCGCCCTGCCCGGCTTCGGCATCGTTTCGGACCTGCTCGCAACGCATGCACGCAGACACATTTTCGGCTACCGAATGATGGTTTGGGCGATCGTGGCGATCGGTGCCCTTAGTTTTGTGGTGTGGGCGCACCATATGTATGTGAGTGGCATGAACCCGTATTTTGGGTTCTTCTTCGCCACGACGACGCTCATCATCGCTGTGCCAACCGCGATCAAGGTTTACAACTGGGCCTTGACCCTATGGCGTGGGGACATCCATCTCACACTGCCGATGCTGTTCGCCATCGCCTTCATTGTCACTTTCGTGAATGGCGGCATCACCGGGCTGTTCCTCGGCAACGTTGTCGTCGACGTTCCGCTTTCGGATACCATGTTCGTCGTCGCCCATTTCCATATGGTCATGGGTGTGGCGCCAATCCTCGTTATTCTAGGAGCGGTCTACCATTGGTACCCGCTTATGACGGGACGGATGCTGCACGAAGGAATGGGTCAGTTTCATTTTTGGGTCACCTTCATCGGTGCCTACTCGATCTACTTCCCCATGCATTATCTCGGGTTTGTCGGCGTACCGCGCCGCTACTACGAGATTGGCGTGACCGAATTCATTCCGGATTCCGCAGCGACGCTAAATGCGAACATAACGGTTGCAGCGCTGATCGTTGGCTTTGCCCAATTGGTGTTCTTGTTCAACATCGTATGGAGCGCATACAAGGGCAAGAAGTCCGAACGCAATCCGTGGAAGGCGACGACGTTGGAATGGCAGACGCCTCAAATGCCGCCAGGTCATGGTAATTTTGGAGCTGAGCTTCCGGTGGTCTATCGCTGGGCCTACGAATATAGCTTGCCCGGTGCCAAGGACGATTACATTCCGCAAAACGTTGCCCCTGCTGAGGTCGCCATGGCTGAGCCTCAACAAGAGCTTCCTGGCGGCGCATCGCAGCCGGCCGAATAGAGAAGATCGATGGCTCGAATTCCGGCAAGAGCCGCGCGCGGCGTCAAAATGCGGTTCATTGGGGACGCACAGACGTGAGTATCCTCCAGCAGCTGACTGAGAAACCCTGGCTGGACGCAAATGACGGCGTCGTCGAACTTCATCGGCGACGCGCTTTTTCCCTGCCGACAGTGACGCTCGGTCTGAGATTTTTGCTGGCCGTACTCACTGTCGTATTTTCGCTGTTCTTCATTGCCTATGCCGACCGCTTGACATTCCCGGACTGGCATCCGTTGCCCGAGCCCTGGCTGTTGTGGCTGAACACGGCGATTTTGATTTTGAGCAGTTTCGCAATGCAAAAGGCGCGGACTGCCGTGGATCGAGGGCAGTCGGAGATCGTGCGGTTTGGCATGCTTGCGGGCGGTGTCCTCGCATTTACATTTCTCGCCGGACAGCTGTTGGTTTGGCGCCAATTGGTGGGCCTGGGATATTTTGCGGAATCGAACCCCGCCAACGCGTATTTCTATTTGGTCACCGCGCTGCACGGCGTGCACCTGCTGGGGGGCTTGGTGGCCTGGGGCCGGGCTAGCGCCAAGCTGCGCCACAGCACGGAGGTGAGCGAGGTGCACCTCAGTATCGAGCTGTGTGCGGTCTATTGGCACTTCTTGCTGGTAATCTGGCTGGCTCTGTTCGCTCTATTGCTCTTTACGTAACGGGACTGGGAACACATGACAGACGCTGCATTGACGGATACGGGAGAACCTACCGAACGACCTGAAGGTTGGCAGGGCATCCGCGCTGATTGGGGATCCGACCAGCGGGCGTTCAAGAACGTCCCTTGGGGCAAGGCGATGATGTGGATCTTCCTCGTCAGCGACACATTCATCTTCAGCTGTTTCCTGATCTCCTACATGACGGTGCGTACGTCCACGACCGTGCAATGGCCAATTCCAAGTGAAGTCTTCGCGCTGACCATTGCCGGGAACTCGATTCCCCTCATCCTGATCGCCATCATGACCTTCATCCTGATCAGCAGCAGCGGAACGATGGCGATGGCGGTCAATTTCGGCTACCGGCGTGATCGTCTCAAGACCACTGTGCTGATACTGGCAACCGCGGCCTTCGGCGCATCATTTGTTGGCATGCAGGCCTTCGAGTGGACCAAACTGATCCACGAAGGCGTGCGCCCCTGGGGCAATCCGTTTGGCGCCGCGCAGTTTGGCTCGAGCTTCTTCATGATCACGGGATTTCACGGCTTTCACGTGTCGATCGGCGTGATCTTCCTAGTTCTCGTTGCCCGCAAGGTTTGGCGCGGAGATTTCGACCGCAACACACGAGGCTTCTTCACGAGCAGGAAGGGAAGCTACGAGGTTGTCGAAATCATGGGCCTGTATTGGCATTTCGTCGATCTCGTGTGGGTATTCATTTTCGCATTCTTCTATCTTTGGTAGGAAAGATCATGGCGCACGCAGAAGGCCAACAACATCCGATTAGTACGTATCTGTGGATCTGGGGATTGCTCTTTGTCCTCAGTACAGCTTCGTATTTGGTCGATTTCTTCCATGTCCAGAGCTACCTGAGATGGTCGCTGATCATCACTTTCATGTTGTTGAAGGCTGGGCTCATCGTTGCCGTCTTCATGCACATGATGTGGGAGCGGATGGCCTTGCTGTACGCCATCATCGTTCCACCCTTGTTGTTATTGGTGTTTATCGCGATCGGTGTCCTCGAGGGGGATAATACCTTCATTTCCAGGGTCATCTTCTTCGGCGCGGGAGGCTAAGTCACCCGCCGCGACAGGGCATTCGCCGAAAGCCAACTGTCGGCATTGCCGAGTTCAGCACGAGCCTGTCGGCGCCATTTATGGCAATGGCGAGATCAGCGCGAGCCTGTCGGCGCCATTTATGGCAATGGCGCCGAAGACACTTACACATCCCTAACTAATTTTGTGCTAGGCGCGGGCCGCGCGAGATGCCGGCCGTGCAAAATTGCATCAACTTGACCGACACATCTCGACCGCGTCGACCGCGTTATTTTTGCGTCGCCAAATAGGAGACGACGTCCTGGCGATCGGCTTCCTTCTTTAGCTTGAGCGCCATCTTTGACCTGGCCTTGGGGTTGCTGGTGATTTTCCTCATATAGGCCTTGGGATCAGCCAGATATTCGAGAATCGCGTCCTCGGTCCAGGTCATTCCGCTTCCGCCGGCATCAAGGTAGCTTTTTGAGTATTTGTAGCCCTTACCAACGCCGATCTTGCGACCGACGATGCCAAATAGGTTGGGCCCGACTTTGTTTTTGCCACCTGCCTTAATTGTGTGACAAGCGCCGCATCTCTTAAACAGTTTCTCGCCCTTGGCCGAGTCCGCCGCAAACGCGTTACCCGCTACGGCGAGCGTCATCACCGCCGCCAATACTAAAACTCGTTTCATCTTGGTGCTCCTATTGGGAAATTTACCGATTTACGTCTGAAGTGCAGTCAGTTTCCCGATCCATTCGATCCGGGTAGGGCCTCCCATCGACCGCGAACAATAACATGGAAGCAGTCGTGGTCGATATGGAACGCTGTTTCAATCAATCGAATGAACGAATTCAAAATTCAATAATGAGGATTTGAAACTTCACGACGGTGATCAGGTAAAACAACACGACGAGCGCCGTTAGAACCAATCCAAGCGTGACATTCTTGGCGCGCCGACGCCTGTCAAACTCCTGCTTGCTCGCCTCGTCATCCCGATAATTCATTCACCATCGCCCGTACTTATTCGGCACACTCGCGGACCCATCCGTTGTTCGAGCTGAATACCGAATAACGGCATAGAGCGATATCGGCCACGGTGACAGTCCAAGAGGTTAGCTAGCAAATTACTCCCGAATTGACCCAAAGGGAACGAATGTTCCGAAATTCGACATTGCAGAGATATTTTAAGATATTTCGTTACAACCATGGTGCGTTGATTCGCAAATGGTTGTGAAATAACAGTAATTGGCAAGTATGAAAAAGGCTGATAGGGTCACTCTAAATACGGATTTGCTGCACCGTCACGGTGCAGTTCTCGATTCAATTAACAGTTTAACAATCCGTATGCTGATGGGAGAAAATCTATGAAATTACTGTCTGCAATTGCTGCCGGCGCAGCGCTTACGCTTGCCGGTTTTGCCGCGAATGCGGGAACTCTTGAGGACGTCAAGGCGAAGGGCCACGTGCAATGTGGCGTAAGCCAAGGTCTACCCGGCTTTTCCAACCCAGATAGTGCTGGCAACTGGACCGGGATTGATGTCGATGTATGCCGTGCGGTTGCCGCCGCCGTTTTCGGTGACGCGGAAAAGGTAAAGTATACTCCGTTGTCGGCGAAAGAGCGGTTTACGGCACTTCAGTCAGGCGAGATCGACGTTCTCTCGCGAAATACGACATGGACCCTAACTCGCGACTCGGCTTTGGGTCTCGACTTCGTTGGCGTCAACTACTACGACGGTCAAGGCTTCATGGTGCGCAAGGATTTGGGCATCAAGAGCGCCAAAGAGCTTGGCGGCGCTTCGGTGTGCGTGAATATCGGAACGACGACCGAGCTGAACATGGCCGACTTCTTCCGCGCCAATAATCTGAGTTACAGCCCCGTCGTCTACGAAAAAGCAGACGAGGTTGTTGCCGCTTACGACGCCGGACGTTGTGACGTTTACACGACGGACCGTTCCGGTCTCGCCGCCCAGCGGCTGAAGTTGAAAGATCCCAACGCGCATATGGTTCTGCCAGAGACTATTTCGAAGGAACCGTTGGGTCCGGTTGTGCGCCACGGCGACAACAAGTGGGGCGATGTCGTGCGCTGGAGCCTGTATGCCATGCTTCAGGCTGAGGAAATGGGCCTCACCTCGAAAAACGTCGATTCAATACGGTCCAGTACAACAGACCCGGCCGTCAAGCGGTTGCTTGGCACCGAAGGGGACCTGGGCAAGTCGATTGGTCTGCCCAACGACTGGAGCTTCAATATCATCAAGCATGTCGGCAACTATGCCGAGAGCTATAACCGGCATGTCGGACCAGATACGCCAATCGGTCTGGCGCGTGGTGTAAACGCACTATGGACTGATGGCGGACTGCAATACGCGATGCCGTTACGGTAGAACCACCGCGGCATGAATACGGAAGGGCACGCTCGGCTAATGCCGAGGGTGCCCTAACCTTTTGAGCGAGCTGAAATTGCAAGTTAGGAGCCCCTGAAATGGCGGCCGATGTGCAGGACGATCTTGCTCCCACAAGACCTGCGATTTGGAATGATCCCCGTTACCGAGCCGTTTTTTACCAAGTGCTCGTATTGGCCGCCGTCCTCCTAGCCGGCGCCTATATCGTCAACAACACGCTCGAAAACATGGAGCGTAGGGGTATCGCATCGGGCTTCGGCTTCCTTACCAAGACGGCCGGGTTCAGTATCGACCTGCACCTCATCGAATACAAAGAGGAGAATTCCTACGGCCGCGCGTTTTTGGTGGCGTTGATCAATACGCTTTTGGTATCGGCGATTGGAATTGTCATAACGACGGTGCTCGGCTTCGTGATCGGCGTCGCCCGGCTCTCGAATAACTGGCTGATCGCCAAATTGGCGGCTGTATATATCGAGTTGCTGCGCAACATCCCGCTCCTGTTACAGATTTTCTTCTGGTATTTCGCGGTGCTACGCATATTGCCGTCGCCGCGCGAAAGCCACAACGCGTTCGACGCAATTTTCCTGAATATCCGTGGTCTATTCACACCGAAACCGGTCTTTGAACCGGGCTTCTCGGCAGTTTTTATTGCCATGGTTGTCGCGCTCGTAGGCGTCATCTTCATGGTGCGCTGGGCGCATAAGCGGCAGGAAGAAACAGGTCAGCAGTTCCCGAAGTTTCGGACGTCGTTCGCCATTCTGATCGGCCTTCCACTCGTTGCCGCCATGCTCGCGGGTTTCCCGCTTTCTTGGGAGTATCCCGTACTGAAGGGCTTCAACTACCAGGGCGGCCTGAGAATGATCCCGGAGTTTGTCGCGCTGGTCTTGGCGCTGTCCACCTATACGGCATCATTCATCGCAGAGATCGTGCGCGCCGGTATTCTTGCCGTCAGCCAAGGCCAGAGCGAAGCTGCGTCTGCGCTGGGCCTGAGCCGCGGACATACGCTGCGGCTGGTCGTAATCCCTCAAGCACTGAGGGTCATCATCCCGCCGCTTACAAGTCAATACTTGAACCTGACGAAGAACTCCTCACTCGCGGCGGCGATTGCCTATCCCGACCTAGTGCTCGTGTTCGCCGGCACGGCTCTGATGCAGACCGGTCAGGCAGTCGAAATTATTGCGATCACGATGGCGGTCTACTTGACGATCAGTCTGGTGATCTCCGCGCTAATGAACTGGTACAACACGCGCATGGCGTTGGTGGAGAGATAGACCATGACTGACGCCGCACACACCTACCAACCGGGCCAACACCCCGACCTGCCACCGCCATCAAACGCAGTGGGCATTCTCGCCTGGCTGTATAAGAACCTGCTTTCGAGTTGGCTTAACGCGACCTTAACGATCAGTGCCGCCTATTTACTCTTTCTATCTATTCCGCCGCTCTTCCAGTGGCTGTTCTTCGATGCAGACTGGGTTGGCGAAACTCGGGAAGTCTGCTCGCGGGAGGGTGCTTGCTGGGTTTATATCATCTTCTGGTTCAAACAATTGATGTACGGACGCTATCCCGATGCGGAGCTTTGGCGCATCAATTCAGCGTATGTCTTGCTGGTTCTCGCAGCGATACCTCTCTTTATTCCTGGATTTCGCTGGAAGCAGTGGATCGGTGTCTTTCTTTTCTTCGGCTATCCGATCATTGCGTTTTACCTGTTCGTCGGCGGTTCATTCGGGCTCACGCATGTTGAATCGCCACTCTGGGGCGGACTGTTTCTGACGCTCGTTATCGCCCTTGTCGGTATTGTCACCTCGCTACCGATCGGAATCATTCTGGCGCTCGGCCGGCGTTCCTCAATGCCGATCATTAGGGCGCTTTGCATCGGATTTATCGAACTTTGGCGCGGCGTCCCTCTGATCACAGTGCTGTTTATGGCGTCCGTGATGTTTCCACTGTTCATGCCCGAGGGCGTGAACTTCGACAAGCTGGTCCGTGCGCTGATTGCCGTGACGTTATTCTCTTCTGCCTACATGGCCGAGGTCGTGCGCGGCGGCTTGCAGGCGATCCCCAAGGGCCAATACGAAGGCGCGCAGGCGCTTGGCATATCTTATTGGAAGATGATGGCGCTGATCGTTCTGCCGCAAGCGCTCAAGCTGGTGATCCCCGGCATCGTCAACACCTTCATCGGCCTCTTCAAGGACACTACGCTTGTCTTGATCATAGGCCTGTTTGATTTTTTGGGGATGGCGCAGCTTGTCGGCACGAACCCCGACTGGGTCGGCTTCCGCATCGAGGGCTATGTGTTCGTCGGAGCCGTCTTCTGGATCTTCTGTTTCAGCATGTCGCGCTATAGCCAGCACTTGGAGAAGAAACTTCATACCGGACACTAGTGTCCGCGTGGCCTCGGCAAACGTAAGGCATCGACCAAAAGGGAACTATCATGTCCGAACAAGAAGCAGTGATATCGAAGGAATTGAAGGTCGGCGCCGACGTCATGATCCAAATGATCAACGTCCATAAGTGGTACGGCCAATTCCACGTACTAAAGGACATCAATCTCGCGGTCTACAAGGGCGAACGCATCGTAGTGTGCGGCCCTTCCGGTTCAGGCAAGTCGACGATGATCCGCTGCGTCAATCGCCTCGAGGAGCACCAGCGCGGACAGATTATGGTCGCGGGCGTCGAGCTTTCGAACGACGTTAAAAAAATCGACGAAATCCGCCGCGATGTCGGCATGGTCTTCCAACACTTCAATTTGTTTCCCCATCTTACCGTGCTGGAGAATCTCGCCCTGGCTCCGATATGGGTACGCCACATGCCACGTGCCGAGGCTGAGGAACTTAGTATGCAATATCTCGAGCGCGTTAAGATTCCCGAGCAAGCGGAGAAGTTTCCGGGGCAGTTATCCGGTGGGCAGCAGCAGCGCGTCGCGATCGCGCGATCGCTTTGCATGAATCCACAGGTGATGCTGTTCGACGAGCCAACGTCGGCACTTGACCCGGAGATGATCAAGGAAGTGCTCGACGTCATGGTAGAGCTCGCAGATTCCGGCATGACGATGATCGTCGTCACACATGAAATGGGATTTGCCAAGACCGTGGCAAACCGCGTTATCTTCATGGACGTCGGCGAAATTATCGAGCAGAACGAACCTGAAGAATTCTTCAACAATCCACAATCCGATCGCACCAAACTGTTCCTAAGTCAGATCCTGTCGCACTAGTCGATAGCGCGGCGGCCTACGGCGAGGTAAGCAGGCGCAAAAGTTCGTAATTTGACGTCAGCCTCGTTCGTCGCGGTCGCGTTTCCGGGATACCAACGCCAAGAATTTTGAACCATTGCGCCTTGACGCAATTGCCCGCCGATAGAGCGAAATGCTACACCGGAGATTCGAGATTATCGGCCGGCCGGAGAAGGTAAATTTATGAAAATCTGCGTGTTTGGCGCCGGGGCTGTTGGCAGTGTGGTCGCCGCGAATATGCATCGCGTCGGGCTTGACGTAACGCTTATCGCGCGTGGCCCTACGTTGGCAGCCATACGCGACAAGGGATTGGTCGTGCGCCGCGGCGACGAAGAGATTATAGCCCAGCTCAAAGTGACCGACGACGTCGTGAAGGCTGGTCCGCAGGATCTCGTTATTACGACACTGAAAGTGCCGGCAGTCCGGAATGCCCTGGCGTCGATCAAGCTCTTAATTGGGCCCGAGACAGTCGTCGTTCCTGCCCACAACGGAATTCCCTGGTGGTACTTCTATGCTCTGCCCGGCGACTGGCCGAAGCAACATTTGGACAGCGTCGACCCGGGCGGAAGCGTATGGCGGGGACTTGGACCCGAACGTACGCTTGGCACCATTGTCGGCATGGGAACCGCGGTTGTGGAACCAGGAGTCGTGCTCCAGGTTGGTCCCTCAGGAGGCACTCGCGGGCGCTTCCCGATCGGCGAGCCTGACGGCAGCGAAAGTGATCGGGCGCGATGTGTTTCGGAGGTTTTCCAGGCGGCGGGCTTCGCCTCAGAGGTTAGCACTGAGATCCGCACCGAGGTTTGGCTCAAAATCTTGACCAACATCGGTGCGAATCCTATCAGCCTGCTGACGCTGGGAACGATGGCTGACATGCTCGGCGACGACAGCATCGTCGATCTGAAGTTGGAAATGTTGCGCGAGTGCTATGCGCTCACAAAAAGGCTGGGCATCACGCTCCCTGGCACACCGGAGGAGAGGATCGAACTGTTCAAGTCCCGGTCGGGACCGTTTAAGCCATCCACTTTGCAAGATCTTGAAAATGGCAAACCGGTCGAAGTCGATGCCATCGTCGGTGCCGTATCCGAAATTGGCCGAATGGTGGAGGTGGATACGCCGCTCATTGATGCGGTGTACGCGTTGTCCCGACTACGCGCGATAACCGCAGGATGCTACGTCGAGCCGTGAAATTGCGGTGATCGAAACAACCAAGAGATGAAGAAGCGACGTGGGACCGAATTCTCGGTTTCCGAGCGGGCTGAGGAACGCTGATCGATGAGAATTTGTGTGTTCGGCGCCGGGGCGACCGGTAGTGTGGTTGCCACGCATATGGATCGTGCGGGACTTGACGTAACGCTGATTGCCCGTGGTGCAACCTTGGTTGCCGTGCGCGACAAAGGACTTGTCGTGCGACGCGAGGACGAGGAGTTCGTCGCCCGGCCCAACGTGACCGACGACGTCGAGAAGGCTGGTGTACAAGATGTCGTTGTCACCACGCTGAAGGTGCCGGCGATCCGCGGCGCGCTCGACTCGCTACGACCCTTGATCGGCCCGGAAACGGTGGTAATTCCGGCCCACAATGGCATTCCCTGGTGGCTCTTCTACGGACTGCCGGGCGACTGGCCAAAGCAGCACTTGGACAGTGTCGACCCAGGCGGTCATATCTGGAAGGGCCTTGGACCCGAGCGTACGCTTGGCACCGTGGTCGGCATGGGAGCTTCGGTTCAGGAGCCGGGGATCATCTTGCAAAACGGCCGCGCGGGCAGCCGCAAGGGGCGGTTCCCTTTCGGCGAACCCGACGGCAGCGTGAGCGAGCGAGTGCACCGCGTGTCGGAACTGTTTCGGAAGGCAGGATTTGAATCGGCGGTGAGTACCGAGATTCGCTCCGAGGTCTGGCATAAACTGCTCGGCAACATCGGCTCAAATCCCATCAGCCTCCTGACGCAGGGGACGATGGGCGAGATGCACAGCGAAGACGGTATCGCCGAGTTGATTACGGAAATGATGCGTGAGTGTTACGCAGTCGCCGCGAAGCTTGGCATCACAGTCCCCGGCACACCGGAACAAAGAGTTGAAGGTTACAGACAGCGGCCGAGTTCGTTTCGGACATCCACGCTGCAGGATTTCGACAAAGGGCGGCCGGTCGAAATCGATGCGATCATCGGCGCAGTATCCGAAATCGGCGAGATGGTGGACGTCAAAACGCCCCGTATCGACGCTGTGTACGCGCTCTCCCGTCTGCGCGCGATAACTGCGGGGTGCTATTCTGAGCCCTAACGTCGTAAGAAGGAAAATTCAGACGGCGGACGCCAAAAAATTCACCCATAATCTGCGCCGGACTTCTGGTTTCCGGGCACGTGGAGGAAAAAATTCGATGAAGATTTGTGTGTTTGGAGCCGGGGCGGTCGGTGGCGCGGTTGCCGCTTACATGGCGCGCGCTGACCTTGACGTAACGCTGTTTGCCCGTGGTGCAACCCTGGCCGCCGTGCGCGACAAGGGACTGATCTTGCGCCGAGAAGAAGATGAGATCGTCACCCAGCCGAACGTGACCGACGATCCTGCCGAAGCCGGCGTCCAAGATGTTGTCATAACTACGCTCAAGTCACCTGCGATTCGCGGCGCACTAGATTCGTTAAGACCTATGATCGGCCCCGATACGGTCGTGGTCCCGGCCCAAAACGGCATTCCCTGGTGGTATTATTATGCCTTGCCTGGTGACTGGGGAAAAAAGCATCTCGACACCGTCGACCCTGGAGGGCACGTGTGGAAGGGGCTCGGACCAGAGCACGTTGTCGGCTGCGTCGTCGGAATTGGCGCCTCGGTTCCCGAGCCAGGAGTCGTTTCTCATCGTAGCCATCGCGGTCGGCAAGGCCGTTTTCCCGTCGGCGAACCCGACGGCAGCGAAAGTGACCGGGTTCACCGCGTCGCGGAAGCATTTCAGACTGCGGGGTTTGAATCGGAGGTCAGTACCGAAATTCGCAACAACCTCTGGCACAAACTGTTGGGCAACGTCGGTGCAAACCCCATCAGCGTGTTGACAGTGGGGACAATGGGCGAGATTCACAACGACGAACCCGTCGCCGATCTGATGACTAAAATGATGCGTGAGTGCTACGCGGTTTCCGAGAAACTTGGCGTAACAATCCCCGGCACGCCGGAGGAAAGGATAGAGTTACTCAAAGGGACGGGTGCATTCCGAACATCCTCGCTGCAAGATCTGGACAGGGGCAGCCCGATGGAAGTCGATGGGATTGTCGGCGCGGTATCCGAAATGGGCAGAATGGTGGGTGTCGAGACCCCTCTGGTCGACGCCATTTACGCATTGACGCGTTTACGAGCCGATCTCGCCGGTTGCTATCAGGCGCCGTGACATGGAGACAAACTGACGCGGCACGGACCTCTCACATTGACGACCGGTATCGCCCGGCGTAGAGCATAGCCACGTATTCGAGATCCAAGTCGAGCGTTGACCAATGGGTATCCGCAGCAAGATCATCGTCCTATCGGTATTTGGCGTGATCATGGTCAACGCCGCCTCCGCTCAAGAAACCACCTTCTTTAGGATTGGCACCGGTCCGACGGCGGACACGGCTTATGCCGTTGGTACTGCCATTGCCGCCGGAATTAGCAATCCGCCGGGTAGCCGGCCTTGCAACAAAGGCGGCAGTTGCGGTGTTGCGGGTCTGATCGCTACCGCACAGTCGACAGGTGGGGCGTTGGAAAACGTGGAATTGATAAGCCGCGGAGAGGTCGACTCCGCGCTAGTCCAAGCCGATATCGCGCATTGGTCGCATTACGGCACCGGTCCGTATCTCACTAAGAAACCGATTCGTGATCTGAGGGTCGTCGCTAATATATTTCGTGTATCCGTCCATTTCGTGGTCCGCGCGGACTCACCGATCCGCACGATTTATCAGCTCACCGGAAAGCGGGTTTCGTTGGGGCCGGAAGGTTCCGGCACGCGAGAAAACTCCCGAGACATTCTCGGCGTCTATGGTCTCAGCGAAGGTGATATCCAAATTCAGCAACTGAAACCCGGACCTGCTGCCGATGCGTTGAAGGCCGGCGAAATCGATGCGTTCGTTGCGGTCGGCGCCGAGCCAATTGCGGCGATCGCCGACTTGGCACGCCATACACGCTTGCGGCTGTTATCGATCGCGGGCCCACCTGGTGAGATACTGCGCGATACACGGCCTTTTTTCACTGCAACCAGGATCACAAGTAACATCTATGAAAATGTAATTGGTGTTCCGACCGTCAGCCTGGCCGAGCAGTGGATTGTTTCGGCAAAAGCCCCAACGGAACTTGTCAAGGAACTTACACGCGCGCTGTGGCATGAAAGTACCCGGCGCATGTTGGCTAATGCCCATCCTGATGGCAGATTTGAGGCGTTGGAGAATGCAACGCGCAATATAACTGTGCCGCTTCACCCCGGCGCCGAAGCCTACTACGACGAACTCAAAGCCAAGAAATAACGAACGAGCGAACATAGGCGCAGCTTGTCTGAACTAAGGGTTTCACGCCGCCCCACCTTCCCCAACGACGACAAATGGCGCCCAAAAAATCGGATGGGAATAATAGGGCCGATCAGTGCTTGCCATCAATTCAAGCATCGAGCGTTGTAACGCCTCAGCGCGACCGATTGCAGGTTCGGCGGCAGGTTCGGCGGCAGCAATCTCAAAGAGCCTTGTCGTCAACCGCGTTGCGGCCTGCGAGTCCACGGGCCAATGGGAAACCAGCAACGCGCGCGAGCCGGCGTAGAAGAATGCGCGCGCCAGTCCCGACAAACCCTCCGCCCCCGGCGTGCCATCGGGCGCCGCAGTATTACAGGCGCTCAGCACGACCCAATCGGCGTTAAGCCGTAGATGCGCGACTTCGCCTGCCGTTAGTAACCCGTCATCGCCCTCGCTCGCGGTTGCCGGCGGTGTCATCACCAAAGCTGGTTCGCCAACCTCCGCGAAATCGCCCGCCGTCAGGCCATGCGTCGCGAAGGCCAAAACCCGATATTTGGACAGATCCGCCGTCTTAACGGCAGTCTCAGTTGCACGCGGCCCGAGAGAGAGATCTTCGGCACCGCCTCCGAGGCTTGCCGCCAGCGCCTTCAACTCGTCTGCCGTTTCCGGGAGCCGCGGCAATTCACGGACCTTGGATACATCGGCCAAACTGCCGCGCTGATAGAGCGCCAAGGCGAAATTCGCGCGTCCGCCGCCCGGCGCGCCGTCAAGCACAGGATCGCCGAACCCGGCAAACGGACGCTCGGCCGCGGTCCGGCTGGCGAACACACGCAATGCCTTGAGCGAGCGCACCGACGGAAGCACGGTCAACGCGTAGCGCTTCGCAAGCCAGGGCACGTCGCGGTAGTCCTCGACTTCGGTTACCGGTTTCTCAGGCAGATCGGTGACGAGAACGCCGACCGGCAAACTTTGAAGCGCCCCGCTGGGAACGACGAAGACACGCCGGACGTCCACCAACAGCCCCTCCGCTGGCGCAAAAATCTGTTGATACAACTTTTGGGCCTGCGCAACCGGAAAGCGCGGGAGATCCTCGATCCTGGTAACGCCCGCCGGATCAAGCGCCTGCCGCAGGGCCTGAACCGAATCTCGAATGTCAGCCGCCTTAACGTTTATGACATGGGCTTTTGCCTCACCTTTGCGGACAACCCATAGCATGCCCTTCGATCTGCCAAGCAGCCAGGCAACCAGCGCCTCGTCCGATGCCAGGAGCGCTTGTGCCTCACTAATCGCCAACGGTTGTGGATTCGAGAGTGTGGCATAATCAGGAAATGTTTCTGCCAGGCGGGCATCTGTCGCGGTGATCGTCGTATCGAGCTGTTCCATTTCCGCCCGCAAGCGGCTCTCGGCATTCCGGTCCCGCTTTTTCGGCGGTTGGCCTACGGCCTTGACGAGGCTGGCATCAGCGATATTGAAGCGCACAACTGCGTCCTGACGGCGGCGAACCAGGGCGGCAAGCGCATCGTCGCCGGCTGCGAACCGTGCCGCCATACGGGCGACCGCAGAAGCCGCCGCTGAGGTCCCGGCCAACTGTGCTATTTCAAACCCTTCCTGCAAATGCAGGAGATTCTGCTGCCCGCTCGCCTCGTAGAGCGCACCCGTGATAAACGCGTGACGGAAGAAGGTGTTCCGTGCATTCCGGCTTTGGCTCAGCGTGCCGGCTCCTTGCCGCGCGTCGGTTCGCGCCATGCGCCCGCGATGAATATCACTGGCACGCCGTATTGAGATCAAAGCCTCGTCGTAGCGATCTTGAAGCTCGTAGATTCCGGCAAGCGAGTAGTTCGAACTCGCGACTCTGGGATGATCGGTCCCCAGCGCGCGCTCACGAATTTCAAGCCCCCTTTGGAACAGTGATTCTGCTTCGACATAATTCTCTCGTTGCTGATACAAGAGCGCATATTCGGCGAGCGAATTTGCGACCGTTGGGTGATCCGACCCGAGCGACTTTTCGCGGATCGCCAGAGCGCGAACGAGGAGCGGCTCGGCATCGTCATAGCGCGCTTGCTGGCGCATCAACCGACCAAGGCTTGAAACCGTCGATGCGACTGTCGGATGCTCAGATCCAAACGACTTTTCGCGGATCGCCAAGGCACGCCGATAGAGGGATTCGGCTTCCGCATGTTGACCCTGGTCATGTTTGATAACGGCAAGTTGCTGGAGCGACGATGCGACATCTGGATGACTCGCGCCCAATGCTTTCTCGCGGATCGCGAAGGCTCGTTCATGGAGCGGAATCGCTTCGTTTCTGCGACCTAGCGTGCGCAGCGTGACGCCAAGGTTGTGGAGCGATTGCCCGACAGAGCGATCCTCAACACCAAGTGTCTTCTCGCGTATCGCCAAAGCGCGCCGAAGAAGCGGCACCGCATCTTCGTATCGGCCTTGCTCGTGATAGGCGCCGGCAAGATTGTTGACGGTTGAAGCAATCAACGGGTGTTCGGGTGCGAGATGCTTCTCCCTAATTTCCAGCGCTCGCTTCAAGAGTCGTTCAGCTTCCGCAAACCGGCCTTGATGAAGGTAAGTCACCGCCGTGTTGTTGAGTGTATGCGCAACTTTCGGGTCATCGGAGGTAAACGCCTTTTCGCGGATCACTTTGGCGCGTTCGAGAGTTCGGTCGGACTCTTCATATCGTCCCAGTGTCTGGTAGAGCGCGCCGAGACTGTTGAGCGTTAGGGCGACGGCTGGATGGTCCGGGCCGAACTTCTTTTCCTTAATCGCCAGCGACTCTACATAGTATTGCTCCGCCTCTTCGAAGCGTGCCCGATTTTCGTAATGAATCGCTAAGTTGGTGAGTGACGATGCGACTTTTTCCGAGTTGCTGCCAAGAAGCTTCTTGCGGAGCTCCAACGCCTCCAGATGATATGGCTCGGCCTCCTCGTAACGGCCCAAAATGTCGTACAGTGCCGCCAGATTATTGAGGGCGGTCGCGTAGTTTATATGGTTCTTTCCGTAGGTCTGTGCATCTTGCTGCAAGACCTGAAGCATCATCGGCTCGGCCTCCGCATACCTGCCGTCCTGGTACATCTTGAACGATCTGGATGCCAGGTCATCGAGGTTTCCCGACGTTTGGCAACTTGCAAGCAGGATGAACACTGCTACGAGCGACGCTTTGCGCAAAAGGTCTAGACCCGACATTTACATTCCCCTTGATATGTAGCCCGGCCCCCTTGATATGTAGCCCGGCCCCCTTGATATGTAGCCCGGCGGATTACCCTACAGCAGATCAAGCTGCCCACCGTTTGAACGCGAGCCGTTTGAGCCCTCATCGAGATCGTCCTCCACCGTAGGCACAAGCAAATCGGCATCGTTGTTTCGGACGGCGTTAACGCGTGTGCTTACCGGAAAGGACGCGAGCTCCCCACTATAAGGACGAATGAGCGTCCGCAAGTCATCCGGCGATGCGTTCAGCCAAGTCTCATGGTCGGCCGCGTCGAGAATGACGGGCATGCGTTCGTGGATTTGCGCGATCGACTTCGCAGCAACGGTCGTAATAATCGCGCAAGTCTCCAAAACAGATTCGTCAGTCGAGGCAGCAGTTGGATTTTTCCAGCTTTCCCAGATTCCGGCAAAGGCAAAGGGACCACCATCGGCCAGCGTAATTCGATGGGGCTGTTTGCGCGCGCCAGGTTTAGCCACCTGCCATTCGTAGAAACCGTCGGCTGCGATAAGGCAGCGGCGTTTGCGAAAGGCGTCACGAAAGGACGGTTTGCTCGCTACCGTCTCGCCGCGGGCATTGATGAGCTTGCCGGCGATCGAAGCATCTTTGGCCCAGGATGGAACCAGGCCCCAGGAAAGCCAGGCGAAATGCCGGGCGCCGTCGTCGCCAATCCGCACCGCTGCGATCTTATGCGTCGGTGCAACATTGTAGTTTGCAGCAAGATTGGGCCGCTCGGAAATGCCGAAGAGGTCACGCAGGGCTTCTAGCGGCGAGGTCAAAGTAAAGCGGCCGCACATCGATCCAATTGTCCTCAATTCCTTTGAGCGCCGCTGTGTCGGGCACTAACGGCGACCGGGTCTGACGTTCCTCGGCCGTATAGCTACTTTTTGACGGCGCGAAGAACGATCTTCGTCTCGCGCACGACGTTGTTGTATTGGCGAATTGCCAACACCATTTCCGCTTCGGTCATGGATCCCAGCTCAAGTTTGCTGCGCCAGGGTTGGTCGAGAACTGCGTCGCTCGACTCGAGCTCGAAATCAACGTCGTGCATAAGCGCGAGGGGCGTGTTGGCGGCCCCAGTCTCGATCCAATGTTCGCAATTGCGGCGCGAGAACATTGAGAGCCCTTCGGGTGTTATTGGCCGCACATGAGTCGGGTCGATTATGAATGTATCGTGGCGCGGATGGGGAACGGTGATGATCACATGGCCGTCCGGCTGGCAAATCCGATAGAGCTCCTTGATGATTCCTATGTAGACCGCGGGCGACTCGCCCAAATGTTCCAAGACATGGGTCATCACCACCTGGTCTACCGAATTGTCGGGCCACGGCCAGGGTAGGCTTTCGAGGTCTGATACCTCGTCAGGCTCACAATCCGCGTTCGCGTCGACGTTGACAAATCCGTCCAGCTTGTTGAAGCCGCATCCAAGATTGAGGCGCATTGTCGCTACATATCCGCTGATTTGTCCGAAGCGATATCACAATTGCAACTTCCTTGTCCCTTCGCAAACAAAACCAACAGCAAGGTGATGGCGCAAATCGTCAGACGGTTGATTTTTCTTTGCGCTTGCGATATGTTCTCTTTTTGTTCTGATTGACTTATTGCCATATCTTGTGTGGTATATGGCGAGACGCACGATATCTTGTGTTTTATCCACAAGTTATTCGATGCACACCTGTGGACAGGAGGGGGAATGGTCGAGGTAACAGAAGCGCTTATCCATGATGAGGCGGCTGTGGATAACTCTGAAGTTGGCCACCTCATCGACAACAGCGACGCTCCTGATTCGACATTTGAACACCAACTTGCTTCCACCGGTAGCGAAACCATCGCCCAGAACGAGCGCGGCATTCGGATTCGTATCGATCCGGCCAGAGATGCCCTGCTGACCGCGTTCGGTAAGGCGACGCTTACCGATCGATATCTTTTACCAGACGAAAATTTTCAGGACCTGTTTGCACGCGTAGCGATGCATTTCGCGGAGGACAGCGAACACGCGCAGCGTATCTATGACTATGTCAGCCAGCACTGGTTCATGCCGGCGACACCAATTCTGTCGAACGGCGGCGCCAATCGTGGATTACCAATTTCATGTTTCCTCAACGAAGCGAGCGACAGCCTCGATGGCATCGTCGACCTTTGGAACGAAAATGTCTGGCTGGCTGCGCGTGGCGGCGGTATCGGCAGTTATTGGGGAAATCTTCGCTCGATCGGCGAAACAGTTGGCCAGAACGGCAAGACGTCAGGCGTAGTCCCATTTATCCGCGTGATGGACTCGCTCACGCTCGCAATTAGCCAAGGCTCGCTGAGGCGGGGAAGCGCAGCCGTCTACCTGCCAGTAAACCATCCGGAAATTGAGGAATTTATCGAGCTGCGCCGGCCGACTGGCGGCGATCCCAACCGCAAGGCGCTGAATTTGCATCACGGGCTGCTTATTCCGGATGCCTTCATGCGGGCGGTCGAAAAAGACGAGGAATGGGCGCTTGCAAGTCCCAAGGATGGCTCGGTCCTGCGCAAGCTTTCGGCACGGTCGCTGTGGATCCGCATTCTCACCGCACGCGTCGAGACCGGTGAACCCTATCTGGTATTCGTCGACCACGTGAACCGCGCCGTCCCGGAACATCACAAGCTCGCCGGCCTTTCGGTCAAAACGTCGAACTTATGCTCCGAAATCACTCTCCCAACGGGTCTCGACCATCACGGAAATGAGCGAACGGCCGTCTGCTGTCTTTCCTCGCTCAACCTGGAAAAATATGAAGAGTGGGAGAGCCATCCGACGTTTATCGAAGACGTGATGCGCTTCCTCGACAACGTCTTGCAGGATTTCATCGACTCCGCTCCCGACACGATGGAACGGGCCAAATATTCCGCCATGCGCGAGCGCTCGGTCGGGCTCGGCGTGATGGGATTTCATTCGTTCCTGCAGGCGGCTGGCATCCCCTTCGAGAGCGTCATGTCGAAGGTCTGGAACACTCGAATGTTCAAGCATATTCGGGGCAAAGCGGACACTGCGAGCCTAGTGCTTGCCGAGGAGCGTGGCGCATGTCCGGATGCCGAAGACTATGGTATCGCCGAACGGTTCACCAACAAGCTGGCCGTGGCACCGACGGCGTCAATTTCGATTATATGCGGCGGTGCGTCGCCGGGAATTGAGCCGATTGCCGCGAACAGCTTCACGCACAAGACGCTCTCGGGTTCGTTCAACGTGCGCAACAGACACTTGAAGGAGCTTCTGGCGGGCTACGACCGTGACGACGACGAAACTTGGTCGTCGATCACGACGAATGAAGGTTCGGTACAACATCTCGACTTCCTGAGCGACGACGAGAAACAGGTCTTCAAAACGGCGTTCGAGCTCGACCAACGTTGGCTCATCGAACATGCCGCTGACCGCGCGGGCTATATCTGCCAGTCGCAGTCGCTCAACGTGTTTCTGCCCGGCGATGTGCACAAGCGCGACTTGCACCAGGTCCACATGATGGCCTGGAAAAAGGGCGTGAAGAGCCTCTACTACTGCCGCTCAAAGTCAATTCAGCGCTCAGAAAACGTGGCTGCGGCGTCACCGAGAAACGGCGTTGCGACGATCCCGCTATTGGGCCGGGTCAATGGCGACGAGAACAAGAACGAAATCGGCTATGAGGAATGTTTGAGCTGCCAATAAACGCCGTTGGCCCGAGGAAAACGTAACAAATGTCTCTTCTTAATTCAGACTCGATCTACAAGCCATTCCACTATCCGTGGGCCTATGACGCCTGGCTTATGCAACAGCGCATCCACTGGCTGCCGGAAGAGGTCCCGATGGCGGACGACGTCAAGGATTGGCACCGCAATCTAACCGAGTCCGAACGCAACCTTTTGACCCAAATATTCCGCTTTTTCACGCAGGCGGATGTCGAGGTCAACAATTGCTACATGAAACACTATTCGCAGGTTTTTCAGCCCACCGAAGTGCAGATGATGCTGGCTGCATTCTCCAACACAGAGACCATCCATATCGCCGCCTATAGCCATCTGCTCGATACCATTGGCATGCCCGAGGTCGAATATCAGGCCTTCCTCAAATACAAGGAGATGAAGGACAAGTACGACTACATGCAGCAGTGGGGGACGGCGACCAAGGGGGAGATTGCCCGCACCCTCGCCGTTTTCGGCGGCTTCACCGAGGGCCTCCAGCTGTTCGCGAGCTTTGCGATGCTGCTGAATTTTCCACGCTTCAACAAGATGAAAGGTATGGGCCAGATCGTCACCTGGTCGGCACGCGACGAGTCCTTACACACAAATTCGATCATCCGCCTGTTCCGCACCTTCATTGAGGAGGAGCCGGATCTTTGGGACGACGACTTAGAGCGCGACCTGGCGCTCGCCTGCACGACGATAGTCGATCATGAAGATGCCTTCATCGATCGCGCCTTCGAGATGGGGCCCGTCGAAGGCCTCAAAGGCGCCGACGTCAAGCAGTACATCCGCTACATCGCCGATCACCGACTCATGCAGCTCGGACTGATGCCGCTCTATCACGTCGAACGCAATCCGTTGCCATGGATCGACGACATGTTGAATGCGGTGGAGCACACCAATTTCTTCGAAAACCGCGCAACCGAGTATTCGCGCGCCGCAACACAGGGCACGTGGGAAGAGGCTTTCGAATAGAGTTACCTCCCGAAACTTACCTCTTTTGCGTTGGGGTACCCCGGCCATCAAGCGGCCGGGGATCTTTTTTGTGGAAGGACCTAACTAGGCCCCGCTAGGTGCGGTAGAGGTAGATCGTAAAATCCTGCAGTAGATATTCGTGACGCAATAAGAGCGTGGGGGTAAGGCTCTTACAGTGTTCCAAAATCTCGATTGGATCGACAAATAGAAAGCTGTCCGGATATTTGACCGGCGACCACGCGGACAATGAATTGAATAGGGTATCCTATTCGCTCTCGTAGTGGCAAGATGTTGTGATGGCCGAGAATACTGCCCATCCCGTTGGCGGGATCGATTACCCTCGCACGCTTATGGAATTTGACGACTGGTTCGCTTCTGAGGCCGCCTGTGCGGATTTTCTTCGGCGTGTCCGTTGGCCTGCCGGGTTTCGGTGTCCGGCCTGCGGGGGAACCGAGGCGTGGGTGACGGCCAGGGGCCAACAGCGATGTGCGGGATGCCAACGTCAGACGTCGCCGACCGCGGGGACGATCTTCGAGGGTACGCGGAAACCGTTGCGGCTTTGGTTCCAGGCGATGTGGTATGTGACGAATCAGAAGCACGGCGTCAGTGCGCTTGGGGTTCAACGAATACTCGGCCTGGGCGGTTATCAAACGGCTTGGACATGGCTCCATAAGCTGCGCCGGGCCATGGTTCGACCGGGCAGAGAGCTTCTGAATGGCGAGGTCGAGGTCGACGAAACCTATGTGGGCGGCCGGGAGGTTGGCGTTACGGGGCGGAAAACAAACAAGAAATCGATTGTCGCGATTGCCGCCGAAATCCGGGGTCGGGGCACCGGTCGTATCCGCATGGCGCGTGTCGAGGACGCATCCGCCGAGAGCCTCATTCCTTTCGTCCAAACGGCTGTGTGCCCGGGAGCAACGATTCGAACCGATGGCTGGCGAGCCTACAACGGTCTCACGGGAGTCGGCTTCGAACACCAGCCGAAAAATATTTCCGCCAGCGGCGACCCAGCCCACATTGTCATGCCCCAAGTTCATCGGGTAGCCGGCCTCCTTGATCGGTGGTGGCTGGGTATTCACCATGGGGCTATTAGCGCCTCCCAGCTTGATTACTATCTGGACGAGTTCACGTTCCGCTTCAATCGCCGCCGATCCAAAGCTCGCGGCCTCCTGTTCTATCGACTCCTCCAGCAAGCAGTGCAACTGGAGCCCGTGCCATACAAGAAGCTCGTCGGGGGCAGACCCAGCCCTGCCCCCCAGATCTAGGCACTACGAGAGCGAATAGGATACCCTATTGAATTGAAAGCGACTGACGTGCGGCAACGTTCGAACATCGCCGAAATGGTATTCTTTACGAGCGCCATATCACACAGGGGAAAAATACCGCTGGCGATTACCAAATCGGCCTGCCATCGCCCCGGATCGTCCATAAAATTCGCGGTTTCGAACCGGAGCTCCGGGTAGGTCTGCTGCGCACGCTCCACCATTTCAGGCAGGACATCGATGCCGGTGTAGCTACCAGCAAACCCGCGCTCAAGAAGCCAGCCGGCGAAATGACCGACGCCGCAGCCGATATCGAGGATAGAGGCCTCCTTGACGTTGCCGATGTCGGCAAGGATGGCAAAACGAAGGTGTTGTTGTTCCTCAACTGCCCAATCGACCGCCAAATGCGATCGGTCGTGCTGTTTCAGAAGCGGGACATAGTGATCCCGGATTCGGGAAACATGTTCAGCGCTTTCCATTCCGCGCGCCCCCCTAACCGTATACATCCGACTACCGAATCGCGCGAACGCCGCGCCGACGGCAGATTTTCATTCTCGCTTGGATCGTCCATGCGTTCCAGGGAAAGCGTTAAGCGCTCAGTCCGTTTGCCAGGATCCAGCTAGGGAGTCGCTTTTCCGGCCGCTGGCTCAATACCCGCGGTCTCACGCTCACCTCTTTGGGCAAAGTCCTTAAGGCGTATCGGCATGCGTCGGCGCCCCCAAGTTCCCGGAGGTCCATCGAACACGCCGTCGCAAGACGCACCGCAACTCTCGCAGTTTCCCTCATTCGTCAACCGCCACTGGGAAATCTCGTGCCAATCGCGCCCGATCAGCCTTGTGCCGCATCCGTGACAATACGTGCTGCCCGTTTCCAAATCGTGGATATTTCCAGTGTAGGCGTAGCGAATGCCGTTCTTCACAGCGATGTTTCTGGCGCGGATCACCGTATCGGCTGGCGTGTTGACTTTGTCCAGCATCTTGTAGTCCGGGTGGAACGCGGTGAAGTGCATCGGTACACTTGGTCCAAGTTCCTCCATGACCCATTGGGTCATTTCTTCGATCTCGGCGTCCGAATCGTTCTCACCTGGGATCAGGAGTGTCGTCAGTTCAACCCAAACATTGGTCTCGTGCCGAAGATATCTGAGCGTATCCAGTACCGGCGCCAGCGAGGATGAACAGAGGCGTGCATAAAAGTCCTCGGTAAAGGCCTTCAAGTCGACGTTGACCGCGTCCATATGATCAAAGAATTCGACGCGCGGCTCCGGGCATATATAGCCGGCAGATACGGCGACATTTTTGATCCCACGTTCGCGGCAAGCGTCCGCAACGTCAACGGCATACTCAAGAAAAATGACCGGGTCGTTGTAGGTGTACGCCACCGAGCGACAGCCGGTCCTAAGAGCCGCTTCCGCAAGCAAAGCCGGCGACGCCGCATCGGCAAGCGTATCGATCTCGCGCGACTTGGAGATGTCCCAATTCTGGCAAAACTTGCAGGTGAGATTACAGCCAGCCGTGCCAAACGACATGACCGGCGTTCCGGGCAGAAAGTGGTTTAGCGGTTTCTTTTCGATAGGGTCAATACAAAAGCCGCTGGATCGGCCATAGGTGGTGAGAACCATTTGGTCGCCGGTGCGACCGCGCACGAAGCAAAGCCCGCGCTGTCCCTCATGCAATTTGCAGAGACGCGGACAGAGATCGCACTGCAGACGACCGTCTTCCAACCGATGCCAATAGCGCGCCGGAACACCCTCGATTTCGTTGTCGCCTGATAGTTGGGTCATTTCATCCCGCATCCTATATATAGGAGAGGATCCTTCGCGTTCGAGTGTACCCTTGGACGTGACTGACGGCTATGGTTGGTCTGTTGCTCTGGTTTTCAGTGATTCGCTATCATTTGAACTTGGAACGGTGAGGCACACAGGCGATGACATCGATACGCCCCACAGCGGTGGCCGGCCGGTTCTACCCAGACAATCCTGGCGAACTGCAGGCAGCGGTCGTGAACTACCTGTCCGAAGCGGTGAGCAAAATGCCGGCTCGGCCATGGCTGCCCAAAGCGATCATCGTGCCGCATGCGGGCTACGTGTATTCGGCGCCCGTCGCCGCACCGGCATACGACGCGCTTCGCGACGTATCCGATCGTATTCGGCGCGTCATCCTGCTCGGCCCAAACCATCGTGTTCCCTTAAGCAAAATTGCGGCACCGAGCGTCGACAGCTTTGCCACACCCACTGGCGAGATACCATTGGACCGCAACGCCATAGATGACCTGCTCAATTTTGCAGAGGTTGAAATCAACGATGAAGCGCACGCAAAAGAGCATGCGCTTGAGGTCCACCTCCCCTTCCTGAATGAAGTCCTGCACGACTATTCCCTGGTGCCGCTTGTCGTCGGCACTGTCAGTCTTGAGACCGTGGCAGAGATCTTGAAGCGTTTGTGGGGCAGCGATGAGACGTTGATCGTCATCTCAACCGATCTCAGCCATTACCAAAATTATGAACAGGCACATCGGCTTGACCTGCAGACTGCCGAAGCCATCGAGGCGCTGCAACCACAGGCGATCTCGCAAGGCGGCGCCTGCGGCCGACTTCCCGTCGGCGGACTGCTAAAACTGGCCGGCGAGCTAGGGCTCAGGATCGAACGTCTCGACCTCCGCAACTCCGGCGATACCGCGGGACCACGCGATAGGGTTGTCGGCTATGGATCCTGGGTCCTTGGCTGACCAGCCGATCCGCGACGACCGAGACCTGTTGCGCCGCCACGGCCCAGCTTTGCTGCGAGCTGCGGCGCAAGCTATCGAGTTCGGTCTTAAACATGGACGGGTGCCGAAAGTCTCGCTGGGTAAACTTCCGCCGGAGCTCAAGCAACATCGCGCAACGTTCGTAACTCTCACGCAGCGCGGTCGGTTGCGCGGATGCGTAGGTACGGTGTCACCGCGTCGACCGCTGATCGCTGACGCCACCGCCAATGGCTACGCCGCCGCGTTCCGCGATCCACGTTTCCCGTCGCTGACGTCAGATGAGTACGACCAGACCGCAGTGTCGCTCACCCTGTTGGGGCATGAGTCGGAGTTGTCTTTCGTGGATGAAGCCGACCTGTTGAGCCAACTCGTCGCTCAACGCGATGGCCTCGTTATCGCCGATCAGGGTAAGCGGGCGGTTTTTTTGCCGCAGGTATGGAAGAACATTCCGAGTCCTGCCGAATTTCTGCGTGAACTCAAACTCAAAGCGGGGTGGGCGAGCGAGTATTGGTCGCCGACCCTAAAGGCCTGGCGGTTTTCGGCGCTTTCGGTTTATTCGCGTAGCGCGGAGACCTCGTCGGTCAACGTCGAGGAGGATGCCGACGCCCCCGACGCCCGCGACGCCCGCGACGCCCTGTAGCGTGTGCGGCTACCACGATACATTGACCGATCCCACCGCACGCTTATGATCACAACAGTAGTTCAAACCGAGAACACAATCCCACATGACAAATTCCGGTATCGGCCAGCCCGTTCGACGTCGCGAGGATTCGCGGCTACTGATGGGACGTGGAGCCTTCACAGACGACTTCAACCTCCCTGATCAGGCATACGCCTACGTCCTGCGGTCGCCGCACGCCCACGCGCGTCTTGTTCACGTAGACACGGGTGCAGCCAAGGCCGCGGATGGTGTTCTTGCCGTCCTGACAGCTGCCGATATCACGGCTGCCGGGTTGGGAACGCTTCCGTGCCTCTTTCCTGTAACGCAGCGCGACGGGTCGCCGATGATATCGCCGGTGCGCCCCATACTTGCGGACGAGTTTGTTCGACACGTCGGTAATGCGGTCGCATTCGTCGTCGCCGACACGCTGGCGCAGGCCAAGGATGCCGCTGAGCTGATCGATGTCGATTATGAGCCGCTTCCGGCGGTCGTTGACACCAAGGGTGCGAGAAACCCGGATGCACCACAAGTCTGGCCGGAAGCCGAAGACAACACGTGCTACATCTGGGAAGCCGGTGACCTCGAAGCAACCGATGCCGCATTCGCCGCCGCCGCCCATGTTGTTGACCTCGAGCTCGTCAACAACCGGGTCGTCGTTGCCGCCATTGAGCCGCGCGCGCTGCTCGGACAATGGGATGGTGTGCGCTACACACTGCATGCGCCGACACAAGGCGTGCACGGCATGCGTCGCCAACTCGCGAACCACATCTTCAATTTGCCGGAAGAAACATTTCGAATCGTAACACCGGATGTCGGCGGTAGTTTCGGCATGAAGAATCGGCTCTATCCGGAGTTGCCGCTCGTCTTGTTCGCCGCCCGCGAGCTTGGGCGGCCCGTTAAATGGACCGCGGATCGGAGTGAGAGTTTTCTCGCCGACACACAAGGCCGCGATCAGGTCAACCACGCGGAGCTTGCCCTTGATGCCGACGGCCGGATACAGGCGTTGCGCGTCGACACCCGCTATAACGTTGGCGCCTATTTGTCCCAATTTGGCCCCGGCATCGCGACAGGCGTAAAAGTTGCGCTGCAGATTGGCGCTTACAACATCCCTCATGTCTTCGGCCGGGTAACTGGAGTCTTCACGCATACGGTGCCGGTTGACGCCTATCGCGGGGCAGGCCGTCCGGAGGCAGGCTATGTGATCGAACGGCTGGTCGACGCTGCCGCGCGAAAGCTCAAGATGAACCCTGCGGAGTTCCGCCGTCTAAACTTCGTTCCGCCAGAAGCAATGCCACACAAGACAGCACTCGGCCTCACTTATGACAGTGGGGAGTTCTGCCGCAACCTCGACGAATGTCTGGCGCTGGGTGAGTATGAGAGCATTGAGAGCCGCCGGTCAGCGTCGAAATCGGCCGGTATGCTGCGCGGCTGCGGCATCGCCTATCACCTGGAGACTTCGTCGATGGGAGGCGCTGAAACTACGATTATTCGCGTCGAACCGTCGGGTGACATAACGGTGACCCAAGGTACGCAGTCCGGCGGACAAGGTCACGCGACGATCTTTCCGCAGATTGCCGCGGATCGGTTGGGAATTGATGTCGATCGCATCGAGTTTATCCAGGGCGACACGGATTTGGTCGCTACCGGCGCTGGCACCGGCGGCTCGAAGTCAACTGGTGTCGGTGGCGTTTCCTGCGATAGGGCCGCAATTGCCGTCATCGAACGAGGCCGCATCATCGCCAGCCACGTCCTAGAGGCGGCGCCAGCCGATATCGAATATGTAAACGGACAATTTACGGTTGCCGGCACCGACCGCAGCCGAACCTTGCTCGAGATTGCCGAGGCTGCTCAGAATCCACAAGTTCTGCCCGACGAAACGGAGACTGGACTCTTCGGTAGTGGCGAATTCGGCTCTTCCGTGCCGTCGTTCGCCAACGGCTGTCACCTATGCGAAGTCGAGATCGACCCAGGGACAGGCGCAATCGACATCGTGCGCTACTCGGTGGTGAGCGACTTCGGTACGGTGATCAACCCGCTCCTGACCGCGGGCCAGGTTCATGGCGGCGTTGCTCAGGGAGCCGGTCAGGCGCTACTCGAAAATTGCGTCTATGAAGAGGGTACGGGACAGTTCCTCAGCGGCTCGTTTATGGACTACGCCGTGCCTCGAGCCAACAATCTGCCCTTCCTTGACGTCTCCTTGCCCGATGACATTCCAAGCCAGACCAATCCCATGGGGATCAAGGGAGCAGGTGAATCGGGGACGGTCGGCGCGCCGCCGGCAGTCATCAATGCCGTGGTCGACGCGTTGGCGCAATTCGGCATCGACAACATTAACATGCCGACGACGCCTGAGCGGGTGTGGCGGATCGTCAACGGCGGTGCCCGCGCCTAATAGAGTGGGCAGCCCGCACACAATTCATATTCCAGTTGACCGGGGTCTCCCGACTCCTATCATCGCCATCGGTCAGCGGGAGGTACACAGGAATGGTAAAATTCGGCGTAGGGCAATCGGCGACACGCCTGGAAGACCAGCGTTTGGTAACCGGCCATGGGGCTTACACCAGCGACATCAATCTTGACGGGCAAGCCTATGGCGTTGTCGTACGATCACCGTACGCACACGCAACAATCAGCGGAATCAATTCTTCGGCCGCCGTGGCAGCGCCCGGCGTCTTGGCGGTCTACACGGCCGAGGATATTAAGGCCGCCGGGTTGAAACCTCTGCCATTCGCTATGGCATTCGACAATATGGATGGCTCGAAGGTGTTTTCGCCGACACGCGACATGCTAGCCGTCGATGTTGTCCGACATGTGGGCAATCCGGTTGCCTTTGTTGTCGCCGAGAGCCATGGCCAAGCGCAGGACGCAGCCGAACTCGTCGATATCGACTACGAGCCGCGCCTCTCCATAACCGATACCAAGCGTGCGACCGAGGCGGGCGCGCCTCAAGTCTGGGACGGTGCACCCGGCAACGTTGCGTTTAAGTGGGAAATGGGGGGCCGGGAAGCAACGGATTCGGCATTCGAGAAAGCCGACCACATCGTCCGCGTTGAGTTGGTCAATAATCGGCTGGTTGCCAATGCAATGGAAACGCGGGCAGCTATCGGGCACTGGGACGGTAAGCGTTATACGCTATACAGCCCCTCACAAGGCGTCCATTTCACGCAAAGCGGGGTCAGCGATGTGCTCGGCATCACAGCAGACGAACTCCGTGTGGTAACGCCTGATGTTGGCGGTAGCTTTGGTATGAAGTCGATGATCTATCCTGAACCGCCACTCGTCCTATTTGCCGCCCGCGACCTAAATCGGCCCGTCAAATGGGCCAGCGAGCGCACGGAAGCGTTCGTGTCGGACAATCAGGGCCGCGACCAAATAAATTACGGCGAGCTGGCACTCGACGCCGAGGCGCGATTCCTCGGAGTTCGAATTCGCTCGATTTGCAACCTTGGCGCTTACTATTCTTCCTATGCTATGTATATCCCGACGAGCGCCGGCGCAAAGCTGCTGGGTGGCGTCTATACGGTCCCAGCCGTCCATGTTGAGGTTACGGGCGTCTTTACGAACACGGTGCCAGTCGATGCTTATCGCGGCGCTGGACGGCCAGAAGCGATTTACCTCGTTGAGCGTCTGGTCGACGCGGCAGCCCGCCAGCTTAAAATAGATCCGGCGGAGTTGCGGCAGCGTAACTTCATCCCCAAAGATGCCATGCCTTATGCGACGGCCATCGAAAATGTTTACGACTGCGGTGATTTTCCGCGGGTGATGAAGGAGGCGCTGCAGCATGCAGACTACGAAGGATTCGCCGCCCGCCGCGACAAAGCCCGCGACGCAGGCAAGCTGCGCGGGCTCGGCTTCGCGTCGTATGTCGAGAATTGTGGCGGCGGCGCCGAAAAAGCCGCCATCAGCGTCGACAACAAGGGAGACGTGACGCTCGTCATCGGCACTCAGGCGATCGGTCAAGGTATCGCATCGAGTTACGCCCAAGTCATTGCCGAGCATCTCGGTGTCGACAACGACCGTGTCACCACAATTCAAGGCGATACAGACTTGGTGGCAACCGGCAACGGCACCGGCGGTTCAAAATCAATGCCGGTCGGCGGCGTCGCCTGTAAACGTGCGGCATTGGCCCTGATCGAAAATGGCAAGCGAATCGCCGCTGAAGTATTGGAAGCGGCGGCGGCCGACATAGAATTTGCAGATGGCACCTTCAGCGTCGTCGGAACTGACCGCCGCGTCAGTCTTGCGCAAGTCGCAGACGCCGCAGCGGATCCCAAACTTGCCGCGGACGGAGAAGATCCGGGTCTATCGGGAAGCGGCGATTTCGAAGCCGAATCTTCCACCTTTCCAAACGGTTGTTACGTCTGCGAAGTTGAGATCGATCGCGATACGGGTTCCCTCGATATCGTAAATTTTGTCGCGTTTGACGATATTGGAACTGTTGTAAACCCACTCCTTGCCGGCGGACAGGTCGCAGGCGGAATAATCCAGGGGATCGGACAGGCCATACATGAGGGTTGCATATACGACGACGAGAGCGGGCAACTCTTGACCGGATCCTACATGGATTATCGCATGCCGCGTGCCGACGATGTGCCGGCGCTTGATATGAAATTCATCGATGACATTCCCTGCACCACCAATCCGATGGGCATTAAAGGTGCGGGAGAAGTCGGAAGCATTGGCGCACCACCTGCCGTCGTAAACGCGGTTCTCAACGCACTGTCGGAGTTCGACGTCTCCGCGATCGACATGCCGTTGACGCCCGAAAATATCTGGCGCCACATGAATGGTGATGCGTAACTCGCAGAGATAGAGCGCAATGAGTGCGGGCGACCTTGATCTTGATTTATTGGCGCCCGAAATCAGTGCACTCGCGCGCCGTGCCAGCGAGGCGATACTTGAGATCTACGCGACCGATTTCGCCGTGGAATCCAAAGCCGATCACTCGCCGGTAACCGCCGCAGATACCGCAGCCGAAGCCATAATCACCCAAGGCCTTCGCACGATTACTCCAGATGTTCCGGTAGTTGCCGAAGAGGCCGCGGCTGCAGGCTGCATTCCAGACGTCAGTGCCGGTGTCTTCTGGCTCGTCGATCCGCTGGACGGTACGCGTGAGTTCCTAAGCCGCAACGGCCAGTTCACGGTAAATATCGGCCTCGTTGAGGACGGTAAGCCGGTACTGGGTATAATCCATATTCCAACTCTCAATGAAACCTTTGTCGGTAGCCTGCGATCGGGTGCAACACGCACACAAGGAAATGAAGCTCCGCAACCGATACGGGTACGCGACGTTCCGGCTGAAGGCCTGACGGTGATAGCAAGCCGTCGTCACGGTGATCCTGCGAAGTTCGAGCAGTTCCTCGAGGGACGAACTATCGCAGATCAAAAGACAGCAGGGAGCTCAATGAAGTTCTGCGCCATCGCCATGGGCGAGGCCGATGCGTACCCACGTTATGGACGCACCATGGAATGGGACACGGCGGCGGGCCATGCGATTCTTACAGCCTCCGGTGGTCGGGTGCTGACGGTAGAGGATGCGCCGCTCTCCTACGGAAAACCCAACTTCGAGAATCCAGCCTTTATCGCCTGGGGCGGAGGCCTCTAAGCGTCCAGCCGCGCTTTGACGGAACTTTTCTACGCCGCAGCGTGCTGCTCGGAGCGCGCCGCCTCCCAACCGATCAGCGCCAATTTCCGGCCGTGGCCCCAATGATATCCCCCGATCAAACCGGATTTGCGAATTACACGGTGACAGGGAATTAGGTAGGAGATCGCATTGGCGCCATTGGCCGCACCGACAGCCCGTGCTGCACCTTTTGGGTAGCCGATGCGCTGCGCCAAATCTCCATAGGTCGTCAGCGTACCGACCGGCATCGTTAGCAGTGCCTCCCAAACTTTTATCTGGAATTGCGTCCCGCAAAGAAATAATCGCAGCGGCGCTGTGTCTTCAGCAGTGCCCTTAGTGTGCATCAGAAATTGCTCGGCACACTGACCGCTATTGGCATCATCGGGAACAAATGTCGCGTTTGGCCAGCGCGACGCAAGATCGTCATAGGTGGCCTGCCGACCGGCAGCCGTCACAAAGGCGATGCCGCAAATACCGCGATCCGTCAGCATGATCAAACACTCGCCGAACGGCGCACAGGGATGGAACCCGTAGCGGATAAACAGCCCAGAACCGCGCTTCTTATATTCTCCCGGCGTCATTGCTTCGACGGTCACAAATAGATCGTGCAACCGTCCCGGGCCTGAAAGCCCTGCATCGTATGCGGCATCCAACACGCTGGCCGACTCGGCAAGGCGCTGTTTTGCCGCATCCAGCGTGAGATATTGCAGGAATTTTTTCGGACTTATGCCGACCCTCCGACTGAACATTCGTTGGAAGTGGTACTCGCTGAGATCGACCCGCGATGCAATTTCGGCAAGGCTTGGTTGAGCCTCATAATTCGCCGCTAGATACTCCAGCGCTCGTTCGATTCGAGCCGCGTCGGACATTGCGTGCACCGATCTTTTACTGGTCGGTCGACTACTCTCTATCATTGTCACCGCCATCGTCATCTCTCCTGCCTCACGAGCGCCAAAACGGCTTCTTCGATTCGTAACGTGCAGCACTTGGATCAAGGCCCATATCGTCCAGCATACGACGGTCGAGTTCGGCCAGTCGACACCGCTCAGCGGCACGTTCCTGCCAACGGATAAGCAGGCCAATGACTTTTTTTATGAAGCGAACGGCAGCATTGACGGCAGGATCTTGCGCCGCATCTGGCGACCGTCCTAAGCATGGCACCAAGTAGTTTTCCATAGCTTTTCTCCTGCGAGCACGAGTTGGAGATGACTATGGTCAATTACCGACTGGCGACCCACCCGATTCTTGCTGCGACTTTGAACTACGCGGATACCTCCGGCATCGTTTGCGACGTCCGATAGATACCAAAGCACATGTCGAACTTCTCGAGCCCGACATGGGGGTAGTAGCTCATGGCCGATGGACTCGAAAGCAAATGAAACATGCAATGTTCGCCCGCTTCAGCGCGGCTCCTGTAGAGCAACTCCTTTCCAATCCCTTGTCCTTGCCAGCTACTGTCGACTGCCAGATCGGAGCAGTAACAAACAAGCGCGAAGTCAGTAATGCATCGCGAAACGCCGATGAGCATCCCATCGTCGCTCCGTGCAGTGACAATCAATCCTGAATTTTCAAGCATCACTTGGACGCGGCGAATGTCTTCCAGCGGCCTGCGTTCAGCGAGACCCGAACGCTCCATTACATCGACGAATGCCACCGGCGTGAGATCAGGTTCCAATTGATAGGCAATAGGCATCGTGTACGTCCTTGTTAGCAAGCTCTTCGGGGTGATGAAGGCGCTGACGCGATCAACTCTAAATATGCGTCCAATGGCGCGACAGGCTGCCTGGCCTGGTCCAAATCAGGCATCAACTTCAAACGGCACGATGGTGTGCGCGTGATTCAGCGGGCCATGACCATGACCCAGCATCTTGGCGGACAGGATGGCCTCGCGAAGATAGGCGCGGCCGCGTGTCACGGCGTCTGTGACTGCAAGCCCTTGTGCCAAGCCGGTGGCAATTGCCGACGCGAGTGTGCAGCCCGTGCCGTGGGTCTGGTTGGTCTGTATGCGCGCGGCCTCGTAGACCTCGACGCCGTCGGCAGTACACAACAGATCGCTGACGATGGGACCTTGCAGGTGGCCACCCTTCAAGAGCACCGCCTGACATCCAAATTCCAATATTTGTTCCGCCACACGCGCCATATCGTCCTGCGAACGAACGGGCGTATCGACCAACAGTTCAGCTTCCGGCACATTCGGCGTGACCATTGCTGCACGGGGTATGAGAATTTGTTTCAGTACATCCAATGCCCCGGCATCGAGCAGCGAATGTCCACCTTTCGCAAACATCACTGGATCGACTACCAGGGGAACGCCTGCCCCAACGTCGTCGTATGTTTCCGCAACCGCTTCGACCACGGCATCATCGCACAACATGCCAGACTTCCAGCAATCTGCGCCGATATCGCGCACCACGACCCGAATTTGGTCTGCAACAAATGCAGGCGGCACGGCCTGCACACCGATTACACCTTCGGTATTTTGCGCAGTTAGCGCCGTGACTGCTGTCGTTGCATAACCGCCAAGTGCCATCACAGTTTTGATATCGGCTTGGATCCCAGCGCCCGCACCCGAATCCGAGCCGGCAATGACCAGCACCCGGCCAGACGGCTTGGCGTGGTCGGTCACTGCGGCGCTGCTTGCTCGATCGCGCCGACGATGTCCGCAACCACAGACTCGACCAGCGATTTGTCCTCGCCTTCTGCCATGATCCGAATAACCGGTTCGGTACCAGAGGCGCGGATGACCAGCCGCCCTGTTTCGCCAAGCTGCGTCTCGCCAACACGGATGGCGTCTCGAACGAGGGCCGCGTCGAGCGTTGCCGCCCCGTTAGAGGGTACGCTGCGCAACAACTGCGGAATCGGCTCGAAGACGTGGCATGTATCGCTTGCCGGGCCGCCATTTTCAACCATAAGCGCCAGCACCTGTAGGGCTGCAATCAGGCCGTCCCCGGTCGTACTGTAGTCGCCAAGGATGATGTGCCCCGACTGCTCGCCACCAACGTTGAATTTATTCCGCCGCATATGCTCAACGACATAGCGATCACCAACGGTCGTCCGAACCAAACTCAGTCCGAGCGAGCCGAGGTGGCGTTCCAAGCCCAAGTTCGACATTACCGTCGCCACGACGCCGTCACCACGAAGCCGCTCCGAGCGTTGCCAGGCCGAAGCAATCAACGCAAGGATCTGGTCGCCATCGATGACCGTACCCGCCTCATCGACGAGAATCACGCGATCGGCATCGCCGTCCAGCGCGATTCCCATGTCGGCGCCATGTGCCACAACTTGCTCTTGCAGATAGGACACCTCAGCCGTTCCGCAACCACGATTGATGTTGGTTCCGTCGGGCTCGACCGCGACCGGTACGACATCAGCGCCGAGCTCCCAAAACACTGTCGGTGCAACCTTGTAAGCAGCGCCATTCGCGCAGTCGACGACGATCTTCAACCCGTCGAGCCGCAAGCCTCGCGAAAATGACTGTTTTACGAATTCGATATAGCGACCCGGGGCGTCGTCCAGTCTCGTCGCCCTTCCCAATCCGTCTGAAGGCACAAGTTCGAGAGTGTCCTGCGTCATCAAACGCTCGATTTCCTGCTCGTTCGCATCGGACAGCTTGTAGCCGTCAGGGCCAAACAGCTTGATCCCGTTATCTTGGTAGGGGTTGTGCGAAGCGGAAATTACGACACCCAGATCCGCCCGCAGCGATCGCGTAAGCATGGCAACCGCTGGCGTCGGTAACGGGCCGACCAGGACAACATCCATACCCATCGCAATGAAGCCAGAGGTTAAGGCCGGCTCGAGCATGTAGCCCGAAAGCCGCGTGTCCTTGCCAATTACCGCGAGGTGGCGGTGATCGCCACGGCGAAACCACTGTCCTGTGGCCATCGCGAGCCGCAGCACGGTTTGCGGCGTTACCGGCTCGGTATTGGCTGTTCCGCGGACACCATCGGTCCCGAATATGTCATGTGCCATCCGCAAATTCCCGTCAGCGATACCGTCCGTTCAGCGGATTATAGCAAAGAACGAGGATCGCTGGCTTTCTGCCGACCCCGTGCAAGATCGCGCGCCAAATTGCTGCGCGCGCGAGCGCTCAATGAAATGGAAGAAACGTAAGCCTGCGAAGGCTTAGCGACAATGGTATGGGCTCAACTTTCCGGCTGCGGCTTAGGGTCGAGCCCAACCGGTCCGCTACTGGGGACTGAGGAACGGGCGCCACTGGAAGGCGCATCGCTATCGCCACTCTCACGAACGATCGACTCGCCATTGAGAATTGAGATTATTTCCTCGCCGGACAGAGTTTCGTATTCAAGTAGCGCGTTGGCGAGCGTATGGAGATCATCCAAATTGTCCGTGAGGATCTTCCGACAATCCGCCTCGGCACTCTCGACGATCTGGCGAACTTCCTCGTCGATAACTTGTGCGGTCGCTTCGGAGACGTTCTTGGTTTGCGTTACCGAATGACCAAGAAATATCTCTTCCTGATTTTCGTTGTAACAGAGCGGTCCGAGCTTCTCGCTCATCCCCCATTCGGTGACCATTTTACGTGCAAGCGCTGTCGCCTGAGCGATGTCGTTTGATGCACCGTTGGTAACCTTCTCGTCGCCGAATATCAACTCTTCGGCCACACGGCCACCCATGGCAACCACCAAATTGGCCACGATCTGATCACGCGCCAGAGAGTACCGGTCGCGTTCCGGTAGGCGCAGTACCATGCCGAGCGCACGGCCACGCGGAATTATTGTAGCCTTGTGGATTGGGTCCGATGCCTCGCAATGCAATGCGGCGATGGCGTGCCCACCCTCGTGATAGGCCGTCAATTTCTTCTCATCTTCGGTCATCACCATGGAACGTCGCTCGACGCCCATCATGACTTTGTCCTTGGCCTCTTCGAGCTCTTGCATCGAAACGACTCGACGGCTGCGCCGGGCCGCCAGCAATGCCGCTTCGTTCACCAGATTGGCAAGATCCGCACCGGAAAATCCAGGTGTGCCGCGCGCAATGATGCGTGCTTCAACGTCGGCTGCGAGGGGAACCTTTCTCATGTGAACCTTCAAAATCTTTTCGCGGCCGAGGATGTCCGGATTTGGCACCACAACCTGTCGGTCGAAACGCCCGGGACGCAAGAGCGCCGGATCGAGCACGTCAGGGCGGTTCGTCGCGGCAATCAGGATAACCCCTTCGTTGGTATCGAAGCCGTCCATTTCGACGAGCAACTGGTTGAGTGTCTGCTCACGCTCATCGTTTCCACCGCCCAGCCCAGCCCCACGATGCCGGCCAACGGCGTCGATCTCATCTATGAAGATGATGCATGGTGCGTTCTTCTTGCCCTGCTCGAACATATCGCGGACGCGCGATGCGCCAACGCCAACGAACATCTCCACGAAATCGGAACCCGATATTGTAAAGAACGGGACATTCGCCTCGCCGGCAATCGCGCGCGCCAACAACGTCTTACCGGTCCCCGGTGGTCCGACGACCAAAACGCCCCTTGGGATCTTACCGCCCAGACGCTGAAACTTTTGCGGATCCTTTAGAAACTCGACAATTTCCTCGAGCTCCTGCTTCGCTTCATCGATGCCCGCGACATCTTCAAACGTCACCCGTCCGGTTTTCTCCGTCAGCAGGCGCGCTCGCGACTTGCCAAATCCCATGGCCTTACCGCCGCCCGACTGCATCTGGCGCATGAAAAAGATCCAAACGCCGATCAACAACAGCATCGGGAACCAGGAAATGAGAATACCAAAGAGCGAAGGCACGCCCTCGCTATCCGGTACGGCACTAATCGTCACGCCACGTGCCGTTAGTTTATCGACAAGGCCTGGATCCTCGGGCGCGTAGGTACTGAATGAACCGGCTCCACCTTTGAAGTTGCCCGTAATACTACGGCCCTGGATCGTCACATCTCCAACCGAGCCGTTCTGAACTTCATCAATGAATTGGGAATAGGAAACCTGCGACTGCGTACCACGGTCCGCAGATCCTCGGAACATGTTGAACAGCCCGATCATCAAAACGACGATGATGATCCAGAGAAGAATATTACGACCGAACAATTTCACCTCGATTGCACACCCTTCGCCCGCAAACGACGCCCAACGTGCATCGCAATTGCGAGCCAGTTACAAGATAGCGCGGAACGTCGACGTTGCAAATGCAAACCGGGCCCCTCCGAGCGCGCGTGAAGGTACAAAGCTAACGTCTGGCAAGTTCCTCAGGCCAGTGATTGCGCCTTCATGGACATAATTGAAGTGGGGTACGGCGACGACATCGTCAAGTAACCAAAACGCAGGAAGCGTCAGCCGAACCGCCGATGGCAGATGATTTCGCCGCAAAGATGGGCGAGCCATGAGGATTTGCCGCCAACCATCTGTGCCCACGCGCCGCACTGTCAACCCAGCCAAACCTGCCTGAGGAGCAGTCGACCGCAGTCGAAAGCGCCGATCCCAAATGAGCTCCCGCCGCGCAGACACCGTGTCTTTGACAGCGGACACCTCACGGCAAATGAGAAGATCTCCCCGCCATAGCATGACCCGGCACCCCCCCAACGTCCTTCCGCCACCGGCGGCGCCAGCCTGAAGCCAAGTGTGCAGTCGTTCCAATTGGTCCATGCGGGGGGAGTAGTCTGCTCCCGCCACACAGGCCAAAGCCCGGCCAAGCAAACGCAGCACCACTTCTTCGGGCGCATCAAGAATGATGTCAGGACGGATCAGACAGTAGCCTTCGCCTCGCGGCGACGCGCAACGCGCGGCAAGCGATGTTACCGCACCTTCCAGTGCGGCACGGGCGCGACCAAGGCGCACCGACGTCGCTGAGAGACGCGCCGACGTCATCCCCTCTTCCGCAAGCTTTGGCGACAGACGACGCAGCCGTACACGAGCGAAATCCGCATTTAGGTTCGACGGGTCCTCGATATGCGGCTGTTCATAGGCGCCAAGTGTGGCAAGCAATCGGGCATGCGGGACATCAAGCAGCGGCCGCAGCAAGCGTATGTCTGCCAATTCCGTCACACCGGCCATCGATGCGAGTCCCTCAACGCCGCTACCGCGCGCAAGACGGAGCAAGAATGTTTCCGCCTGGTCCTCCTGTTGATGACCCAGCAGTAGATGCAGCACGCCGGCACGCCGGCACCATCGCGTCATGAGAGCGTAGCGGGCAGTCCTCGCTTGCGATTGTATGTCGCCTTTGATCGGTCGATTGGGTCGACGCAGGATGTGAAACTCGATACCGCGGGAGGCAAGCCACTGCCCTGCCTGCCGTGCCTCGACCGTCGATTCGGATCTCAGCCGATGATCGACAATTAGTGCGGTAACCCGTCCGCCCCGCGCCCTCGCCCAGTCATTCGCAATAAGCGTCAAAGCCAAGCTGTCCCCGCCGCCGGAACAGCCAACCGCGATATGTGGCGACGACTCGATCGCTCCCAAAGCCGACATGCGCCGTGCGAAGTCGGCCGGGTCGATCGGTAGAGCGGTTTCCTTGGTTATGACGGAACTCTTAGCAGCCCGTTGAAAAAGGCGTCATTAGGTGTTTCACGCCACGGCGAAGCATATCGCGGCGTTTCGCCATCTTAGCGATGCGCTATTTGCAGCTGGCCCGGCCAAACTCACCTTTTGCATTCTCGAGAATTCGCGTGTTGGCGTTCGGGAACTTCTCGAGCAACACCGAGAGCGCCTTCAAGACCAACCGTCCCTTGGTCACACATTCGGCCGGATCCCGCCTCGAGGTTTGCCTCGCCGCCGCCAGCTTGGGAAGCGTCCGTCGCCGACCGCCACCAATGATTTTCCAAGCCTTGAGCAAGCTTATCGGGCGCCTTGGGCCCGTTGGGCCCGTGTCCCTCCGCAACCTCGGTATATCGCTCGCCCTCACCAGACCCGCCTCGGCGAGCGCCAGGAGTCAAACACCGCCGTGTGGACTTCATGGGGCAGGCGCGCGCGCCGTGACAGCCAGGAATGGTCGGCACCCGTTCCCGCATCTCCAACAGCAGGAACTGTAGCGACGGGAATCCGAGCAGCGCCACTCCAGCCCACGCTCGAGTCGATACCCTCGAAGTAGCCGGTGCATACAAGTGCGCCCGTGGCACCGAAGGCGCCCCCATCCTGGCCGCGTAATAGTGGCAGACCGCCTCGGCGAAGCCGTAAGCCGCCCTCGAGCCAACTGGTTTCCCAGGCGAGCGCGGCATCTCCGACCAGTCACCATCAAGTCCCCCTGACGGCTGTCCCATCGCCATCAGCGAACCCCCCTTCAGGCCAGGACACCAGAGAATTGCCGACTTCGTCATTCGTCTTTAGCATCGTCTTAGCGATGCGCTATTTGCAGCTGGCCCGGCCAAACTCACCTTTTGCATTCTCGAGAATTCGCGTGTTGGCGTTCGGGAACTTCTCGAGCAACACCGAGAAGGTCTTGCAAGCCGCAGCCGTCTCGCCGACCGCCACCAATGATTTTCCAAGCTTGAGCAAGTTATCGGGCGCCTTGGGCCCGTTGGGGAACCTCGTATATCCGTCGGAGAAGATCTGCGCCGCGGCCGCATGTTGTTTGCGCACGTAAAGGGTTTCGCCCAGCCAGTAGTAGGCGTTGCCGACATAGGTGTCTTGGGGATGTTGTTCGATAAACGCGCGGAACGCCCGTTCCGCTGTATCGAAATCGCGTTTCTGCAAGAGCGAGAACGCGTAATCATATCTCTGTTTTGGCGTACCTGGTGGAAGTATTGCCGGCGCTGATGCTTGCTGTATGACTTTGGGCGTCGTCGCAGGTTGTACAGCCTGCTCCAATGACAGTGGACGAACCTGTCCGGCCTTTGGCACTAGTCGCGACCGTCTTTGGACCGGCGCCAGCGTCAGCGTCCCGCTACCTTGCCCCAGCACGCCTGTGTCCGTTTGTGTTGCGGCAAACTGCGATCCGGTAACTGTTCCGAGGCTCTTCTGTCCCGGTAGCAATCCGCTAGCCTGACCGGCCGGCACGACCTGTTGCTGGTTTACGGCTCCCGTGGCGCCAGCGGAAGAGATGATTGTCGTAGCCTGTGTGGTTCCAATTTGGACCGAACCAACGCTGGGTGTAAATAAACCGGTGGTTCCAGTTCCCAGAACGCCCCCTGCCTGGGCTTGCGCCGGAACTTGCGACTGTTGCAAGGGGACTTGTTGCACCGGCTGCGTCGGCGGCAATGCGAATACTCTCGGCTGCGAGCCCTGCGGTGCCGCGGCTGGTGGCCGCGCCAAGACCATTTGCATTGAGGATTCGAGCGTCTGCAGACGCAGATCGACGTCGCCAACCAATCGGTCGAGGCGGCTCGCCAATGCCCCGATGGAGTATTCTAACTCCTCTAGTTTTCCGGTGAGCTGGCGAAGTTGACGATCAATGCCTTGGATCTGCAACAACGTTCGCGATGCAATTTCCGCATCGCGACCGGATGCCTTCGCCGTAACGGTCCTCGTGCCAGCTCCGGCCGTGCCCCTGTAAATATATTGTTGGAGGTCGCGCAAATCCTTGCCGAGACGCTGCAGCTCCCTGAGCACTTGACTCTCCTGCGCCTCCGCAAGCGTTACGATACCCGCCGTCGGCAACAAGAAAATACCCAATAGGATAAACGCTGCACGCAAATGATAACGAACCGCCAACCATTTCAGATCGGCGGTTCGATCACTACAAGGAATGTCTGTTCGGTTATCCATGGCCCCAATCATGCGGCCAGTTTTCGGCGAGAATGTGGCAAGTTTTAGCAGCAGGGATCCGTGTCAGCGCAAATATTGCCTCCAAAGCTACTTCGTTAGCTTGCTCCTCCGGATTTTACTATGCCAACTGACCGCCTGTTCTGAGCCCAAGCCTCGTCATTCGAACCTAAAACTGCCGGGCGCTCTTTACCGTAACTAATCGTGTCTAAACGATTTGGGGAAACGCCGAGGCTGACAAGAAACTCTTTCATGGAGTTAGCGCGGCGATCGCCCAGCGCAAGATTGTATTCACGTGTACCGCGCTCGTCGGCATGCCCCTCAAGAACCAACGTGACGTTTGGAAATGCCTTGAGCCACGCCGCCTGTTTGGCAAGCGTATCGATTGAATCTGGCCTGATATCGGATCTGTCGAAGTCGAAGAAGATACGGTCACCGACATTTGCAACCCAGTCCTGAGACGACCCCGGCGTAACAGACGGCGCTTCCGTGACGTTCAGCGTCGGCGCCGCCGGCGTGGACGAGCTTCCGGCCACACCCGTACCTGCCGTCGCCGAAGATTCTTCAGGCTCGGTCGCGCACGCCGAAATAAACACGGCGGCAGCACACAGGCTCAAAAATCTGAAGCGCATATAATTACCCCTTACAAAGGAAAGAAGAAGCGAGACCCATCTACTTACAATAGATCTATGAGTCCACAATTCACAAATCCATATAAGCATGGAGGCAAGTAGAATACAACCGTATGCCTCTAACTTCTCGTGTTTTTCAAGAAGTTAGGGACACTACTTCGGAATCTTCAAGGAATCAATGGCGACCATGCAGGATCGGACGCGTCTCCAGGGGTCAAGACTTCGCGCAAATTGTGGCCCGTCAGGTCAATAGAATACACGCGCGTCTCCCCTCCATGACCCTGTTTGTCCGTTGGTGCTTCGCGGAAAAACATGAGCACTCGTCCATTGGGTGCCCAGGTCGGCGCCTCCTCAAAAAAACTCTTGCTCAATAATCGCTCGCCGCTTCCATCGGGCCGCATGACGCCAATGAAGAACTTGCCACCATATTGCTTTGTGAAGGCGATTAAGTCGCCGCGTGGCGACCATACTGGTGTGGCATACCTGCCTTGTCCAAAGCTAATTCGGCGTGCGCTGCCGCCTGTTACCTCCATTACATAAAGCTGTTGTGACCCCCCGCGGTCCGAGTTAAAGACGATCTGCCGCCCGGTTGGATCATAAGTAGCCGACGTATCAATTGCCGGATGGGTCGTTAGCCGCCGGGTTTTTCGAGTGCGAAGATCCATCGTCCAAATGTCAGAATTTCCGTCCTTCGCGTAAGACAAGATGATGGAGTTTCCGTCCGGAGAAAACCGCGGCGCGAACGTCATGCCTTGGAAACTTCCAATCATTTCCTGTCGGCCTGTGTCAATGTTGAACAAGTAAACACGCGGCGTATCATTGAAATATGAAAGGTAAGTAATTTCTTGCGCCGTTGGCGAGAAGCGCGGCGTGAGAACCAGATTACTTCCGTCGGTTAGAAATCGATGATTGGCACCATCCTGGTCCATGATGGCGAGACGCTTGATGCGCCGGCGTTTGGGACCGGCTTCGGCGATATAAACGACTCTGGTGTCGAAATACCCATCCTCGCCGGTGACGCGTTGATAGATCGTGTCAGCGATGATGTGCGCGACCCGTCGCCAATTAGCCCTCGCAGTCGAAAATGCCCGTCCAACCATCTGCGCTTCGGCAAAGACGTCCCAAAGACGCATCTCGACACGCAACTGGCCATCCGTCTGTAGCTGCACCATTCCGTTAACTAGCGCCTGCGCGTTGATAACCCGCCAATCGGAAAATCTCGGCCTGGCGTTCAGCGATTCGGGATCTTGAAGAAATGCGCGCGAATCGATCGGCCGAAATAGACCTGAGCGCTCCAAATCGGCCGAAATTACGCCCGCAATGTCGCGACCGATCTGCGCTTCTTCGAGCGCTTTGCCATAGATATCGGAAATTGCAATCGGCAGCGGCTCGACGTTGCCGCGAGTAATATCAATCCGCACTTCGGCGGTTGCTGCAGTGGTGCTCAGGAGAGACACAACAACCGACAACAGCGCGGCACGCATACGAGCGCCTCCGAATGTCGACAAAGATTTTCTCATCGCTTTATCAGAACATATCTCGTGGATTGAAACTCAGAACCATATTCTTCCATTCCTCGTATTTCTTCGGCGGCAGCCGGAGCGGACTACAACGTGGATTGAGCACAGCGCGCAACGCGCTCTCAGCGGCAGCGCGAAAGAAAGTGTCGTGTGAAGCTCGCGTGCTGTCGACAAGTTCTGCAGTAATCACCGTCCCGTCCTGGTTTAATTTAAGGCGGATATCGACGACCAGATTTTCCGCATCGCGGGCGCCGGCGGGTACGTTCCAACAGGGCTCTATCTGCCGTCTCACCGCATCGCGCTCGCTCATCGTCAACGATCCGCCAAGGCGCGCCACATTCTGCTGCGAAGGCACCTGCTGGCGCTTCAATGCTTCCGCTACTTCCTGGGCCAGTGTCTTTACCGGTTTCGGTTTTTCTTGCGGTACAGTCTTCTTAAGCTTTTCGACCGTCTTCAGCACGGAAGAAAAATCATTGGGAGGCGTCGGCTTGGCGGCCGGCTTTGGTGGCGGCGGCTCTTTGGGCGGAAGCGCCGCAATCTTCTTCGGCATTGGAACAGGCTCCGGCTTGACCTCTGCCTTGGGAACCGGATCGGGTGGCGGCGGCTTGACGGGCGGCACAATCTTTTTCGCAACCGGCGGCGGGGGTTTTGGCGGCGCTTTGGGTTGCGGCTTTTTAGGTGCCGGCGGAGCAGGTATTTCCGCAAATAGAGCGACTTCGAAAGCGATAGCCTGGTCAAGGTCCAAAGGCGGGCGCGAACTGAACGGGTTGCTGATCCAGGCCGTCGCAAAAACGGCAAGGTGAAGAGCGCCCGACATAATAATCGCGTTTCGCATCGGCTAGACTATCGCTTGGATTTCTGCCGAAGGTCGCGTGGCAGTTCGGCCAGCAGCGAGACCTTTTTGTATCCAGCGACGCTGACGCGTCCCATGACTTCCATGACGCGGCCGTATTGAATCGCTTGATCACCCCGCACGTAGATTCGAACTTCGGGATTCTCTCCCGTTATCGCTTGCAGTCGGGGGACGAGAACCTCGAGTGGCGTGGCGGTTTCCTGAAGGAAGATAGTCCCGTTCTTGTCGATAGAAATCACCAGCGGCTCCTCGGAGTCGTTGATCGTCGCCGCTTCGGTCTTTGGCAGGTCCACCTGCACGCCAACAGTAAGCAAGGGCGCAGTGATCATGAACACAATCAACAACACGAGCATGACATCGACAAACGGCGTCACATTGATTTCCGACATCGGCCGATAACGCGATTTCCAATCGCCGGTGCCAAACTGTTTCTTGTTGCTCAGCGAAGCGGACATCGCTCAACTCGTCTCTTCTAGCTGGCGCGAGAGTATCGCGCTGAACTCACCTGCAAACGCTTCAAGCCGACCGGCATATCTACCGAGATCGTTGGAGAGTTTGTTATATGCGACAACCGCTGGGATCGCCGCCACCAGGCCCAATGCGGTCGCAAATAGCGCCTCGGCAATCCCCGGTGCGACAACCGCAAGGCTGGTTTGCTTGGACGCGGCAATCGCCTGAAAACTACTCATGATGCCCCAGACGGTACCGAACAAACCGATGAACGGTGCGGTCGAGCCGACTGATGCGAGGAACGTCATATACTTCTCAAGTTGTTCCATCTCGCGCCCGAGCGTGACCTGCATCACCCTCTCGATACGCTGCTGCAAGCCACCCCGTGCCGTATCCGCTGTGGCAATCCCACGCTCAGACGATCGACGCCACTCCCGCATAGCGGATGAAAACACCGCCGTCATCGGATCGAGTGGGCGCGCACCAACGCGTTCGTAGAGGTCATCGAGCGAGCCCCCGGACCAAAAAGATTCTTCGAATTTGCCTGCTGAAGAATGAAGATTCTTGATCCGGACGACCTTCTCGAAAATTATCGCCCAGCTCCAAACCGACGCGAGGATCAGCACAAGGATAACGATCTTGACGATCCAGTCGGCCTGCAAGAAAAGCCCCCAAACCGTCATATCAGAGGCCGAGACCGACCCTCCAAGGGTCACACTGTCGATAATGCCCTGCTCCATATGGTGTTCTCGTTACTGGTTTGGGTGAGACGCCTCGCGCATCGACATGTCTCCGCCGATACAATCGAGGCGACATGTGCGTCCGGTGTTGCCTCCATTTCTGGAGGCTCGGTCAGCCATCTTCGTCCTCCACGACCGCAATAAGGTCGAGTTGTGCAACTGCAGCCTTTGGCGCGGTCAGCCCCATATACGACCAGCCGCGGGTGGTCAGAAGGCGCCCTCGCGAGGTTCGTTGAAGGAGTCCCTGCTGAATGAGAAACGGTTCGACCACCTCTTCAAGGACATCGCGTTGCTCAGCCAAAGCGGCGCCCAACGTTTCGACGCCAACAGGGCCGCCATCATAGTTTTCGGCGAGGCAGGTAAGATAGCGCCGGTCCATCGTATCGAGGCCCTTTTGATCGACATCGAGGCGTACGAGCGCGGCGTCGGCGACCGCACCATCGATTGAAGTCTGACCGTCCACTGCCGCAAAATCACGAACACGTTTCAACAAGCGGCCGGCGACGCGTGGCGTACCACGGCTCCGCCGGGCAATTTCGACTGCGCCCTCGGGAGTAAGCCCGATGTTGAACACACCTGCAGCCCGTTCGACGACGCGCTGCAATTCCTCCTCGCTGTAAAATTCCAGCCGAAGTGGAATCCCAAATCGATCGCGCAGCGGGGTCGCGATTAGCCCGGATCGGGTCGTTGCGCCAATCAGCGTAAAGGGTGGCAAGTCAATTCGAATCGAACGCGCGGCTGGGCCTTCGCCAATCATTAGGTCCAGTTGAAAGTCCTCCATTGCCGGATAAAGGACCTCCTCCACCGCTGGATTGAGACGGTGAATTTCGTCGATAAACAGCACATCGCGAGGCTGGAGATTTGTCAGGACGGCCGCCAGATCGCCCTGCTTTGCGAGTATTGGGCCCGCCGTCGTTCGAAAGCCTACGCCCAGTTCGCGTGCGACGATTTGCGCCAGCGTCGTCTTGCCCAAACCTGGCGGGCCAGAAAACAGCAAGTGGTCGAGTGCTTCGCCACGTCCGGATGCCGCCTGAATGAAGACAGCCAAATTCTCCCGGACAGAGGTCTGCCCAATAAACTCGTCGAGCGATTGCGGCCGAAGCGATGCCTCGCCGCCATCTTCAACCACCATCTCGGGCGTTACCAGCCGCTCGCCGCTATCGTTGTCGGATACCTCTGCTCGAACCTCTTCGCTCACTGGCTAAGCTCCCTCAAACCGGCGAGAATCAGCTCGTCTAGCGGAGTGTCGTCTCCAAGTATGCTGCCAGCCCGCGCGACTGCGCCGAACGCCTCTGTCCGGCCATACCCGAGGTTCGTAAGCGCCGATATGGCATCTTCGTTGACGGACACCGGAGCCTCCGCTCCATTCCCACCATCGCTCTCTTGCCCGGCAATCGAGATAGATAGTGCACCAACTTTGTCTTTCAGTTCCGCGACGATGCGCGCCGCTAGTTTCGCGCCAACACCATTTGCACGGGATACCGCCGATTTATCGGTCGCCGCTATCGCCTGCGTCAGTTCAGCTGGGTTCAGCACGGTTAGGATTGCAAGTGCAACCCGGGCGCCGACCCCTTGAACCGTCGTCAGCAGCCTGAACCATTCTCGCTCGGTGGCATCGGCAAATCCGTAGAGCTTAATATGGTCCTCGCGAACATGTGTCTCAATCTCCAAGCGCACCGTATCTCCGACCGGTGCCAAACGTTCGAGAGTCGAGATCGAACAGAAGACGAGATAGCCCACACCGCCAACATCGACGACTGCCCAATCTTCGCCCCTTGAATCGAGCCGCCCAGTCAACGCGGCGATCACTGGACACTCTCCCGTGGCGCGGCGGCAACTCGCCGTAATGTTGCTGAAAAATGCGCGTGGCAAATTGCAACGGCAAGCGCGTCAGCCGAATCGGCGCTGGAAAACTTACAACCGGGCAATAACGCGACGACCATCACTTGAACCTGGTTCTTTGTCGCGTGTCCGACACCGACAACTGACTTCTTAATTCGGTTTGCCGAATATTCGGCAACCGGGATGCCAAAAAGCGCTGGCGCCAACACGACCACCCCACGCGCCTGTCCGAGCTTGAGCGTCGACGCTGAATTCTTGCTGACGAAGCTCTCTTCCACGGCCGCATCATCAGGCGCGAACGCGTCCAAGACACCCGCCAATCCATCATGCAGCTCACGTAGCCGACACGACATGTTCTGGCCCGTACGGGGACGTATGGTGCCATCCGCCACATAGCGAAGGTGGTTGCCATCAACGTCGATGACGCCCCAGCCCGTGTTCCGCAGTCCGGGATCGAAACCGATCAGCCTCATCAGTCTCGTCCAATCACGCGGTCAGCCGCTCAAGGACGTCATCGGCAATTTCATAGTTGGCAGAAATCGACTGAACGTCATCGTTGTCGTCAAGCGCATCACACAACTTGATCAGGCCTTCTGCCGCATCCTCGTCAACGGTGATCGTCGTCAAAGGCCGCCAAATTTGTATTGCGGATTGCGGCTCGCCGAAACGGTCTCCGAGCCGACCGGCAACGGCGTGAAGATCGTCTGGAGAGCAGGTAACTTCGTGGCCTGTGTCGTCCGATTGAACATCGTCAGCGCCGGCATCCAAAGCGGCCTCGAACATCGCTTCATTGTCCGCCGCATCCGCCGCATAGCGAACCTCGCCGACATGTTCGAACAGGAAGGTTACCGCACCTGATTCGGCTAACGTTCCGCCATGCCGACTAAAGGCTGCGCGGATTTCTGATGCAGTCCGATTGCGATTGTCCGTGAGTGTTTCGACAATGATGGCAACGCCAGCCTTGCCGTAACCTTCATAGCGGATCTCTTCGAAATTTGCGTCCGCATCACTGCCAGCCCCACGATTGATCGCTCTCGTCAGGTTGTCCTTCGGCATGTTCGCGGCACGGGCCGCAGCGATGGCTGCTCTCAGTCGCGGATTTCCATCGGAATCCGAACCCGCAGACCGCGCCGCCACGGTGAGCTCTCGACCCAATTTGGCGAACAGCGAGGCGCGCTTTTTGTCCTGCGCGCCCTTGCGGTGCATGATGTTCTTGAATTGAGAGTGGCCAGCCATACTATGCGAACAGGACCCCATCAACGCGAGATTGTGTGCCGCTTGCAAGCGAGTATACAAGATATTGTTGCACAGAGCATAGAAGGTTAGGGGATTTCTAGCCAATCAATATGGCAAGAATACGGCACCGAAACCGCGCACTGCGCTGACAAGTCTTGCGTTGAGCATTGGTGCCCGCTTGTCCGAAGCATTCTGCCAATGTATCAATGTGCGTGAGGTTGTGATTTGGCGGCCGCTAAGTTTGATCGGCGTTCGCATACAACTTGGTTTGGGAGGCGATTCAGCTTTTTTAGCTTTGCGCTAATCGCGATAAATATCAATTCCGAAGGCGCATAATCTGCCTCAGGAAAGTTTAGGAACCGATCAACAGCGCGCGAGCGTGAAATGCCCTACGATCTGTCCCAACTTACGGTCGTCATCGCCGACGATAACTTGAACATGATGGCGATGGTGCGCGGAATATTGAAGGCATTTGGCGTCCTCAACATCCACTCATTTCCCGATGGCAAGACGGCATATGAAGCCTTGTCGAGCGCCGAGGCGGACCTTGCGGTCATCGATTGGATGATGGAGCCGTTGGACGGCATCGAGTTCACGGAAATGGTCCGACTGCACACCGAAAGTCCAAACCCGTTCCTGCCGATCATCATGTTGACCGGCTACACCGATCGATTACGCGTGTTCCGTGCGCGGGACGCCGGTGTAACGGAATTTATGGCCAAACCGATTTCTCCAAAATCGCTTTACGCTCGCATTTCTGCCGTGATCGACAGGCCGAGACCGTTTGTGCGAGCCGAAACCTATTTTGGGCCGGATCGGCGGCGTCGTGTGATTGATTTCCAAGGCGCGGACCGGCGCGCAACTGAACCCAGGCTCGTCGAAGGCGATGCCGCCTACGCAGGTCACGCCGGAGTGGCGGGCGATACAGAAGATACCTCCGGCGCTGTTGCAGCGCCGTCGGAAGACGCGCCTTCCGACCGGGACACCAATTCAGACTCAACCGATACCATCGAGGAGGCCGCAAATGGCGGCTGATAAGACTAAGGAAACATTGATTATGGAGGCGCCGGAGCTGCTCAGATCAAAAGTGACTGGCGGCGGCGGTCCAAGCATGGAAATGCTGAAGAATGCCGATCAAGAAATTAGGGAAGTCGGCTCAAAGTACGCAGAATGGACGATTAAGGACATCGACCAACTTTCTGCGCTGCTGGGACAGGCGACGGAGAACCCAACGGATGGCCGCGAACGAATAATCGAAATCTTCGGCATTTCGCATGACATGCGTGGACAAGGCACAAGTTTCGATTATCCGCTGATGACGCGTATCTCTGATTCCTTGTGCCGATTCACCGAGGACCTGGACCAGCTGGATCAAAAGGCAATGGACCTTGTGCGTACCCACATCGAAGCGATGCGCGCAGTGATAACTCACAAGGTTACCGGCGAGGACAACGAGCTCGCAAAGCAGATTGCCGCTGGACTGGAGATCGCCAGCGAAAAGTGGAAGACTGCGAGCGGGCAGTCGGGTTCTTAGAATACCGGCGGTGTGGCGTCGGTAACGATCAGCAACGGCGCCGAGATTGCGACAGTCGAGTGACACCGCAGCATCGCTCTCAACTTTGCTGAAATTCTTGGGCGGCGCCACATCGGCGCTGAATTTGTTGGGCGGCGCCACATTGGCCGTGGGTCAATCTATATCCTTCAAGGCCTACAGGTGTAGGTGGGCGCCATATACCGAGACCACGATCCCGGCAGGGACAGCTCCCTAGAGGATTTTATTGGCCCCGGGGATATTGCGACCGCACGCACCGCGCAGCAACCGCCCGCTAATATCCTAAGTGCCTTCGAGCTGCCCGGCAATAGTCTCTATGCGCTCGGCAAGGCCCTCAATGGCGACAGCGGCCTCTTCGAACGTTTCCCGATTGGGTCCGTCGATCGGTAAATCGCCGCCGCCTTCTTCACCGCGTAATGCCGCAAGATCCGCAAATGCGTCCGATAGTTCATCGGCGATCAACAAACCAAGCATCACCAGCAAACGAGTATCACCTACCTGTCCGACCACCGAAACAAGTTCACTGATCCGGGTGTTGAGATAGTCGGAAAGACGCGTCAGATGCTCTTCCTGACCGTCGTCGCAAGCGATTGAATAATCTCGACCGTTAATCGTTACGGTGAGTTGCCCCATTGACCATCAGTCCTTTAGCAGGCGTTCAAGCCGTTCGATCGTCGATTCCAATCGAGACGAAACCGTTCCCGTTAAATCGCGGAGCCGCGAATTGTCCTGGAGAGCTGCATCCAACGCTGCTGCAAGCTCCGTGTCGCCCGCCCGATCTTCGGGACCAGCCGGCCGCTCGCTCAGCGCGGCCTCAACTCGCGCAATTGCCGAATCGAGACGCTGTTGAGCGGTGCCAAGGCGGGTCATAAATGTTACCTGAGACGGAAATGGAACAACGTGTCCTAAATAACGGGACAAAAGGCAAAATACGCGCGACCTGCATGAGCGTCAACCAGCAGAAATTCTCGCGTGTCCCGTTCTATTGTGATGGTGGAAAACTACACCATTGACGCATCTCGGCGGGGGCGGCATGGTGCACAAACAACGTCGTTGCCACCCGCTGACAGGGTGAAAATGTCCTCTCCGAGTTGAATCAGGACCCATCATGACAGAGGTTGAGTCGAGGCTGGACGTCAGCCGCCGCGACATGGCAAATGCGTTGCGCGCGCTTGCGATGGACGCGGTCGAAAAGGCCAAGTCAGGTCACCCCGGGATGCCCATGGGGATGGCCGACGTTGCAACGGTTTTATTCACACAATTTCTCAAGTACGACCCATCCGATCCGACCTGGCCGGATCGCGACCGCTTTGTGTTGTCGGCCGGTCATGGTTCGATGTTGCTCTATGCCCTCCTCTATCTCACCGGCTATGAAGACATCGATATTCAGGAGATCGGAAATTTTCGCCAATTGGGAAGCCGGACGGCGGGCCATCCTGAATATGGACTTGCCGGTGGTATCGAAACGACGACAGGGCCGCTCGGCCAGGGTTTAGCAAACGGCGTCGGCATGGCGCTGGCTGAGCGAATGCTTGCGGCCCGTTTCGGTGACGAAATTGTTTCTCATTACACATACGTCGTTGCAGGTGACGGATGTCTCATGGAAGGCATTAGTCACGAGGCGATTTCGTTCGCAGGTCACCTAAAGCTCAATAAGCTCATCATCCTGTTCGACGACAACGGCATTACGATCGACGGGTCAACCGACCTCACCACAAACGACGACCAGTGCGCCAGATTTGCCGCCAGCGGTTGGGCAACCTGGCGCGTCGATGGGCATGATGCCGACGCAGTATCCAAGGCCATCGAAGCAGCCCAAAGTTCAGACCGGCCGTCGCTCATCGCCTGCCGGACGGTGATAGGATTTGGCGCACCCAACAAACAAGGCACAGCAGCAACCCACGGCATGGCTTTGGGCGCTGAAGAAGTTGCGTCGGCGCGAGACCAACTTGATTGGCACCACGAGCCGTTTTCGATTCCGGACGAAATTCTCGCGGAGTGGCGAAGAGCGGGATCATCGGGCGCCGCCGAACATGCGGACTGGCGCAAGCGAACCGCCGACCTCGACGCCCGGGTACGGAGCGAATTCGACCGTGTCGTGCGCGGTGATCTACCGGATGGTTGGCTGGATGACCTCAACAGCTTCAAACAAGCGATGATCGACGATCCTCCGCAGTTCGCCACGCGGCAGGCGTCGCAGAAAGTGTTGGAGGTTCTGGTTGGCGCGGTTCCAGAGTTGGTTGGCGGGTCAGCCGACTTGACCGGCTCGAATTTAACGTATGTCAAGGACATGCGGGTCATCACCAAGGACGATTACTCGGGCAATTATCTTCACTACGGTGTGCGCGAACACGGCATGGCGGCGGCGATGAACGGGATCGCACAACATGGTGGTTTCGTACCCTATGGCGGTACATTTCTCGTGTTTACAGATTATTGCCGGCCGGCAATTCGGTTATCAGCGCTCTCGGGAAATCGTGTCATTTACGTCATGTCACACGACTCGATTGGCACTGGTGAAGATGGTCCGACGCACCAGCCCGTCGAGCATTTAGCAAGCCTGCGCGCCATCCCAAATCTTTTCGTCTTTCGGCCAGCCGATGCGGTGGAAACAGCCGAATGCTGGGCGCTGGCGCTCGCTGCGACGAGTTCCCCTTCGGTGATCGCATTGACGCGCCAGGGTGTCCCCGCACTGCGCAGGGAATACACCGATGAGAATTTATCCGGGCGCGGCGCATATGTTTTGGCTGAGGCGGAGGCGGCACGTCAGGTAACCTTGTTGGCGACCGGCTCAGAGGTAGGATTGGCGGTCGAGGCACGCACGTTGTTGGCTGAGGACGGCGTCGATGCGGCGGTGGTTTCGATGCCGTGCTGGGAGCTATTCGACGCTCAAGACTCAACCTATCGCGATGCTACCCTTGGCGTCGGCGTTCCCCGGGTTGCCGTCGAAGCTGCCGTCAGTTACGGGTGGGACCGATATACCGGCGCGAACGGCACCTTCGTCGGCATGAGCTCATTTGGTGCATCCGCGCCCGCCGGCGCGCTTTATGAAAATTTCGCCATCACGGCGAAGGCGGTTGCAAATGCGGCGCACAAGCTGATCTGAGGACGGAAGGATGGACGTTCAGACACTTCAAGAGACAGCGGAACAACTCGTCGTAGACGGAAAAGGAATCTTGGCCGCCGACGAGAGTACAGGAACGATCAAGCGGCGGTTCGACTCTATCAACGTCGAGTCTACAGAGAGTAACCGCCGCGACTATCGGCAGATGCTGTTCACGACGCCAGGTGCATCAGACCACATAAGCGGCGTTATTTTGTTCGATGAAACGCTACGCCAGAATGCAGCGGACGGAACGTCGCTCGTCGAGGTCATTAACGATGCTGGAATTATCCCCGGCATCAAGGTCGACACCGGAGCGAAGCAACTCGCGGGATGGCCTGGCGAAACCGTCACCGAGGGGCTCGACGGACTGCGCGAACGCTGTGGCGAATACGTTGAACTTGGGGCGCGGTTCACGAAATGGCGCGCGACATATCATATCGGGAATGCGACGCCGAGCGAGGCCTGTCTGCAGGTGAACGCTCATGCACTGGCGCGCTACGCCGCATTGGCTCAAGAGGCGGGCCTGGTTCCCATCGTCGAGCCGGAAGTGTTGATGGACGGCGGTCACACGATTGACCACTGTGACGAAGTAACCGAACGCGTGCTACGAAGCGTCTATGCCGCACTGTCAGTTCAGGGCGTCGTGTTGGAAGGCACGCTTCTAAAGCCCAATATGGTGCTGTCGGGAAGCGACTGCGACAACCAAGCCAGCATTGAAGAAGTCGCCGGGCGAACGGTCAGATGCATGAGACGCACGGTTCCGACTGCCGTCCCAGGCGTGGTCTTTCTGTCCGGCGGACAGTCTGACAAGCTGGCGACGGCGCATCTCAATGCCATGAACAAACTGCCCGGTACCAAGCCTTGGAAGTTAAGCTTCTCATATGGGCGAGCATTGCAGGCGGCCCCGCTGAAAGCCTGGAGCGGCAAACCGGAGAATTTGTCGAATGCACAGGCGGCGTTGTTGGAACGCGCTGCCGCTAATGGTGCGGCGACACTGGGTGCGTACCCCTGATCGGTGATGACGTAGACAGCAATACGGCAGATAGGAGATTCCCTGCATGGCGATACGAGTTGCAATCAACGGCTTTGGGCGGATCGGCCGGTTGGTGTTTCGCGCAGCAATGGAGCGGCGGCGCAAGGACATCGAATTTGTTGCAATCAATGACTTGGGATCGCCCGACGCCAACGCCCACTTACTTAACCACGATTCGGTTCATGGACCCTTTCCAGGCAAAATTCGCGCACTGAAAGACGGCATCCGTGTCGACGGCAAGAAGGTCCGCGTTCTTGCTGAACGCAACCCTGCCGACCTTCCTTGGGGCGATCTAGGGGTCGACCTGGTCATGGAGTGTACCGGGCTATTTGCAAGCAAGGACAAGGCAGCTGGCCACCTGGTTGCAGGCGCCAAGCGGGTTCTCGTTTCTGCACCTTGCGCCGATGCCGACCTAACGGTGGTTTACGGGGTTAACCACAAAAGGCTTCGCAAAAGTCACAGGATCGTATCGAACGCGTCTTGCACAACAAACTGCCTGGTTCCGGTGGCGCACGTTCTTAACCAGAATATTGGTATACGACATGGTTTCATGACCACGATTCACTCCTTTACGGGCGACCAGCAAACCGTCGATACGTTGCACGGTGACCTTGCGCGCGCGCGCGCCGCATCGGTTTCGATGATTCCAACATCGACCGGTGCCGCCAGAGCCGTCGGTCTCGTGCTGCCGGAACTCAAAGGCAAGCTCGACGGCACGTCGATCCGTGTGCCGACGCCAAATGTCAGCCTGATAGACCTGGCATTCTCAGCCAAGCGGAAGACCAGTGTCGATGAGGTAAACCAAACAATCACAAAGGCAGCCGCAGGCGATCTCAAGAGTATCCTCACCATCAACGACAAACCTCTTGTCTCCGTCGACTTCAATCACAACCCAGCATCATCGATATTCGATCTCAACGAAACTCAGGTCATTGACGGGACATTTGTGCGAGTGTTGTCGTGGTACGATAATGAGTGGGGTTTCTCGAACCGGATGAGCGACACTGCAGCTGTCATGGGCAGGTTCAAATAACCCTGAGCGGCAAGGCAATAACCGTCCATTCATACGAACACGCTTGTACGGCGCTAAGTGTCGCCTGTGAGCTTAATGTTGCGGTGACGCTGCTCAGTGCTCAAGGTGCAGCCGCTTATGCGGGCGCTGGCTGGTTTCGCGCACTTACCGAGGAAGCCGCGGCACAATTTCCCGATGCCCAAATGACATCGGCACTCGACTGCGACGCCGCCGCTGGGGACGCTCTCGCCGCGTTGCGCGAAGGCATTCAGGTTATTCGCTTCAGCGGCGGGCGAAACGTCAATGACAAGATCCGGGACATCGCCAAGCAACTGGGCGCCTCGGTAATCAGCCGGCGCCCGCGCGCTCTGGATTTGGGCAGCGTTGAGGCTGACGGCGCCGAGCTAACTCGAGCTTGTCGGGACTGGCTGAAGCGATAATTCGAAGTCATGGACGCGAAACTCTATCTGATTACGCCAACTCCGCTCGTCGCAAGCGAGTTCGCCCCTCAATTGACCGATGCCCTGGACGCCGGAGGCGTCGCCTGCGTTCAGCTTCGACTCAAGGATGTCAGCGACGATGAGATCTCTCACGCCTGCGTAATTCTTAAACCTATCGCACAAAGCCGGGGCGCGGCCTTCATCCTGAATGACCGGCCGGATCTTGCAGCGGATTGCGGGTGCGACGGTGTGCATATCGGACAACAGGACGATTCCTACCAAGAAGCCCGAGATCGAATGGGTGAGGACGCAATTGTCGGCGTCACCTGTCACGACTCCATCCATCTTGCGATGCAGGCTGGTGAGCAGGGTGCCGACTATGTTGCGTTCGGTGCATTCCACTCGACCGAAACCAAGGCAGTGACTCATCATGCGACGCCGGAACTGATTACGCAGTGGAGTGAGATTGCAACGGTTCCGTGCGTCGCAATCGGTGGCATCACGCCGCAGAATTGCAGGCCGCTGGTCGAGGCGGGCGCTGAATTTATCGCCGTAGTATCGGCAATCTGGAACCATTCGGACGGACCAGCCGAGGCGGTACGAACATTCAACGCCGCCATGGCCAACGTTGTCTAAGAAGTATCATACTGGTAGCTTCCGCGCCGCCCGGGGCAACCACCCGTGTCGCGGTCCCGAGGGAATGAGATGAAGATCGACGGAAACACAATTAGACCAGGAATGGCCATCGAGCATCAGGGCCGGCTATGGCGGGCGGTTAAGGTCCAGCATGTCAAGCCTGGCAAGGGTGGCGCATTCATGCAGGTGGAACTGAAGGACATCCGCAGCGGATCAAAGCTAAACGAACGCTTCCGCGCGTCGGAATCGGTGGAGCGTGCGCGAATTGAGGAAGCTCCGTATCAGTTTCTCTTCAGCAAGGGAGGCGAGTTCACATTTATGAACAACGAGGATTACGAGCAGATAATTTTGCGAGCGGACCTGATCGACGAAAATCAGGCGCGCTATCTGCAAGATGGCATAACCGTCACGATCGAGTCCCATGAAGGGACACCGATCGGCGTAATGCTGCCCGAAAAGGCCACTCTCTGCGTTACCGAGGCAGACGCTGTCGTAAGAGGCCAGACCCAGTCATCGTCCTATAAACCAGCACTCTTGGAAAACGGCGTTAAGGTCATGGTTCCGCCATACATCGAGGCTGGCACCCGAATTGTTGTTAACACGGCGGATGATTCCTACGTGGAGCGTGCAAAGGACTAAATTGCTTGTCGCCCAAGGACTTTATTCCGCACTCTCCGATGTCGACCCGTCGCTGCGTGCGGCTTAAGCAACGTGATCTGCGAAAGGAAATTCGGTGGCCGTTCGTTCCGCCCTTATCAACGTCATGGCCGCCGCGGCAGACAAAGCTGGCCGCGCTCTGATTCGCGATTTCGGAGAAGTCGAACAGCTTCAGGTCAGCCGCAAGGGTCCGGGCGATTATGTCTCCACAGCAGACACCAACGCCGAACACATCGTTCGCCGCGAGTTGCAAAAGGCGCGTCCTGCGTACGGCTTGCTGATGGAAGAAGCTGGCGAAATAACTGGCACCGACACCAGCAACCGGTGGATTGTCGATCCGCTGGACGGCACGTTCAACTTTCTCCATGGGCTCCCGCATTTTGCGGTTTCGATCGCCCTGGAGCGGGATGGCACAACCATGTGCGGCGTCGTTTTCGATCCGGTTAAGGATGAGTTGTTTTGGGCCGAGCGTGGCCAGGGCGCCTATCTCAACGATAAACGTCTGCGCGTGTCCGGACGCAGAAACCTAGAAGACGCGGCGATAGCGACGGGGCTTCCGTTAGGAACTCCCAACGACACCGATGAGGCCGGAAGCGAATATCAAGCTCGGTTTCAACGTATACAGACCCATGCGGCGGATATTCGGGTTTGGGGGGCGGCCGCGCTTGATCTGGCTTATGTCGCAGCCGGACGATTTGATGGATTCTGGGACGAAAGTTTAAAGCCCTGGGATACGGCAGCGGGCATAGTTCTCGTTCGTGAAGCCGGCGGTCTGGTGTCTCGTTCAAACGGTCAGGAGTACGATTTGGCGGCCCCGGATATCGTCGCGAGCAACGACAACCTGCATGGTTTGTTGATTAAGACTCTAAACGCCAAAGCATGATACCTGCACGTCGCCACGTACAAACGGTTGTCCGGTCCGTTGCCCTAAGTTATTTTCGTGGAGCGCCACGTGTCGCCGAGCGACATCAAACGACCGATGGCAGGGCCGACTCAATGACCGCAACCAATAGCCGATTACCTATGCGGTGGTTAAATTTTGCCACTGAGAAGACATCTCTTGCACTAGGGGCAGGGATCTTATTGCTTACCTCGTTCGTTGGGGCAGCCGTCGCCCAATCGACGATCAGCAGTCGATTTGTCGGACGGCCAAGCGTCATCGTCGATCTGAGTGTACTTGACAAATTCGGGCCGGCGCCGACGCTGCCGAGCCTGCTGCGTAGGGGTTCGACAAGCCTCGCTCCTGGCACTGCCGCCCGCGCCCCCGGCCAACTTTTAGCACCGCCTAAAACGCTGCCGCGTTCACAACTGACCATCCCCAAGAGCATTGCCACTAAGCGGCCTGCGGCACCGCCGCCTAAGCCTCGGGTCGCCGTACCGAAACCTGTAGCGCCGACGCCACCCGCAGTTGCTGCAGTACCAAAAGCTCTTACGATACCGAAACCCGTTGTTACAGGCGGTTCAAATATTGTATCCGCAGCGGTGCCGCCGCCGGCAGCGCCCGCCACCACTGTGCCGAAGATACCCGCAGCGCCCAAAGCGGCGGCGAAGACGGCAGAACCCAAGATCGCCGCGCCAGCCAAGGCGGTTATCCCAGATCCGCCAGAAGCCACGGCGGTTATCCCAGATCCGCCAGAAGCCACGGCGAAAATTCCTTCCCCACCAAAGGCTACCGCAGCAGTGCCGCAGGCACCGGTTGTGACGCAACGGATACCTAAAGCGCCCAGCCCGCCCGCCGCGAGCATCACGGCCAGCGGTGAACAGCTAGCTGCGCGCACGTCGACAATTACCATCAGTGATGACGGCAATAAGGTGCGCATCCTGTTTGGAGAAAACTCCTCAATCCTCCCTGAAGCTGCAGCATCGGCATTGGAAGCATTGGCGCAAAAGATGAACAGCGACCGCAAACTACGAATTCTTCTGTATGGGTTCGCTGGCGGTGCCCCGGACACGCCAAGCAAAGCGCGCCGGCTGTCGCTGTTTCGCGCGCTGGCCGTTCGCACTCAGCTTATGAAACACGGTGTACGGAGCACACGCATGCAGTTGCGAGCGCTTGGCAATAGAAATGAAGAGGGCCCACCTGATCGGGTCGATATCGTGGTCGCCAATTGACGGCACGAAGTCGTTCGACCCCGCATTGCGTCGGGCAGTTAACGCCGTGGACGCTTAACTCATGACCAAGCCCCAACGTTTCTTGACCCGGATGTTTCTCTTCCTGGTGATCATTGCCGCGGCAGTTGCACTCCTGTTTCCACCGCTCCGCAGTGCATTCATGGCCAACGCCGTACTTAACGGCGTGATCCTTGGCGTATTGATGTTTGGTATCTTCTACATATTTCGCACGGTTACGATGTTGCGGCGCGAAGTTACTTGGATCGAAGAATTTCGGAGAGACCAAGCAGCGGTTTCCGTTCAAGCACCACCTAAATTGCTTGCACCGATGGCGACGATGCTTGGTGAACGGGAGCGACCTGATCGCCTTAGCCTTTCCACGGTTGCCATGCGCACGCTCTTGGATGGCGTGGACGCACGGCTTGACGAGAGTCGCGAAATCTCGCGCTATATGATCGGCTTGTTGGTATTTCTCGGACTGCTCGGAACTTTCTGGGGCTTGCTCGAAACCGTGCGCTCTGTGGGCGACGTTATCGGCGGCTTATCGGTCACAGCAGGCGAGATTTCTAGCGTGTTTCAAGATCTCAAACAGGGCCTCGAAGCGCCGCTCAGCGGCATGGGGACGGCGTTCAGTTCCTCCCTGTTCGGTTTGGGGGGATCATTGGTTCTTGGATTCCTGGAACTGCAGGCTGGTCAGGCGCAGAACCGCTTCTTCAACGATCTTGAAGAGTGGCTTTCAGGTCTGACGCGTCTCAGTAGTGGAAGCTTGTCTGGTGACGGCGAGACATCGGTCCCCGCATACATTCAGGCACTGCTCGAACAATCTGCCGATAGCCTCGACAGCTTGCAGCGAACCATCCAACGCAGCGAAGAAGGACGGACGGCAGCCAATAGCAATATCCACGAATTGACGAACAAGCTGAGCGCGCTCACCGACCAGATGCGCGCTGAGCAAAGCCTGATGTTGAAACTTGCAGAATCGCAGATGGAGCTAAAACCCATATTCGCCAAGCTCGCCGAGCGTGACGGTGGCGACGAAATTATGCGAAATCATATCAGGAGCATCGAAGTTCATATTGGCCGCATCCTCGAAGATCTTCCGAAAGGACGGGAAGAACTCATCGGAGAAGTCCGCGGCGAAATTCGATTGCTCGCACGGACCATCGCGGCGTTGGCCGAAGACGGTGAGCCGAAGGGCGCCTGAACGAATCCAATTATGGCTATAACCCGCCGTAGCCGCAGCAGCGTCAATATCTGGCCCGGATTTGTCGACGGCCTCGCGACGCTGCTCATGGTCATCATTTTTCTGCTGATGATATTCGTCGTCGCGCAGTTCTATCTTAGCGAAGCGATAACCGGTCGCGACGAGGCGCTGGAGCGCTTGAACCTGGAGGTCGCTGAGCTAGCCAACATGCTGGATCTCGAACGTCAGTCCAACATCGACCTGCGCTCGAGTCTAACCCAGCTGTCTGCAGAGCTGCAGAGCACGCTAACCGACCGTGACGACTTTGCGGCTGAATTGTCCCAATTGCGCACGTTACGTGACACGCTTGCCGCAACGGTCGAGACATTACAGTCGCGCAATGAGCGGGCGGAAGCGGCGCGAACGGCACTTCTGGCGCAACTCGATGAAGCGCTCGAGAATATTGATGCCGACAAGGAGATGATTACGCTTCAACTCAATCAGCTCGCCGAATTGCAACAAGATATCTTGGCGATGACTGCGTTGCGGAATCAGCTTGAACGGGATCTGAAGACCATGATGCAACGTGCAGAATCCAGCGATCAGGATCTCCTCGCCGAGAGGGAAATTTCGGTCGCAGCAAAAGCACAGGTCGCTTTGCTCAATCGCCAGATAGCCGCAATCAGGGCGCAGATGCAGCAACTCAATGCGGCACTTGAGGCCTCCGAGGCGCTCGATCGCGAACAAAAGACGCAGATTAGCGATCTTGGCAAGCGGCTCAACGTCGCACTGGCGCGCAAGGTCCAGGAGCTCGCACGTTATCGATCCGAGTTCTTCGGGCGGCTCCGCGAGATGCTTGGCGACCGCCCCGACATTCAAATCGTCGGTGATCGGTTCATCTTCCAGTCAGAGGTTCTCTTCGAGTCGGGATCGGCCGAGATCGAATTGGCTGGAGAACCGCAACTCGCCCAGTTAGCACGTACGCTGATCGACATTTCTGAGCGCATTCCGCAGGAAATCGACTGGATCCTGCGGGTCGATGGGCATACCGACAGGGTACCAATCAGCAACGAACTCTTCCTTTCAAACTGGGAATTATCGACGGCGCGCGCGATCTCGGTCGTGCGATTTCTGATACGCCATGGCATACCCGCGACGCGATTGGCGGCGACAGGATTTGGTGAGCATCAACCGATTGACGACCGCACCGATGAAATTGCCTTGCGGCGCAACCGGCGCATAGAGCTCAAGTTGACGCAGCGTTAGCCGGCGGCGGCGTCTGGCTCCGCACTCAGTGCCTGGCCTTGATTGAATTGCAGTTCGGCGAGACGCGCATACAATCCGCCCCGTTCTATGAGCTCGGCATGGCTGCCCTGCGCGACACCAGTCCCGCGATCCAAGACGACAATTCGATCCGCCATCAGCACGGTCGCAAGCCGATGCGCGATGACAATCGTCGTCCGATTCGCCATCAGACGCTCGAGGGCTTGCTGGACGAGATGTTCTGATTCCGCATCAAGCGCGCTGGTCGCTTCATCCAGAAGCAAGAGTGTAGGGTCGCGCAGGATTGCGCGCGCAATCGCAATGCGTTGGCGCTGACCACCAGATAACCGCACGCCCCGCTCACCGAGATGCGAATTAAATCCATCCGGTAGCCGATCGAGAAATTCGGTGGCAGCTGCCGCTTCCGCCGCGGCACGCACTTCTGAGTCATCTGCATCTGGCCGGCCGTAGCGGATATTCTCTGCAGCATCGGCTGAGAATATGACCGGATCCTGGGAGACCAACCCGATGCGCGCGCGAAGCTTGGCGGGATCCGCATGTCGGACATCGATACCATCAACAATGACACAACCGTCCTGCGGATCGTAGAACCTGAGCAATAACTGAAATACGGTCGACTTACCTGCGCCGCTCGGTCCCACGAGTGCGATTGTCTCGCCAGGCTCAACATCCAGATCGAAGTCAACCAGCGCCGGCGTGTTCGGCCGTGAGGGATAAGAAAAGCTGACCCCCTTAAGAACGACGCGGCCCTGCGGAGGATCCGGCAATTCCAGAGGAGATTCCGGTGTGGCGATGTCAGGCTGCGTCGATAGCAATTCCAGCAGCCGCTCCGTCGCCCCGGCGGCGCGCTGCAAATCTCCCAATACCTCCGATATCGCGCCGACGGAGCCGGCGACGATGACGGCATAGAATACGAACGCCGACAATTCGCCAGCCGATATCCGACCGGCAATCACGTCTTGTCCGCCCATCCACAGAATCGTACCCACGGCACCGAATACCAGCATAATCACGAGCGCTGTCAGCATCGCCCGGGCGCGAACGCGCTCGATCGCCGAACCGAAGGCGCGCTCAACGTGGCCGGTGAAGCGCTCGTAGTCGATCGCCTCATGCGTAAAAGCCTGCATTGTGTGTACGGAATTGAGCGTCTCCGTCCCGAACGCGCCAACGTCAGCAAGCCGGTCCTGGGATGCGCGCGAAAGGCGGCGCACACGGCGGCCGAAAATTATGATCGGTGCGATGACGAAGGGTACGAAGAGGAATACGAGGCCAGTCAGCCGTGGGTTCGTAACCGCCAACATGACTGTGCCACCAGCGAACAGCAACATGTTGCGTAGAGCTACTGAAACCGAACTGCCGATGATGACCTGTAAGAGCGTGGTATCCGTCGTCAATCGCGATAACACCTCGCCGGTCCTGGTTATCTCAAAGAAACCGGGGCTGAGCTTTATGATGTGTTGAAATATGGCGCGACGGATGTCGGCCACTACGCGTTCGCCGATCCAGGAAACTAGGAAAAATCGTGTGTAGCTCGCCAACGCAAGAACCACGATGACGGCGAGCAACACCAACAATGCCTGGTCGAGCAACTGTTCGTCACCACCGCGAAATCCCCTATCAATGAGGGCGCGTAACCCCTGGCCCATTGCCAAAACCGTTGCCGCAGCGACAACGAGCGCAATGAGCGCGCCAACAACCGCAGATCGGTAGGGTCTGAGATACCCAAGCAGCGGCCGAAGGACGCGAAGATCCCGCTGGCGCGGGACTTTGTTTTCGCCACTTTCAATGGCTGGAGCGTCGGCCGTATACGACACGTTAATCGCCTCCGTCCGCTGTGGCCCATACCGAGTGGCCGCCTGCTACGCTGGTTACAAACACGAAAAAGCGCATTTACGTATTTCTCCTGCCGCTCGCCGCGCGCGGCGAGCGGATCGGCGGGTATAACAGTGCGCGATTTTTGCGACAAGGAAGACGGTGTTTCCGCCGCACCGTTTTCAGGCGCCTCGCTGGTTGGCAAAATCTTGCAATAATTAGATTGCTGAGCTATAGAGCCCCCGCTTGTTCAATGGCGGATTTGCAGCAATGAAAAAAGACATCCACCCGGACTATCACGAAATCACCGTGCAGATGACGGACGGGACGACCTATCAAACGCGTACCACGTGGGGCAAAGCGGGCGATACGTTGAAGCTCGATGTCGATCCATTGACCCATCCGGCCTGGACTGGTGTTCATCGCCTACTGGATTCTGGTGGTCAGCTCGCGAAATTCAACAGGCGCTTCGAAAAGTTTGGGCTCGAATCCTAGGCCATTCCACCGCGCCTACATCAAAATAGACTTCGTTTTGGAGGCCTTCGCACCGCAGCTACATGCTGCCACACGGGCACCATGACCTCTTGAAATTCAGGGAACGTTTCTTACGGGAACCTCTAAAAATTCTCCTTTTTCGGGCGTCGTCGATTTAGAATCGGGTTGACGATTTGTTGATAGCGGGAGGCGTGGTTGATGGGTCAGATGGGGTTTTTCGATCTTGGGAACCGGTATTCCGGTCTTGACGCCAAGAACGAGCCGCTTTTGAAGATCGACGGGGTGGTTCCGTGGGAGGACTTGCGCGCCCGTCTTGAGGCGGTGTGGCGGCGTGCGGACAAGGTGCGCAAATCGCGGGCGGGACGCAAGCCGTGGGATGCGATTGTGATGTTCAAGACGATCATTCTGTGCGCGCTCTACAATCTCTCGGACGACCAAGTTGAGCATCAGATCCGTGACCGCCTGTCGTTCATGCGATTTCTGGGGTTGGGTCTAGAGGGCCGGGTTCCCGACGCCAAGACGGTGTGGCTGTACCGCGAACAGTTAACGCAAGCTGGCGTGATCGAGGCTTTATTCGAGACGTTCGATGGCTACCTGAAGGATCAGGGCTATCTGGCGATGGGCGGCCAGATCATCGACGCCTCGATTGTGGCGGTACCCAAACAGCGCAACAGCCGCGAGGAGAACGCGCGGATAAAGGCGGGCGAGACGCCGGCAGGCTGGGAGGACAAGCCGGCAAAGCGGCGCCAAAAGGATGTCGAGGCGCGGTGGACCAAGAAGCACGGCAAGAGCCATTACGGTTACAAGAACCATGTCAACGTGGACCGTCGGCACAAGCTGGTGCGGCGCTATCATGTAAGCGACGCGGCGGAGCACGACAGCCAAGTCCTCGACGATATCCTGGATGGGGACAACACGGCTTTGGGTGTGTGGGCGGACAGCGCTTACCGCTCGGCGGAGATCGAGGCGTCGCTGAAGGAGAAGGGGTTGCGGAGCCGGATCCATCGCAAGGGCCGCCGCAACAAGCCGTTGAGCGAGCGCGAGAAGCAAGGCAACAAGACCCGTTCGTCGGTTCGGGTCCGCGTCGAGCATGTCTTCGGGGCCCAGAGCAACGACATGGGCGGGACGCTGGTGCGTAGTGTCGGGCTGGTGCGGGCGAAGGCGCGGATCGGGTTGAAGAACCTCGCCTACAACATGCGCCGCCTGGTCCAACTGGAGCGTCTCGCGGCGGCCGTGTGACGATACTCGGAGGAGAAGACCGCCTGGGGACGGTCTTGAAGCGGAAATAACTCAATTGGAGCGTGGAAGACCCCGAAAATCTCGGCTCCGGCATGGCTGGAGCTGGTGACAGCCTAGTTAAACAATATCCTCCGGCAACTCACCAATTCTTAGAGGTGCCCATAGCAGCCCGTTGAAAAAGGCGTCATTGACCGGATTTTTCGAAAATGACAGGACGTCATAAGCATTGCGCCACGGCCTTCATGAGTTGGCGCAGCAACGATAGGTTGTGGCCGGCGACGTGAATTACAGCCACGTTCTCGCGGCCCCGAGATGATACCGGCGATCGAGGTTGTGGGCGGCAAGGGCGATTGCTTCCCTGGCGATGAAGTTTCCGTTTCTGATGGCTTGCCGGTCGAAGCCAACCGGGTGGCTTATACGGCCGGATCCAGCCTCCCTTGAAGCGCGGCAAAAGATCATGCGGGCTTGTAGGCCAGGTGCGTGGTGCCGTCCTTCATCTTGGCGATGGCCTCGGGGTGCTCCTGCCCAGTCCTGCTGCCTGCTAGACGGCCAGGTCCTCAGCCGTGGGTGTCTTGGGCCAAGCGCTCCAGCATCATAATGCCCGTATTGGACCGCCGCGTGGCGGTTCTTGCGCGCCCTTCACCAGACCCGCCTCGGCGATGACGGTCAAACCGCCGTGTGGACTTCCACGTCCGTCAGCCAGGAATGCCGGCAGCCAGCAGGAACTCCCGTAGCGCAGCGGCCCACGCTTTGATACCCTCGAAGTGCCCACCAGGTGCATACGGAAGTAGCGCCCGGGTGGCACCGAAGGCGCCCCCAGGCCCTAATAGGGCTGGCAGACCGCCTGGCGAAGCCGTCGGCGACGAGTTGACCAGGCGAGGCGGCATCTCCGACCAGCTCACCATCAAGTCCCCCTGACGATCCTTCTGCTGTCCCATCGCCATCAGCGAACCCCCCTTCAGGCCAGGACACCAGAGAATCAGCCATGGACTTCGTCCAGGGAAGACTTCGTCAACGGGCTGATAGGCTTATGCCGGATTTGAAAAACAGGCGTCATGATTGCGTTCATTAGGGTCCGGACTCATTACAGCCACCAGATGACGGCGGCGGCAAGGGCGATGGGCGATGAAGTTTTTGATGTTGCGGTCGAAGCGGGTGGCTATACGGCAGTCCTTGGGCGGCAAAACATGCGCTCGATGGGTTGCGCTGCCTGTAGACGGTCTTGTCATAATGGTATTGGACCTTGCGGTTCTTGCGCGGTGGGATGACGGCCGTGGTTCCACGTTCTGCCAGCCAGTCGCGCAGGGCTTTGCTGTCAGCCCTTGTCGGCGACGAGTTCGGCGGCGGGCGGCATTGATACGGCTGGGCGACCTTGCAATCATGGACGTTTCCTGGTGTCAGGAGCAGGACGAGGGGCCTGCCTTTCGCATCCCAGGCGTGGAGCTTGGTGTTGCGGCCCCCCTTGGTGCGGCCGATGCCATGGCCAAGGCCCCCCTTTTCCGCCGCCGGCGCAGCGATGAACCTTGATGCAGGTTGAATCGATGAACAGCCGGTCGGGGGCGTCTTCGCCGCCCGCCAGCGCGCTGAATATCCGTTCCCAGATGCCGCGCTCCGCCCAGCGTACAAAGCGGTTGTAGAGCGTCTTCTTCGGTCCGTAGACCTCACGCGGACAGTCGGCCCAGCGCCCGCCATTCCTCAGGGCATGGACGATCCCGCTCAGCACCCGGCGATCGTCAACGCGCGCCATGCCGCGCGTATCCGTCGGCAAAAGCGGCCCAATCCGAGCCCATTGCGCATCCGAAAACCAAAAGAAATCCGACATTTCCATCGCCTCCTCGCTGGAAACAATGAATCATGCCAGCCCCGCTTTGGGAATCCCCTTAATGGGTCCGGACCCTAGTCTTATTTATCTCTTTTACGCATTTTATAGAGAGGTTGGCGCGTGGTGGTCGCTACGGGAAGGGCGCATGGAGCAGACGTCCCTTGGCGGCGACTGCACTTCCCTGACGCGATCATGAGCCATAACCGCATACTGGTAACGGGAGGTGCCGGGTTCGTGGGATCTTCGCTCGCCATATCGTTCAAACGCGAGCGTCCGACGACAGAAATAATTGCACTCGACAACCTCCACCGCCGCGGAAGCGAGCTTTCCCTGCCCCGGCTCGAAGCGGCTGGCATCCAGTTTGTGAAGGGCGACGTGCGCACGCCTGAAATCTTCGAGAAGGTCGGTGCCGTCGATCTGTTGATCGAATGCTCGGCCGAGCCGTCGGTCCATGCCGGCTACAATGGCGGTTCGCGCTATTTGGTCGAAACGAATCTTATGGGCGCCGTCAACTGTTTGGAACATCTGCGAGAGCATGGCGGCGACTTGGTATTCTTATCCTCAAGCCGCGTTTATCCGATCGATGCGCTACGGGCTCTGCCACTAGAACCATCTGAGAATCGCTTACGGTTGGCGCCTGAGGCCGCCGGTGAAGGTTGGTCGGCGCAAGGAATTTCCGAAGATTTTTCGCTATCCGGTTCGCGCACGCTTTACGGTTCGACCAAACTGTCGGCCGAGTTGCTGATCGCTGAATATCAAGCGATGTACGGCATTCGCACGATCGTCAATCGCTGCGGCGTGCTTGCCGGTCCATGGCAGATGGGCAAAGTAGATCAGGGTTTTGTCACGCTGTGGGCTGCACGGCATCTGCTGGGAGGTAAACTCGACTACATGGGCTATGACGGCCTCCAGGTTCGCGACATTCTGCACGTCGATGATCTGTTCGATCTGTTGTGCAGCCAGCTCGCGGCGCCCGAGAGACATGCCGGGCGCGTCTACAATGTCGGTGGCGGGGCAGCCAACGCCGTCTCTTTGAAGGAGTTGACGGAGAAATGCGCGGCGCTGTCGCGCGGCCAGTTGGAAATCGGCAACGACGACAATATTCGCGAGGCCGACATTCCCTGGTACGTCAGTGAAAACACCCGCGTACACGAGGCAACAGGATGGTCGCCCTCACGCGGCGTAGATGAAACGCTCGACGATATTGCGCGTTGGATCAGCGATCACCGTGAGCGACTGATCCCCGTCTTTGAAGACGCGGCATGAGCGTCGCCATCGTCACCGGATCGACTGCCTGATCGGCGCCGAGGCCGCGCGCCTGTTTGCGTCCAGAGGCCTCGACATCGTCGGTATCGATTGTGACATGCGAGCCGAGATCTTCGGTCCAACTGCTGGCACGAGATGGAATCGCCAGCGACTCGAGGCTGATATCCCGGGGCATACCCACGTCGATGCAGATATTCGCGATGGCATGCTCGAACGCATGAGTGGCTCAAAAGTCAATGAAACCCTTGGCATAGCCGTGCTCCGCGCATAAGCACAATTTCTGCGTCAACTCCTGATATCAATATTCGTTATAATATTCATCGGCTTGTGATCTTGGTCATTGGCCACGTGGCCACACGTTCACCATAAATCCATTACAATCTTGTTTTTAGCGGAAGATATAGTTAAGCAAAGAAAAACTACGGATAAAGAATGACAATCCTTGGTAGGACGATAGCCGCCGTGTGTATGAATACGAACCGCATGATGGAACGCGACTGCTCGTATTTGACGCGTTCGGCCCCCGATGCGGCGGACAAATACTCGGAACTAGCTGCGGGCGAGAACGATCCAATGCCTATGTGGGGCCAGAACTGAGATGCGCGGCGTCGACCAAAAATGGCGAGCCGACATTGAATCTATGGCGAGCCGACATTGAGATCTACCTCGGAGATCACAACAACTACTTGCTCCAGCCGCTTAGAAACGCGCTCGTCAACGAGGGATTTCAAAGGTCGCACGACTTCGTTCGCTTCGATAACTTAGTCGAAGCGATAACGCGTTATCCGCCTGACCTCATGGTCCTCGACACGGAACTGCCCGGCGGAGACACCTGCGAACTCGTCAGCGACCTTCGGCATAACAAGATTGGCAACAACCCATTTGTGCCGGTAATCATGACAACATGGGAGCCGACGCAGGAAATTGTCGCAAGGGTCTCAAACAGCGGTGCCGACGACCTGCTAATCAAACCCATTTCACCCGGCAAATTGATGGACCGGATGTTGTCGCTCGTCAAACGTCGCAAGCCGTTTTCGGTCACCTCAGATTATGTGGGCCCAGATCGGCGCGATGACCCCGAACGGGAGGAAACCGAAATACCCTTGATCGAGGTTCCAAATACGTTGAGTACTAAGGCCAATGGCGAAATTGTCGACTTCGATGCGCTGCAAGACGAGATCGACGAAGCGTTGTTTAAAGTCAACGATCAGAAGTTATCGCGCCATGCTTATCAAGTTGCCTTCCTCGTAGGTCTCATCCTGCCGGTTTACGAGAACAAGAGGCGGCCCAATAGCGAGACACTTGAACATATTCAGCGCCTGTCATTCGTGGCTAAGGACATCGCGCGACGGCTCGGCGGCACGCGATTCGATCACGTCAGCGAACTTTGTGGGACGCTGATCGACGTTGCGGATTCGATCGAGCAAACCTTTCGCCGACCGAACCCACGAGATTTGAAACTTCTGAAATCTTTATCTGACGCGGTGCTCGCCGGATTTCATCCCAAACGCGAAGTCGCGGCGATGGCCACCGAGATTTCAAAATCGATCAATAAGTTCCGCCTAAAGTAGGCATTGTAGCTGGACCTGCGCCAGCGCGGTGCCGCTGCCGGTCACCCTACGATGCGCCCCGTGCTTGTGGCCGCCACTCGTCGGCGCTTCCTCCGGCTCCATCGCCGCCGCTTCCTGGACGATCACCAATATCTCTACTTGTCCTGCGTCCTCGAATTCGAGAACTAACGAGAACAGCGTACCTTCTTCGAGGGGCCTTTTCAGGCCGGTCAGCATGATATGCAGACCGCCAGGCTCAAGGACTGTGGGCTCGCCGGGGGCAATATCAATCGCACCTACAGGTCGCATCCTGACGATGCTGTCCTGAACCAAGTGTGTGTGAGTTGCTGCGCGTGCGGCGGCTGGCGTCGAGGCGGCAATCAGGCGATCGGGTTGATCTCCATTATTGACCAGCGTGACATACACAGCGCCGCTACGGGCTGCGCCGATGGAAGCGCGGGCCCACGGATGCTCGACGAGTATCGCGCCCACGTTGAACTCGTGAGCTGCGGCACGGTGCCACCCAGCCAGCGCAAACACCAGAGCAGCTATCGAAACGACAAATCTCATTGAACCGGCATATGAAACGAAGAAACGTAATTCTGAGACGCTTTCATATCATGAAGCGTTCAGGCACGTCACACGACGCCGATCATTCTTCCGCTATCGATTTCTCAAAATAGGCGATTGTCGATTTCAGGCCGTCGGACAACGCGGTTGAAGGGCGCCAATCGAGTAACCGCTCCGCCATTGAAATATCGGGACGCCGGCGCAGTGGATCGTCGACCGGTAGCGGCTTCATGACAATCTTCGAGCGGGACCCTGTCAAATCGACAACCGTCCGAGCGAGCTCAGCGACACTTATTTCCTCAGGATTGCCTAAGTTCATCGGACCGGTGACCGAAGCATCGGTTGCCATAAAGCGTCGGATTGCCTCGACCATGTCGTCGACGTAGCAGAAAGAGCGAGTTTGACTCCCATCACCAAAGACGGTGATCGGATCGCCGCGTAACGCCTGCACGACAAAGCTGGAAACCACGCGCCCGTCATTAGGATGCATGCGGGGGCCGTAAGTGTTGAAGATCCGGCCCACCTTCACCGGTAGGTCGTGTTGCCGGTGGTAGTCGAAGAACAACGTCTCGGCGCAGCGTTTACCTTCGTCGTAACAGGCGCGTGGGCCGATTGGATTGACGTTGCCTCGATAGTCCTCGGTCTGAGGATGAACCTCCGGGTCGCCATATACTTCGCTTGTCGATGCCTGAAAAGTTGTCGCTTTGACGCGTTTGGCGAGACCCAGCACGTTGATTGCGCCGTGGACGATAGTTTTTACAGTTTGCACCGGGTCAAACTGATAATGAATGGGCGACGCTGGGCAAGCCAAATTGTAAATGAAATCGACTTCAACATAGATCGGGAATGTAATGTCGTGACGCATCAACTCGAAATGCGGATTGTCCATGACACCCGATAAATTGTCCTTGGTGCCCGTGAAATAGTTATCCACGCACAGAACCTCATGGCCATCTTCGAGCAATTTTTCACAGAGATGCGAGCCAAGAAACCCAGCACCACCCGTTACGAGTACGCGTTTTCGTTCATGCATGTTCAGTCCGCCAGCTTGCGGCGCTCAATTCGCCTTGTTCCGCGCCAACTCCAGAAGTCGTGCTAATACCGCTGTCGACACTCACCGCGCAAGACCCGTACCAACCTTTGCTGTAGTGAGCGTGCAAATCTCCATGATAGGCTTGCGCAGCGCCGCCTCACCGGAGAGCCACACCATTGCCCGGGGCCGACAATCTAATTCCAACACCTCTCGACTTCACCGGCGAGATGGCCGACGCGGCGGAACACTTTCGCCAGAATCGACTCGATGAGGCGCTCAAGATTTGCCTCGGCGTCCAGGAGACGACGCCGGAGTATGGCGCAGCGCTATTTCTCGCTGGTGGCGTGGCATTACGGCGCGGCGATCTCGCGAAATCTTTAGAGCGTCTGCGAGCCGCCGCGACGCTGCTGCCGCGAGCGCCCGAAGTGGCGGGCGCGCTCATGCTGGTATGCGACGCTGCCGGTATAAGCGATGAGGCCGACGAGTGGCAGCGCCGCTTCGATGTTCTGCGCGCGCAGGACTCGGTTTTTTCCCGTGCTCAGACGATTCGCGAGGCTGCCGATTCAAGCGTTGCCGACGGCAGGCAGGAGGAAGCGGAGCAAGCCTATCAAGAGGCACTGGAATGTCAGCCGGCATACGTCGAGGCGTGGAACAATCTGGGCAATCTAAAACTCGCAATCGGCGATACGCAGCAGGCTATATCCTGCTTCCAGTCAGCACTGCTTTATAATCCGGCGGTCGCGGACGTTTACGTCAATCTTGCGAATGCGCTGGCAGCGCTCGACCAGCACAGCCAAGCAATCGCTCACTATCGGCAAGCTCTTGAGATAAAATCCGATCATGTCGCGGCAAAGATCAATCTTGGCAAGCTCATGGCGGAGACCGGCGACAACACCGCTGCCGCGGCCCACTACGAGGCGGTGCTTGATATCGAACCAAACAACCCGCTGGCACTCAACAACCTGGCAAGTCTGAGGCTTGAAGAAGGCGACTATGATGGCGCACTGGAAGGATTTTCGCGTGTCATGGCGGTGCAACCGAGCGACGGGATGCGCATGCGGATGGCGATTGCGCTGCCAAAGATCATGCCAGGCGACGGACAGCTCGAGGCGCTACGCGCGTCTTGGGAATCTGGCCTGGCCGAACTAGAAGAAAAGCCTCTATCAATACCCCATCCATGGAGCGACGTCGGCATCACCAACTTTGGCAGCGTTTATCACGGGGTCGATGAGCGTCCGAATCAGGAACGTATTGCCCGTATTTATAGAACAGCCTCTCCGACGCTTTCCCTGACCGCGGCTCACTGCGATGGTCGCGAACGCCGGCCCGGTCCAATTCGCATCGCCTTTGTGTCACGCCACCTCTACCAGCACACGATTGGCAGACTGTTCGGTGGCTATGTAAGCAGCCTGGATCGTGACGCGTTCGAGGTACAGCTCTACCTCGCGGGCAGCAAGTTCGATGCATTCGCACAAGAACTCGGACAGTCGGCATCGCTCGCCGTCGCCCTTCCGCTCGATGTTGAACAGGCGCGAGCGCAGATCGCAGAAGGCGAACCAGATATCGTGTTCTATCCCGACATCGGTATGGAGCCGCTTACTTACTTCCTCGCGTTTGCCCGACTCGCGCCGGTGCAGTGCGTTACCTGGGGCCATCCGATGACAACGGGCATCGATACGGTCGACTATTTCGTTTCGAGCCGGCTTATCGAACGTGATGACGCAGACGCCGATTTCAGCGAACAGCTTGTACGCCTCGATGGGCTCTCGATGTATCTGGCTTCGCCCGACTGGCAGGCGGCAACCAAGCTACGCGAGGATTTCGGCATGCCGGCTCGGCAGCATGTCTATATTTGCCCGCAGAGTACTTTTAAATTTCACCCTGAATTCGACGCGATTATCGCCGACATCCTAAGACAGGATGGCAGCGGGCTCGTCTACCTGCTGGAAGGCAGAAGCCCGACGCTTACGGAGGCGCTGCGCCAACGTCTGGCAAAGTCGGCCGGCGATGTCGCCAATCGCATACGCTTCCTCCCGGCCCTCCCGAACCGAGACTTCCTCGATGCCATTGCGGCCGCCGACGTGATGCTCGACCCGATTCACTTTGGCGGCGGCATAACCAGCCTTGAAGCGATCGCCACCGGAACGCCAATCGTAACCTTGCCGGGCCCATTTACCAGAAGCCGGCTGACCGCGGCCTGGTTCAGGCGCATGGAGATCACCGAGACCGTCGCCGCCGACCGCGACGCATATATTCAGCTCGCAATAGGTCTCAGCGGCGATAGCGAACGGCGCGCGGACATATCGCAGCGCATGGCGGATGCACGATCCGTTCTTTATGAGGACAGGGAGACGATCGCTGATCTTGAGGAGTTTTTCATGGGCGCAATGAGGAACGTCAGCTAGGACGCAGCGCTGCGTCTTAATGCACGACGACCTCTTCCGGCGGCGGCGAGGCAGCCTCGCCAAATCCAAGCTCCAGGTTCCATTCGGCCTGACGCTGCCCACTAATCAACATATGGCACAGGCCATAGAGTAGGTTTTTGTTGAGATTGACCGTCACGTCCTTGCCGTCATCGGTGCGCAGCGTCAGCTTCGTTAGCCGTCCTTTGACTGGTTGAAACCGCGCGCCAATCACCAGCATCGCGGGGCCTGTCACGTCCAAAGCGTCGGCGTCACCACCTGCTGATTGTGACGCCCCTGCCCGACCCTTCACGGCGCGTGCGCTCTTGCCGCTCGTGCCGTCGTGGACTTCTCTGACCACACCCGACTGAGCCACCTGCTGATGCTCGAATGACAGGATCGCGCCCCGTGCGTGCGGCGCCAGTTGTGCCCTAATCTCCGGATAGTTTTCCAGCGTCTGCACAACACCGTCCCAGAAACGCTCGACGAATCGCCGGGTCAGCCAAAGGCGGACTTCATCTCCCTCGGTTGCCGCGAGGCGCATCAGCATGCGGTCTTGCTCGGCAACGAAGCGAATTTTTATGTCTGTCAGCCGGCCTACCATGCGCGCCTTATAGTCCGCCCGGCCCTCAGATGCCAATCGGCGATCTGCTGCCGCTAGCGGCAGATCGCCGGTCAACCGGTCAGATTGCCGGTCGGGTGTGCCCTCGGCGGTTTGCACAAACAGATCATGACTGCTGAGCGCGACTGACCCGCGCTTTCAACCGGGCGATCGGAGTTAACCTACGCGGGGCCTTTTTTGGTTTGAAAATAGGGATCGGTACCATCGGTGTGGTTGGTCGTGTCGACGATCGCAACAATCTCGGGGACTTGTTCCTTGAGCATCAGCTCGACGCCTTGCCTCAGCGTCACATGCGCCATGGCGCATCCCTGGCAACGGCCCTCGAATTGGATGTAAGCGGTATCGTCTTTCACCTCCACCAACTTGATGAAACCGCCGTGATCGCTTACGGCGGGGTTAATCTGTTCGTCGAGAACGACTTGCACACGGTCAGAGAGCGACCCGCCGCGTTTACTCCGTCGAGCGCCGTCGGCGTCCGCAGGTGCAGCGACGATTTCGACATCTACAACTTCGGGCACGTAATGACGGATCATGTTCGCGATGCTAGCCCTGATCGGAACCGAAGCTCCGGGCGATCCGACGATCCGGAGCTTGACGATGCTTTCGGTAAAATCTTGAAAGATAAGATCACCACCTCTATCGGCTAAAAGCGGACTAATCTTCGTTTCCAACAGCTCTTTGATCCGGACCACTATTTTATCGTTCAGCTCGCCTGCCACTTCGAGACCGAGCTCCTGCGGAGAGTTCTTTGCGGCAGGTTTAGGCCCGATCCCGACGGCGTGATCGAGTGCTTGCTCTAAGTCGGCAATCAGATCTCTGGGATTCTCGAGGCCGATGGAGAGGCGTAAAAGGTCGGCGGGAACGGGGGTCGAGGGTCCCTCGATACTCGCACGGTGTTCGATCAAGCTCTCGACACCCCCAAGTGACGTTGCCCGCTTGAAAACAGCGACCCGGGCCGCGGTGGCGACCGCTGCGGATTCGCCGGCCTTATGGCGAATCGACAGCATGCCCCCGAAGCCCCCGGTCATTTGGCGCGCCGCAACTGCGTGCCCGGGATGCGCCGGCAGACCAGGGTATAGGACCGCGGAAAGTCGAGGATGCCCGTCAAAATGACGTGCGATGGTAAGCGCGCTTTCAGAACACTGCTTAACCCGTACGAACAACGTGCGCATTCCCCGTAGCAGCAACCACGCCTCGAACGGACCCAATACGGCGCCCGCGTCGCGTCGCCAGGCGCGGATTCGCTGCCAAAAGGAATCCTGCTTCGAACACACGACCGCACCGGCCAGCACGTCGCTATGGCCATTCAAATACTTGCTGGCCGAATGAACCACTAGGTCGGCGCCCAGCTCAAGCGGGCGCGTTAGCACGGGCGTCGCCACTGTACTGTCAACCGCGAGGCGGGCACGAGCGGTGTGAGCGATCTCCGCGGCCGCCGCGATATCGGTGATATCCCAAGTTGGATTTGCTGGAGTCTCAAGCCAGACCAGCTGTGTCTCTCCGGGCCGCATCGCCGCGGCAAGCGCATCTGCGCTGCCCGTGTCCACGAATTCCACATTAAGACCCCAGGACATTGCGAAATCGATCAACCACGTCCGCAGTGCCCAGTACATGACCCGTGACGCAACCACGTGATCACCCGGCAGCAGCGACTGAAACACGGCTGTCGCCGCCGCCATGCCGGAGGCCAGTAGAAGGCAATCGCTGCCGTGCTCAAGCGTCGCAAGGAGTTCTTCGGGCTCGTCGTAGGTTGGATTGTGAGGTCGCGTATAGCCGCGACCCGATTGGTAACCGCCGTCCGCATCGCGCTCATAGGTCGTGGACAAATGCACGGGGGGAACGAGCGCCCGCGTCACCTCGTCAATCCGCCCCATCGCCTGGGCAGTTAGCGTTTCGGGAGAAAGTGTTTGCACCGACCTGTGATGCCTTTTGTCGTCGGTCATTTTCGCCTGGAACCCCAGTGAAACTCACTGTTCACTTGCGTGCATCAGTCTGTCATCGACCGGCTGGGCACTCAAGACATTGTGCCCGCCTCGCTCCTCCACTCAGAACTGTATTGACACAACGTGCAATCAAATCAGATATTCAAAGTGCTTTGGTTTCAGCCAATTTAGAGCGCGGCTGAACTTAAGAGGGAACACGGTGTGGTGTACCCATCAGGGACCAATTCCGTGGCTGCCCCCGCAACTGTAAGCGGGTAGCTTCTTCCGCAAACCACTAGGCGATATGGCCTGGGAAGGAGGATAGAAGCGCCGACCCGCGAGCCAGGAAACCTGCCGAAGCATTGTTCTGGTCAACCGGACGGGGTGTTCCGAAGGAGGCTCGATGCAATTCCATCGACACATTCGAACGACGAATTCGATGCCCCGTCTGCTCCGCTGGGAGTGGACGCATGCGACGATCTGCCAATAGGACTGTTCCAGGCCGCGGGCATCTGAGTAGCGGGCGCAACATTGCCCACCCGCACGTGTTCGGGTGCGAATCATGATCGCGCTTTCAGCCGAGCGGTTGTCATACACACCGGCCGGGGCGGAAGAAATCATCCACGACATCTCCCTGCGAGCCGAGCCGGGCGAAGTCTTGGGAATTTTGGGACCGAACGGTGCGGGAAAATCAACCTTGCTGCGCCAGTTCTATGGCGCATCGCGCCCCTCTCGAGGCGTCGCCAGGATTGACGGAACCGACATAAATCGGCTGTCGGCCAGAAAACGTGCGCGCCTGGTCGCAGCGGTTCCGCAAGAGAGTCCGCCTGATTTTCACCTCACCGTCCGCAATATCGTTGAGACAGGTCGCACGGCTTACGTAAGTGCACTCTTGGGTCGCGATCCCGGTGGCCGGACGGTCGTCGACAATGCGATTGAGCGGCTCGGGCTTGAGGACTATTCCGATCGCGACTATTCGACACTTTCCGGAGGCGAAAAAAGACGAACCTTGATCGCCCGCGCCCTGGCCCAAGACGCCCAAGCTCTCATCCTCGACGAACCGGTCAACCACCTCGACATTCGCCACAAACTCGAAGTCCTGGCCCTTATACGGCGCCTCGGCGTGACGGTGATGGTTTCGCTCCACGACTTCGATCTGGCGGCCCACTTCTGTAACCGCCTAGCCATATTACATCATGGTCATCTGGTTGCAGAGGGCACCCCTAAAGATGTCCTCGTGCCTGAAATCATACGAGAAGTGTTTGGTGTTGCCGCCACCATTGACCACGATAAACGCCGCGGAACATTGCGCGTCATCACCGAATCACTTCCTGCAATCTCAAGCACAAGAAAGGACCATTAATGCGCGGTCTATCCCTCGTACTGGCGAGTGCCATTTCGATTTCAGCTCTAAGCGATATCTCGCGGGCTTCGGATTTTCCGGTCACCGTCGAGAGCTGCGGCGTGCCGATCACATTCGAAGCGGCGCCCCAGCGTGCCGTTGTGCACGATCTCAACATGGCCGAGATTATGTTTGCGCTGGAACTGCAACCGCATCTGGTCGGCCTCACTGGCATCACCGGCTGGTACAAGACGACGCCCGAATTCGATGCGGCACGCGGTGATCTTCCAGAGTTGGCAGCAAAGAATCCGACGATTGAAAACCTTCTTTCCGCCGATCCCGATTTTTTCTTTGCAGGTTGGTATTACGGCATGAACCCCGGTGGCGAGGTTACGCCGGACTCATTGGCGGCGTTCAATATTCCGGTCTATATCCTGACAGAATCCTGCATTCATCTCGATAAGAACAGGCCCGACGTCTCCCTGGAAACACTGTACGGCGACGTCCGCAATATTGCTCTGATCTTCGGAGTTGCGGAAAAGGCGGAAGCGTTGATTGAGAAATGGAAGGCACGGGTAGCCGGCATAACAGCGGCCGTAGGCAAACAGGAGCCGGTCCGCGTCTTTCTTTATGATTCCGGCGACGAGAAACCCTTCACCGCCGGCCGATTTGCGATGCCGACTGCATTGATCGAGGCTGCCGGTGGCGTCAACATCATGCAAGGCATTGAAACGAGCTGGGGAACCGTCGGCTGGGAGTCGGTAGGCGATCGCAACCCAGAGTTCATAATTCTGCTCGACTACGGCGATGGCGGCCAGGGTCTCATCGATTTCCTGGAGGCGCACCCCCTCATGTCGGAAACCGACGCCGTCAAACATCGCCGTTATCTGCCGTTGAAGTATGGTGAAATCACACCGGGCCCCGCCAACATCCTGGCCATCGAAAAGCTAGCGAAGGCATATCATTCGAATGGCTTCTAACTCCGCCATCGTAGCGCGGCCAGACTCTGGGGTTCTGGCCATCTTTCTGATTATCGCTGTCCTTTTAGTTTCGGCGATGGCCCTCGGCGTGGCCTCAGGTGTGACCGATATCAACATTGCGACGGTCTGGAAAGTCACGCTAAGCAAAGTGATACCGGATGCCGTAACGGTAGACTGGACTCGAGCGCATGAGCGAATTATTTGGGAATTGCGGCTGCCTCGCGTGCTTCTTGCCGCGCTGACCGGAGCTGGCCTTGCTTTGTCGGGAGCGGCGCTCCAGGCAACGACGCGCAATCCGCTGGCAGACCCCTTCCTTCTGGGCGTGTCCGCCGGTGCGGCGCTGGGCGCCGTCGCGGTGATTTCTCACCTCGGTACGTTTGCAGGTATCTACAGTTTACCGATTGCCGCTTTTATCGGCGGCGCCCTGTCTCTGACTCTTCTTGTCGGCGTCCTCGGACGGGAAGGAGCCGCGCGCTCGGACCGCGTGATCCTCGCCGGCGTGGCGATATCCTTCCTGCTCATGGCAGGAACCAACCTTCTGATCTTCCTCGGTGATCAACGGGCCTCGCATTCCGTCGTGTTCTGGATGTTGGGCGGGCTCGGCCGCGCACGCTGGGAACACCTTTGGATTCCCACGGCAGCGGTCCTGGTTGGAGCGATCTGGCTGATTTGGAAAGCCCGCGCCTTGAATGCACTGATGATGGGGGAAGAGAGCGCCTATTCTCTTGGCATCCATACCGCCCGTCTGCGGCTGACCGTGCTCATCCTGACGGCCTTGATGACCAGTGTGCTGGTATCGTTAACCGGAATAATCGGCTTCGTCGGCCTGGTCGTGCCACACATCCTGAGATTCTGGGTCGGCGGCGACAACCGGAGGCTAATGCCGCTTTGCGCAATAGCAGGCGCCCTATTCTTGGTCGTTGTCGACATAATCGCGCGCGGCATTATCGCACCCCAGGAGGCACCGATCGGCATCATCACCGGAGGCGTCGGCGGGGCCTATTTTTGCTGGCTCATTGCCAAACGGGCATAGCCGCAGAGAGATTGGTCTTCAACGTCCAGTCGGAAGAGTGCGCTCTAGTCGCGCACGACGAGCACAGAGCAGGAGGCGTGGCGGACCACGCGAGCAGCGTTGGGTCCGAGTAGATAATCCTTCAATTCCGGCCGATGCGAGGCCATGACCACCAAATCCGGTCGGATCGCCTTCACGGAATTGAGAATTTCTTCGTAGATCGTGCCGCAGATGACGATTGCATTCGCGCTGACGTCGCTGGGCACGGCCTTCGCTGCCAGCGCCTCGAGCTCGGTCTTCGTCTTGGCGATAACCTCGTCCTGGTAGCCGTCGGGAAAATAGGCACTGACCGCGCCCACGCCGAAGTCGGGCACCACGGCCATTATGTACAATTTGGCGCCGGACGACTTGCAGAGTTCGACCGCAGTCGGAAGGGCTTTCTTCCAGGAGCTCTCCTCGGAGGGATCGATCGTGAGAAGAATGTTCTGGTACATCTGGCGTACCTCTCCTACGCCGTTTCGGTCCCGCCGGCCAACTGATCGCGCCGTCGCCGGTGGAGTTGACCAAGTGTCACCAATCCCAGAAGCAGGAGCGCGAAGGGATAGACTAACTCCTTCGCCGGCTGCCCGACTTCTTCAACATCGACGGACGTGACGAAGTCGCCCGCTTCAACGCCGATTTGGTCGGCTAGACTGAGCGGCAGCAACTCAGTGACCTCGTAGTTGCCCTTCCGTCGTTCGGTTTCGGCCGGCGCGAGCGCCAAGCCATAGCGTTCGAAAATGTCGTTGGTCTGTAAATCGGGCGTGGCAATGCGGTAAAGCTTGAGGCGGTCGCCGTAATCGGAGCCGCGGGTAATATGGAGCCGGATCGTGAATCCAGGTTTGGCCCCGTCCTCCCCGCTCACGAACCTCTCAAGCGCGATATCACGGAATTCCGGGAAGAACTGGTCCATCACCAAGGCAGGGCGGAACAGAGCAACCATTACAAGCAGAAGCAGGATTCCCTCATACCACTTGACCTTGACGATATACCAACCCTGGGTGACCGAGCTGAAACAGAACAAAGCGATCACCGAAACCATGAACACCGTGAGGCCGTGCCAGAAACTGGTGACACCGATCAGCAAGAGTTCGGTGTTGAAGATGAAGATGAAAGGCAGCACAGCGGTGCGAATGTCGTAGAGGAACGATTGCACGCCAGTCTGCAGCGGGTCGGCACGGGATATTGCCGAGGCTGCAAACGCCGCCAGGCAGACCGGTGGCGTGGAATCAGCCATCAGTCCGAAGTAGAAGACGAACAGATGCACCGCGATCAGCGGCAGCACCAGGCCGGAGGCGGCTCCCAACTCGACTACGACCCCCGCCAGCAACGAGGCGACGACGATGTAGTTGGCCGTGGTCGGCAGGCCCATGCCGAGAACGATGCACAGCACCGCCGTCATGATCAGCAGGATGTAAACGTTGCCCCCGGAAATGGCTTCGACCACGCCGACCAAGGCGTTGTTGAGGCCCGTCGATGACACCGAACCGACAATAATGCCGGCGGCAGCAACGGCAACGCCAATGGTAATCATGTTACGGGCGCCGGCGACCATGCCGGAGCCGATCTCCATGAACCCGGATATGAGCGCGCCGCTGGCCTTGGCCCTATCCTGGGATAGCGCAACCGCCGCCATGCCGGCGACGACCAGGCAAGCAACCAAGAGGCCCCAGACAGTTGAATCAAGCGCATTAAACCCCAAGCCCCAGCGCAGCAGCGTGCTGACAAGCACGGGAATTGCCAATGGCACCGACAGAATTGAACGCGGAAATCGCTCGGGCATGACGCGCGCGCCGAGAATGATCAGCATCATCCAGATGATCGAATAAAATATGGCGCTAGAGGCGCTCCAGCGTTCGATCATCAGCAGATAGATCAGCACGATGATGGGGATCAGGTAGTGGATGCCGCTGATCAGTGTCGACAGGAAGTGCGGAATTTCAGCTTTTGGCAGGCCCTTCAACCCAAGTTTCAGTGCCTCCAGATGTGAGATATAGAGAAGCGCCATATAACTGGTCAGCGCTGGAATGATCGCTGCGACAACGACCTCGAAGTACGAAAGGCCGATGAACTCGGCGATGATAAAGGCCGCTGCGCCCATGATGGGCGGCATGAGCTGGCCATTGGTGGACGCCGCAACTTCAATGGCGCCTGCCTTCACTGCGGGCAGTCCGGTCCGTTTCATTACCGGGATCGTAAAAGTGCCTGTCGTCACCACATTTGCGATCGACGAGCCTGAAATGGCGCCGGTCATTCCTGACGCCAGGATCGCCGCCTTGGCGGGACCGCCACGATATTTCCCGACCATGGCGAAGGCCAGATCGAGAAAGTATTTGCCCGCGCCAGCCTTGTCCAAGAGCGCGCCAAACAGCACGAACAGGAACACAAAGCTGACCGAGACATCAAGCGGGATGCCGAAAATGGCCTCGCCGCCGAGCCACTGGTAGCCGATGAGGCGGGTGAACGACACTCCCTTATGGGCGAGGATGTCCTGGGCCGTTTCGCCGACGAGCGCATATACCAAGAAGAACGCACCGACCACCAAAAGGGGCACAGCCAAATAAAGGCGCCCGCGGAACGCTGCGTTGGCGCCGATGGTAAGGAAAAGGATCCCGAGACCGGTAATCACGTACCCGACTTCAGGGCCGGCCACCGAATAGACCAGAAACGTCGTCGCGACCATTACCAGCGGCAGGCCGATGCTGCGCCGGGTCGCCTCAAGCAGCACGAGAATGCCGAGGCCGCCAAGGATCAACTCAAACGGCACCTGGAACCCGAACACCACGGGCCGCCACAAGATACCTTGGCGCGCAACAAGACCGCCGTAAGCGCCCCACAAGTACAATGCGCAACCGCAGGCGAGAAGAGCCAATGCAATGTCGAACACGCCAATGCGCCGCGACGCCAGACGCCGCGACAGCGGGAACATCAGGAAGCATAGGACGAGGGCAAATGCGAGGTGGATGCCCCGCTTCTCAACGTCGATCAGAAACAGCGCCCCCGGCAGGGGCGACGCAATCCATAACTGGAACAGTGACCAAACGAAGGCGATGGTAGCGACAACACCTGCCAACGCCGGGCCCATTTTGCGGCCGGTATACTCGATATCCGCCAGTTCTTGCTGGAGTTCTTCGTCTGACTTCGCGGCTGGTGTTTCCTCTGCCACCGTGGCCTCCCGGCTTTATGTCCAGCCGATAATTTGGGCAAAAGAATGTGCCGGCACCCTCGCGGGTGCCGGCACATACGGTGTTGACGCTACATCAAGCCTTTTTCTTTGTAGTACTTGGCAGCACCGGGATGCAACGGCGCAGACAGCGCGTCCTTAACCATCTTCTTCGGATCAAGGTTCGCGAATGCCGGATGTAATTTCCTGAAATCGTCCAGGTTCTCAAACACGGCCCGGGTAACCTCATAAACAACATCGTCGGGCACATCGGCGCTGGTCACAAACGTGGCCATCACGCCGAACGTGGTGACGTCGGCCGAGGTGGTCTTATAGGTGCCCTTCGGGATGTTCGCGAAAGCATAGTAAGCATTGTCGTTGACCAACTTCTTCTCGACGCCGCTGTTGAGGTTGACGATCTTCGCACCGCAGCCGTCGGTGGCTACAGAGACGCCCGCGTTGGGAACGCCAACGGTGTAACCGTAGGCATCGATCTTGCCATCGCATAATGCCTTCGACTGCTCGGT
>CAXXSU010000014.1:0-20427 GCA_963664465.2 Alphaproteobacteria bacterium | reverse complement strand
TCAGGTACTCGACCTTTCGGTCGCTGCCCGTAAGCCCGACGACTCGGCATCCCATGATCTTACCGATCTGGCCCGCGACCGAGCCGACCGCACCCGCAGCCGAAGACACGACCATGGTCTCGCCAGCGCGAGGCTTGAGTTCCCGCAGCACAGAGAAATAGGCGGTGAGCCCACTGCGTCCGAGAACTCCGCAGGCCGTCGAAATCGGACCGAGCGCGGGGTCGACTTTGCGGGCACCCGACGGATTGTGGATGTAGTGTCCGCGGCCTTCTGAGATCGCATAATTCTGCCAGCCGAGAATCTCGTTGATGATGTCGCCCGGTTCGAAGTCGGGGTGATTGGACAGCAACACTTCGCCAACGATGTCACCGATCATCACGCCGTAGAGGGGCACGGCCTCGGCGGTGCGAGGCGATGGGTTGATCGCGGTGCGCTGGAAAGGATCGAGAGATAACCAGATGCAGCGCACAAGCATTTTTCCTGGTGGCGGTTGCGGCACAAAGTCGTCGACCAACATGAAGTCATCGAGCGTCGGCATGCCCTTCGGCCGGTTCACCAAGAGCCAGCGTCGGTGACGGTCGTCCGCGGCGACCGCAGACGGGCGAAGCAATACCTCCGTCACTTCTTTGCTCATTGGCTCATCTCCCCCGTCTATTCGCCTGTCTGCCCTGTATCGAGGTGCGCCCCTCGCTCGTTTTGTCGCGAGCGATTGCCGACCGCGCCGATGATCCGCCGGGCGCGGCAGTGACGCGCACCGTCGAAATTCTTGCCAGGGAGCGTCGTGTGATCCGCCGAAATTGTAGAATCATGGCGCCCGCGATTGAGCGCCATGATTCGTCACCTCGCCGAATTTCGGACGCAATCCTACGCCCTAACAATCGGCTCAAACCCTCGACGAGAAGCGGCCCTTCCTACTCGATTGACAGCCTCTCATAGAGGAAGACCCGGTTCCAGTTGGCAAACCCTTTGACGCGGCTCGCCACGCCGTTGATATCGGCGCCATTCATCAGCATGAGAGCAAGGGCTTCCTCGCTGGACTTTTTCATCAGCTCCTGCAAGAGAACCAATCGCTTGTCTCGATCCATCTCCGAATTGGAGTCTTCGATCAACGAGCTGAGTTCCGGCACGCAAGAAAATTTTCGTGGGTCAGTGCAGTTATACAGAGAGAACGGAATTGACGCGTCCATCGCCGGTGAATGGAAGAACGGGAAACTGGTCATGTCCCCTTGCCAGCTCTTGCCATTGAACTTCTTCGACCACTCGGAGAACGGAACCACCTGGACGTCGATCTTGATGCCAACCTTGGCGAGATCGGCGGCGACGACCTGCAGAAGATCCCGGGACGCCGAATTGATCGTCGTCTCCATCGTGGTTGAGAATCCGTCCGGGTACCCCGCTTCGACAAGAAGCGACCTTGCTTTTGCCGGATCGTACGGATACGGACTAACGTTCGCGTTGTAGCCAAAAACCGACGGCGTAGCTGGCTGACTGGCCAAGGTAGTCGTGCCTAGGTACAGCTCTTTGATAATCTGCTCGCGATTGACGGCATAGTTGGCGGCCTGGCGTACGCGTCGATCCGAGAACGGGGTCTTTCCGCCCATGTTCCACTTGTTGGCAAAGTCTTCGGTGAACAGTGCGAAGGCCACCACTTGGGGAGCGCGATCGACTACCGCCGTATGACCGGCAGCGCGAATGCGGGCAATATCGTCGGGTCCCAAGTTGACACTGATATCCACCTCACCCGACAAGAGCGCGGCGACGCGCCCCGCGGGTTCGGGCACCACGGTGATTCTGAGGTTCGCCACTTTGCCCGGACGCCAACTCGTTTCGTTAACCGTCGCGGTCATTTCCTGGTCGGTCCAGCTGCCAACTCTATACGGTCCCGAGGCCACCGGGTGGACAGCGAAGTCCGCAGGTCCCATGTCCGCGCGGGCTGTCATATCGGCGAGATAGAACGCAGCAAGCTTCGGCACAAGGAGCGGATCAGGCTTCTGCGTGACGAACTCTATGGTCTGCGGGCCGACCGCTTTGTAGCTGGCGAGCTTGAAGTTGCGCATGATGCCCGCAGACTCGCCCTTGTCGGACGTCAGAAAATCGAAAATCTTTACGACATTGTCCGCGGTGTTTCTGCTGCCATTGGAAAATTCCAGGTCCGTACGAAAAGTAACCCGCCATGTGGTGTCATTGACGACCTCCCACGACGTGGCGGCATGGGGAAGAACTTGCCCGGCGTCATCGATCCTTACGAAGGAGTCGAAAATAGCTTCCCACCAGTAGTTGCCTGGAAAGATGTATTGAATTCCATAGGTGTCGCCGCGCGGCACCGCTCTCGCGTACATTGCGACGCGAAGTGTATTTTTGGCATCCTGGGCCGCAGATTGATGTGTCGACCAAATGAACGGCGCTAGTGCGACCGCAACGACCAGAGAACAACGTGCAAATAGGCGTGTCATAAAGCTCCTCCGATGTTTAGAACGACTCTCGTGCGTTGCACTCCACTTCCGCCCAGTGGGGATGTCAATTCAATTCATGCCGGCTTAGTTTGTTGCGCGATCTAGCGGCGGATCGATACCACATCTGGTGCCATCCAACGGGATGGGGTCTGCCGGGGGATTACGATGGAGAACAAAGTTTCCGAAATCATGGTCGCGCAGGCGGACGTTGGCTTTGACGAGCGCCACTTCCGGTGGTTGGTCGCGCGCCATCCCACCGGCGTTCCTTCGCCCGACGATTTCCTGTTGGTCGACGACGTCGTGCCGCATCCGCCAGCCGGTAAGTTCCTGGTTCGTGTCATCTGGCTGTCGATCGACCCGAAGCAACGCCTATTGATGAACCCGACTCCGCGCAACGTTGAGCTCGTGCCGCTTTACGGTGTCATGTTCGGGAACGCCGTGGGCGAAGTGGTCGTTTCGAACCACCCAAAGTTTCAGCCGGGAGACATCGTCAACGATCTCTTCGGGTGGCAGAGCCACGCCATCGCCGACGGCAAGGGGCATTACGTGAACAACCCTTATGGGGCGCGGAAGATCGATCCAAGCCTCGGGCCGATCTCGACCGCCCTCGGCGTATTGGGGATCGGCGGACTGACCGCCTATTTTTCGGTCCTGCGGGAGCTTGCGCCGCGGGCCGGCGAGACCATGGTCGTTTCAAGCGCCGCCGGCAACGTGGGTTCAGTGGCTGGGCAGATCGGCAAGATAATGGGCTGCCGGATCGTCGGGCTGACGAGCAGCGAGGGCAAGTGCGAAGCTCTCGTCCGTGAATTTGGCTACGACGACGCGATCAACTACCGCGCAACGACCGATCTGACGGCGGCCATTCGCCGCCTCGAACCGGGCGGTGTAGATCTCTATTACGACAACGTCGGTGGTCCCATCGCCGCGGCCGTGGCCGACACGTTGAACCCCGGCGCGCGAGTGACGCGCGTCGGCGTCACACACCACTACAACGACCATGACGGGGCAGGTCAGGCGTGGGTCTGGCCGGCGGCGCAAACGTCTTCCTATTTCATCGTCCACGACTACTACCGTGAATTCGATCCCGCCGTCTTGCAACTCGCGCGTTGGATCAAGGACGGCAAACTCCGGTATCACGAGGACATCGTCGATGGGTTGGGGCGCGCGCCAAGCGCGCTTCTCGACCTGCTCGCGGGAGGCAATATCGGAAAGCGTCTCGTGCGAGTCGGGTCCAACCCGCCCGGCATCGCGTGATCCGACCTGTATGTCCGAATCTGGTGATCGCATACGAAAGCTTTGAACATGATTACTCATCTGAAACGTGGAAAACCGGCGCAGGAGCGCGCCCAGCGGCGACGAACAGCGCATTATTTGCGTTTCGAATGCGATTTCAATGGGACCGCAAAAGATCTGAGATCTGAGAAGCCCAAGTGGCCAAGGCTCACACACGATAGGGATTACCTGTTCTGCAATAGTTTGGGGGCCGAGGCAGTGAAATTGCGCTTGGATGGTCTACTTACGCCTTCGGCGCGGAGAAGGACGGGGACGAATCTACCAGTGTTCGCTAGGAGATCGATTAGCAATCCTGGGGAGTGCGTTCTCGTGGCCGTAACGTATGATCCGTCGACCGGAAAGGTATCGTTGGGCGGTGGTTAGGAATTCTGTGTCGCTCCGTTCCGCCTCGCTGCGTCTCCAGATGGATCGCTATATATGGCCCCAATCCGCCGCGCGGTGTCGGTAAAGTGCTGGACTTCCTCGGGCCTAAACGCATCGCTCATAGCCGTCAGTTCTGCCAGCGTGTCTGGGCGTTCGACGCCGCGACCCAGGCCCGGCATCACTGCGTCGCCGGTTCCGAAATGCCCGGGGGCCAGCACACCGGCCAATAAGCGAATTTGTGCCATCTTCGCCCGTTCTGAAGGCAGTCCGATTCGTCACTTTTGTCGAGTATAAGAAATTTGTCGAAGCCTCAAAGGCGGATCCGAAGATCGACGTGCTTTCCGAAACAAACAACATGTACCGCACGCTTTGCGCACTTTTTCTTCTGCTCCTGCTCGTCGTCCTGTTTGACCGATTCACGCCCCTGCTACCCCTGGCTCGTGGACGGGTCTCCGTATATCGCCGGGGTGGCTCTCGTCGTCATGTTTCTGTTCGCTTATCGAAAACAGACCGCATACATCGTCAGACGAGTCGACAAAGCGGTCGATGGCGAAAAGGCCGGACCCGAAGGAGGCGATGCGAGTTAGAAAATGTCTCGATCGAGAGTGACCGGGGGGAGGCCGTTGTCTCGGGATGCAGCCGCCTTCGTGCCGAAGGCGCTGCAGAAATTCGCGGAAGGCGCGAGCGCGGATGACGACGCGGTCGAGGCTGCGGACAACAGGAAGGGATGGTTCACGGACAAGAATGGAAATCCGTCGTCCGTGCGATTGATGTCGCTGGGGGCACTGCTGGTTGCGATGGCGCTGGCGGCCATCGAAGTTCACGGCTGGGGATCGGGCGAGGGAAAGAACGAACTTGTCCTATACTTCCTCGCGGCAGCGTTCGTGCCGAAGGCCATCCAGAAATTCGCGGAAGGCGCCCGCCAGTGACGGCTCCGCCCCAGGCGGCGTGAGGCCGGGTCGGGCGCGGTCCGCCTATCGGTCCGTCCATGTTCATGAGGTGAAACATGCGATGTGCACGCTTATCGCGGGCGGTATTGGCGTCGGTCATTGTTGACAGAAGGAGGCCAAAGTGCTGATCGAACGATGGCGGCATCACTACAATACCATCCGGCCGCATAGCTCGCTCGGATACAGACCGCCGGCCCCAGAAACCATCTTGCCAAACGTTGAGGGGCCAACCTACGCTGTTGATGGGCTACGGTTGGCCCATCAACTTAACCCGCGCCAAACTCTAACTTAAGCGCTGGACCACTAATCGGGGGCAGGCCAATCGATGCATCACTTGCAATGAGAGGTGGACGAAAATGGGGGATGTATTGAATGCATGACTTGGATTAAGTCTGAAGTAACAATGGGAAACACGAGCGTAGTAATGAGGCTATTAGGCGCAATAATTGCACGAGAGGGTAAGAGAATCCGGCATTGAGAACGCGGTAAATGCAATCTATGCGGGAGTATGGACTATATTCACCCCAGTTCGACAGTATGCGTCAGGCCGCCGGCGACCGACCGCAGTCGCAATAGGCCAATTGGGCGTTGTCACGTTAACCGCCATTTGGCCAGCTTGTGGGCGCCGACGCCGGAGATTATGCAACGGTCGTCACTTGCCGCCACTGTCTCATCGCGTCGCCGCGGAATTGGCGGAGTGTTCGGCGGGAGACCAGATGGCGTTGGACGTTGAAGAGGTTGTAGACGGTCGCATGGACGGCGAGGAACCGCTGCGCGGACGCGGGCGATTTGAACCGCTGCATCTTTCGCTCTCGTCGTCGCACCGGCTGATGTGAATTTTCTGCCCGATTGTTCTTTCGCAGGCCTTGCTCATGCTGAGCCGAGAGGGCAAGCAAACGGATCGCGGTGCCGTAGGAGCGGAGTTTATCGGTGACAATCGTCGCCGGCGCGAAGCCCTGCTTCTTCAAGAGTTTCCGCATCAGCCGAATTGCCGCCCGAGCGTTCCTGCGGGATTGAACCAGGAAATCCAGGACTTCGCCCTCACTGTCCACGGCACGCCAGAGATAGAACTGCCTCCCTCGAATTACGACGACCATCTCGTCCAGGTGCCAGCGTTCGGTCGGTCGTGGCCGCCGGCGTTGAATCCGCCGCGCATAGGCCCGGCCGAATTTCAAGACCCATCTTCGAACTGTCTCATACGAGATGTCGAGACCACGCTCGGCAAGCAGGTCCTCAACGTCCCGATAGCTCAGCGTGAAACGGCAATAGAGCCAGACGGCATGCTGGATGATGACCGGTGGAAAGCGGTGACGACGGTAGGATATCTTGCACATCCAGAGACGCTAAAGCACCGGCCGTGCCGAAGCCACGCTGTTAACGTGACATCGATCTCGACCAGGTCCTCAAGCAGGCTGCGATCCGGATCGACCATGGCACGGCGCAGCTTGTGCAGCAGGAGCCAGGCACTCTTGTAACTGCCGAGCCCGAGCTGGGCCTGGAGTTGCAGGGCGGAGATACCGTTCGAGTGGCTGGTCACGATGTGAACGGCCATCAACCAGGTCTTCAGGGGCAAGTGGCTGCGGTGCATGATCGTGCCCGCGGTCACCGAAGTCTCCTTCCCGCAGGCCGCACATTCCCAGCTCGCCCGGCGACGCTTCAGTCCCCAGCCCCTGTCATGGCCGCAGGCGGGGCAGACGAAGCCGTCGGGCCAGCGCTTGGCTGCGGCCGTTGCTGGCGGCTTCCCTGTCCGTGGCGTTGGTCAAGAATGACGATCAGGGCAACGTGCGACTTTCAAAGAACGGTTCCAACAATACGGCTCGCGATGACGTGGCGGCGGCGCTGGTGCTTGTCGCGGGCGCCTATGCGCGGACAATGGAGAAACCGCGCCCGCGTTGGCGCTATCATGGGATGGCGGGATAAGCCGGAATCACTTACACATACATGCGCCCGGCTGGGCTTGTGCGTATTCTCGCACGTTCCGTCATGTGCGCGAAGTAAGGCGGTTTGCAATGAACCGCTTCGGTGCGTCGGTTCGAGCGTAGACGCGTGTACGGGCCCGCAGGACTGATAACTCATTAAGTTGCACGACGAGTGTACTTGGGCTCTGCTGACGCAGCTTTGCGGCCGTTAGATCGCCACGAGTTGCGAAAAAAGCCTTGGTCGGTGAAATTGGCAGAGCAACGATTAGTTCCGGTGCATCAATGTCACCGATGAATATGCATGGATTATCGGCCAGAAGAAGTTCGTGCTTTGCGGTGCAAAAATCCCATAAGCACCAATGAAGGCGGAGGATTTTAGTGCCGAACTCTTTATTGTCGACCAGTTTGGAATAGAGAGATAGACCGAAGTTCTCGATGAGTCCGGGGTAACTTTGCTCAGTCCACTCTTCGAGTGTCGGTGCGTTGTCCTCTTCAGCCAAGGCTTCATATTGCTCAGGAGCATCTAGAAGACTTTGGCGCAAATTGTGAGCGCCCTCCATTTTGAGCTGGCTGACTATGTTGGGATGACGGAACATCAGGGACATCAGAAAACGCACCCAATCCTGCCGCTCCGTGTTCGAGAGGTTCTTCAACCCATGAAGCTCCATCTTCACGCGGACCCGTGCCGCATAGTTATCGATGTGTCTCATCAAATCGGTTTCGACCGCCTGCTGACTCATGCCGGCAACCTCTGGCTTGGTGAGGGCGTAGAGGTTGTCCTGAAATCCAGTTGCCTTGGGCACACGTCTCGCTGTGATGAGGCCTTCTAGGTCGAGACGGAACTCTTGAAACATGCCGTCGCTGGCACCTTCGCTCCATGCGCGTAGGAGAAACTGTGGAACAAAGTGATGGCGCATGTTCTGAGAAACCTCGTAATTCATCTCGCCGCAGGCGACGAAGGCAGTTTACAGCAAGTTCAACCCGCAGGACATGATACGACTTGAGCCGACACCACACCCACCTGAATGCCCGCCGCTGGGACGCTGTACGCCGCGCTGTCTTCGAGCGTGACGGCTGGCAGTGTCGTGCGTGCGGCAAGGCCGGGCGGCTTGAGGCCGACCACATCGTCCGACTAGAGGACGATCCGGACCAAGACCCCTACGACCCGAACGGCGTACAGACGCTTTGCCGATCCTGCCACATTGCCAAGACCGCCCGTGAGAACCGGCGCCCGTTGGCGCCTGCGGAACTCCGCTGGCGCGTGCTGGTCACGGAACTCTTGACCTAAAGGCAAGTTCTCTGAATACTGGCGATAGTCCCTTTGGCGAGGGTGGGACAATGAACCACACTTGCCAAAGGGATTTTCGCGTATGTCGCTGATCAGATAGACCGCTGCGGCATCAACTACATGGTGTCGTGGCTCGCATTTGGCGACCTATCGCTTGAGGAGGCCATGACGTCGACTGAGTTGTTCTCCCAAGAGGTCATGCCCAAGCTGCAATAGCGGGAGCAGGTCGATCGACCAGTTCTGCTGGCGGTGTCATAGCAAATTGGCCTGAGGAGGGGAGGGGCGCTCCGTAACTTGCGGCGATGCGAATCCCTTGCCCTAGCTCGTTGCGATCCCCTCGGCCGTCGCGAAATGGCACGCCACGATGTGGCCCGGCGCGATCTCGCTAAGCTCGGGTTCCTCTTGCCTGCAACGGTCTCGAGCGTACATGCAACGCGGGTGAAAACTACAACCCGAGGGCGGCGCGGCCGGATTCGGCACTTCACCCTTCAGACGCTTATCCTTTCTTCTTGCCTTGCGTGCCCCTGGTTCGCGCTTGGGCACCGCCGACAACAAAGCCTGCGTATACGGATGCAAAGGATACCGAAAAATCTCATTGCGGTTCGTTCGTTCAACGATCTTGCCCAGATACATAACCGCGACGTCATCGCAAATGTGTTGAATGACGGCGAGATCATGGGAAATGAAGAGGTAGGCAAGCCCCAACTCCTGTTGAAGCCGACTCAGCAGATTGAGGATCTGCGCTTGGATCGCAACGTCGAGGGACGAAACGGGTTCGTCGCACACGATCAGTTTGGGCGACAACGCCAGCGCGCGCGCGATGCCCAAGCGTTGGCGCTGGCCGCCAGAAAACTGGTGCGGGAATAGCGATTTCTGTTCGGGCCGCAAGCCCACAAGATTGAACAGTTCGTCGACACGGTCTCGACGTTCGGAATCTGAGAACGCGTTTTGAACGTCAAGCGGCTCCCTGACGACTTGCTCGGCCCTGCTCCGAGGATTGAGCGACGAGTAGGGGTCCTGAAAAATGATCTGCATCTTCTGGCGGATCGGACGGAGCGCCCGTGGCGCCAACTCCAAAATGTCGGTTCCCTCAAACAGAACGCGCCCGGCCGTCGGCTCAACGAGCCGAAGAACGGCGAGCGCCAATGTCGACTTGCCGCAGCCGCTTTCGCCAACAATTCCAAGTGTCCGGCCCTCGCCTACGGACAAGGTGACCCCATCGACCGCCAGCACCGTGGAGCGTGCCACCCAAGGATAAGGTCGCGGCAACGGGAAATGGACTTCGAGGCTCTCGACCCGCAGCAAGTCTGGTTGCGTCACGGCGAAAGGACGCCTTGGGCTTCGGGGTCCACAAGCCAGCACGCCACGGTTCGCCCCGGGCCGACGACAAAAGCCGGCGGCTTCGAAGCGCATTTGGGGAGGACACGCGGGCACCGCTCAGCAAAGGAGCAACCCGTCCCGAGCCGTCGCGGATCCGGAACCGTGCCAGGAATCTCGGCGAGCGGCGCTCGTGCCCCGCCACCTTGCTGGACCGTCGGAACGCAGCGCAGCAGCCCTTGGGTATAGGGGTGCCGCGGATCGTCGACAATTTCCTCGACACTCCCCTCTTCGACATTGTGGCCGGCGTACATGACGATGATTCTGTCAGCCATCTCCGCGACCGCTCCAAAATCATGGGTCACCAGGATGATCGACGTACCGCGTTGCTCCTGGACCTCCTGCAGCAAATCGAAGATCTGCGCTTGAACGGTTGCGTCCAGCGCCGTGGTGGGCTCGTCCGCGATCAGCAGCACCGGATTGCAAGCCAGCGCGATGGCAATCATGACGCGCTGGCGCATGCCGCCTGAAAGTTGATGCGGGTACGCGTTGACTCGGCGCTGCGGGTCCGGGACGTAGACTGAACGAAGCAATTCAACCGCTTGTTCGCGCGCTTCGTTGCGGCTCAAGCCACGGTGCTCGCGAAGCGTTTCGCCGATTTGAGTCCCGATGGTGAAAACCGGATTCAGCGAGGTCATCGGCTCCTGAAAGATCATCGCGAGAGCGGAGCCTCGGAGGTCGCGCATGCGATCCTCGCTAACCGCGAAGAGGTCGTCATCCTCCAGAATTGCTGTCCCTTGCGTAATCGCCCCCGGTGGTGGAATGAGCCGCATTAATGCGAGTGCGGTCATGCTTTTGCCGCAGCCGCTTTCGCCAACCAAACCGAGCGTCTGGCCGCGCGCGACGGCGAAACCGACGTGGTGCAGAATGCGGACCGGCCCGGTCCGCGAGTCGAAATCCACGCACAGATCACTCGCGGTCAATGTCGTCGGCACTTCACTCATCAGCGCCGCAACTTCGGATTGAGGGCGTCGTTCAGCCCGTCCCCAACAAGTGTAAGGCTGAGGACCGTCAGGAAGATGGCAAGACCGGGAAACGTCACCGCCCACCACGAGACCAAGAAATAGTCGCGGGACAGGCCGATCATCAGGCCCCAGGTCATGACCTCCGGATCATTGAGGCCAAGAAAGCTCAACGACGCCTCAAACAGAATGGCGATCGACACGGTGAGCATCGTCGCGATGATTAGCGGCGGCGCCGCATTCGGCATGATGATGCGCCAGATAAGATACGCATTGGTCGCGCCGGCCGCGCGGCTGGCGGCCACGTATTCGCGCGCTTTGATTTTCATGAATTCGGCGCGCGTCAACCGGGCCATAGCCGGCCAGGCGACAATACCGATGGCCACAATGACGGTAATCGCGCTCGGCGTCAGTACCGTTACGAGGACCATCGCAAACAAGAGCGTCGGCAGAACCTGAAAGAATTCAGTCACGCGCATGAGCAGATTGTCGACCCAGCCTCCGTAAAAGCCGGCTAGGGCGCCAAAGACAACACCGATCACCACTGTCAGGGCTGCCGCGCTGACTCCAAGCGCCAAGGTCGCACGCGTGCCGTAAATAACGCCGACAAACACGTCACGACCAAGGTAGTCGCTGCCAAAGAGCGATTGTCCCCCGGGCTCTGTGTAGGGTGCCGCCACCATGCTAAAGGGGTTGACCTGGAGCACCAATGGACCGAGCAGGCCCACCAGGACGATCGCGACGAGCACCAGCACGCCGGCAACGGCGGGACGGTTGGCGCGGAACATCCGCCAGGTTTCGGACCATGGCGGGACCGGAGCGATGGATTCCGGCGCAAGCGCTTCGGGAGGAGCGGATTTGCTCGGCAAATCCATCACCGTTCGTCCTGCAGGCTCTCGATCCTCGGATCGAGAAATCGATAAAGCAGGTCCGTTATCAGATTGGCGACGACGACCATGAGGGCCGCCATGAAAAGTGTGCCGAGCACCACCGGATAATCCCGCCGCAAGATCGAATCGTACGCCAGCGGCCCCATGCCGGGCCAACTGAAAACCGTTTCGACAATCACCGCACCTGACAGTATGTGTCCGAACTGCAGCCCGGCCATTGTGACAACGGGTATCGCGGCGTTCTTAAGTGCATGCTTGTATACCACCCTCCATTCGCGGAGACCCTTGGCGCGAGCCGTGCGTACATAGTCGGCACCGAGCACGTCCATCATCGAAGCGCGCGCCAAACGCGCGTAGCTGGCGATAAACAGAAGCGACAGAGTAACAGCCGGCAGCACGAGGTGGTGCGCGATATCCACGAGACGATCGAACAAATTCTCAGGAATCGGCACCGTGCGCATGCCGAACGCCGGAAAAATGGGCAACGTACTTGCGAAAAGGATAAGGACCATCATCCCGAACCAAAATGCCGGAGTCGCAAATCCGATGAGCGACACGGTTGTGACGAGATGACTCATCGACGCTTGCGGTCGCAGGGCGGACACGACACCCAGATAAGTTCCCAGCCCGACGGCTAGGAATAGCGCAAGCAGGGACAGCAAGATCGTTGCCGGAATACGCTGTGCGATCAGCGGAAGAACCGGTTGATTGTAGTGGAACGAATAGCCGAGATCGCCGACCGCCATTCGTTCAACGTACGAGAAGAGCTGGACGTAGACTGGCTTATCAAGGCCATAGGTCTCGCGCATCAGAGCAATGACCTCTTCGTCAGCGCCGCCGCTCTCGCCAACAAACACGTCCACCGCGTCGCCGGGGGCCGCCTGAATGAGAAGAAAGTTAAGCACGATGACGGCCACCAGCATCAGAACGGCGGCCAATACACGTTTTGCTGCGGCTTCCGCGATTTTCATGCAATGTCGATCTGTCTTTTCGCTGCGCGCACGCGACGAGCGGTTCTCAAAAACACTGCCTCCGAGCCCCTAGTGTGTCAACCGGGCCAACCGGCCCGGGGGTTTTCGGTCTTTCGCGGCCACAGGCCATGCTAGAATGCATGTTACCGTTCCCGCACCGGCCGTGGGGTGATCGCGGAGTGAGTGGTGCGGATGACGCGGATCGCCCCCGTAGCGAGTCTGGGCCAAGATCGATGCAGGAAACGCTAAGCATAACGCAGACGCTGGCTCGCGAGATCGCCGAGACCCGCGCGTCCGATATACCGGCTGACGCCTACGCCGCGGCAAAACGCCTCGTTATCGACCATGTCGGCATCACCTATATGGGATACGCGTTCACCGGGGCGGCGCTGGTCGAATACGCCCGGGACCTTGGCGGCAAGCCGGAAGCCGTCCTGTTTGGCGAGGGAACCCGTGTGCCCGCCGAGTTGGCGGCGGGAATAAATGGGCAGCTCTGCCGCAATACCGACTTCGAAGAATGCGGCCCGAGCCAGCACGTGGGTCCCTTGTGTACCCATGTCGCGCTTGCGGTCGGTCAACGGACACGTGCCTCAGGCAAAGAAGTCCTGGCCGCGCTCGCGCTCGGCTATGTCATGGGTGGCCGTTTTCATTTCGCGCGCCGCGCCGACGACACGGTGCCGCAAATGCGTACCGTCGCGGCGGCGATCTCCGCCCGCCTGCTCGGCCTCGACAGCGCGTCGACCGCCAACGCACTTAGCCTTGCGTGGGAATTTCCATACCGGGCACACGTCTATACAAACGAGCGCGAGCCCAAACGGATATCCCCCTTCGGCATCGGCAATCTGTTCCACGCCCGTGCCGGTGTCCAGGCCGCGATGATGGCCCGCTTTGCGTTCGAAAGCGTGTCGGACGAGATCGATCGGTCGAGCGACGAATACGACGTATCGGTGTTGACGCAGACGCCAACGCCCTTCCACTACCTCGCCGGGGAGATGGAACTGAAGCCCTGGATATGTAGCCGCCACAGTCAGGGGGCGATGCAAGCGCTCACGGATCTTGTGGAAGAGAACGGGATCGACGCGCATGACGTGACCGGGCTTCGACTGCGCCTCTCGTTCATGTACCTTCGCCCGCATCAACACGAACCGGCGCCCGACACCTACTGGCAAGCGATCTATTCGACCCAGTGGGCTGCCGCCATGGTGCTGCAGCGCATTCCGGCCGGGCCGCAATGGGTCACGCCCGAGAGGCTGGCCGACCCGTTCAGCCGGCACCTTGCGGGCCTCGTTGAAATCATCGAGGACGAAGAATCGTCGGCCGCATTTCGCGATTTACGCTGGCTCGACATCCGGGGCGCCGCCGAGGTCGATAGCAACGGCCGAACCTACCAGGCGACACGCACAATGAGGGAGACCTACGGCAGCCCTGGCGCCGATATGCCGCAGGCCATGGCCGACCAGAAGTTTTTCGAGACGACCGCTCTGTGTCTTGACCGTCAGCGCGCCGAGCGGCTCCTGGGGGCGCTGAAGGGGATCGACAGCGCCGCTGACATCAACGACACCGCCGCCCTTTTCTAGTTCTGAACAGTCGCCGGGAGGCAGCATGCGATGCCGGACGCGCCCGGCATCGCATGCGCAACCATGCGCTCTAGGTCGGTTCCTCGATCCAGTAGAGCTCGTCGAGCCCCGACTGGGTTTCGATGAAATCGGCGGGCGGATTGCCCAGACCGCTATGGAAGATATTGACCGACGCGTTCTCGATGATCGGCAGGTACGGCAAATCTTCCGTCAAGATCTCTTGGACCTTCTGGTAGATGACCTGACGCTTCGCGAGGTCCGTCTCCTCGGCACCCGCTTCGAACAGCGCATCGACTTCTGGATTACAATAGCCCGCCATATTGGTGTAGGCCCGCGGCAGGATATTGCTGCACAGGAAGAAGCGGCTCATGCCAATGATCGGGTCCGTATAGTGGGCCGGCGAAGCAAGGCCGAACTGAAACTCAAATGCACCAATCTTTTTGGCCCAGGCCCCGTAATCCGGAATTGGATCGCGCGACACTTTCACCCCGACTTCGGCAAGCGCTTGCACAATGTACTCTTCAATGGGCACCGAAAGATGACGAAGAATCGGCTGATTTGTCAGGGTTAGCTCCAGCCGCGTGCCATCCGACTTCATTGGGTAGCCGGCCTCGTCCAAGAGCGCCGCGGCCCTGTCGAGGTCTCGTTTATACTGATTGAGGTTCTTGCCGTGGAATGGGCCGCCAGCCGTTGTCTGTGCGGTCATCACCGGCGCAATGCCACTGAACAGCACTTCGGAAATGAATTTCCGATCGACGGCATACGCAACGGCTTGGCGCACGCGTTTGTCATTGAACGGCGCTTCCCTCAGGTTGAACTGAAGCTTTTGGAAAAGACCGCTGAGCCGTTGGCCGGGTGCTGTCGCGATGTGATCGAGCTCTTGCAAACGCGCAAGATCTCGAAACGGAATTGACGCGCTCGTCGCCAAGTGGATCGTCTCACTGCGAAGCCCGGCGATGACAGCCTGAGGATCTTTTATGAAGCGGATGACGAGACGGTCCATGTAGGGCTGGTCTGGGCGAAAGTAGTTCTCATTTCGCAGCAGAACCTGGAATTCGTCAGGCTTATGTTCGGAATACTTGAACGGACCGGCGCCAACCGGACTCCAGTGAGCGGGGTGATTGATGTAGTCCTCGTCTGTCGAGTAAACGTGCTTCGGCAGAATCGGCAGGAACAAGGGCGACGCCGTTGCCAACATGACGGCGGCGTGCGGTTTGGAAAGCCTGAGAATGGCCGTCTTCGAGTCCGGTGTATCGACCGACGTGACCGGCGCGAGCGCTTGCTTGAGACGGTGGAACTTCTGGATCAATTCGACGGACCACGCAACGTCCTCCGACGTGACGGGCTTGCCATCGTGGAAGACAGCGTCCTCAAGATGAAATGTATAGGAAAGCCCGTCCGGAGCTATCTCCCAACTTTTTGCCAAATAGGGCGTGAACTCGAACTCGTCGCGCGAGATTCGGGTGAGGCTCGCAAAGATCTGGTTTGCCGGCGAACTGGCCCGCGGCGCGATTGGATTGAAGTTTCCAAGACCAATACCGTTGGCCCATTGCAGTGTCCCACCTGCTTTCGCCGCGGACTGTGCGCTGGCGCTTGAGGCACCAAAAACAGCCACTAGAAGAAACAAAAGAGTGGGAAATACTATGCGCTTAATACCCATGGTTTTCCTCCCTGAGAATGTTGCCCTAACAATGTAGCACGTAAGCCATCATGGGATGACCTCGTTGCTTGCACCTGTCGAGCGCCGCGGCCTGAGCTCGGTTTGTAGCGCACCCGGTTCCTTGGACACAAGTTTGTCTTACGCGGCGGGCCTGATTGAGATCGCGGCGTGCCACGCCTGACGAGCTTGAGCGGGGCTCAGGTAGCCGTTCTTTTCGACGATCCACTGGGCATTGTAGAGTTCGACGAAGTCGCGGACGGCGTCCCGCAGCTCCGCGATGTTGCGGTAGATGCGACCATGGATGATCTGTTCCTTCAGCGTGCGATTGAACCGCTCGGCGACGCCGTTGGTCTGGGGCTCGGCGACGAAGGCGATCGAGGAGCCCGTCCGAAGCGAGACTTCGGAGATTCCTCCCAAGCCCAGCACGGGCAGCATCTGCCGCGTCATCATCTCCGGCTGCAAATTCGACCAGTAGCTCCACACAGCCTTCTATGTAGGCAAGCGCCTCATCTCTCGTTGGCTGCCACGAGCGAAGTGCGGGCCGCGACCCATGGGTCTCCGCACCCACCGAACGGGAGGAATAATCCGTCGCCGATCCATTGACCAAGGCGTCGATGACGATCTTTCGTTGTGTCGAATCGTTGGATCGAGCAGCGTCGCTCAAAAGAAGGAGCCTCGCGGGTCCGTCCGCGGCCGTGTTGCCAAGCACGACCGAGAAGAGCGCCACGAACTGACCGGTTGCGTTGTTGCCATACGCCTCGTTCTCGGCGACAGCCAACCGCAGGAGGAGGTCAGCACCTTCCTCGAAGCCATCAGGATCGAAGGCGATCTTCTCCAGAGCCCAGACCAGGTGGCGACGAACGTCACCCCGGACTTCGGCCAGATCTCGGAAGTGCCGAAGAGAACGGCCAATCCGTTCAGCTACGAGAGAAGCATCAATCTCCGCCAAGGCCGAGAGGACCTCCGTGTGATGAGACCGCACGACGCCTTCGATGCCTTCGAACGGCCCCCCGTCGCGGCAAACGTGGGCGACGACCTGGCAAGCAACGTCAGTCGTATTGAGGAGAGCAAGCTGCTTTGCCGCACCCACCTTGAGATCGGGACTTGTGTCCCCTCCCAGAACTGCATCCCACGAAGCCAGACTCCAGTCCCGCCACTGGCGTTCGGCCAAATGCAGGGCAATCGGGCGAGGCTGCAAGGTGACGAAGCGGCCTCGGCGCTGGGCGACCCCGCGGTCGATCAGTTGGTTGAAACCAACACGGAGATCAGCGGCTGAGAGGTTCTGTCCGCGGACAGCCACCTCCTCGAGCTGATCGGCCTCCGGACCGCCCATCCTTACCAGCCGAAAAGCGGCGAGAAGATGCGCGGACCCGAGGAGATTGCGGTCGGGCAAGCGTCGCCCGCGAACAAAAGCCTCGACAAGATGTTCCTCTGTGGCGAATGCGACCGGCCGGGCGCTGGTCCAGGCCTGCGCGACGAGATGGGCAATCTTTGGAAATCCCCTGGAAAAATGCGCGAGACGGCGGAAATCCTCCGACGGCAGCTCGGGGCACACCGAGTGGATAATGGCCTCGGTGACAGACGAGGACGCTTCAGGGACCTTGACGAGAGTCTCGTGCTCGTTCAGCTCGACGATCGTCCGGTTCCGGAGATCGGGTGGGATCTCGTCGTCGATGGTGATGAGCGAAACGGCACTCTCCCGGCGCTGCACCATCCCGACGAGAATGCGATGGGACTCGGGAGGGCATTGTCACGTTAACAGCGTGGCTTCGGCACGGCCGGTGCTTTAGCGTCTCTGGATGTGCAAGATATCCTACCGTCGTCACCGCTTTCCACCGGTCATCATCCAGCATGCCGTCTGGCTCTATTGCCGTTTCACGCTGAGCTATCGGGACGTTGAGGACCTGCTTGCCGAGCGTGGTCTCGACATCTCGTATGAGACAGTTCGAAGATGGGTCTTGAAATTCGGTCGGGCCTATGCGCGGCGGATTCAACGTCGGCGGCCACGACCGACCGAACGCTGGCACCTGGACGAGATGGTCGTCGTAATTCGAGGGAGGCAGTTCTATCTCTGGCGTGCCGTGGACAGTGAGGGCGAAGTCCTGGATTTCCTGGTTCAATCCCGCAGGAACGCTCGGGCGGCAATTCGGCTGATGCGGAAACTCTTGAAGAAGCAGGGCTTCGCGCCGGCGACGATTGTAACCGATAAACTCCGCTCCTACGGCACCGCGATCCGTTTGCTTGCCCTCTCGGCTCAGCATGAGCAAGGCCTGCGAAAGAACAATCGGGCAGAAAATTCACATCAGCCGGTGCGACGACGAGAGCGAAAGATGCAGCGGTTCAAATCGCCCGCGTCCGCGCAGCGGTTCCTCGCCGTCCATGCGACCGTCTACAACCTCTTCAACGTCCAACGCCATCTGGTCTCCCGCCGAACACTCCGCCAATTCCGCGGCGACGCGATGAGACAGTGGCGGCAAGTGACGACCGTTGCATAATCTCCGGCGTCGGCGCCCACAAGCTGGTTACACGCGGTGGTTAACGTGACAACGCCCTCCGAAGGCGCAAAAGTCCGTCATAGCGTCCTTTGCTAAATCCATTCGCCGTACCGGGCGGGGAGGCGGCTCGAAAACAGACCGTGCCGGGGGAAAGATGGCATATTTAAGAAAATAAAGAGAGAAGATCCACCAAACACATGTCATGGCAAATGCCCACATCAAAAAAAGGATAGGATTTCTGAGTTTCATGTACTCTTCATCATGTAACTTCGGCTTGCGCAGCGCGAGTATTATTACTTTCAACGCGGCCGTCCCAAAATAGGGCAGCGCAAAATTCGGTTCCATATCAAGCATCGACTAAAATATCACCCTCATCGCTTTGGGATTGTGTGTGTTGGAGATTTACTCACCACCCCGAACGGTCCTCCTAGCGCAACGGCGCTCGGTGCCATCCGGCGTCAGTCGCCGGCCGCGCGCGCGCACAATCTCTCATTAGTCTCTCGAACGCGCCTTAGAAGCGCCTCATCAGTATCACCGGCGTTGTCACGTTAACCGCCATTTGGCCAGCTTGTGGGCGCCGACGCCGGAGATTATGCAACGGTCGTCACTTGCCGCCACTGTCTCATCGCGTCGCCGCGGAATTGGCGGAGTGTTCGGCGGGAGACCAGATGGCGTTGGACGTTGAAGAGGTTGTAGACGGTCGCATGGACGGCGAGGAACCGCTGCGCGGACGCGGGCGATTTGAACCGCTGCATCTTTCGCTCTCGTCGTCGCACCGGCTGATGTGAATTTTCTGCCCGATTGTTCTTTCGCAGGCCTTGCTCATGCTGAGCCGAGAGGGCAAGCAAACGGATCGCGGTGCCGTAGGAGCGGAGTTTATCGGTTACAATCGTCGCCGGCGCGAAGCCCTGCTTCTTCAAGAGTTTCCGCATCAGCCGAATTGCCGCCCGAGCGTTCCTGCGGGATTGAACCAGGAAATCCAGGACTTCGCCCTCACTGTCCACGGCACGCCAGAGATAGAACTGCCTCCCTCGAATTACGACGACCATCTCGTCCAGGTGCCAGCGTTCGGTCGGTCGTGGCCGCCGACGTTGAATCCGCCGCGCATAGGCCCGACCGAATTTCAAGACCCATCTTCGAACTGTCTCATACGAGATGTCGAGACCACGCTCGGCAAGCAGGTCCTCAACGTCCCGATAGCTCAGCGTGAAACGGCAATAGAGCCAGACGGCATGCTGGATGATGACCGGTGGAAAGCGGTGACGACGGTAGGATATCTTGCACATCCAGAGACGCTAAAGCACCGGCCGTGCCGAAGCCACGCTGTTAACGTGACAATGCCTCCGCAGCCTCCAGCTTGTCCTGTGTTCGAAGCTCAAAGTCCAACGCGTCGTGCCGCTCGCGAAGCTGATCCCCAGGCGGCCCGCCGATCCGGTTGACCTTGCGCCCGCGGACCACCGCATCGCGCGCTACGATCTCCTCATACCAGCGCACGACGTTCGTGTAATCTTTCGCCGCGAGGAACTCGGCCGCGTCATAGAGCTTGCCGGTGGTCAGCACGCCATACCACGGCCAGATCGCCATGTCGGCTATGGTGTACGCATCGCCCGCCACATAGCGGGTCTCAGCCAGTCGCTTGTCCAGCACGTCCAGTTGCCGCTTCACCTCCATGGTGAATCGGTCGATCGGATACTCCATCCTGTAGGGGGCATAGGTATAGAAATGCCCGAAACCGCCGCCGAGATAGGGTGCGGAGCCCATTTGCCAGAACAGCCATGACAGGCACTCGGCCCGTTCCGACGGGTTCTCCGGTATGAAGGCGCCGAACTTCTCGGCCAGGTAGAGCAGGATCGCACCCGATTCGAACACGCGTGTCGGCTTGGCCAGCGAGTAATCCACCATCGCGGGGACTTTCGAGTTCGGATTGATTGCGACGAAGCCGGACCCGAATTGATCGCCCTCGCCGATGTCGACGACATAGGCATCGTACTCCGCACCGCTGTATCCGGCCGCCAGCAACTCCTCAAGCATGACAGTGACCTTTACGCCATTGGGCGTTGCGAGCGAGTAGAGCTGGAGCGGATGCCTGCCACGCGGCAGCTCCGCCTCATGCGTCGCGCCGGAGACGGGCCGGTTGATGGATGCAAATTGACCGCCACTCTCTCGCTCCCATTTCCAGACCTTCGGGAGTTCGTAGGCGGGAACATCAGTCATGGCGTCGTCCTCTGC
>CAXXSU010000013.1:0-8327 GCA_963664465.2 Alphaproteobacteria bacterium | reverse complement strand
GCCTCACCGCCCGCAGCGTCACCGCCCTGCCGGTCACCGGCAAGGACGCCGTCTACTGGGACCGCGATCTCGCCAGGTTCGCGATGTTTGATCTTATACCACTGATTTAATTGATAATTTATATGTTTTCATTTCTCCCGTAAGCGAAACGCAAGCGAATTCAATCAAACTCCAGCGCTTGCGGGCGCATCTCTGACGTAGCTCCCGCCCGCCCCTCAAGTATTCGTTCGGTATCCGGGGGATGTTACCGATTCAGGGTTCGCTTCCAATCCCTTCGCAGCGGGCGGAGTCAGACATCCTTTTTCGGCTTGTCGAACTGCCGGTCCCGGTCGTATCGGCCGCGCCCCTAGGTGGTTCCGACATGTATCCATCCCGAGGCCCTGTAGACGGCGCCGGTGTATCGCGGCGTTTCGACGAAGGTCTCGATGAGCACGGGCGTGGTGTTGTATCGCTCGGCCCAGTCCAGGGGCAGGCGGCGGCGGACGATGGCGAGGATATGCGAGCCGAGGTTGGGGATGGTGATCCAGGGCAGGATCAGGAACCTCGGGTTGTCGACGGCGAGGGGAAGATTCTTCTCACGCAGTTGTGGTGTCCATCCGATGAAGCTGTCGCGCGGGGCGAGCTTCCAGGCGGCTGTGCTGAAGCCGATCATGGCCAACGGCCAGCCGTTGCGGTCGTGAACGGCGTAGCGCATCTGGGCGCCGACCAGGGTCTTGTGGCCGAGATAGCGGCAGCGGGCGACGAACTCGTTCCACAGCTTGCTCTCGCGGGTGCCGCGCACGACGGTGCGCAGGTCGAGCGGGCGCACCTCATCGAGGGTCGTCGGGGCCGGGAACAGCGGCGGTTCGGTGTCCGGTCCGAAGACGATCAGCCTGGGCCGGCCCTGACGCCATCTCGGCGGCAGCAGTTCGATGAGGCCGTCGCGGTGCATGGCGAGCATGGTGACCCTGGCCATCATGTCCTTCAGCCCGCCATCGGGCTTGAACCAGCCGATGCGCCGGCAGAACTCCTTTGACAGGGCATGTCGGGTAAGCCGCTCGGGACCGGCGATCCGGGCGCGCAGCAGCGCCATTCCCCGGCGGTGAAGTCGCGGCCGTAATAGCGGCACTCGACCTTGCTGGCCATTCCGGAGCTATGAACTTACGCTTGCGGCCCTCGCTCATCGACCATGGCAGCCAGGGCGACAGGTCGTCCGGCGGCTTGCCGCCGTTCTTCGCGCACTCCGTCAGCCACGCCTCCAGCCAGCGCCGGACATCGATGCCGTTCATGGCGAGGGTGCCCGCCACCGAGTACATCATGGCGGTGAACTCGGCGCCCTTCTCGCTGTCGGAGCCAAACGAGAGCCGGCGTCCTATGACCGCACTCCTCAGGGCGAGTTCGGCCCTGTTGTTATCCGGCGGCACGTGCGGGCGGTCGACGAAGACGCTCAGGCCCGCGCGGTGGTTCACCAGCGAGCGCAGCGGCTTGGCCCGGAGCGCTTTCGCCGACAGGCCGGCCAGCTCCGCCTCGGCGTCGGCGAACAGCCTGTCGACCGCCTGCTTCAACGCGCCCTGCGCCGCATCGAACGCCGGGGTCTGGTGTTCGAGACCGGGGTCGTAATGCTCCAGCCGCGCCCCGTTCAGCCGGTAGATCTCCGCGATCCGCTCGATCCATCCCTGGCACCAGCGGGTGAGCCGCACATGGCCGGCAGCGCAGTCGATGAAGGATCGGCGCTGGTGCGCCCAACACCATTGCAGAGTCACCTTGCCACCGAGCTCGCGGGCCAGCCTCTTGTAGGTCGACAGGCGGTCGCAGACTGTGCATTTTAGTTCGCCAATGTCGAGTTCATCATGAGCACCCCGGAATCAACAAAACGCGAATCAGTGCCTTCGGATAGAGGAGACGAAGTGCTGGAATCGCGGAAAGGCTCTGAAACCACCGTCACGGAAGTCGACCCTCGGGACTGGTCCTGCCGCCAGCTTCCCTTCGTTGCTATGGCAACTTTATGGGTTTTGGCGGTTTTTGCCGTTTCACGCGGTTGGGCCATGGAACAACTGGCGTTTGTCGGTATAGGTATGCTGCTGCTGGGAGTACCCATGTGCCTGGCCGGCATATGTTCGGGCACGTTGCGTCAGCAGCGCAGGGCGGCGGCATTTTTTTTGCGGCAGGGATGGCTATACGACCTGTGGGTCGGGCGAACGCTGAGAATCCTGATGTGGACGATCTGGGGGCTGGGGATGTCATCCCTCCTGCTTTTGCAGTTTCATGTCTACGAACTGGCGGGATGGGTGGTCCTGATCCTGATCATTCCGCTGTTTTCAGTCATCTCCGCCGCCATTCACCGCCGGCTGTTGAATGCAGGGATGCACGCGGACGTGGCGGTCACCCAGGCATTGGCGTGGTCGCGCTGGATTTGTCCTGCGTTATTTCTGGTGCTCTACGTGCTCGCGATGACGTGGTTGGGCGACCCGCCACAGCATGCGACGATCGATGCCGCCATTACCGCAAAAAAGGTCGCGGCAGCCGATGAGTGGGGCGGGAACGCTCTGGTGGGTGAAGCACTGCGCGGGCTTGCCTACTTCCACGGCCTAGAGGCCTTTGTGCTCGGCAATCTTCGTTCGATGGACGTGCCTTGGGGGTTGTGGATGTTAGCCTTGTTCGGGACGAGCATCGGCAACTTCGCACTCCTCTACAACACCTGTCTTGCGTTGTCCTTCTTCCGGATCCCGCGAGCCGGATTCATACAGGCGAATCTTGTGCCGCGATCAGCGGCGGCTGCGTTCAAGGTCGTGGTGGTTACGACGTTCCTGTCAGTCTTCATCTTCCCTCAGCTGCTCGCGCAACTGGAGCCGTGGGCGTCGGAGTTTGCGAGCCATCGCAAGAAGGTGGAAGAAACGACTACGTCAGTGGTTGAAGCGCTTCTGCCCGTTGAGCAGATAAACGGCGACGTCAATTGCAGCGGTGACGGCCAAATCGACGCGGACGAGCATCGCTGTCTTTACCGGCAGGGGACCGTCGAACGAATCAAAAATGCGCGTACCGAAGCCGCCTCGTCAGTTGGTGCGGCTGCAGATCAGCTTCGGGGCGAAGTAGATGCTGCGTTTGCGCGACTTGAAAATGACGCGGTTAACGAATATCTCGACTGGTATTACAGCCTGACCGGCGAGTATGGCCGAATTATTGTGCTGCTAACCGGAGGAACAAGTCGCCTGGAAGGGTATCTGACTGAGAAGGCCGACGAAACATTCGGGCGGGAGCAGTGGTTCGCAGGTGTCAACACTGGCATCGAACGCGTGTTCGCCGCCGATGAAAACGCAAGGACGGCGTACGAGCAGGCGGTGCGCGACATACTCGACCGGAACCGAATAGACCCACAACACGCCGCGGTCGAAGTCGTATTGACTAAGTCGCTTGAGGACATCCTCCAGCCATCCTTCTATCAGGATTTCATTCCCGCCGCGCACAGATTCGGAGTAGCGGGCGCTGCCGGTTCGGCAGCCGGAGCTGGCGTCGGGGGTATCATCGCTCAGAAAGTCACAGCGAAAATGCTCGGAAAGTCCGTCATCAAGTTAGCAGCCAAGGCGCCGGTCCAAGCGCTGGCCAGCAAGGTTGGAGCTAGTGCATTGGCTGGCGCGGCGGCTGGCACAGTTTTCCCCGTTGCGGGTACAGCTGCCGGCGCATTCGTCGGCATCCTCGTCGGTATCGCAGGGGGCGTCGCGATCGACGGTGCGTTGCTGGAACTTGAGGAAACATTGAGCCGGGAGGACCGCAGACGCGAGATTATTGCCGCTATCCGCGAAGCACGTCGGGAATTCGAGACCCAGTATCTTGGTACGCAGGGTTATTCGAGCTCGACAACCGCTGAGTGAGATCGGTAGTGCATCAGTTTGAAAGTGTGTCAGCTTGAAATGGCAACCAAACCAATTAGCGCACCCAGTAGGCCGGTACATGCACCGATGATGCCGCTCACGACCACTAGCCAACTTTGAATACGTTCGCGTCGCACTTTTTCGTAATCGCAAATTGCGGATCTCAATGCCGCTTGGGCCGGCAATGTCAGCCGCCAGCGAACCGTTACGTCACTTTCTTCCCAATTGCCGCTCTCTTTATCAAATGGCGGTGTTGGCAGTAGATATCGTTCAGCTTGTTTTATTAGGTAGCGAGACTGCAATGCGCGAATTTGATCACCAAAATAGATATAAGTCGACAAATCCCAAGGCGGGTTTGAGAAATGCGGGCTAGCGTCTAGAAATGCAAAATCCCTTCCGATATTTAAACAGTTCACCCGAGATCATCCGGCTCGCTGTGATGATGTATGTTCGGTTCCCGCTGTCGCTGCGGCAGGTCGAGGATCTGCTGTCTCAAATCGGCCACATGAAACCGTCCGACCCCAGGGGCCCACTCCAGGGATAGGTCAATATTGCACGCTGATTGACACTTGCAGGCGGAAAGCAGGCCGTGACGCAATCTATTCGATTGACACGACCGCTGCCGAGCAATCGGCATTGTTAATCGTCGCTATGGCGACACCATCGGACATGCCCCCAAAGCCGTTTCTCGCCCGATATCTCATGGTCAACGTGTGCTTGCCCGTTTCGTTGACTGGCGAAATCCACGTCCCGATGTGTTCGAAACTGTCGGGTTCACGCATCCGTTTCTCTACGTAGGTTTGGACCATTCTGTGGGAACCGTTCCAACCGCTGAGGCAGTGAAACCCTTTGCGCTTCTTTTCTTCTCCTTCTTCTGCTTTCGCGGCGACCACCTTTGCGTTGGCGGCTTTCTCGGCGACCGTCTTTTTTTCTATGTAATAGGACATCTTCTCGGCGTACCGATTGTTCTCCGGGTCCAGTTTTTGCAACTCTTTGTACAGGCGGATGTTCTCATCGAATTCAGACGCTGGCACCTTCGCGACCTGAGCCTCAAGCGCATCTATTCTGTTCTGGTAAGCGTCCGGGTCAATCTCCTTGAGGTTTCTCATGCGGTAGTCTTCGTAGATTCCCGGTCCGACAAAAAGGGCCGCCACGAGCGTCGCGGCAAGGACCCAAAATAGCCGTTTCTTCCGTTTGGACCTTTTGAGAGTCACAGCGGCTATTTTCTCGGCGAGCCTCGCCGCCTCCGCCGCCTGTCTGTTCCGCTCTCTAACCGCCTCCGCCCAGCCCGCACCTAATGGTTCGCCACACACCGGGCACTGGTGCGCGTTCTCTGACGTCTGGTTGCCGCAAGTTGGACAAGCTTCAAGATTTGCCAAGGTTAGCTCTCATAAAACCCAAACTATAGATCCGACATTCCCCAGATAACCTCCAGGTTCGCCGAAATCATACTACCGTGCCACCGTCGAGGGAATGGAATCATTTCCGCTGCCACCCGATGACCTGATTTTGCGATTTTCCTGTTTCCGGAAGCCCATTTGTCCATATTTTCCGGCATCCAGACGCACCTCCCGTGTCGCTTTCTCCTTGCCGTCAATTTCCTCGGCCTACGCCGGAACGGGTCTTCGTCGTAGATTATCAATCAGGTGACATTGCTCCCGGATCCCGGACCAGGCGGTAAATTGAATACCGACCTGGAGGGACGAGATGACAAAGCAGACGAGGCGGCGATTTTCGCCGGAATACAAGGAACAGTCGGTTGCCCGGCTGTCGGAGCCGGGTGCGACGCATAGCAGTGTGGCTGCCGAGCTCGGCGTCACACCAACGCAGTTGAAGACCTGGCGGCTCGAGCTTGAGGCCGCGGGCTCGGCCGCGGCGACCGCGGCGCAGAAAGCCGAGGCCGCTGAACTGGTGCAGCTTCGCCGGGATAACAAGCGGCTGACGGAGGAGGTTGAGGTTCCACGCAAAGCCTCGGCTTTTTTCGCTCAATGGGCGGCGAAGACATGAAGACGAAGCACGCTTTCATCGCCGCCCATGCTTCAGAGCACGCCATCCGGTTCATGTGCCGGGTCCTGGGGGTTGCTCACAGCTGGTTCCACGCCCGGCGGCGTGCGGCCCCAAAGAGAGCTGAACGCGCTGCCCGGCGCGAAGAGCTATTGTCAAAAGTTGACGGGGCGGTAAAAAGTCGATTCCTCATGAGAGTCGGCTGGATTATAATTGTGCATGTTTACTTTACGCGACCGACGGACCGGAGAATTGTTTGATCGCTGGTCCTATTTCGGGGACAAACGTCGGCGCCTGATGGAGCAATCCTGGGCCGGGGTTTTTCGGAACCATCTGCTTGTCGAACTTCCGGTTGACGATCTTTGCCGTCACCTTGATGAACGCATGGGCCGACCATCGAAGGATCTACACGTTGTCATCGGGGTCTTGCTTTTGCAGCAGCTGCACGATCTGAGCGATGCAGAGACCGTCGAGGCCCTGGCCTTCAATATGGCGTGGCACTATGCCTTGGACGTGCGCAGCGAAGCGGACAGCTATTTCTGTGAGAAAACCCTGCGCAACTATCGCCGTCTGTTTATCGAACAAGGTCTCGATGAATTGCTGTTCCGGTGTTTGACGGATCGGCTGGTGCAGGGGTTCTCTGTCGATACCAGCCACCAACGCATGGATTCGACGGCCCTTCGTTCGGCGATGCGGGCGCTGACACGACTTGGTATCGTTGTTGAGAGCATCTCGAAGTTTGCCCGTGAGCTTGAGCGATATCATCCCGGTCTACACGAGCAGATCAGCAAGGAGGAGATCCGCCGCTATGTCGATCGCGAGGGCAATGGCGCGTTCGCGAATACGGCGCCGAGTGTTTCAAAACGCCGCCTCGGCGAAGCGGGTCAGGATCTCCTAGCCCTGGTGCTGCAATTCCGTGACACGGCGGCGGCAAAGCTTTCCAGTTTTGCGATCCTGGAGAGGGTTCTGCGCGATCAGTTCGAGATCGTTGATGATGAGTGTGGCGATCGTGACGCAACGCGCGCCGCGATTCGAGATCCAAAGGATGTGCCGTGCGATACCGTCGGCAATCCGGCCGACCCGGACGCGAGCTACAACGCGCACAAGGGTCAGGGATACATGGCGCAGATCGTCGAAACCTATTGTGAAGATGACAGTAACGAGGCGGTTGCCGCGACACCGGACCTCATCACCCACGTGGAGGTCCACAAGATGACGGTGCATGACGGCCATCGCTTGGCCGATGCGCTGGATGATCTGAGCGAGCGCGCGCTGACGCCGGCGGTGATGCTAGGTGATTCACATTACGGTTCCAGTGACAACATGGCTCTGACGCGCGAACAGAACATCAATCTCGTGGCGCCCGCGCGACCGCCGAAAGGCGCCGTCTCGGGACGGTTGACGTTGGAGGATTTCACTCTCAACGAAGAAGGCTTGGTCTTGCGCTGTCCCAATAACGTCGAACCGGTTTCAGCCTCGCTCGCCAAAGCCAAGCTGCAGGCCCGTTTCGACCTTTCCATCTGCCAAAAATGTCCCGATATACTGCGATGTCCCGTGCAGGCGGCCAAGCGTGACGGCCAATTTTCCCGCTTTCAATATACCCCGGCCAGGGCTGCCAACCAAAAGCGCCGGCTTTATGAACAAAGCGATGCCTTCCGCGACGTCTACAGATGGCGGGCCGGCATAGAAGCGACCATGTCGCGATTAAAGTACCAGATGAACCTGGCTCACCTACGCATTCGCGGCATGCCGGCCATGCGCTACGTGGTCAATCTGCGTGCCCTCGGCCTCAATATCCGACGCTGCGCGGCCATCGCACCATAAAAAACGAAGCCAAGGAGAAGCCAAGGAGAAGCCAAGGATAGGTAATATCAGGTTTTATCCACCAGCAACGCGGAGACAGGCAAATATTCTTCACCGAACCGCAAAGACCTGTACAAGCACGCCATCGGCCAACAACTTTTTACCGCTCCGTCAAAAGTTGGTGACGCGGGTTTCAGGCGGCGCGTTCGGTTAGCTTTTCTCCGTCCTTGAATTTGACACCTTGAATGATCGCGGCGATGTGGTGCGAGCCATTCAGGCGGCGCCACTTCTTGCTGGCCGACTGGCATAGCTTGAAGACCATGGTGAGCGCGGTCATGCGCGAGAGGCAGCCCTTGGTCTTGGTGGTCCTGAGGCGCACGGTCGCAAAGGTGCTTTCAATGGGATTGGTGGTGCGAATGTGCTTCCAGTGCTCGGCCGGGAAGTCGTAGAAGGCGAGTAGCACGTCGCGGTCCTTGGCCAGGCAGGCGACCGCCTTGTCGTACTTGGCGCCATAGGCCTCCAGGAAGAAGTCGAAGGCCTTCTCCGCGTCGCGCTTGGTCTCGGCCATCCAGATGTCCTGTAGGTGGCATTGTCAAGTTAATTGAATGTAGGCTGTTTTCGGCATTTCTCCATGAGGCTAAGCTATTGAATTTGCGTGGAGGAGCCATCGAC
>CAXXSU010000012.1:0-86627 GCA_963664465.2 Alphaproteobacteria bacterium | reverse complement strand
ACGATGGTCGGCCGGCTGCTCGGTCATGCGGATATCGGAAGCACCGCGCGTTATGCCCATCTGGCGCGCGACACGGAGAAGATCTCTGCGGCCAGGGTCGGCGGCAGCATCGAGGCTGACATCATGCCGCAGGAGACCACTGCGTAAATTACCGTTTGCGATGGCCGGTTAAGAACGGACACAGGAAATCAGAGATAACAGGAACCGAGGGATGGCGAAGCTGCAATACAGGTCGATCTCAAGGCGCACGGTCGAGACGCTCCGGGCGGAGAGGGACACGGTGTATTGGGACAACGAGCTGACCGGGTTTGGCGTTCGGGTCTATCCTACCGGGGCCAAGGTTTACGTGGTCCAGAGCCGGGGCCCGGGTGGGTTGAAGCGGGTTACGGTTGGCCGGCATGGGGTCATCTCCGCCGACCGGGCGCGGCGCCGGGCGGCGCTGATCATCGCCCGCATCAAGGCGGGAGAAGCACCCCTCGCAACACCCATGGCGCGCGAGGCAACCGGGCCGACGGTGGCCGATCTCGCGGAGCGGTATTATCGCGAGCATGTCGTGGTGCGCTGCAAACCGGGCACGGCGAAGTTGCACCGCCGTGTGGTGCGCAAGCACATCCTGCCCGAGTTCGGCAAGCTGCCCGTTGCTGCGATCGGGCGCGAGCATGTGACCGACTTGCATTACAGGCTGCGCTATGTCCCGGCCATGGCGAACCAGGTGATTGTCACGCTGTCGCGGATACTCAACCAGGCCGAGATCTGGGGTCTGGTTCCGGAAGGCGGCAATCCCTGCCGGTTCGTGGTCAAGTACAGGCAGCGCAAACGCGAGCGGTTCCTGACGGAAGAGGAGTTCCGCCGGCTTGGCCGGGTGCTGGGCGCGCAGGAGGCTGCGGGACGGATGCCGGTGCATGCGGCGGCGGCGATCCGCTTGCTGATGCTGACCGGGTGCCGGCGCAACGAGATTCTGACTTTGCGTTGGGAGGATGTGCACCTGGACGTGAACGAGCTCCGGCTTCGCGACAGCAAGACGGGGCCGAGGGCGGTTCCATTGTCGCCGGCGGCGGTGAGGGTTCTCACAGGTTTACCGCGGGCCGCCGGCAATCCCTGGGTCATTGCGGGCCGCAGACCGGGCGCGCGCCTGTCGGACTTCAACAGCCACTGGTACCGCGTAAGGTCACGCGCCGGGCTTGAGGACGTCAGGCTTCATGACCTCCGCCACTCGTTCGCATCCCGCGCCCTGGCGCTTGGCGAGAGCCTGCCCATGATCGGCAAACTGCTTGGGCATACCAAGATCCAGACGACGGCGCGCTACGCCCACCTCGCGCGCGATTCCATACATGTATCGGCGGCCAGGGTCGCCGCCAGCATCAGGGCGGATATATTGCCCGCAACCCTGATGCCGGATGCTTCCTGAGCCCGACGCGTATAGTCGTCGCTGCGACAATTTGGCGATGTCGCGTTGTTGGATCAGGCCATGTGTTTACGCTTGGCGTGCGGCGGGTCCAAGCGCTCAAGGATCGTAGCGGCGTCGCGCCTGGCCTGGGGCGCCGGTCTGATGCGAGGCTCGGTTATCTCGATCGGTTCGTCTGTGTGCTTGCAATGGCATTCGACAAAAGCATCGGAGTCGATGGACAGCATTTTGTACCGGATTTCGCCGACCACATGCGCCGACTTGGCAAGCTGCACCTTGCCGGCCCGGATCCTGCCGTTGACCCGCCCGCGCACGACCACATCGTCGGCAACGCTCTCACCGTTGATTGTGCCCTTCTCGGCGATGATCAAAGTGTTCGCCAAGACATCGCCATCCACTGTCCCGTCGATTTGAACCTCGCCCTGCGAGCGGAGATTGCCGACGATCCGCAGACTGGGACTGATCAGCGAGGGCGGTGCAATAACCTTGGAGCCGTCCGGCGTGTCGTGCGACAGGCCGCTCCGGCGTTTGGTTTTTGAGAACATCGGTTCCTGCTTTCAAAGTCGGTAACAGACGAATATGACCGGTCCATCTAACAGGCAAAGTGACCGGATTAATAACTATCATATTTTGTGCGGGGGAGTTCGATGCGTCGGTCAGGACTGAATTAGATAAAGTTTGCATGAGTTTGCGGTCGCCGTTATTGCGGCGAGCTGCCCAGATGGAAGCGGTGGAGAGTCTGATGCCGGAACGGACGCTCGCCATGGGGAGGGACCGCCACGAGGCGGAGGGCGCGGAAGGTCTTTGGGTAGCCTGATATCCCTCTGGCCGGGCAGCGGCCGCGACGATCCGCCTTGCAGGGTGTGGACCGTTGGCGGTCGTTTTGGCACAATGTGCCAGCCCAATCTTTCCCCCTCAGCACATGCAAGGAGTCCAGTCGATGGCCATCTTCGAGGACCGCAAAACAGCCGCCGAAGCCAAGTTCAAGAATGATCAGGAGTTCCAGTTCAAGGTCATTGCGCGGCGCAACAGGCTCCTCGGCCTGTGGGCGGCGGAGCAAATGGGCCTGTCAGGCGCGGATGCCGAGGCCTACGCCAAGCAGGTCGTGATCGCCGATTTCGAAGAGCCGGGCGATGCCGATGTGTTGCGGAAGGTGCTGGGCGATCTGACCGGCAGAGGGATCGAGACGGACGAGCACAAGGTGCGTCACGAGATGACCCGTCTGCTCGAGGAGGCCAAGACGCAGGCTTCGACCGAATAGAATGCGATCATTTGGATAAATCAACAGGCAGGCTCCGCGAGATCACGGTGCACCGGCAACCCAAAGTGCGTTTGACAAAGCGAGAGACCAAAATATGCTCGCACGAGTTCTCTGGGCGGCGTTCTAACGGTTTCGAGGCATCGGTCCAAAAACATGGGTAATGGCGCTCTCTGCCTCCTACGGTCAAGGCTTGTGAACGTCGAACGAACACTTCACAATCCGGGTCGTACGCCCCGCTCCCACCGCGCAATTGGTGATGGGGTGACGTTGATTGTTCCGGATGCGGGCGCTCCAGCCGCACGACCAATCCACTGCCAACGGCATCAACGTCTGGACATTCCCCGTAGACGACGAATACCAGGATCGTCGGCGGTGACGTATAGGCGAGCAGCGCGCGCCTATTGAACAATTAACAGTCACTGTTATCGCGAGATCCCGGGGCACCGGGCCTGAACCGGGCTTCCTGCATTACGCGCCAGGATGACCGGCGGACATTCGATCCGTGATCTATAGGGGAGCACCCTGACATGGCGGGTGCGGGGTGCGTTACGATGGTAGAAGCGGTGGCTGTGATGCGACAATCAAGATGAGAGCATGGTGTCAATCAAGTTGGCGGTGTAATCAGTAATCTCCAATCGACATATTGGTCCCGCAAGAGTGAGTTCAGGAAACCGCAAACAACATCAGCGCAGACGCCAGCCGGTTAACGTCATCTTTGCATTTTGGCGTTCGCCGACCGGGTGGGTGATCGGCGGTATCGCGGTCTCAATCGTATTGGCCGCGGGTCTCGGTTTCTACTACAGCCATATCCGTGACCGCGTAGATGTGCTTACGGCGCAGCCGCCCGCAGGGGCGCAGATCACCGTCGTCGTACGAGGCGGCACACCGGAGGCTGACAATTCGCTCGGCGCAGAGGAGGATGGAACGAATACCCCCCGGCCACCATCGTCATTCGATCCTGCCGCCCGGCTACCGGAGCCCGAGGCCTGGTTGAAAAACGCCGTAGCGGCGGCCATTCCCGACGGTCGCCCGATGATCGCTGTGGTGATAGACGATGTCGGGCTCGACCGGCACCGGTCGCGGCGGGCGATGGCGCTACCGGCACCGGTCACCATCGCTTTGATGGCATATGCGGGTGATGTCCGAGACCAGGCCGAAACGGCGCGGACGGCCGGCCACGAACTGATCGTCCATCTTCCAATGGAACCCTACGACAAGAGTGCGAACCCCGGACCGAACGCGCTGCTGAGCGATTTATCCGCACTGGAATTCACCCGCCGGCTCGATTGGAACCTGTCGCAATTCTCCGGCTATGTAGGTATCAACAATCATATGGGCAGTCGGCTCACCAGCGACCCGGTAGCGCTGGAACCGGTAATGGTGGCGTTGAAGCGCCGTGGCTTGATGTTTCTCGACAGCCGCACCAGTCGACATACCCAGGGTCTGGTGGTGGCCCACCGGTTCGGCGTTCCTGCGGTTGAAAGGGACGTTTTCCTCGACCACGACCCATCACCGGTCGCGGTACGTACGGCACTGATGCGCGTCGAAGAGTTGGCGCAACGAAACGGCTTCGCTGTTGCTATCGGTCATCCCAAGGATGCCACCCTCAACGCTCTTGAGCAGTGGCTGCCGGATGTCAAAGCACGAGGATTCATACTGGTGCCGCTGACCGCGGTCGTGCGCCGCGTCAGAAGCGATGGCTAGCATCCCAACTGACGGCGACGAGGGAAAGGCAGGCACAAGCTCGACCGGGCCGCTCTGGCAGGAGTGCCCGCGCGCTCGACACCGGATGCTCCCTGAGCGCCGGTTCGGCGGCTGTCGCTGCAACATCCTGGCGTTGTGGCGTTGCTGGATCGGGCCCCATGTTCGCGCTTGGTGGGCAGGCCCAGGCACTCGCACGACTCAGCACACACTCTTATATATGCGTAATGCTGGCGAACCTGCCGGCGCGCCGGCAACGTGTGTGGAAGCGAGCGTCTCCGCACGTTAGATACAAGAGGCCGATTTGCCATTGCTCTGCGCCTGCCGTCATCAGGCGGCCCCGGCATTGGTCTGGCCGTCAGGAATATCAAAGCCGCCAATCCTGGCCGATCGGGGCCTTTCCGGCGGTCGGCGGCTGGTAGCAACGCATGCAATCAGGTGGGGATCCGGCCGCACCCGCTGGTCGCATAGTATAATGCGGTCGACCCAAATCTGCCGCTAAGGCATCGCCAAGGCCCGGCAGCCCTTGCGATTCGGTGCCATAATTCTGACATTTTTTTTGTTGACCGGGAATCAATTTGGCTTTATGCACGTTTTTAGCGTCCATTGAACATGCGAGTTTGTATCGAACTGCCTGAATGTTTTTGTTACAGGCATCATGATGTTGGACTGCAAATTAAATGGATGTAAGTTTTGCATAGGGCCACTTGCGTGATAACCTACATATGTTAAGTTGCTCACGGTTTCTCGGCCTCAATCGCGGGGCCACTTCAAACTATGATTATTAGGAGTGCCTCGGATGAAGTTATCTGAGGATCGGATCGGAGAACCGATCTGCCGCAGCTAAAAACTAAATCTTTACAGCACGTTACAAGCGCTCTCGAAATCCCCTATTATTTTCCCTACCGTCGATGTAACACCCTTGCAACACGGCGGCGAAGGTTTTGGCAAGCCTTTGTTATATGGGGAAGATTTTGGCTATCTCACACGATCTCAGGCCCTACAAACTGCAGCGCCAACCGTCTGTGGTGTGAGGATACGAGAAATTTCGGTAGGAATCTCTAATTCAACGATGGGCGGAAACCAGAAGCCATCGAGTTGGCTGATGCCCACTATCCAGCATGGGGCTCGGATGGCAGACAGTCACCGTCGTCGACCTCCTTCGGGTCCAAGAGCAACAGCGTGAGAAAGCTCTGGCGCCTGAGGGGCTGTCAACGGTGCCGCCGTGGGCGAAAAAGAAACTGAACGGGCGGAGACAGAGATCGCCCGCGAGACGCGACATTAGTTGCGCGTGCCATGTATCGGGTAGCTCAAACCCATTTACTTTGACGATGCACCATGACGGGATTCGTGAGGACGATCAAGCAAGGAGATGCGGGTGGCGGAAGAACGCGAAAGACGGGAAGATCCGAGGCGCTGCGCGGGGACAAGAGGTAGCGGGCTCGTGCTCTTCATGTTGCGTTGGGCGTCTAGCCCGTATCGGATCGGGGGGATTATGCCGAGCGCGAAGCCGCTCGCCTGGGCGATGGCCTGTGCGAGCATAAAGGCGAGACGGGGTGAGGGGCCGGTGGTCGAACTCGGCGCCGGGACCGGGAGTATCACCAGGGCGCTGATCGAGCATGGGGTCGGAGAGCAAAACCTGGTGCTCATCGAACAGGACCTGGAGATGTGCCGGTGGCTTGAGCGGAGGTTTCCACGCGCAGCTGTCGTCAGGGGTGAGGCAGCGCAGATCGAAAGGATTCTTGCCCAGGAGTGCGCAAGCCCAGCCTCGGTAGTGGTCTCCTCCCTCCCGCTTCGCAATCTGCAATCGGGGGAGCGCGAGGCGATCGTCCAGGCGAGCCTCAATGCGCTGCCGGAAGGCGGAGCATTTGTGCAATACACCTACGCGCGACATCCGGCCCTCGCCTGTGCACGGCTGGGCCTTGAGTGCCGCAAGGTCGGGTTCACGGCGATGAACATGCCGCCTGCCGGAATTTGGCAAATCACCAAGGCCGACCGAGCGGGACTGGGCACGCAATCGGCGCGCCAATTGCCGCGGAGCAACCTCCGCCGCACGATGACCAGCCCTGTGAATTCCCTGACCAGGGTCCCGAGGACTTGACCTGGCAGCTCAGGCAAGAGGTCACGAGCCCCTCGCTCGACAACGAAGCGATCGTGCGGTCGTGGCGAGTCCATAGCCTGCGAAGTGTCGCAGCTAGTACAACTGCGAAATGGTTGGCAGGGCAGTACGCAGTCTGACAAAGCAGTCAAGTAATGGAGTAGGCAATGGTCGATGATCTGAAACACCTGGACGAGCACAGCGACGAAATCCGCGAACTGGTTGAAAACCTGGTACAAAACCAATTGCTCGAAGCAGCCACCGTGAATCAGTATTGTCCCAAGTGTGTGGCCGTCGCCTTACTGGAGTGGTCCACCTTCGCAGCGACATGCTCGGGTGCCACTGTCGGTGAGATCATGAGCGCTGTCGCCAACGGCGCCGTCACGGGCGAAGAAGAAATCGAACGGGTGGAGGCAGAGCCCGCTCTCAAGACGCGGCACTAGTTAAGCGTGACATCTATCGGGTAACCCCAAGACGGACTGCATCTATGGCAGATGGGGAACCACATCCACAGTTCGAGGAGGATCGGTCGGGAGAGCCTGTTATTAGGCGTGTGTATACGACGCCGATCAGCGTCCTAACCTATTGACATCACTAGAGTCTGGTGGATCAAAGTTGAGCGCCCAATAGCATCATACCGAAGGCAGCACTGTCACAATCTCTATGGCGGCTCGAATTTCTGGAATCAGCCTATGCCGTGAGTGCGGTGTGCCGCTGCAAATTCTCCACGCTCGCCCTGCCTTAAACTTCCACAGGATGATATTCTGAGTGCGCCCGATCGGGGATCATTTGCAGGAGAGAAAGGAATTTCGGCCCATGAGTGTCGATGTCCGTGGCCTACCAATTACCGTCGCCAATGACGTGGCGCTTTCCGCCTACGAATGCGCGGTCGCCGGTTTTATGGCACAGAAACGCGACACCATGGACCGATTGGACGCGGCGCTTGATGCCGATCCCGAATTCGTCATGGCCCATTGCTTCAAGGCATACCTGCTGAAGATGGCCTTCGACCCCGCCTTCCAGTCGAAGGCTCACGATTCACTGGAGATCGCTAAAAAGGCCACGGTCAACGCAACCGAACGGGAGCAGCGGCACGTGGCCGCGACTGAACTCCTTCTCGCCGAGAAATCCAGCGAAGCGCTGGCAACGTTCGACGGAATTGCCATCGACCATCCTACTGATCCGATGAACATCAAGCTGACCCAGTTGCTCCATTTCTGGCGAGGCGATGCCGCCAACATGCGCGATGTCGTGGGCCGGGCTCTCCACGCCTGGGACCCGGCGATGGTAGGCTACGGATTTATCTTGGGGATGCTATCTTTCGGCTTGGAGGAGTGCGGAGAATACGAGGTGGCCGAGCGTGTGGGCCGTGAGGCTGTGGACCTGAATCCTGAGGATTCGTGGGCCGTCCACGCGGTCGCGCACATCTTCGAGATGGAGGGACGCCACACCGACGGCATCGACTGGCTGAAGCGAACAGAGCCCGACTGGCTCGAGAACGACAATTTCCGCTTCCACCTCTGGTGGCACCGCTCGCTATTCCATTTGGAGCGTGGTGAAATCGATGAAGTTCTCAACCTCTATGACAATGGAATCCGCGGCGAGAAAACGGATTTCGCGACGGACATTGCCAATGGATCGGCGCTGCTCTGGCGCCTGCATCTACGTGGCATCGATGTCGGTGACCGTTGGGAAGAGCTCGGCGAGCACGCTGAGGCGCATGTCCGAGATGCCACGAATACCTTTTTCAACACCAACTACATGATGGCGCTCCTCGCCACCGGTCGCCGCGATGCCGCCGATGTACTAATTGCGGCCATGCGTGACGACACAGCTCGGCACGATCCGCTCGCCTCCCGCGCCGTCGACGCAGGCATAGGGATCACCCAAGGTCTCCGGGCCTTCCATGAGGGCGATTACGGCCGGGCCGTCGATCTCATGCTGCCCGTCCGCTACGAACACTACCTGTTCGGCGGCAGTCACGTCCAACGCGACGTATTCGACCAAACCCTCGCTCTCTCCGCCATCCGATCCGGCCGTGACGCGATGGCTCGAGCACTCATCACCGAGCGCGAAATCCGCCGCCGCCAGGTCCCGGATGCTTGGAAGGTCGAAGCTGGCATGGAAATAAGCGGAGTTGGGAAAACATGGCCTGCTTAAGGGAATGGGAACCGTTTGACCTCTGAACTCTCTCAATTTGTTATTAGGCGTGCAGGTTCGGCGCCGATCGGCGCGCTAACCCGTTGAGATCCCTTAATTCTGGAGGGTCAATTTTCCGCGCCGAATAACAATCTCGAGACTTCGGTGTACTTTTCCCTCGCCGCCTTGACGACGCTGGGGTTCGGCGACATCATCCTCGGCAAGCCGTACAGGCTAATGGCCGGCCTGCTGGCCGCGGACGGGCTGATCCTGTTCGGCTTGACCGCCGCCCTTCTGATCGAGTTCTTCTGCAGCCTGCACATTGCGCAGTCCGGCAACGTGAGCGGGGTCTGAGCCCGCCGCCATTCGCACCAGCATTCACACCGTCGTCAGGGCGAGCGCGGCGAGGAGGCCTAGAGCGGTCGCGAGTCCCGCCATGTGATGGTCGCGTCGATAGGCCTTGGGAAAGATCTCGGTCGCGAGAGAGGCGATGACCGCGCCGCCGGCGAATGCGCGGACCAGCGCCAAGGCTTCCTCCGGAGCGTTACGGAGCAGAAGGTTGCCGGCGACCGTGGCCGCGGTCAGAAGCAGGGCCGTTACGAACCAGAGCGCGAGCACCCTGCTATCCGGCCAGCCCGATTCGTGCATGCGTTTGGCCCCGCCCGCAGCTTCGGGCAGGTTCGAGAGGAAGATCGCCGCTGCGAGGGCGCCAACCTCGGAAAGCCCGGCGCCGATCAGCGCCACCCCAAGAGCGAGATTCTCGGGAACGCCGTCCAGTGTCACCGCCGCGAGCAAACCGGCGCCGCCTTCATCGCCCCAGCGCTCGTCGATCAAATAGTCGACGGCGGCAAAGGTCACCGCCCCTAACATCACCGCCGATGCCGTTACGGCCAAGGTCGTGGCCACCTGTGCAGGCACGATCAGTTCGAGTACGGCCGACAGCATTAGCGCACCGCCCCCGGCGGCCAGGACGAAACCTTCAGTACGGTCGCCGAGGTGGCCGTAGAGCCCCCAAAGGGCACCCGCGATGAGCGCGAGGAGACAGCGACAGCGACGGCAAACAGGGTCACGCGCCCGGCACCCTTTATGCGGCTGGCGGCGGCTCGATCATCGGCTCCGGCGGTACAATCGGTGGTGGTGTCGGCGGATCGGGAATCGGGATGCCAGGCGGAATGCCTGGGGGACGCTTGTCCGGATCGTCAAGCGGACGATCAAAAGGATCCTCTCCCGGCTTGTCGGGCGGCGGCGGCGGCAGATCGCGTACCGGCTTATCGGGCATCGCCCCGGCACCGGCCCTCATCCGTGCGTAAGACCTGCGCTTCATATTCCTGCTGTGCATTCCCGGCTGTCCGTCGATCCTTCCACATAGGAATCTTGACAAGCTTATATCCGACATGTCGAGTTGTGAAGTCTGTCGTCGGCCAAGCCGCCACATGCCGGGTCGTTAGCTGTGGCTTCTGCACGGCATTGTTATGTGTGGACGGCCCCTTCGATGCAAGGGTAAATCCGGGTGAGTTTGGTCAATGTGGGATGCGGTCACGTGTCCGGCCTTTGTACGCGGTGCGATGACCGCCGGCCCTGACGAAGTCCGCACACCAAGTCACACTCAGAGCACCGGGCTCGAGCGCCCAGAGAAAGCCTCGGGTTATTCTGGTTGCGGCCCGTTGATCATCATCCCTTAGAGCCGATCCAAGAACTTGCGATTCATCGACAAGGGGTTGGCGGTGTCAAACGCCTGAGCATGATGCGGATCATGGCGAGACGGACGAAGGCGACAACGGTTCTGGCATATCGCTCGAAGTCGCGGGCGAGGCGCCGGTTGCGGCTGATCCAGGAGAACGTTCGCTCCACGATCCAGCGTTTCGGCAGGGCCACGAAGCGGTGCGCGTCGGTGCGCTTAACGATTTCCAGCTTCCAGCAGCCGGTCGTGGCGACGGTCGCCGCCATCCTCGGCCCCTGGTAGCCGCCGTCGGCGAAGATGGTCTCGATGAAGGGGAACGAACGGCGCGCGGTTCGAAGCAGCTCGCGGGCGCCGTCGCGATCCTGCACGTCGGCGGGATGGACGATGACGCTCAACAACAGGCCGAGTGTATCGACGAGGATGTGGCGCTTGCGCCCCGTGACCTTCTTGCCCGCATCGAAGCCCTGCGGGTCGAGCGAAGCCCCCCTTTTTGCGCTCCCTTGGCGCTCTGGCTGTCGATCACCGCCGCCGATGGGCTCGCCTCGCGCCCTTCCCGGTCGCGTACCGCCACATAGAGCGCGTGGTGGATGCGCTCGAGCGTGCCGTCCCAGTCCCACAGCATGAAGTAGTGATGTGCCGTCGACTTCGGCGGCAGGTCCTTGGGCAGCGCCGACCACTGGCAGCCCGTCCAAAGAACATAGAAGATCCCGTTGAGCACCTCGCGGACGTTCACGTCGCGCGGCCGACCGCCGCGCCGCGCCGGCGGGATCATTGGCTCGATCAGCGCCCACTCCGCATCCGTCAGATCGCTAGGGTAACGCAAGCCGCGCCGTGCGGCGGCTTGCCGGTGTTCAGGCGTCCACATCGCGCACCCCTCCAGAATGTTTCGGGTGCCCGACAATGAATCACAAACGACTCATCCGATTCAACAACTTCCTGGATCGGCTCTTACACACGTTTGTGCCCACGCCGCATCAGACGGAAACAACACGAGCGAGTCGGCGGAATCCATACCTTGAGGGTCTGCAGGATTCATCTCAGCACAATCACAACAAGATCAATTCCGGGACAATGTGACAAAGGTGATCCACCAGCAAGTCCTAGTGGCGAAACGCGGCTTCTTGCTGGCCCGTATCCACCGTCGCATACGATGGCGTTGACACCCCCCCCTCCCGATGGCATCGCAATGTGCCAAGGTGGAGGAGTGTCCAACCACTCTAAAGCGGTTGCAGGCTAAAAAGCCGCGCATCCGCGGCAATGCCACCTTGGCACGCACATTGACTCTGAAACAGTGGCGCACGTTCCTGTCCATGGGAAGGCCGGTACGGTCGTCGGGGAACGGGGTCCGACAAGAGCTTTCCTGACTTCCTCAACGCGCGAGAAGATTTGGACCGCGTCACCTCAAAACCGGGGTAATCACCACCCAGCTCCAGAAATCTTCGCCCGCAGCAGGCGCTTTCTCTCATTTACCTTTGCCTGCCGCCGCTTTCCCCGCCGCCCGCCGGCCTGCCTTCTTGCGGCGGATATGAATCGCCGCGCCAGGCCCCTTCCTGGTCTCAAAACCGCCGGATTTCGCGACCAGCGTGCTCAGGTTCGGGCACCCGTAGGTGCGCGCGTCGAAGTCCGGCGCCGCACCGAGAATCCGGCTGCCGACGCCACCGAGATTCGCCCAACCGTCATCGTCGGAGTCCTCGATCGCCCTGGCGATGATCTTCACGGCTTTTGATGGAGGCTCCTTCTTCGCCGCCGCCGGAGACGCCGCCTCTCCGCTCTCCTTGTCCGCTCCGTCTTCCATCAGATTGTCGACATAGATGAACCGGTTGCAGGCGCTACGGAACGCCTCCGGCGTCTTGCGCTCGCCGAAGCCGTAGACCACGAGCCCGTCCTCCCTGAGACGCTGCGCCAAGCGGGTGAAATCGCTGTCGGAACTGACGAGGCAAAAGCCGTCGAGCTTGCCTTTGTGCATCAGATCCATGGCGTCGATCACAAGCGCGATGTCGGAGGCATTTTTGCCCGTTGTGTTGCTGCGCTGCTGATGCTGCAGGATCGCGAGCGACTGTATCTCCTTGTTCCAGCCGGCAAGGCGTGTACCCGAGAAATCGCCGTAGATGCGTCGCACATTGGCTTCGCCCAGCTTGACGATCTCCTCGAAGATCGCGTGCACATGGCGCGCGCTGGTATTGTCGGCATCGATCAGAACCGCCAGGCTCTGCGATTGTGGTTTTTCCGGCATGGCCGCTCCCGGCAGGTGTCACCCAGCCGGGTTAGCCTGCTTGATTTTCCGCTTTCTCTCCGGCGGCTTTCTTAACCCGTTCGCGCGTACCGTGCCATGCTTCTTGCGCAATGTGTTGTTTGGCGCGAAAATTTGATCCCCCAGAATCAAGGGATCTCAAAGGGTTAGCGCGCCGATCGGCGTCGTACCTTCGCGCCGAATAACAATCAACCACCAATCCCGCCCCCCATGTCCACTGAACCATGCTACCGAACCCGGCTTTGGAGTCCCCCATACATAGACATATCGACCCAACAGGCTAGAATTCGCGAGTGTAAATTGCGTCATCGTCGGCACACGAAGTTCTTAAACTCTTATCGTGGATTGAAGACAATGTTGGGGAGATGGGGTGCAAACTGGAAGAAAAACAAGGAACCGGTTCCTGGTCAGCGATACCGCAAAGCTGGACAGAATGCGATGGGCCAGTCTTCGCCGGTGATATGGGAACTGGAGAAGGTCATTCGCGGTTCAGACGGGATTGAATATGCTCGGCTGATTCGAGCCAGCGATCGTGCGGAGAACAAACTTGTGTCACTGTCTGCTTTGTTCGACCCAACCTTTTACACTCCCGTCTAACGCCTGAGCGCATCCTGACGCGCCGGTGCCTTAGCTTTCTACTTTTTCCACCACGCCGCCTGCCCGACACGTCAAGGCGACGACCCCTTGCCGTCACCCGAAATCCGGGCCGCGACCGACCGCCTCGACGCTCTTAGTCGAGGCCCCTCTTCGCGTGCCGCTCGCCGCGATGAGTCCGAGCCTGGCCGTGAGGCGGGCGGCGGAGGGATGTCCGGGAGGGCATTCCCACCGTTCGCAACCACGGACACGAAGGAGACGGCACGATGCAGACGGTCAAGGCGTTTCGCGGCAATGCACGCACATTCCTCACTCACATGTTCGGCCGCGGTCTCGATGACGACCGCTACGTGATCGAGCGGTTCCGGTCGAAGGCCGACGGCGAGATCCATCCCCGCCGCCGCAACGAGGCCTCGAAGAAGAGTCGGGGCAAGACTTCCCGCGAGATCGTCTCCCTGAGCACCGTCCAACGGATGAGGCCCGAGCGCGACGAGATCATCGTCTGCACCGGCATCGCCATCACCGGTGGAATTCAATATTGGGGCGATCGCGCGATGGGCTTGCTTGTAAACGCCAAGTATCGCTGAGGTACGATCCGCGTAGACGTCCGGCCGGGTTTCGCCGGCCGGACGCCCTTCATAAGGACCACAACCGCGGAAGGAAGGAACATGCCCTACAAGGATCCCGGGAAAGAACGCGCATGCGCCCGGCGGCGCTATGAACGCATTACCGCCGAGCGGGCCGCCCGCGGCATGTGTCCGAGGTGCGGCAAGGCGAAGCCAGTGCCCGATCGCACCTTGTGCCGTCCCTGCGGCGAGAAGCGGCGCAAGGCCGAGCGCGCGCGCCATGCGAAGGCCAGGGCCGCTGGTTTGCTGTACGCCGGCAGAGATGCCGAACGGTGCCGCAGGAGCGCGAGTGACAGGAGCAAGCGGCGCGACCGGGCACGGAGGGAGGCTGGCCTGTGCACGCGTTGCGGCAAGCAATGGACCCTGCTGACGAAAGTGGAGACGTCCTGCGATAGGATTTTGATCGCAGGAGGTGCAAATGTCGAAGCAGAATGGGAACAAGGGCCGGCGGTTTGATCGGGCCTTCAAGGAAGAAGCCGTGCGTCTTTTACAGACGAGCGGGCGCAGGCAGCGGCAGATAGCAGGAGATCTTGGGATCAGCGTCAGCGCGCTCGGCCGCTGGGTCGCAGAATTGCGTGAGGAGGATTTGCTTTCCGGTCCGCATGAGGATGCAGCGAAGGAGATTACCCGCCTACGCCGAGAGTGTGATCTGGCCCGTCAGGAACGTGATCTGCTAAAAAAAGCGCTGGCCTTCTTCGCCAGGGAAAGTCGATGAGGTTCCGGTTCATCGACGCGGAGAGGGCCGGGTTGGCGATGCCGATATTCCGCCTGTGCAGACTGCTGCAGGTCAGCGTCTCAGGCTTCTACGCTTGGCGCAATCGCGGCCCAAGCCAGCGACAGCTCGATGACATGGTTCTACTCGCCCATGTCCGGGCAGCCTTTCGGCGCAGCCGCGAGAGCTACGGTGCAGAGCGGGTCCATCACGAGCTTGCCGAGAATGGGATCGAGGTTGGACGCCATAGGGTGGCTCGGCTGATGCGGGGAAATGGGTTGTCTCCAAAACGGAAACAGAAGTTCAAAAAGACGACGGACAGCCAGCACAACAAGGCCGTCGCATCGAACCTTCTCGACCAGAACTTCTCCGCCGAGGCACCCAACGAGAAATGGGCTGCCGACATCAGCTATATCTGGACGGCACAGGGCTGGCTCTACCTGGCCGTCATGCTCGACCTCTACTCCCGGCGCGTCATCGGCTGGGCCGTGGGCGCTCGCATGACCAGCGACCTGCCGCTCAGGGCGCTTAACCGTGCTATCGGGCTGCGCCAACCTGGCGCCGGTGTGATCCACCATAGCGATCGGGGAAGCCAGGGCGAATTCAACCGGTCGTCGCAACACGTTCAGTTTGACTGGCCTGCAAGCACTGGTCCAGAGCTTCGGCGGGAGTTCTCCATCCGAGGGTCTTGCGGGGCCGTGTATTGAGCGCGTCAGCAACAACTGCGAGTACGTCCGGACTGTGTACGCTCAGATCGGTTCCTTTCGGGAAGTACTGTCGAAGCAGTCCATTGGTGTTCTCGTTCGTTCCGCGTTGCCAAGGGCTGTGCGGTTCGCAGAAGTAGACGGGAAGGCCGGTTGCGATCCGAAGATCCGCATGCCTGGCCATCTCTGCTCCCTGGTCCCAGGTCAGCGAGCGGCGAAGCTGCGCTGGCAATGTCGTGATCGTCCGGGCGATGGCATCGCGAACCGCTTCAGCCCCATGACCGGCAAGCGCAGGCCCGTTCTTCACGCGCGGGACGGTGCCGTGGCCTTCCATTCGGGGAAGATGCAGCAGCATTGTGAACCGCGTGGTGCGTTCCACCAGAGTGCCGATCGCCGATCTGCCCAAGCCGATGATCAGGTCACCTTCCCAGTGTCCGGGTACGGCCCGATCAGCTGCTTCCGCCGATCGTTCACTGATCATGATCTCAGGCGTGACGAAGGATTTGCCCCGCCGGCGGCTACGTGCCCGAGGCACGCGCAGTGCCCTTCCCGTGCGAAGGCAGGCGGTCAGCTCACGACGGAGTGCGCCGCGGCCCTGTACGTAGAGCGCCTGATAGATCGCCTCATGACTGATCCGCATCGCTTGATCCTCGGGCCCGTCCCCAGGATAGTCGATCCGAAGACGGTGCGCGATCTGCTCAGGACTCCAGGCCCTGGCCCATCGCCTGTGCTGCCGCGGCCCATGCCGACGACCGTTCCAGACGACGCGTGGCCCCTCGATCACCGTTCCATCCGGTGCCGAGATCCGACCCGCAAGCCGATCCTGCACATAGCGCCGCAGCGCCTCATTCGTTGCCAGCTTGGCTGGCTTCGGCCTTTTGGCGGATCGATCAGCATGCCACTGCGCCGTCGTTGCTCGATAGTCCAGGCCACCGCTTCGGGTCGCCGCGTTGCGCCGCACCTCGCGGGAGATCGTCGACGGTGCTCGCTCCAGCCGGCAAGCAATATGACGTATGCCTCTTCCCTGGGCGCGCAGAAGAGCAATCTCCTCACGTTCCTCGAAAGACAGGTAACGTCCTGACAGCGGCTTGGCCGATTGCGATAAATGTGATGGTGGCATGCCGCCCGACCTCCGGAACCACCTCGAGCCTACCGGAGGGGATACACCGGCATCTCGGGCCGCGTCCTCGCTCGAACGCCCCGTCGCAATCGCTGCCCAGAACCGAACAAGCTCCTCACGCCGTGCCGAGTCCGGTCGACCTGGCGAATGCAACTTGCTCCGTCCAGACCGATCCGACCGCCGTCTGCGTACCGTCATAGCAACCTCCTATGCCAGAGTGTTGCGACGACCAATTGAACTCGCCCAGTACTGCTCAGACGCATACCAGGCGCGCCTCGGTGAACTCGGTTTCCTCGCCTCAATGAGCGGTAAGGGAAATTGCTATGATAACGCCGTCGTCGAGACCTTCTTCAAAACCATCAAGTCAGAACTGATCTGGAGGACTGTGTTCATGTCAAGAAGCCAAGCTGAAACTGCCATAGCCGGATACATCGATGGGTTCTATAATCCAGTCCGTCGGCACTCGACGCTGGACTTCACAAGCCCCGTCAAATTCGAGGCAGAAGCAATGCAAACGGTGTAGGGCGCCTCCACTTTTCCTGGATGGGTCCAATACGCTCTCCGGCGGCAGTGACAGCGACCGGCTGTTCGGCGGGCTTGGTAACGATACGCTAAACGGTGACGAAGGCGACGACTCGCTGTTCGGCGGCGGTGGCGGCGATACGTTGAATGGCGGCACAGGCAACGATGTGTTGCTCGGCGGGTTCGGTGCCGACGTCATCATTAGCGGCACCGGAACTGACGCTATTGCGGGCGGCCCAGGCAACGACACCATTACCGTCACCGGTTCCGCGGCATCGGTTGATGGTGGTCCCGGAACCGATTCGTTGACCCTATCCGGCGGCGTCGCGCATACCGTCGACGTGCGCAATGTGGAGAGTTTCACCGGTGACACGGATAACGACACGGTCAGCCTCTCCAGCGTATTCAATGCTGGCACCACGATCGACCTTGGGGGGGTGTGGGTCTGGTATGGAAAATTCAAGTCATTGATTTAGTGCGATTTTTGTGTCGAGACGAACGGCCGAAAACGGCTATTCGTGACAATGGGCCGCTCCAAGGCAGGATTTTGTCACGACGGCAGGGTCGAGCAGGGGAAGGTGGGAACGCTCCGCACCGCCAGAAGCGCTACGATGCCGTGTCTTGAAACCCAACATCGGGAGCATTCCCATGGCAGTATCCCCGCCTCCGGCGCCTTCGTCCATCGATCTTTCCGGCCTGCCTCCTCGGGTCGTCGAGGCGGCCGCCCGGGTGCTCGCACTGTGTCGCGAGGAGCTTCGTTCCGAGCCACGCCCCGAGGCGCCCGAGGAGGTCGAGTTGCGGGTGCGTGAGGCCACGAACGAGTTCGCTCGCGATGTCATGGGCGCCGTCATCGAGAACCGGGACGATGGCGCTTCCCGGATCGAGCGGGACGGGCAGAGCTGGTTCCGGGTCGCGGTGACGCCGAAGACGATCATGACCTCGCTCGGTCCGGTGACCTACCGGCGAGCGCGTTACCGCAGCGGCGCGAGCGGGGCATCGCCGGTGCCGGTCGACGAGAGCCTGGGCCTCGTCGACGATTACCTGACGCGGCCGGCGGCCGAGCTCGATCTGCTGATGATGGGTCACTGCACGGCCCGGGAAGCGGCGGCGTTCTTTGCGAAGACCGGCGCCATGACGCCGTCGGTGAGCACCCTGCAGCGCCTGACCCTGAGCATGCACGAATGCTGGGAGAGCCTCGGCCCGGAGACGCTGGGCAGCATCCGTGAGGCCGAGGGCATACCGCGGGACGCGACCACCGCCTCGGTCTCCCTCGACGGCGTCATGGTGCCGCTGAGACCCGGCGAGGACGGTCGCGCCAAGGCCTCCTGGCGCGAGGCCGCCTGCGGCACGGTCTCCTTCCACGACGCCGAGGGCAAGCGCCTGAAGACCCTCTATCTCGGCCGCATGCCGGAGAGCGGCAAGCTCACGCTGAAGGCGCAGCTTGCAAGCGAAGTCGCACACATCAGGCGAGCACGCCCCGAGATCGGGATCGTCGCTATCGCCGATGGCGCCGCCGACAACTGGACCTTCCTGGAGACCCTGTCGCCCGAAACCGAGGTGATCGACTTCTGGCATGCTTGCGAACATCTGCAAACCGCGTCCGACCATGCCGTGGCGCCCGGCTGGTTCGAGAAGTACCGCGAGATCCTCCGTCACGATCCCCGTGGCGTCGCCAAGGTGATCCGGGCGCTGCGCCACCTTCGCGATGCCGCCGCTGCGCCGGACCGGGCCGAGACCGAGCGGGAACTCGCCTTCTTCCGCAAGCATCGCCATCGCATGCGCTACCACGCCCTGAAGGAAGAGGGCATCGCCATCGGCTCAGGCGTGGTCGAGGCTGCCAACAAGACCCTGGTGACACAGCGCATGAAGCGCTCCGGCATGCGCTGGCGGATCGTCGGCGGACAGGCTGTTCTGACCTTCCGCGCCCTGATCAAATCCGGCCGCTTCGAGCGGGCATGGAAGGCCCTGATCAGCGCAACCGACACACCGGCCAACGACAACATCAGTCCACGTGCAGCAGCCATGGCAATCGCTGCCTGAACTCAACGAACCAAGCCGCAGACATCACTGCCATGCGAGACTCGCACCCCCTTGGGGGCGGGACGGATTCGCTCAGCCTCGCCGATGGCGCCAACTTTGTGGACGTTACCAACGTAGAGTCGGTTAGTGGCGGTTCGGGTAACGACAACATCACGAACGCCGGTGCGACCGCCGCAACCATTGACGGTCGCGCTGGCAACGATTCGCTCAACGGCGGCAGTGGCGCTGACAATCTGATTGGTGGCCTTGGCGCGGATAATCTCTCCGGTGGCGCGAGCTCCGATACCTTTTCCTATTCATCCGCGTCTGATTCGGCACCGGGCAGCGGCGACACGATCACCGATTTCGACGCGATTGATGACAGCGAGGACATTGTCCTGAATGGATTTGCGGCCGGAGGCTTCGTCTTCCTCGGCGACGAGACCAGCACCTTTACCGGCGGCAGCAACAACTCCGAGGCCCGGTTCAACGATGCGAGCAAGCTGTTGGAGATCGATTCCGATGGAGACGCTGTTGTCGATATGGAGATCACCTTGACGGGCGTTAATTTGAGCGACCTCGACGTCAACGACTTTACGGATACTGGCGGCTCCTGAAGTCTAAGCGCCGCGATGGGTGCCGACCATGCTCAGCAGGTCGCAATCCTAGCAGCCGGTTTCAGTCCTCAAACCGCGAGCCGGTGATGCATTTCGACAACAACAGCGTCTACGAGGAAGCGTTCGACCTTCCGGCCTACTTCGGTGAGCCAACGTTTTACTTCATCTGCTGTGCGCCCCGCGTCGGCAGCTGGCTGCTGTGCGATCTTCTGTTTCGGACCGGTGCGATGGGCGTTCCCGCCGAATACTTTAACAGCGTCAAGGGAATGCGGCGCATGGCGGAGCGTTTCGGGTTGCTCGGCGACGACACCGCAAGTTTGGATGACTACATCGACATCGTGCGGCGGCACCGGACCACGGCCAACGGCGTTTTTGCCGCCAAGTTTCAGTTTTGGGCGATGCGGCCGCACATAAAGAACCGAACGATTTCGAAACATTTTCCGAATGCCAAGTTCGTGTATTTGACGCGCAGAGACCTGTTAGCGCAGGGCGTCTCCTATGAGATTGCGCGCCAAACAAATCGCTGGACGAGCGTCGATGCCGGGACAATTCCCCAGTATGACGAAACGCGGATGCGCGAGGCCCTCGATTTCGTAGTGAAGGAACGGGACTCCTGGGACGAGTATTTTGCCGTCAACGACATATCGCCGCTTCGGACGGACTACGAGGCGCTGATCGAAGAGACAGATGCCGTTTGCCGCGGCATCTGCCAGTTTATTGGAGTCGAGGCCGACTGCACATTTTCACTAGACCAGTCGCACTTCAAAAAACAGCGCTACGCAATCACCGAAGAATGGATTCAGAAGGTCAAGGCGATGGGGCGGTATTGACGCCTGCTCACTGATTTGGCGGCTCCGACGGCATCTCAATACCCTTCTGCCTGAACCATTCAAGTCGCAGGGGATGCGCCGGGTCGTTCACCTGATAGAGGTAATAGCTGGTCGCCTTCTTGGTATCCCGCCAACGATGACGCGCCTGCAGGGCATCGAACACGAGACGATCCTCGCCCGTGCCATTTTCGAATGGCGCGATCGACCATTTCGGCAGCACTTCGTCGCATTTAAGTTTGTTGATCATGATGGTGTTGGGGTCGGCGAAGCCATTGACCTTCTCTTTGTAGAAGCCTCGTCCAGGCCCGACCGACTCCCATTCGTCGATACAGACCGGCTGCAACGTCGCCGGATTGACGAACCAGCGATGCGAGAAGGCCCAATCGTGCCCCTCGATGGCCAGGCGCAGCGATGACAAATGATCCGGAGCAAACCAGTTATCGTCATCGAGATAGGCAACGAACTCGCTGTGGGCCAAGTAGCTGAGCACGGTGCGCAAACTCCCCGCGGAGCCGGCGCTGTAGAGGCCGCCATTTTGCTTCGCCGTCGAGTACCCCGGGTCGAAGATGCAGAGCGCAGTATTGGCCGGGCGCTCGTCCTGCAGAATATCCAAGTTGCAGTGGGGCTCGTGAGCACCATCGATGCCATAAGAATCTGAATGCGGCCGGTAAAATCCTGAGCATAGATCGATCGCACTGCGCGCAGCAGACCGTCGCGCAAGATGGTCGGGATGACCACCGCGACGTCGAACAGACGACTGAGATCGCCGACGGCCAGCCAGGTCCTATTCTTCGAAAGCGGTGCGATTCTCATTTGGTTCGCTGATTTGGCTGGTCCGAAGGCAGCTCGATGCCCTTCTGCCGGAACCACTTGAGACGAAAGGGATGTGCATCGTCGCTCACCCTATAGACGTAGTAGCTGGTGGCCTTCTTGGTATCCCGCCAGCGATGGCGCGCCTGTAGGTAATCGAACACAAGGCGGTCGCTTCCCCTGCCATCCTCGAACCGCGAGATTGACCAATTCGGCAGCACATCGTGGCATTTCAGCTTGTTGAGCATGATGGTGTTGGGGTCAGCAAAGCCGTTGAACTTCTCTTTGTAGAAGCCTCGTCCAGGCCCGACCGACTCCCATTCGTCGATACAGACCGGGCTGAGTGTCGCCGGATCGACAAACCAACGATGGGAGAAGGCCCAATCGTGACCTCCAATGGCCTCGCACAGCGACGACAGATGGTTCGGGGCAAACCAGTTATCGTCGTCGAGATAGGCAACAAACTCGCTATGGGCCATGTAGCTGAGCACGGTGCGCAAACTCCCCCCAGAGCCGGCGCTGTAGAGGCCGCCATTTTGCTTCGCCGTTGAATATCCCGGGTCGAGGATGCAGAGCGCGGTATGGACTGGGCATTCGTCCTGTAGAATCTCCAAGTTGCGGTGGGGCTCGTGAACGCCATCAATGCCAACAAGAACTTGAATGCGGCCGGTAAAATCCTGCGCATAGATCGATCGCACTGCGCGCAGCAGACCGTCGCGCAAGATCGTCGGGATGACCACGGCGACATCGAATGGCTGGCTCAAATCACCGACCGCCCGCCAATTGTCACTCGTCAAATTCGGAACGTCGCTCATCAGGCGCTTCCGCAGGTGGGAATCTGCCGATGATAGTCATGATATGCCGGTCCGCAAAGAAGCCCGTGATACGTGCGCGCTGCACGGCTATCATTGCTCCTCCGCCGCCATTCCAGACTCTGCTGAACGTCTTCGATGACTGTCTTTCACCTTCCCACAACCCGTTCTTGGCTGCCAACGGCGGACAGCTTGTTGCCCTACCTGAGGGAGATCGACCAAAATCGGCAACACGCTAATTTTGGGCCGCTGCATCAACGCTTTATCGCCGCCCTTGAAAGCCATATTGGTACCGGCAGCGTCGCACTCACGGCCAACGGCTCGCTAGGCCTTCTGCTCGCGCTAAAGGCCAGCGGTGTTGAGGGCGGCGGTCTCTGTGCGATGCCGTCCTGGACCTTCGCGGCCACACCGGCAGCGGTGGCAGCCGCCGGGCTCGTGCCCTGGTTTGTGGACGTTGACGAGGGGAGTTGGACACTTGTCCCCGACCAGGTATTGGAGCGGCTCTCAGACTCGCCTAAGCCTGTCGTTGCCGTGGTCGTGGTGGCTCCATTCGGTCAGCCGGCGGATGTGACCGCGTGGGACGCGTTTTCTGAGACGACGGGGCTACCGATCGTGATTGACGCCGCCAACGGCTTCGATGCCTTGAGCGTTGGTCGCTCGCCAACAATGGTGAGCCTGCATGCGACCAAGGCGTTCGGTGTGGGTGAGGGAGGGCTCGTAATCTCCTCGGACGAAGACATGATCCAGCGCATTCACAGTCTCGCAAACCACGGCATTACGGGTTCCGGTGAAGTGGGATTGCGCGGCATCAACGCGAAGCTCAGCGAGTATGCCGCCGCCATCGGGCTCGCTGCACTGGACGAATGGCCGAAGACCCGTGCGGCGTATCTGGCGTTGCGGCAGGATTTCGGACATGCACTCTCGCGCATTCAAAACATCGAGCTAACACCTGACGGTGCTGGCGATCACGTGACCTCGACGCTCAACATTCGTCTAGCTGTCGATGCTGCGCCGGTTGTCGAGGCGCTCAACGAGCGCGGCATTGGAGCGCGCCGGTGGTGGGTCGACGGCTGTCATCTACAACCGGCATATGCCGACTGCCCACGGATCGAGCTGCCGGTTACGGAGCGTCTGGCGCGCCAAGTCGTCGGCTTACCGTTTTTCTTGGGTATGGACGCAGGTGATATCGACGACGTCGTCAACGCTCTCGAAGTTATCTTGGCGGAATGCGAGGCGACGCAATGAAGGATGCGTCCGCATCGCCGTCGGTCGCGTTTGATTTAGCCCGCTTCGAGAAACTTGCACAACTTGGTGATCCGGCTGCGCTTCCGGCGTTGCGCCAAATTCTTGATCTCTTCGAACGGGGAGCGGATCTCGTTACATCCAAAACCCGCGATCCCGATGCCGCGCCGGCAATCAAGCAATACACCCGCCTTGCCGGTGCCATAGGCGCGCTCTTGGCCAGCCCCAACCTTGAGTTGTCACTGGAGGCCTGCGATTGGCTGGCTTATCACAGCCGGCATTTGGCGGCGGTGTTCCGGATGGCCTGGCCGGACGGTCCTGATCGGATCTTTCACCATGTCCGAGAGGCGCATGGGAAAGCCGGCAATGGCACTCGACTGCGAAATGTGCTCGCCGCACACAGCATTGCGGTTTCGGAAGATCTTGACTGGCACGTTGTCCTTGAAAGTGAACCTCAGACAACGCTCGCCTTCTTCCTTGCAAGCTTTACGCATCGGGTGCTGCTCGATGAAGACGCGACGCGGCGTCAGGATCGACTCTTCAAACTCGCGCCGCAAATCGTTCAGGGCGAGTTGCGTGAAGCCACATTGCCCGTGCTGACGGCAGCCTGGATGCTGTGCAGCTATGCGACCGCGCCGGACCGTCACGCGCTCAAGCGCCACCTCAATAGACTGATCCAAGAGCTTTTCGCGCGACATGCCATTTCCTCCGCGGCGCTGCCTTCAATGCGCCCGCGCGCGCCACGCCCGACCATTGTCGTCGTTTCGGAGGTGCTTCTTGGCGACCACGTTATGTTTAAGGGCACCTCTAAGAATTGGTGAGTTGCCGGAGGATATTGTTTAACTAGGCTGTCACCAGCTCCAGCCATGCCGGAGCCGAGATTTTCGGGGTCTTCCACGCTCCAATTGAGTTATTTCCGCTTCAAGACCGTCCCCAGGCGGTCTTCTCCTCCGAGTATCGTCACACGGCCGCCGCGAGACGCTCCAGTTGGACCAGGCGGCGCATGTTGTAGGCGAGGTTCTTCAACCCGATCCGCGCCTTCGCCCGCACCAGCCCGACACTACGCACCAGCGTCCCGCCCATGTCGTTGCTCTGGGCCCCGAAGACATGCTCGACGCGGACCCGAACCGACGAACGGGTCTTGTTGCCTTGCTTCTCGCGCTCGCTCAACGGCTTGTTGCGGCGGCCCTTGCGATGGATCCGGCTCCGCAACCCCTTCTCCTTCAGCGACGCCTCGATCTCCGCCGAGCGGTAAGCGCTGTCCGCCCACACACCCAAAGCCGTGTTGTCCCCATCCAGGATATCGTCGAGGACTTGGCTGTCGTGCTCCGCCGCGTCGCTTACATGATAGCGCCGCACCAGCTTGTGCCGACGGTCCACGTTGACATGGTTCTTGTAACCGTAATGGCTCTTGCCGTGCTTCTTGGTCCACCGCGCCTCGACATCCTTTTGGCGCCGCTTTGCCGGCTTGTCCTCCCAGCCTGCCGGCGTCTCGCCCGCCTTTATCCGCGCGTTCTCCTCGCGGCTGTTGCGCTGTTTGGGTACCGCCACAATCGAGGCGTCGATGATCTGGCCGCCCATCGCCAGATAGCCCTGATCCTTCAGGTAGCCATCGAACGTCTCGAATAAAGCCTCGATCACGCCAGCTTGCGTTAACTGTTCGCGGCACAGCCACACCGTCTTGGCGTCGGGAACCCGGCCCTCTAGACCCAACCCCAGAAATCGCATGAACGACAGGCGGTCACGGATCTGATGCTCAACTTGGTCGTCCGAGAGATTGTAGAGCGCGCACAGAATGATCGTCTTGAACATCACAATCGCATCCCACGGCTTGCGTCCCGCCCGCGATTTGCGCACCTTGTCCGCACGCCGCCACACCGCCTCAAGACGGGCGCGCAAGTCCTCCCACGGAACCACCCCGTCGATCTTCAAAAGCGGCTCGTTCTTGGCGTCAAGACCGGAATACCGGTTCCCAAGATCGAAAAACCCCATCTGACCCATCAATCACGCCTCCCGCTATCAACAAATCGTCAACCCGATTCTAAATCGACGACGCCCGAAAAAGGAGAATTTTTAGAGGTTCCCTTAAGACATATGCTCACTTCCTACGCCAGCTGCGGACGCGCTTTCGGCTCGTTCTGATTGCCAAGAAATCCCGCGTCGACGAGGCGGCGTTGGAACTCTTTGACGAGGCGGCAGTATTCGAGCCAAACGACGGTGTCATCGTAATATCCAATAAAATTAAATCGTTAAATCCTGAAATCATCTACTACCCGAGCATCGGTATGTCAGAGATGGCTATTTTGCTGTGCAATCTGCGTTTGGCGCCGATCCAGATCGCCAGTGTCGGGCATCCTGCGACAACCCAGTCCACCTCAATCGACTACATGATCATGGGCCACGAGTATTTTGGCTCTGCCGAGGCCTTCAGCGAACAAGTGATATTGCTACGAAGCGGCGGCGCCATGTTCGACCCCGGGTCGCCTGCCACATCGGTGAAACCGGCCGTGCGCGGCAACCCAGAAACTCTCCGTATTGCCGTTCCCAGTTCGCCGATGAAACTAAACGGCTCGTTCCTCAATTTATGCGGTCGTATCGCGGAGGGCAGCGGTCGTGCACTGGAGTATTGGTTCTATAGGGTATCCTATTCGCTCTCGTAGTGGCAAGATGTTGTGATGGCCGAGAATACTGCCCATCCCGTTGGCGGGATCGATTACCCTCGCACGCTTATGGAATTTGACGACTGGTTCGCTTCTGAGGCCGCCTGTGCGGATTTTCTTCGGCGTGTCCGTTGGCCTGCCGGGTTTCGGTGTCCGGCCTGCGGGGGAACCGAGGCGTGGGTGACGGCCAGGGGCCAACAGCGATGTGCGGGATGCCAACGTCAGACGTCGCCGACCGCGGGGACGATCTTCGAGGGTACGCGGAAACCGTTGCGGCTTTGGTTCCAGGCGATGTGGTATGTGACGAATCAGAAGCACGGCGTCAGTGCGCTTGGGGTTCAACGAATACTCGGCCTGGGCGGTTATCAAACGGCTTGGACATGGCTCCATAAGCTGCGCCGGGCCATGGTTCGACCGGGCAGAGAGCTTCTGAATGGCGAGGTCGAGGTCGACGAAACCTATGTGGGCGGCCGGGAGGTTGGCGTTACGGGGCGGAAAACAAACAAGAAATCGATTGTCGCGATTGCCGCCGAAATCCGGGGTCGGGGCACCGGTCGTATCCGCATGGCGCGTGTCGAGGACGCATCCGCCGAGAGCCTCATTCCTTTCGTCCAAACGGCTGTGTGCCCGGGAGCAACGATTCGAACCGATGGCTGGCGAGCCTACAACGGTCTCACGGGAGTCGGCTTCGAACACCAGCCGAAAAATATTTCCGCCAGCGGCGACCCAGCCCACATTGTCATGCCCCAAGTTCATCGGGTAGCCGGCCTCCTTGATCGGTGGTGGCTGGGTATTCACCATGGGGCTATTAGCGCCTCCCAGCTTGATTACTATCTGGACGAGTTCACGTTCCGCTTCAATCGCCGCCGATCCAAAGCTCGCGGCCTCCTGTTCTATCGACTCCTCCAGCAAGCAGTGCAACTGGAGCCCGTGCCATACAAGAAGCTCGTCGGGGGCAGACCCAGCCCTGCCCCCCAGATCTAGGCACTACGAGAGCGAATAGGATACCCTATTTGGTTCTTTCCAAATGCCCTCGGGCTGCGGTACCGCGACTGCCGTGCGCAGGTTGAAAGCAAGATTCGCAACGCCGTCGTTCATCCGAAACTTAGCTTCGACGCTTATCGTGAGCATATTGGCCGCTGTGACATCTACTTTGGCACCTATCCGTTTGGCGGTGCCAACGTGGGCGTGGACGCGATGCAGCAGGGATTGCCGCTGATCGTCTTCGAAGGTCCGCAACCTCACAGTCGTACCGACAAGCGCTTCGTCCATCTTTTCGGCTTGCCGGAATGGCTAATCGCGCGCAACGAGGCGCAATACGAGCAAGCCGCGTTGCGCTTGATCGGAAATGATGGGGAACGCTGTGAGATCGCCCGCCAGATTATCGATGCCAATCCTGACGAGGTGCTGTTTTCGCAGGAGCAGTCCGCCTACCCGACGGATTTTGTCGACGCTGTCTGGTGGCTATACGAGAACCACGAACGCGCAAAATTATCGGCCCAGAGAGTGTGGACCTGGGAGGATCGCGTCGGGTCGGTTCAGAGCTAACGGCAAGACCAGCGTCGATCTCGTCTACTTGCCGTCGATCTCACGTTCGGCGACGCGTGCAGGTGCGCCGAGCACCATGACCCGCTCGGGAACGTCCTTGGTGACAAGGGAGCCAGGGCCGATGACGGATCGGCTGCCGATGGCGATATGGTCTATGACTATTGCGCCGCTGCCAAAGTAAACCCGCTCGTCGATCTCACATGATCCGGCGATGTTTGCGCCGGGCCCCAGGGTGCAAAGGTCGCCGATGACCGTATGGTGACCGACCAACACGCCGCGATTGATGAAGACGTTACGACCGAACCGCACTTGCGCGGCGATTACGGCTCCGGCGCTGACGATGCAGCCTTCGCCGAGACTGGCCGTCGGGGATACGCGCGCGCTTGGGTGCACAAGCGTTGCGTAGGCCATGCCGATGCGGTCGATCTGATCGGAAAATCGCTTGCGGTGCGTCGTTGCGAGGCCGCCGACGACGTAGTGGTTTTCCTTGAGGGCGACGATGTCGTCGATCCAATGAACGGGAAGCCCATCCTTCGACTCAGCGCATTTCTCGGGGTCTTCGTTCTCAACGAATCCGACGACGCGATAGCCGGAGATCTCTGAAGCGAGATCTGCAATCTCGCTCGCCAAACGCCCGGTTCCCAGTATCAGGAGTGGATTGTCGGGCTGTTTTGCTGTCATCTGGATCCTTAAGAAGTCGTACCAGACCTCAACACTAGCGACTCACGCATCAGTGTGCACCGAGAGTCGTCGACTCGTGAGGGACATTCGCATCGTCACAATGTCACTGACCCTCATGGAAACGATAAACGAAAAGAATCGACGATGACGACCTTCTTTGTCGGCGGCTGTATGCGTTCCGGTACCAGCGTGCTTCAGGCCGTTCTTTGCAGCACTGTAGAGACAAACCCCCATATTCACGAGGCGCAGTTTCTTACGCAGCTCGTTCGTCTCTACATCTACGCGCGAAGTTCGTTCAACCGATACCTATGTCACTATGTCGAAAACCTGGAAGAACTAAAAACCTTTCACGTCGATCTGATTGAGCGATTCCTCGATAGGACGCTGCAGCGCTATCATCCGGCGTCGCACCTGGTACTCAAGAATCCCGAAATGACTCCACTGTTTCCTGAAATCGGCGAACTCGTCGACAACGCCAAATTTGTCGTCGTGGTTCGCGATCCGTGAGATACCATCGCGTCAATGCGGAGCGTCGCAAAGCGCCAATCGGCTCAAGGCCAGGTTACGAATTTAACGCGTATGGCCGAGAGCGCCGACAAGCTTGCCGCCCGCTACAACTGGTACTACGCGCCAGTGATCGAGATTTCAGATCCCGCGTTCATCGGACGACGCATCATCGTCCGGCTCGAGGACCTCGTGCAAGATACCGACTCGGTCATCGATGAGCTTGCAGAGTTTACCGCGCTTCCATTGGGCGCGTTCGATCGCTTGGCCACCTGGCGCACCCTCGTTGATTTCAATGATAAGCGTCTGATGCAGGAGCCCTACCATTCAGAACTCCGTGGACGGCCACTAACCGCGGTAAGGATCGGACAGTTCGCCCTATCTCTTACCGCCGAAGACATTGCGGCCATCGAAAAGGTGTGCGCGCCGATCATGCACGCGTTCGGATACGCGCCCACTAGACCGGCGTAGGCCTGACGCGTTCCTAATTTCGCTCAGTTTGACGTAGATTCAGCACTAGCCCGGATTATTCACGGCACGGCGTGAAAGAGGTGGTGAGCGTGGATTAAACTGTTGAGATTCCGTATGATTCTGGTGTCTGGCCAAGACCATACGGCAACAGGGAAACCCGGCTCACCATGGATGAGATTACCGCCTATCTCCCCGGACTGTCACCCGTCGAGAACAAGGAACTGTGCGTCCGGTTCGCCGGCGGCCGGCTGTCGTCGGACGGCGGCGTGCTGGTGCTGCGCGAGATCGAGAAGCGTCTCGGCCTTGCCGCGCGCCTAGCCGGTTGCCTGTCCGATGCGCGCGATCCAGCGAGCACCACCCACTCATACGCCGACATGATCGGGGCGCGCATGTTCGCCATCGCCTGCGGATACGAGGATTGCGACGACCTCGACGTGCTGCGCTTCGATCCGGCGTTCAAGCTGGCCTGTGGTCGCCTGCCCGAGAGCGGTCGCGATCTGATGTCGCAGCCGACCTTGTCCAGGCTCGAGAACGCCCCATCATGGCGCGAACTGGCGCGCATGGGGCTGACGATGATCGATCTGTTTTGCGACAGCTTCGAGCGCGTGCCCCAACGCATCGTGCTCGACATTGACGATACCCCTGATGCCGTCCACGGCGGCCAGCAACTGGCACTGTTCAACGCCCATTACGACGAGTACTGCTTTCAGCCCATCCACATCTTCGACGCGGCGACCGCCAAGCCGGTGCTGTCGCTGCTGCGTCCGGGCAAGCGGCCATCTGGTGACGAGGCGGCGCGGGTCTTGCGCCACGTCATCGGCCGCATCCGGCGCCATTGGCCCCGGGTCGAGATCGCGGTGCGTGGCGACGGCCATTACGGCACGCCCGAGGTCATGGACCTGCTGGAGGATCAGGGCCACGGCTACATTCTCGGGCTTCCCGGCAACGCCCGGCTGAGCGAGATCGGCCAGCCGTGGTGCGAGGACGCGGCGCTGCGCCGGGTGCAATCAGGCAAGGACAAGGTGCGCCGTTTCTTCCAGACCGGCTACCAGGCCAAAAGCTGGTCACGCGAGCGCAAGGTCGTTGCCCGCGTCGAGGCCACCGCAAGGGGGACGGATGTCCGCTTCGTCGTCACCAACCTGCCGGGCCGCGCCAAATTGCTCTACGAGAGGGTCTATTGCGCCCGTGGCCGGATGGAAAACATGATCAAGGAGCACAAGCTCTACACCAAATCCGACCGCACCTCGTGTCACCGATGGGAAGCCAACCAGTTCCGGCTGTTCCTGCACACCGCCGCCTATTGGCTGCTGCATCAGTTGCGCCGGACCGCGCCCCGCCGCTCGCCGTGGCGCACCGCGACGTTCGAGACGCTACGACGGGCATTCCTCAAGATCGCCGTGCGCATCGAGGAGCTCAACACTCGCATCAAGATCGCCCTGCCCTCGGCCTACCCATATCGCAACGCCCTGATCGCGATGGCCGCCTCCATCGCCGCACAAGGCCCCTGATCCTAGCGGCGCGTGCCGCCGGATGAACCTCGAACGTCAATCTCCAACCCGTAACGAAAACCCGCCCCGAAAGCCGCCGTCAACCCGGCCGATACCGCTCGCCTCGCTCAAATCGGCCGCCAAGCGTGAATAATGCGGGCTAGGTGGTTTTGCGACTAGTGCACCGGTGCTCCGCGCGCTTGTCGAGCTTCGAACTTTTCGATCGAATCGGTGATCTCCGACGCCATTGCTGCCGCGTCTGTATCGGGATGAAAGCCCATCAAAATCGCGTCCGAAAGCGGACTTAGGAGTTTCATGTCCTTTTCGGCGGGTTTGGGGAAACTATCCTGTATGCCAGTTACGACCCCGATCAGCGACCGGCACAAGTCGCTTACGTGCTCATATTGCGTGCCAGTCGTACGTCGCATTACGTCCTGGGTGACAAGAACCAACTGATTGATTTTCTCCGAAGTCGATTCGTGGAGTTTGCCGTCCTGATACGCGGGCAGGATTAGACCGACGAGGAAGCCGATTTGATAGGCATGCCGCGAGAGTTTTTGCTCGTTTACTTGAGCCATCGTGGCATCGATTTCCTGCTGCAGTCGGTCGATACTGATCGGTTCTCCCCGCACCTTGGCACGCAACGTGTTTGGCACCTCGATGAGCGGCAGCTTCGACTGCTCCTTCGTTTCCTTGCTTCTATCTGGACCGACATAGTCCGATGTAACGACAAACGGCCGGCGATTGCCGGCCAAAGACTCCATTCGATCCATTAGTTGTTTTGGTGCAAATGGTTTGACGAGGACGGCGTCGGCGCCGCAGCTGGCCAATCGATGAATTAGGTCGCGGCTCGGTTCCCAGGTCGTAACAATCACTGGCACGAATGGATTGCGACCCAGTTCGTTGTAGCGTAGCTCATTGACCGTCGAGCACACATCGCCGCCTTTGAGCCCAGAATCCAGGACCACAAGGTCCGGCGTGCCATCTCTCAACGAGACGCGCACTTCCTCGAGCCCATTGAATCCGCTCATTCGCCTGAACCCCTCATGGTTCATCGTGTCGCGGATAGTTTGCATCAGATTGCCCTGCGGCTCGCCGTGGTAGATGTCGGTGCTGCCGCGCCGATCGCGGTTAATAGTCATCGCACCACCTCATATGCCAACAAGTTCGCGTCGACGCGTACGTCATGGGATTTCCAGACGTCCTAAGGTCTGCGACAAAATGCGTCTGCGAAATTTTTGATGTCGACATCGTTTCTGCCTGCCAAACTTCCTGCCTCTAGCGCCATCAGCCAACTCCCAAACCCGTGGGTTCCAACTGACCGCCAGCGCGACACGCGTCCGGCCTTGCCTCACTCCACTTCTCAGCTTCCATGAAGTTGGAGATGTTCGCTGACATTCGAAGTGACGGGCGTCACACGTGCACCGGCCGGGCCAAATAATATTGAGAAGCAGCGGGCTGCACTGCAAGCTTGGATCCGAAATTAGTACGGGCAACCAACGCTTTGGTTGCTCGTGGAGGGTGTTGGTGAAAGACTGTGGCCGCAGACTGGCGGGAAAGTTCGTGTTCGCCGGTGATTTGAGATGTTGCGATGCCCGAATTTTTGAGCCGCTTTACCGCCCAGCCCCGCGTAACCTGCGAAATGTTGGTCGCAACACTTCTGCTGAGCGTGCTCGCACTGGCGTCGCCGCTTTTCGTGATCCAGGTTCTCAACCGCTATATCGCGCACGGCGTAGATGCGACGCTTGCGACGTTGACCGTTGGGGCCGTGTTTGCCGTCTTGCTCGAGCTGGGGTTTCGCCAGGTTCGGCTGCGCTTCGCAACAGTGCTTACCGCCGAACCCGATCGAGTCCTCTCTGACCGCACGTTCGAGCGATTGACACGTCTAAAGCTTTCAGCTTTGACGCGGGTGCCTGCTGGACGGCGGCAGGAGATTATTCGGGCGCCCGAAACGATCCAGTCGGCATTCTCCGGTCCAAATCTGGTGGCGATGCTCGATTTCCCTTTCGCGCTGTTGTTTTTCGCTGTGTTGTTCTTCTTGAGCCCGACACTGGCCGGCGTAACGGTCGTCTTTGCGTTGGTCACCCTTGCGGTAGGTGTAAACAGCATGGTGAGGCTGCACCGGCCATCGCAATCTCTCGAGGGAGCTACCTCGGCGAATAGTGTGCTGGCGGCGAGCGCGCTCCACGGTGCGGATACGGTCCGTGCTTTCAATGCGGGCTCCTTTCTGCGGCTGACATGGCAAAATCAACGCCAATCGATCGAGCACCTGCGGCGGCGTCTCATCAATAACCGTGGACTCGCACAGTCGTTGACGTTGACCTCCGGCAATCTCATGTCGATCGTGTTGATCGCCGTCGCGGCGCTGATGGTGGTCGACGGCCAGCTTTCCGTCGGTGCCATGATTGGCGCCAATATACTGGCGCGTCGCGCGCTTGCGCCGATCGCCGGACTTACGCAATTGGCAAGTCCGATTGCGCGCGCATTGTATTCGATGGGCATCCTTAGCGAATTCGAGCGACTGCCCGTCGAAGCCGCCGGGGGGACGGAACTTCCGGCCTACGCTGGAGGGCTTGAGTTCAAGGATGTCGGTTACGTATGGCCAGGCGAACGGACGCCGCTCTTTGAGTCGCTCAACCTCACGCTGCCGGCAGGCGCTGTGCTGGTGGTTGGCGGCGGAAATGGCACTGGCAAGACAACGTTTTGCCGTATGGTCACGGGCTTGCTGGAACCGACCCGTGGTCATGTTCTCGCCGACGGCGTCGATTTAGCTCAACTGACACCACATTGGTGGCGAAGCCAGTTTATCTATCTGCCTCAAGAGCCGATATTTCTCAATACCACGATCGCCGAGAATTTACGTGTCTCCAAACCTGAGTTGGACGATGGGCAGCTGCTAGAAAACCTGACGACCGCAGGATTGCGTCACTTTGTCGACGTCAGCCCGCAGGGTCTGCAAACGCCGGTTGGTGAGCAGGGCCGGACGCTTGCGGTCGGTGTTCGCCGACGTTTGGCGCTCGCCCGGGCCTTGGGCACGGGTGGAAAACTCGTTTTGTTTGACGAACCGACCGAAGGTCTGGATGCTGAGGGGTGCCAAACGATTTATCAGGTGTTGAACCAGTTCTCCCGCTCCGGCAAAACCATCATCGCCTGTTCAGCCGATCCCAACATCGTAAAGGGCGCCCGTTTTGTGCTTGATCTGAACACCAAGCCGGTACCGGCCGTGGTATCGCCGGTCGATTGGCTAAATGCGCAGGCCTTGCAGTCTGAAAAGTTTGCGGAGATTTCTCAGCCTGGAGCCAGCAAGAGCGCCGCCAAGAAGGTAGAAGCTTAGTGACCGACGAGCCCAATAGCGCAAGCCTGGAGCCGGACGAGAATGTCGGTGCGGCAACGCACGCATTTTTTGCCGTATGCTTGGTTCTGGTCCTTGGGTTTGGCCTTTGGATCACGTTTGGCGAGCTCGACATAGTCAGCGTCGCTACGGGTCAGGTAACACCGTCGAGCCAAGTCAAAAGCGTACAGCATTTGGAAGGCGGTATCGTCAGTGAGATCCTCGTGCAGGAAGGCGATCTCGTAAAGTCTAACCAGCCGCTTGTTGTTCTGAAGTCGACCGCGGGTGATGCCGACGTCGGCGAGCTTCGTGCTTCGGTTAACGCCCTTACGGCGGAGATTGGGCACCTCGAAGCGGAGGCATCTGGCGACGACGAACCGACCTTTGACTCGGCGCTTCTCAGCAATCACCCAGACTTGGTGAAGCAGGCGCTTGCGCTATTTCGCGCGCGCCGCACGCGGCTGGCAAATGATGTCGCGAGTCAGAACGAGTTGATTACCCAGCGTCGCCAGGACATTCAGGAGATAACGGCTCGAATTCAAAACAACCGGACGACGCTTGGGTTTCTTGAGGAGCAGATTTCCATCAGCGAGGAGCTGCTGAAGGACGATTTAACCAACCGATATAACCACCTTTCACTGTTGCAGGACGCCAGTCGCCTGAACGGTCGAGCCGCAGAGGACGCGGCAGCGTTGGCGCGCGCTCGCTCGACGCTCAAGGAGGCGCAAGTACAACTCGCCGGAATACAAAGCCGCTTCAATGAAGAAGCCCGCACGGCGCTTGAAGATGCGCGTCGCCAGTTCGAAGAGCGGACACAACGGCTGCTCAAGTTTGAGGATAGTGTGCGCCGCACAGTACTGCGTTCGCCGGTCGACGGGGTCGTCAAAACACTCAACGTTGCAACGCTGGGCGGCGTCCTTCGCCCCGGTCTCACGGTGGCGGAAATCGTTCCGGGCCAGGATCGCCTCGTTATTGAGGCGCGGCTGCCGACCCAGGATATCGGATATGTCCGCGCCGGCCAGAAAACCATTGTCAAGTTAGCCTCATCGGACGCGGTGCGGTTTGACGGTTTGACCGGCGTAGTTACGAACGTCAGCCCGGATACCCTGGTCACTTCAGAAGGAGTTCCATTCTACAAGGTTCGCATCGAGACCGACGCGGACCATTTCGCCGGCGACCTAAGATACGACCTATTCCCTGGTATGCAGGTCGTCGCGTCGATCCATACGGGCCGACGCACGATCCTGCGCTACCTGCTGGATCCGTTCCTCGCTTCCATGGACGGCGCTTTGCGCGAGCGCTAGGCGTCTTCTAGAAGCGGTCGCCGATGAATTCCCGCCAGCGCTGTTCGCCGACATCGCATGCCGGTATTTCGCGCCCTGCTATCAGATGAAGATCGCTTGTGCCAGAGCCGGCGGTTGCCGAATCTACTTGAAATTTTGCCGACGAGCGGCCGCCTAAACCTGCGCCGGCTATCTCCAAAATCAGCTTGCGCCGGACGGCAGTTGCGAAGTCCTGAAAGCTTTCGGCAACGACGATGAATGCGCCAGGTCCGCCGACGACGCAATGCTCGTAGTAGAGATCAAGATTGGGAATGCTACGCCAGCCAAAGCGGCTCGGCCGGTCGTTAACAATGGGCAGTCCGTTGATTGTAATGCCCGCGGCCACAGCTTCGTCGCGTGCCTCATTGACAAAGCGGCCGTAGTTGTTGGCACCATCGCCCGAAATGTCGATGACGCGGCGCATCCCATCAAATTCGTTAGCGTCGAACATCGGCAATGAAAATTCGATTGCACTGCTTATGGATGTTCGACGGGCGGTCACGACTGGCATCGTTATCAATCGGCGAACAAATTCTTCAGCGCTTTCGCGTCCGTCAATCAATGACCAGGCGACCACCGTGCGGTAATGACCGAACGCAGCCCATTCGACATATGTGAGTGCCATCCGACCCAGCATTCCCGAAGTTACGGCAGCGATCACAAGTGGATCGTTGAGAGCGTCCGCGTATCCTTGACGCTGCAGTTGTGCCTCCTCCTCATCGATGCTGCCCGAAACATCGACAGCGAGAATAAGCTCAAGATCGACCGACTCGGCGGCACGCGGCGCGTCAATCGCAACTGCTGCGATCGTGGTGAGAAATGCCGCCGCAAAGGTCTCCCGAATCAATTAAATCTGTCACCGAAGAACCGACGCCATTTCTGCTCACCGATGTCACACGGCGGAATTTTGCGATCTGCGACCAAATGCAATCTGGCCGCTGGTCCTCTGGACCGCCCGTTGCGTCCGTGCGGATTCGTCAGCGAAAACTGGCGGGCCGGCATTTCACCAGCGATTTCCAGTACGAGCTTGCGGCCAATCGCATCCCCAAAGGTATTGAAATCTCTGGCGGCGATGATGAAGGCGCCTGGTCCGCCGATTACACAGTATTGGTAATAGAGGTCGAGATTGGAAACGCTGTCGAGATTGCTGTCCTCCTTGGCCGCAGCTTCGCCGCGCCAATCGCGAAGAATCGGCAGTCCATTTACGGTAACGCCTGCTGCTACGGCCAAGTTGCGCGCTTCGATAACTGGTCGACCGTAATTGTTTGCGCCATCACCTGATATGTCGATGATGCGGCGCGCGCCTTGGAAGTTGTTGGTCTCGAATAGGAGAACGGAGTTCTCGATCGCAGCGCTAATTGAGGTGCGTTGTGCGCTCACGATCGGCGCAACGACGAGCTGCGTGACGAAGTCGATAGCGCTGTCTCGGCCGTCGATCACGGTCCAGTCGACAACGGTACGGTAATAATCGAAACCTGCCCATTCCACGTAGACGAGCGCGATTCGACCCAGTCCCCCTGAGGTGATGGCCCTGATGACATGCGGGTCGCCCAACGCGGCAATGTAACCCTGACGCTGTAACTCGGCTTCCTCCGCGTTAACGCTGCGCGAGATGTCGACGGCGAGGACGAGTTCCAAATCGACAGCTTCGGCGGCGGCCAATGGCGAGCCGAAACCGAGCGCCGTCGCGAGCAGCACAACGGCGATACTTAAGTTTCTGGTTTCCAATCGCACCAACGGCAACCCTCTTCAGCTCGCCGAAACCGTTTATCAAGAAACCCATGCGCCGACGGTTCTGTCCACTCGGCATTGACGCATTGGGCTGCTGGTGCCCCCGGGGAGACTCGAACTCCCACTCCGTTGCCGGAAACAGATTTTGAGTCTGCCGCGTCTGCCAATTCCGCCACAGGGGCACCGTCCAAGGCCAGCCAATTGTCTCGCGTGCCGCGCTGGACGCCATCTCCGTCTAATTCTAGGCAATCATAGCCTCACGTGGCACAGGGTCAACGAACCTCATTGCGCAGGATCGGAGCGCGAAATCGCGACGTTTGTAGCCAAAAGTCCTACCTTGGCCCGGTCACTGATCCCCTTGTGCGATGCGACTCTGTCTCACCGTTCATCAGACTTTCGTGAGGTCCTTGTTTGGCGAAAGTTAGTACCCATCTTCTTGATCAGAAGGTAGGATGATATGTTCTCACAAGAATCATTGAACTCCTGTTGTCAGCTAACCATGGCGCTCGCCGTTGGTTTTGGGCTTTGGTTTATGGCGCTTGGCGGTCTGTCTGCCTTGCCGGCAGACACTGGCGTGGAGCGCGTCTATCAGCCGACAGGCTTGCTGACCATGCATCAAGATTTGACCGGCAGGGTCAATGCCGTGGTGCGCAATCACATTCCGTTCTAGGCATTAGGGCAGCCGATTAGTCACGCTCGGAGGGCTGACGAAGGCCCGTAGAGGGGCTAGTTTGTTGCGGCATTCGCACAATGTCGCGACAACGAAGACTCTGCATGCCAGACAAAAACCCTCAGCCACCGCGCGCCCACGATGCTCTTGCACGCGCATTGGCGGAGCATCGCGACGGAAATACTCGGCAGGCAGTTGAGCATTACAAAGAAGTATTGGCTGCTGACCCAACGCGGGCGGAGGTCTGGCGCTACCTCGGGGCCGCAGAGCGGGACCGCGGGGAGGTCACAGCGGCGCTAGACGGTTTCCGTAAAGCGGTCGATCTGGACCCTAAAAATCCCTCGTACCAGGCGGAACTTGCAGCGACACTGCATACTGCAGGGCGGCTTGAAGATGCAGTCGAGGTCTACCGGGCGGCGCTCGAGGGTGATCCGGCCGATCATAGCTGCCGCAATAACCTTGCCGGTGCGCTCAGCGCGCTAGGGCGCAACAAAGAGACGATTGAGGAGTATCGCAAGGCGCTCGAAGGTGACGCCGACAATTTAGAGATTCTCATCAATTTCGGCGTAACGCTTCATGAATCGGGTTGCTCGTCCGAGGCCGCCGATATCCTGCGCAGCGCAGTTGAGCTCGGTAGCGCACCGGCCCGAGCCCATGCTGCCTTGGCCGACGCCTGCGTCGCCATAGGCGACCAGGGCACGGCAATTATCGAATATCGCAAAGCGCTGACGCGGGAACCAGGCAACACTACTGTGAGTGTGAGTCTTGGCGTTGCCCTACAGCGCGACGGTCGGACCGATGAGGCACACGCAGCCTACCGAGAGGCACTCCGGCACGATCCGAATTCTGCATTTGCACTTACCAATCTCGGCGCCCTCTTGGTGGATACGGGCCAATTGGAGAAAGCCTTGACGCCGTTGAACGAAGCGGTAATGCACGCGCCTCAAGACACCGTGGCCCTTAGCAATCTTGGCGCCGCTCTGCAGCGGCTTGGACGGGCGGACGAGGCGGAGGAGAATTTGCGGGCTGCCATCCAGATTGATGACGAGTACGCCGCGGTATGGGGCAATTTGGGCAACGTACTTCAAGACAAGTTACGCCTCGACGATGCGCTACAGGCGCACAACCGCGCGCTCACGCTCGACCCAAAGAGCCCGGAACTCCACTGGAATCGTGCCATGACGCTGCTTCTGGACGGCGATTTCAAGGCTGGCTTCGAAGAGTACGAGTGGCGCTTGAAGATGCCCAAGATTGCGGCGCGCACATTGCCCACCCCGGTGTGGCAGGGCGAAGACCCGTCGGGCGCCACGATCTTGCTGGTTGCCGAGCAAGGTCTGGGCGACACCATTCAGTTCGCCCGCTTCGCGCCGGCCCTTGCGAAGAAGGGCGCGCGCGTTGCCATCATGTGCCCGAGATCCCTGACAACGCTCCTAGCGACCCTCGACGGTGTTGAGCAGGTTGTGGCGGCCGACGATCCGGTTCCGGAGCATGATTGCCACATTCCTTTGATGAGCCTGCCGCATCGACTCGCCATCACGTCGGCGAGTATCCCACGCGATATGCCGTATTTGTGTGTTCCAAGCGGCTCCAAGGAACCACCTGAACACACATCAAAACGTCGAATTGGCGTAAGTTGGAGCGGAAATCCGGAGCATCCGGCGGATCGGCTGCGATCGTCTGGTCTCGCTCCTCTTTTGCCGTTGTTTGGTAGTCGTGATATCGAATGGGTCAGTCTGCAATTTGGTCCCGGTGTCGAGGCAATTGCCGAACAGGGGCTCGCCAACGTGATTGCGGACTGGAGCCCCTATCTCGTTGGATTTGGCGATACCGCAGCAGCGATGGAAGCCGTCGATCTTGTAATTACGATTGATTCGGCAACCGCTCACATTGCCGGCGCGCTAGGCCGTCCGGTCTGGCTCATGCTCAAGTACGCTCCTGATTGGCGCTGGGCCGCAGATGGTGATGCAACGCCGTGGTACCCAACCATGCGTCTTTTCCGGCAGCCGGAGCCCGGCGATTGGCGCGGCGTTGTCGATGGCATTGTTGAGGCATTGGATGAATTTGAATGAGCGATCTGCTGAAACGGTGCTACCACTGGACGATGGGGCTTGCCGGGCATCGCCACGCCGTCCGCTGGTTGGCGGTCGTCAGTTTCATCGAGAGTTCGATTTTTCCGATTCCACCCGATGTCATGCTGATTCCGATGATTTTGGCTCAACGCACTCGCGCCTGGGTCTTTGCTGCGCTCTGCACCGTCGCATCCGTCCTTGGTGGGATCGCCGGCTACGCAATCGGCATGTTGTTATTCGAGAGCGTTGGTCGGCCGATAGTCGAGCTTTACGGATATGCTGCTGAATTTGACCGGTTTCGCGACTATTACCAACTTTACGGCGCCTGGATCGTCGCCCTCTTTGCCCTCACGTTCTTGCCCTACAAAGTTGTTACGATCGCCAGCGGCGTGGCCGCGCTGGATCCACTCAGCTTTATTACAGCATCGGTGCTTGGCCGCGGCCTCAGGTTTTTCGTATCGGCGGCGCTTCTATGGTACTTCGGTCAGCAAATCCGATCGTTTATCGAGGCGCGGCTCGGTTTCGTGACAAGTGCATTTGTCGCGCTGTTGGTGGCCGGTTTCTTGATCATCAAATTTGCGCTGTGAGCGCCGAATGAGGCGAAAGTGAGTGACCTTAAATCATTGATCATCGGGCCGTCGGGCGTCGCTGCGGCATTGTTTGTGACGAGCGTTGGCGTGCTGGGGTCGGTTTATGCGTCACAATACTGGGGCGGGCTCGCGCCGTGCAAACTCTGTTTGTTCCAGCGCTGGCCGTGGTGGATTGCAAGCGGGCTCGGGCTATTAGCGTGGTGGGCTGTGCCGCGCTGGCCGCTGTGGCGCTTTGCAATCGGGCTTTGCGGACTGACGTTAATGGCGGGGGCGGCGCTGGCGGTTTATCATGTCGGAATAGAACAGCATTGGTGGCTCGGGCCTGCAAATTGCACGTCGTCTGGTACGCCTGCGTCATTCGAAGAACTTAAGGCACAGATCTTGGCTGCCCCCGTCGTCCTGTGCGATCAGATTTCCTGGTCTCTTTTCGGTATTTCGATGGCTGGCTATAACGCAATTGTCTCGATCGTCGTCGGTTTGGCGTCATTGCTAGCTGTGCGCTCATCGGGCCCAATGGAAGGATCATGACCAGCCAGACAAAGAATAGGAGCCAAGCGACGTGTACCGGACCGGCCTATTTACCGGGCGATGTTACGCCGGACGAGTTGGTGCAGCAGATGATACGTGTCGACCATGCGGGAGAATACGGCGCTGCGCGCATATACGAGGGCCAGCTTGCCATGCTCCGCGCCGGTCCCGATGCCGACGCCGTCAAGGAGATGGCTGATCAGGAGAAGCGGCACCTTGCGAGATTCGATGAGATTCTCCTCAGACGCCGTGTCAGGCCGAGTGTATTGGGTCCGCTATGGCACACAGCCGGCTACGCGCTAGGCGCGGCGACCGCACTGCTTGGTCCGCGCGCGGCCATGGCATGTACCGCTGCGGTCGAAGAAGTCATCGATGAGCACTACAGCGAGCAGGCGCAAGCGTTGGGCGACGACGAAGGCGAGCTACGCGGCCTGATCGAAGAATTTCGCCAGGATGAACTCGCTCATCGCGATATCGCCCTTGATCGCGGTGCGGAACAGGCGCCTGGTTATGAACTTTTGACCGGCGCCATCAAGGCCGGCTCGCGATTGGCAATCTGGCTCGCAAAGCGGTTTTGATGCTGGCTGTTTGCACCTAGGGCGCGCTGTACCTCGGCCACTCGATCACGGGAACCTTAGGGCTCCAGCTCCGAATCCCAATAGAGGAAATCGCCCCAACTCTCGTGGAGGAAGTTGGGCGGAAAGCTCCGGCCATTTTCCTGCAATTGCCAGCTCGTCGGCCGCGCGACATTGTCGCGCGGGAACATGCTGGCTACCTTTGATAGACGGCCACCCTTGCGTAGGTTGCAGCTGCTACACGCGGTCACAACATTCTCCCACGTCGTGCGCCCGCCGCGCGATCGCGGGACAACGTGGTCGAAGGTAAGTTGGTGAGCAGGTCCAGGTTCTCCGCAATATCGACAAGTGAAGCGGTCGCGCAGAAATACGTTGAACCGCGTGAAAGCGGGTCGTGGCGTTGGCGGCACGTAGTCTCTTAGCGAGATTACACTTGGCAGCTTGAGCTGGAGACTTGGCGACCGGACGACTTGGTCATATTCGGCAACTATATTTACGCGGCTGAGGACGACGGCCTTGATAGTTTCTTGCCATGGCCATAGCGACAGTGGAAAGTAGCTAAGCGGTCGAAAGTCCGCATTCAGCACCAATGTCGGGGATTCGCTCAATCCTTGCATCGCGCCACGATTCCCGTCGCTCCATCCGCACCCAAGATCCACGAAACGCCAATTAACTAAGCCGGAACAACGGTCTGATAGCTGAATTTGTCCCTTCGTTCAAGATTATCGCTGTTTCGCGCAGCAATCTGTAGCTGGTGCATACCAATCGTACGAGCGCACCGCGGTCTGGCTGTTCAGTCTCCAAGATGCTCCTGAAGAAACGCACCGCCACTGGAAAGTCCGTGTTCGTCGATTGCATGGCCGAGGCCGGGGCGAACTATCGTAGTTACGGCGACGTCGGCGTCTTCCAGGCCCTTCGATGCGGCGGCAAGTGATTCGAACGGCACTACAGGGTCTGCATCGCCGTGGATCAGCAACGTCGGCGGGCGGGACCGGAGCTCGCTAGCCAGTCGGTCGCCAGCCATAAGCCGACCTGAGAACCCGACAATTGCGGCGACCGGTTCTGACCTGCGCAGGGCGACATGCAGTGCCATCATGGTGCCTTGGCTGAACCCGACGATGGCCGTTTGGCTTGGTGCGATGTTGCAGTTTTCTTGTTCAGCGTCGATAAACGCGTCGAGAATGGGCGCGGCAGTTTCCACGCCGGCGATCAACTGTTCGGGCGAGCGATCTCCAAAACTGAACCACTGGCGACCCATCGGAGCCATGTCGCACGGGAATGGTGCATCCGGCGCGACGAACCGTGCGCGGGGCAGCGTCCTCGCCAAATGTGGCGCCAAACCGATTAGATTTTGTCCATCCGCGCCGAGGCCGTGCAGCAAGATGATCAGTTGGCTGGGGTCCCCAGAGGGCCCGTCATCGGACTCGGGACCATAATCCGGTCCGCTGAGAGTTTGGCTCATCACTGCTTGCCTTTCTTCGGGGCTGGTTGTTGATCCACTCCCAATGGGGCGCCACGATAGTATCTCCACATCAAGATGGCGACGATCCCGCGCCATGGCCGCCAAGCCTCGGCAATCGTCTCCATGCGTTTTCGATCCGGGCGCTTTTTCAGTCTCTTCAGGTGCTGCACGGCGGTTGCCACCGCCAGGTCGTCGGCCGGCCAGACATCGGTGCGGCCGAGCGCGAACAGCAGGTAAATTTCAGCGCTCCATCGGCCGATACCCTTGTGCTTGATCAAGCTGGCCATCGCAGCGTCTTCGGGCAGCGCGGCGAGTTCGTCAGGATCGAATTCCCCGGAGACGATCGATTTTGCAAGCGCCCGGCCGTATTCGATCTTGCGGCCGCTCAGGCCCACCGCTGCCAGCGCCGCATCGTCGAGCGCCAGGAAGCTTTGTGGTGTCAAAGGGTCGGCAGCGGCTTCGAGCCGAGCGCGAATTGCCGACGCGGCGGCGGCCGAGATTTGCTGTGCCGTGATGATACCGATCAACGTGCCGAAGCCAGGTTCTCGAATGCGCGACGGCGGATGCCCGACCTCTTTTACAGCGCGGGCGATGTCCGCATCGCGGCGCGAAAGTTCTGTGAGGGCCTTGGCAATTAGCCTGTCGGTTATGGCCATGGCAATTGACATAACTCAGCCCTGAGGATAGTGCCAGTCTCATGGTTGTCACGCGCTTCGCGCCGAGTCCGACGGGGCGGCTACATGTCGGCCACGCCTTTAGCGCGCTCTTTGCCTGGGATGCAGCGCGAAAGTCTGGCGGTCGTTTCATACTGCGGATCGAGGATATTGATCCGCAGCGTACGCGGCCCGAATTTGTCGACGCGATTTACGAAGATCTGGCCTGGATCGGCCTGCGTTGGACGACGCCAGTGCGCCGCCAGTCGATGCATCTCCCGGCCTATGTCGCAGCGCTCGCGGTGCTGTCGAATGCGGAATTGCTTTACCCCTGCTTTTGCACACGCAAGGACATTCAGGCAGAGATCGCGCGCGCCGGCGTCGCTCCCCATGGTCCGGACGGACCTATTTATCCGGGACTCTGTCGCCATTTGGATGCCGAGGAACGCGGCTCCATGATTAGTGCAGGGCGCTCCTATGCACTGCGGCTGGATATCGGCAAAGCAATCGATCGTACCGGGCCGCTGTCCTTTGTCGATCATGGGGAGGGCACGGTCGAGGTCGATCCGACACTGGTCGGCGATGTCGTGCTCGCGCGCAAGGACGTAGCGACCAGCTATCATTTGTCGGTCAGTGTCGATGATGCGTTGCAGGGCGTAACGTTGGTCACCCGCGGCGAGGATCTGCTACCGGCAACCCACATACATCGAGTGTTGCAAGTGCTCCTCGGTCTGCCGCAGCCCGAGTACCATCACCATCGCTTGGTGACCGATGAGGAGGGCAAACGCTTCGCCAAGCGCGACGGTGCTGTGACACTGCAGGCGCTGCGCGAAGCAGGCCAATCACCGGCCGAGGTCCGCGCCTTGATCGGTTTTGCCGACTAAGCTGCTGACGACCTCCGTCGCCGTAGACGTGATTTGGGCTACGCTCTGAGGCCCCGGCAGAGCGCCCCATAGTCGGGCTCGTTGTCGGGCGACAGTATGCCGTGGCGGATCAAGAAGTCGATGATCACCAGATTACAATTGAACTTGAACTCAGTGGTGTCGCGTACCGTCTCGGCGACTTGAGCGACGGGCCACAACGCAAATTCTTCGACTTCTCCGTCGGCGTTGTGCGGAATGAAATCGTCCGGCAGCTCCAGGTCATAACAAAACATCTGATCCGGTTTCAGCCCATCGGCAAATTGGTGGACATAGGAAATCATGCCGACCGCGACCGCATGCTCGGCGAGTTCAGTGGGAATGCTGGCCTCCTCGGCCGCCTCCTTGACAATGTTTGCGCGGAGGTCGATGCCGATTGGCTGGCCGCCGGCTACCATATTGTCCAGCATTCCGGGATATGTTGGCTTGTCCGCTGCACGCTTGGCGACCCACATGAACAGGCCCTCACTGCGCTGCACGTAGCCGTTGACGTGAACGCCCCAGGCGCGGACACCGAGCGTTGGACATGCTGCCCGCTCGATCTGCATCAGTGGTGTATCGCCCCACTCCCGCATGACCGGATACGGCTCGTCGCGCCAGCCCGTGATCAATCCCTGATCCGCGAACGATCGGAGGGCAGGCTCCACGGCAGCGCTGCGCGTGGCGAAGTCCTCGGCATGGGGCGCCAATGCAACCGACATTTCACTAATGGCAAACGTCTCGGGCCAGTGCCCGACTGCTGTGCCGAGCTGATGATGCATCCAGCCGATTCTTGACGCGCCCAGGGTCAGGGGCAGGAACTCGCTCAGGTTCGCATTGTTGCAGTGGCTGACGTGGTCGAGATAGCTCACGTCGCATTCCGCCGGGTCGGCCACATGTCAGCGTGTCGCATCGTCGATCGCTACGGCCCCTTCGGCGATCAGCGCGTCGATTGTCTTGGTGTCGAATTCGAGATCGAGCAAGACTTCCTTGGTGTGTTGGCCGTAGCGTGGGGCACCACGTTCGCTAGGCGAACCCATGTTCGAGAGTTTGATCGGCGGACCGATGGCTTTCGTCGTGCCACCTTGCGGATGGTCGACGTTGAGCACCATGTTTCGGGCCTTTACCTGCGGGTCGGACTGCATCTGCGCGATGTCGAGCACGGGTCCAGCCGGAATGCCTGCAGCTTCCATGCTGGTCAGCCAGTCCGCACTGGGGCGGCTCTTGAAAATTGGCGAAAGCGTATCGACAAGACGATCGAGATGCGCCATTCGGTCCTCGTTCGATTTGAAGTCGGGATCGTTAGCCAGTTCCGCCGCGCCGATGACGTCGAGCAGCCGAAGCCAATTGGTCTGATTTGCAGACCCGACATTGATCCAGCCGTCGGCGGTCGGGAATGCTTGATAGGGCGCAAGCAGAGGGTGGGAAGAGCCGAGCGCCGATGCCGCCTCGCCGGTCGCAAAGCAGATCGCCGACTGCCAATATGTGTGCGTGACGCCGGCCTCGAGAAGCGACGTGTCGACGAAACCGCCCTCACCCGTTTTTAGACGCCGAATGTAAGCGGCCGTGACGCCAAGGGCGGCAAGAATCCCTGCGGTTATATCGGTCACGGGCGCGCCGACCTTTACTGGCGCGCGCCCCTGGCTCTCTCCGGTAATGCTCATGAGACCGCTCATACCCTGTGCGATCAGGTCGAATCCACCGCGATCCGCGTAGGGTCCAGTACGGCCAAAGCCCGAAACCGCGCAGTAGATCAAACCGGGATGGTCACTCTTTAGATCGTCGTAGCCGAACCCGAGCCGCTCCATAGTGCCGCGCCGGAAATTCTCGATGACGACGTCGGCGCTGGCGATTAAACGCGATAAAACCTGACGGCCGCCATCAGTCTTCAGATTGAGTGCAATACCCTTCTTGTTGCGGTTGACGACCAAGAATGCGGCGGAGACGCCGTCGATGGCTGGCGGAAGAAAACGCCGCGTATCGTCGCCACCGGGTAGTTTTTCAACCTTGATCACGTCGGCGCCCATATCCGCAAGCATCAGGCCGCAGACCGGCCCGGCCATAATATGGGCCAATTCGATCACGCGAACGCCGTCCAGCGGTCGCACTCTAGCGGCCCTTGAATTTGGGTTTGGCCTTGTCGACGAACGAGCGGCGGCCGGATACGAAGTCCTCGGTTCCGAAGCAGGCGAAGCCCTCGTCCAACTCATCCGCGCTTAGCGGGGTTGGGTCTTCCAGACGGGCGGCGAACTTCTTGTGCCAGCGCTGCACCAGTGGAGCGCCCTCAGCGATTCCCCAAGCGGCCTCGAGCGACTCAGATTCAACCTTATCATCCTCAACAACACGCGTGACGATGCCCATCGACTTCGCCTCTTCCGCATCATAGATGCGGGCTTCGAGCAGGATCTCCAGGGCGCGGGCGCGGCCAACAAGCCGGATTAGGCCGGCAATTTCCGGATACGCCATGACGAGTCCGAGTTTTGCCACCGGGACGCCGAAGCGGCTCGAGCGGCCGCAGATCCGGAGGTCGCAGGAGCCGGCGATCTCAAGGCCGCCGCCAACGCAGATACCGTGTATCATCGCCACGGTTGGCACCGGACAGGCGGCAATCGCCGCAAGTGTGGCGTGCATAAGGGCGCCATAGTCACGCGCCTGCGTGACATTCGAGCGCTCGGTTTCGAACTCGTTAATGTCGTTTCCAGGACTGAAAGCCTTCGTTCCAGCTCCGCGCAAGACGATGCAGCGCAAGGCGTCTTCAGCTGCGAGCTCACGCATGGTTCGGCCCAGATCCGTCCACATCACTTTCGTCAACGCGTTCAGTTTGTCTTCGCGATTGAGGGTTACGATCGCGATATCACCGTCGCGTGTAAGCACTATGGGGTCTGTGGCGTCGCTCGCGTCGCTCATGGCGTTCCTCTGTCTATGCGGCCCATGATATGGCAGGTATCGAGACAGCGGCCAAGCCGGTTGGCTGCCCGAGACACGCCATGGAGGAACTGCGCAATGGTCAATGCCGCTGTCGTCGGTATGGGGTGGTGGGGCAAGCAGGTGGTTGCGAGCCTGCACGGCAGGACCGAGAAACTACGCTTGATACGCGCAGTTGACGTCAACCCGGGCCCGGTCGCGGAATTCTGTGAAGAGCGCGGCCTTGTTCTTTCCGCCGACTATCAGGACGCGCTTGACGACGCATCGGTTGCGGCCGTGATCTTGTGTACGCCCCATTTGGCCCATGAGGAGCAGGTAGCCCGTGCGGCCGGCGCTGGGAAGCATGTGTTTTGCGAAAAGCCGCTCGGGCTAACGCGGACCAGTGCCGTGCGGTCGGTTGAGGCCTGCCAAATGGCGGGCGTCGTTCTTGGCATTGGTCATGAGCGTAGATATGAGACGGCAATGGAAGAGATCAAACGGCTGATCGAAGGCGGTCGGCTGGGCACGATCATGCATGTCGAATCCAACTTCTCGCACGATCGCTTCGTCGGCATGCCGCTCGACAACTGGCGGGCCGATGAGCATCAGGCGCCGGCCGCCGGCATGACCGGCATGGGCATCCATTTGACCGATAGCTATATCGATATGCTGGGACCTGTAACCGAGGTCAGTGCGATCACCGCGAAGCGGGTCGTCGAAATGCCAGCCGGCGACATCGTCGCCGCGCAGTTTCGTTTTGCGAGCGGCGCGACAGGCTACCTCTGTGCGATCTCGGCGACGCCTTACTATGCCCGATTCACGGTGTTTGGAACGGATGGCTGGGTCGAGGCGAGCGACGACGCCCATCCTGACGAAGGCGGGGAAAGCCATCTCATGTTCTGCGGCAAGGATGGTGTCAGGTCGGTCACTGACTACCAGCCCTTCGATGCCGTCAGAGCTAACTTTGAAGCTTTCGCCGATGCCATCGAAGGCCGCGCCTCGTACCGGTTCACAAACGAGCAGTTGATCCACAACATCGCGATATTTGAGGCGATATTGAAATCGGCGGAGACAGGCCGACCCATTGCGGTCCTCTAAGGCGAGCGCTGAGCGGCATCTCGGGGCTTGGAATACATCGCAGGCATAGCCTATGCTGCACGGTATGTGCAGCCGTCATCGGCGCGCCGGTGCTGCGAATTTTTGGGGAGGAATCACATGAAACAACTCAATGTGGGTATCATCGGGACAGGATGGTGCGGTGGAATACGCGCCAACACCTGCGCCTCGCACGCCCTGGTCAATGAAGTTCATGTGGCCGAAATAAAACCCGATCGCCTCGCGGAAATTGCTCAAGAGACCGGCGCAGTTACGGCGACCGCTGATTATCGCGAGCTGCTGGAAATCGATGCCATCGATACTTTCATTATCTCCGCGACCCCGGAACACACGCACTACACGATGTCACGCGACTGCCTGCAGGCGGGCAGGCATGTTCTGCTCGAAAAGCCGCTGGCGTTGGAACTCGAGGAAGCCGACGAACTCATCGCTCTTGCCAACAAGTCGAAGCTTAAGTTCGCCATCGGCTATTCGCAGCGCTTTAATCCAAAATTTGCATATGTAAAACAATGTGTTAGCGATGGCACACTGGGCGTGCCCGTCAGTGCGTTGGTAAGCCGGCACATCACCCGTACTCTCGGCAACAAGATCAGCGGACGCATCAAGCTTTCTCCGGCAGCAATGGAAGCGACCCATGACATCGACTTTGTGCTTTGGTGTCTGGAGCCGGCAAAGCCGATTCGTGTGTATTCACAAGCGGTTGAGCGCGTAATGAAACCGATCAATGACGTCGCCGATTGCATGTGGATCGTCGTCACCATGGATGACGGCACCGTTTTCACGATTGGGGCAGGCTGGATCATGCCGCCGGCCTATCCCAATTTCTCGTCGACCAATGTCGAGTTCGTCGGCAGCGAAGGCGCTCTGATGGTCGACGATAGCCACCGTGATGTCGTGCTGAGCAAAATGGATGGGGGCACGGTGTTTCCGCTGTCGACTATGCCGGGTGAGCCAGTCGGCCATGTCTATGCGGGGCCGATGGCCAACGAGACGATCCACTTCCTCGAGGCAGTGGCCTACGACCGGCCTGTTATGGCGACCGCCGAACAGGCACGCCAAGTCATGGAAGTCTATATGGCCGCTGACTTGTCCGCTGAGAGTAACGAGCCGGTCATGCTACCGCTTGCACCCTCGGCGGCCGTGAAGCTGGCGGCAGCGGGATAGGACGGGCGCCCCTGTCCCGCGCCGGGGGGTTCAGCGTACCTCGAACAGGAACAGCAACAGCGTCAGGCTGAACGCGGAAAGAGCGGTCGAAGCGAAGACCGCTGACGTCGCGGGTGCGATGCAGATCGAGTACCGTTGCGCGAACAGGAATGCCAGGACGCCGGTTGGTAGCGCAGCAACGATCACGCCGACCTGCATCCACATCTCGGGAACGTCGAACACGAAGCTTGCCAGCAGCCAGACGATTGCCGGCTGGACGACTAGCTTGAGCAGCACCATCATCGACGCTTCTGGGGCATTACCTGCAAGGCGATATTGCGTCAAGGCGGCTCCGGTGACGAACAGCGCGCAGGGCGGTCCGGCACTGCCGAGCAGCGAGGCGATAGTGTCAATTGGTCCAGGCAGCGGAATCGAGAACCAATTGAAAATCAGACCAAGGGCAAGCGCCGTGACCGGCGGGCTCGTCAGCAGCGCGCGGCCAATCCTCAGCGGTACATGCTTGAAACCCTGCGCACGACCGCGGCTAATCTCGACGATCGAGGTTACCGTCGGAAACAGGATTGGATTGGAGAAGACGATAATCAGGAACAGCGGTAGTGCTGCCTGCTCGCCGTAGGTGGTCAGGATGAGCGGAATTCCCAGGAGAACGAGATTGGAATGCGCGGCCCCGGTTCCGAGGATTGCCTGCTCGTCAGCGTCGCGTGCGAATACCTGCCGCCCAGCTACCATGGCGATGAGGAAGACCGCGGCAGCTCCTATGTAGTAGGAGAAAAGAAACCCCCAGTTGATCGATGGCGGCAAGTCGAGCGTGGCAATGGTGCGAAACATCATTACCGGCACGGCGAAATTGAAGACGAAAAGCGATAGGCCGCGGATTGCGTCGGCGTCGGACATACGAAAGCGCGCAGCGCCAAATCCGAGCAGCACAAGGCCAAACACCGGCAATACGATGTCGAGGACAATTTCCAATTGAGGGTCCGGTGTTGCGAGGCCGAAGGGCGCGGAGCGTCGCTTATGGTGCCCCATTATGCAAGGGTTTTGCGGTTTACTCGGCGCTCTGACTGATGCCCTTCGGGGACCGGACTTGAGGCGCCGATCCGACGTTAGGGGCGGCTCGTCTTGACCTGGACGTTGCGAAGCACTAAGTGCGTAGACACGGGGGCTATCGAGGGAGCCGGCGGACCGAAATATGGCTGACGTTTGGATCTACAAGAGGCGATTTTCCTGCACCGCACGTTATCGACATGGCGGAAGCAGCGCCCTCTATCCGTTCGCCAGGGTCAATCTTTCCGAGTCGGTCCACGCCGCAGTAACCGGTACCGGCCCCGCTGTATTGCCGGCTGACGTAAAGACTCTCGCCGACGACAATGTCCTGCCCTTTGCTTCAGTTCAGCAGCGCCCGCAGCGGGCCGCGAAGCGGCGCCCAAAGGGCCGTTCCAAGGGCGTAAAGCCGGGGAAACGCGACTGAGAGTTCTCAGTGTCGATTTTGGTGCGCCGCATGCTGAATAATGTGGCGACCGTGTCTCAGGTCCCGGTCTAACTTCGCTCCACAACGATATCAAAATTCCCGGCTAACTCGTCGGCTGGGATCTGCGGAATATGTATGAAGTTGGTGATGACGCGCCGACGCAGCGCATCTCCCCGAATCCGCCGCAGCAGGAAATCACGTTCGTTGCGCGTCTCGCCGGCAAAATACATTTGTGTCGTTAACATCTTGAAATTGCGCCCTGAAACACGGAAATGTATGTGCGGCGTCCGGTTGCTGTATGGCGCTGGCTTTACCGTGCGAAATTGGTAAGCGCCGTCGGCATTCGTCGTCAATTGGCCGAAGCCTTGAAAGTTGGGGTCGAGAGGCGCCGAGGAGGTGTCGCCTGGATGAGCATAGCGACCAAACGCGTTGGCCTGCCAAATCTCGACCCGCGCGCTCTCTAGCGGAAGGCCGTCTGACCCGAGTACACGGCCGAATATTCGAATTACTTGACCGTGCGCCGGCTGGTTCCGGCCGCTCGCCTGAACCAGGTCGGCATCCTGGTCCAACGGCTTCGACAGTGGATAGAATGGTCCCGTGGATTGCCGTGGCGTCGGCAACAAGGCGGCGGCGCCCGCACCGGTTGACCAGGCGGTCGCCGCCAATGCAGCGCCTAGAAATCGCCGCCGCGGGAACATTTGAGAGTACGGCGTTGGGTCGGTTTGTTTGTGTCTCATGCATAAAAGATGGGGCACAGTTGGACCGAAGGCAACGCGATCGTCCATGAACTTTCGATACGTGCGAGTACGCCCGGAGGCGAATGTCCAAAGATGTCTGGTGATTCGTGGTGGAACGGGCCTGTCCGCCGGGGCCCCGGCGCGCTATATTTTGAGGGCATATGTCAGGTTTCTTCATCGGTTTGATGATCGTTGCTATGGTCGCGACGTTCGCTGTCGTGATCGTTGGTGTTGTCTCGATGGCGCGCGGGGGCGCGTTCAATTCGCGCAACGCCAACAGGCTTATGCGGATGCGGGTGATCCTTCAAGCAGCGGCTCTCGCATGTTTTGTACTCGTCGCTTTGTTCTTGGGCGGCCGTTGAGGAGGGCACTGCAATGGTAAAACTCACCCGTATCTATACCGGCGGCGGCGACAAGGGCGAGACGTCGTTGGGAGACGGCGCGCGCGTTGCTAAGCATAGTCAGCGTGTCGAGGCATTCGGCACGGTCGATGAGGCGAACGCGGTAATTGGGCTGGCTCGCCTTTCAGCGGAAGGAGAGACCGATTCGATTCTTGCGCGGATACAGAACGACCTCTTCGATTTGGGGGCAGACTTGTGCACGCCCGAGGATGGACGCCGTGCGGAGGGCGCTTTACGGATTACCCCACAGCAAGTAACGCGGCTTGAGGGTGAAATCGATCGGATCAACGAGGCGCTCTCGCCGCTCAACAGCTTTGTTCTGCCAGGCGGTTCCACTCTTGCCGCATCGTTGCATCATGCCCGGACCGTCGCGCGCCGTGCGGAACGTCATGTTACGGCGCTCGCCGCCGAAGAGACGGTAAACGAGAGCGCCACGAAATATCTTAATCGGCTCTCCGACCTGCTGTTCGTTATGGCGCGGCAGGCGAACGACGGCGGGGACGGCGATGTCCTATGGGTGCCGGGTGCGACCCGTGAGAGCTCTGATTAGATGCGGCATGGCGCAGTGGCAATCGAGCCGCCTGCTTGAGACTATGAAGCGACATCCGAAACACTCGAATGTCCCAGCGGCTCGACTGAAACATTCTATGCCAAATCCAGCCTCCAGGTTTCGTCGATGAAAGCGCTTGTTGCGGTCAAGCGGGTCGTCGACTTCAACGTTAAGGTCCGCGTCAAGGCGGATGGCAGCGGCGTCGAGACGGCCAATGTAAAGATGTCGATGAATCCATTTGACGAGATTGCCGTGGAAGAGGCGATCCGCTTGCACGAGGCCGGTCACGTTAAGGAAATCATCGCTGTCTCGATGGGCCCAACACAATGCCAGGAAACGATTCGGACCGCGCTGGCGATGGGTGCCGACCGTGGCATTCATGTGAATAGCGACGCCGAACTCCAGCCGCTCGCGGTCGCCAAGCTCTTGAAGGCGGTGGTTGAGCGAGAGGGTGTGGATCTGGTTATCCTCGGCAAACAGGCGATCGATGACGATAACAATCAGACGGGACAGATGGCCGCAGCGCTGCTTGGCTGGAGCCAGGCGACATTCGCATCGAAAGTGGTCATCGGCGAGGGAACAGCAGAAGTTACCCGCGAAGTTGATGGCGGTCTCGAGACCATTCGCGTCAAGTTGCCGGCCATAATCACCACAGACCTTCGCTTGAATGAGCCGCGCTATGCTTCGCTGCCAAACATCATGAAGGCCAAGAAGAAGACCATCGATGTGCTGGAAGTGGCGGAGCTCGGGGTAGACGCGACACCACGGCTGGCGACGCTCAATGTCGTCGATCCGCCGCGACGCCAGGCAGGGGTTCGCGTCTCCTCAGTGGTCGAGCTTGTCGAGAAGCTGCGCAACGAAGCGAAAGTGATCTAGGCCCATGTCGTGCCTTGTCATCGCTGAACACGTTAACACGAGCTTGAGACCGGCAACGTTGAACACAGTGTCTGCGGCGGCACAGATCGGCGGTGATGTTCACCTGTTGGTGGTTGGCACCGACTGTGCCGACGCGGCAGCGGCGGCGACCAAGATAGCCGGGATTACCAAGGTTCTTGTGGCCGACAGCGCGGAATATGCCCACCAACTGCCTGAGAATGTAGCTTCTCTTGTGGTGAGACTTGCCGACGCTTACACGCATATTCTCGCGCCGGCCGATACCTTCGGGAAGAACTTTATGCCTCGAGTGGCGGCGTTGATGGATGTGCAACAGATCTCTGACATTACCGCCGTAATTTCCGATGATACGTTTGAACGACCAATCTATGCCGGTAACGCGATCGCAACTGTCCAATCGTCCGATTCTAAGAAAGTCATAACTGTGCGGCTGACAGCGTTTGATTCCGCTGCCGCCGAGGGCGGGACTGCGGCACAGGAGATGTTGGATGGCACAGGCGACTCTGATTTGTCAGAGTTTGTCGGCGCCGAGACAAGCCAGTCGGAGCGGCCCGAGCTAGCAGCGGCTAAGATCGTAATCTCAGGTGGTCGCGGCCTGGCGTCCCAAGAGAATTTTGCGTTGTTGGAGCGGATCGCCGATCTCTTGGGCGGCGCCGTCGGTGCATCGCGCGCCGCGGTCGATGCAGGTTTCGTACCCAACGACTTCCAAGTCGGCCAGACCGGAAAGATTGTCGCGCCGGACCTCTATATTGCCGTCGGAATTTCCGGTGCCATTCAGCATTTAGCGGGCATAAAGGATAGCAAGGTGATCGTCGCTATCAACAAGGACGAGGAAGCGCCGATCTTCCAAATTGCCGACTACGGTTTGGTCGGCGATCTCTTTGAGATTATGCCGGCGCTTGAGAGCGAGCTGCGCGAAGCGCTCGCATCGTGATCCTCCAATAATCCCAAGGTTCTGCGGCGTGATTGAAACGATCGGTATAATTGGTGCGGGACAAATGGGTGCCGGAATAGCGCATGTCTGCGCCCTGCGCGGCTATCGTGTCGATCTCCTCGACATCGCTCAGGAGGTTCTGGACGCAGGGCTTGCCACGATCAACCGCAATCTCGATCGGCAACGCAAAAACAGCACGATCACCGCTGCAGAGATGGACGCGGCGCTCGCGCGGATCACTCTGGGCCTTCGGTGTGACATGTTTGCCGACTGCGATCTGGTGATCGAAGCAGCGAGCGAAAACGAATCCATCAAGCATGAGATTCTCAAGACGCTCACGCCGCATCTCAACGCCGATGCGTTGGTCGTAACCAACACCTCGTCGATTTCGATTACCAAGCTTGCGGCGTCCACCGACCGGCCGGAACGCTTCATGGGCATGCATTTCATGTACCCGGTGCCGATGATGGAATTGGTCGAGCTGATACGCGGTCTGGCAACCAGCGACGAGACCTACCGGGAGATTCGATCGCTTGCCGAGGCATTGGGCAAGACCGTAGCTGAGGCAGGGGATTTTCCGGCCTTTATTATCAACCGCATTCTCCTTCCCATGATCAATGAAGCGATCTATGCGCTTCACGAAGGTGTCGGCAGTATCGAGGCGATCGATACGGCGCTCAGGACTGGCGCCAACCATCCGATGGGACCGCTGGCGCTCGCCGATTTTATAGGCCTTGACACATGTCTAGCCGTGATGCGGGTGTTGCATGAGGGTATGGCTGACTCCAAATACCGCCCCTGTCCGCTGCTCGTGAAATATGTCGAGGCTGGATGGCTCGGACGCAAGACCGGGCGTGGCTTCTACGACTATGGTGGCAAGGAGCCAGTCGCGACGCGTTGACCGTAACGACCAAGCGTCAGCAGAGTGTCTTATGGAGCTTCGAGCTTGTACTCCAGAAGCGGGAGCCGGCGTCCGGGTATGCTCTCCGATGCGACTGTACCGACCTGCAGCGCACCGAGCGATTGGTAAAACGGGACCGCGTTCGGATCGCTCGCGACTGTGATCCTAGTGAGGCCACGCCCGCGGCACTCATCGAGAAGATGTCGCCACATCGTGCTACCGATTCCGCGGCGAAGCGCTGATGGATCAACAAAGAAAAGTGCAATGTCGGCGGTTTTGCCATCAATACCGAGCCGGTAGACCGCTACCACGAGTCCCTGCTCCTCGTAGACGAATATGGCGGCTTCGGCGATGTGATCCGGCGTCACGGTCAGTTCGGCCCGGCAGGCCGCCATAAATGACGGGTCATAGCCCCAATTCGCTTTTGACCGAATAGGGTATCCTATTCGCTCTCGTAGTGCCTAGATCTGGGGGGCAGGGCTGGGTCTGCCCCCGACGAGCTTCTTGTATGGCACGGGCTCCAGTTGCACTGCTTGCTGGAGGAGTCGATAGAACAGGAGGCCGCGAGCTTTGGATCGGCGGCGATTGAAGCGGAACGTGAACTCGTCCAGATAGTAATCAAGCTGGGAGGCGCTAATAGCCCCATGGTGAATACCCAGCCACCACCGATCAAGGAGGCCGGCTACCCGATGAACTTGGGGCATGACAATGTGGGCTGGGTCGCCGCTGGCGGAAATATTTTTCGGCTGGTGTTCGAAGCCGACTCCCGTGAGACCGTTGTAGGCTCGCCAGCCATCGGTTCGAATCGTTGCTCCCGGGCACACAGCCGTTTGGACGAAAGGAATGAGGCTCTCGGCGGATGCGTCCTCGACACGCGCCATGCGGATACGACCGGTGCCCCGACCCCGGATTTCGGCGGCAATCGCGACAATCGATTTCTTGTTTGTTTTCCGCCCCGTAACGCCAACCTCCCGGCCGCCCACATAGGTTTCGTCGACCTCGACCTCGCCATTCAGAAGCTCTCTGCCCGGTCGAACCATGGCCCGGCGCAGCTTATGGAGCCATGTCCAAGCCGTTTGATAACCGCCCAGGCCGAGTATTCGTTGAACCCCAAGCGCACTGACGCCGTGCTTCTGATTCGTCACATACCACATCGCCTGGAACCAAAGCCGCAACGGTTTCCGCGTACCCTCGAAGATCGTCCCCGCGGTCGGCGACGTCTGACGTTGGCATCCCGCACATCGCTGTTGGCCCCTGGCCGTCACCCACGCCTCGGTTCCCCCGCAGGCCGGACACCGAAACCCGGCAGGCCAACGGACACGCCGAAGAAAATCCGCACAGGCGGCCTCAGAAGCGAACCAGTCGTCAAATTCCATAAGCGTGCGAGGGTAATCGATCCCGCCAACGGGATGGGCAGTATTCTCGGCCATCACAACATCTTGCCACTACGAGAGCGAATAGGATACCATATTCATTACTTTCATTGGTCAAGTCCCGAGAAATGATTCTTGAAACATAGGATGTTGCAGACTCAAACTTCTGTGCGCAGGTGCGGGCCGCTTCTAAAAGTTGATCTCGAGCGTACTCCTGGATCGGGCTATCTCCGGCGCGCAACTTTGTTAGTCGATCGAGCTCAGCTTCCGATTCCGCAGCTGCCACGTAGAAGCGGGCAACCGCTACAATCTCGAGTAACGCGAGCCGAGCACTGCCATCTCTCCGCTGGATTTCCTCTTCGCATTTCTGCAGCACCGATGGGTGTCGCCTCGCGTAACCTATCAAGGACCATTTTGCGGTGCCCTTCACGGCCACATGGATCACTTCCTCCTCGGACAAGTCGATTGGCAGGACCTTTCGTATTTCGTTGAATCGGTCATCTCTGAATTCCATACCCTGAACGGTGCTCAAGCAGTCCAAGTCAACATTCGTCTCAATCCGCCTTCCATCAGAATCGCATTCGATGCCTGCAATATATTGGAGCCGCTCGAGACGTCGTCGTCGCAACAATCTTGAAATACCGGAAAATATTGGCCAGTGGTCGGAGCGCAACCAGGCGTCCAGTTTTTCTCGAATAATGTCGGGCCAATCGAGTACCTGGATAATCGTACTCACTGCTTGCAAGCTGCCATTGAAGCTGAACTCAGCCCAAAGCAGGTCAAGATCTCCACCCATCTTGATTTCTTGCCGAAGAGGCTCGATGCGTTCCTGATTTGAGAGGCGGGCAATCGCTTCGTCGATGTAGAAGTGTTCCGCCACATAGACTGGATCGCTAATCACCGATTTCAAGAAATCCCTAGTCTTCCCGTCACCTGCCTCTCCAAGCAAAGATAGAATGAAGCGTCGGCCCTCAGCATTAGCTTCCTCCAGAACCGACTCGTATCCTCTAATGACGTTTGGTCTGTCTTCTGCAATCCGAGTGAACAGGAAAATCAGCGGCCCAGTTTCGTGAGGTGTCATCTGGTCCAGGAAATCCGAATATAGGGTATCCTATTCGCTCTCGTAGTGCCTAGATCTGGGGGGCAGGGCTGGGTCTGCCCCCGACGAGCTTCTTGTATGGCACGGGCTCCAGTTGCACTGCTTGCTGGAGGAGTCGATAGAACAGGAGGCCGCGAGCTTTGGATCGGCGGCGATTGAAGCGGAACGTGAACTCGTCCAGATAGTAATCAAGCTGGGAGGCGCTAATAGCCCCATGGTGAATACCCAGCCACCACCGATCAAGGAGGCCGGCTACCCGATGAACTTGGGGCATGACAATGTGGGCTGGGTCGCCGCTGGCGGAAATATTTTTCGGCTGGTGTTCGAAGCCGACTCCCGTGAGACCGTTGTAGGCTCGCCAGCCATCGGTTCGAATCGTTGCTCCCGGGCACACAGCCGTTTGGACGAAAGGAATGAGGCTCTCGGCGGATGCGTCCTCGACACGCGCCATGCGGATACGACCGGTGCCCCGACCCCGGATTTCGGCGGCAATCGCGACAATCGATTTCTTGTTTGTTTTCCGCCCCGTAACGCCAACCTCCCGGCCGCCCACATAGGTTTCGTCGACCTCGACCTCGCCATTCAGAAGCTCTCTGCCCGGTCGAACCATGGCCCGGCGCAGCTTATGGAGCCATGTCCAAGCCGTTTGATAACCGCCCAGGCCGAGTATTCGTTGAACCCCAAGCGCACTGACGCCGTGCTTCTGATTCGTCACATACCACATCGCCTGGAACCAAAGCCGCAACGGTTTCCGCGTACCCTCGAAGATCGTCCCCGCGGTCGGCGACGTCTGACGTTGGCATCCCGCACATCGCTGTTGGCCCCTGGCCGTCACCCACGCCTCGGTTCCCCCGCAGGCCGGACACCGAAACCCGGCAGGCCAACGGACACGCCGAAGAAAATCCGCACAGGCGGCCTCAGAAGCGAACCAGTCGTCAAATTCCATAAGCGTGCGAGGGTAATCGATCCCGCCAACGGGATGGGCAGTATTCTCGGCCATCACAACATCTTGCCACTGCGAGAGCGAATAGGATACCCTATATCCGAATTAGCAATATAAGCCAAGGCATCTGGAGCCTTCTCAGGCGCTCCAGAACGGTAATAGAAAGATAAATACTCCTCGGATTCGACCTGATCCATCGCTCCGCTTCATCCCATCTTTGGACATCGTGCTGACTACAAGTTTCCTGTCAAGGACAAGAGGAATTCAATGAATTCGAGCTAAACGTGACACCCGCACGTGGGAGGGGCCGATAGAGTTGTGGGCTTGTTCAGATAATGTCCGCTTTGGGTCACAAGCCGACATACAGCGACCACCTTCCCGACGTCGGCTTTCAGGGGCAAAGCAGACGTATCCACACGTCACCTTGATGGTCTGCTATTAGCCATAAGCGGACATTCGACCAGCATGATCTAGACTTTTTAGAAACGTCCGTTTGCACACCGGGAGATGGGGAATGAAGCTAGGACGCCGTCAGATCGAGTGCCTAGAACGATTTTTGGAGGCTGGGCGGTTCACGCCAACCCGAAAGGGCGAGCCGTGGTCGGAAATGAAATCGCTGATCAACCGTGGCCTGATGTGGTCCAGAAAAAGCGCCGAAATTCACTGGAACCCAGGCCTAATCAAATCTCGTTCTTGGCCTGATCGATGAGCTGAACGAGGCCGGTTGCGGTGTCTTTCGCCGGCTGATTGCGTTTCACGTAGAAATCGAGCACCTCGGCGAACTCACCAACCAGGAGCTTGGGGTCAATGCTGCCTTGGGTGGCGACAAACGCCGAGAAGTTGGCCGCCGCATGGCGCATGCCGGTGGCGACAGCGTGGGGATCAATACCATCATCGATCCGTGAATTGGCAACTTCAATGAACTGGTTGGCGATTTGCGTGGCGAGGGTGTTGACGTCCTGATCACTCATGTGATGATCCATCCGCGCAAGGTTGGGAACGAGGCAATATAAAGGTTTGGCCGGCGCCGGGCCAGTCAGATTACGCCGTCGTGGGTCGAGATCGACAGTGGCTTTCGAATGTCCGCTTTGGATGGCGATCTCAATGGGTCGACGCAACACTTTATCTTGAACGAAGAGATGGAGTGTATGCAGATGACGCGAAGAAATGGTCGAGGGTTCAGTTCGGCAGAGAAGACGGAGCTTTGGGACCGCTGGCAACGCGGGGAGTCGTTGAAGGCGATTGGTCGGGTGTTTGGTAAGCCGTCGTCGTCGATTTATTTCCAACTATCGCCGCACGGCGGGATCCGGCCTTCGCCACGACGGCGCTCGCGGCTGGCGTTGAGCCTATGGGAACGCGAGGAGATCTCACGGGGGATCGTGGCCCGGCACTCGATCCGATCGATGGCGTTGTTGCTGAGCCGGTCGCCCTCGACGGTGAGCCGGGAAGTTCGCCGCAATGGCGGTTATGATCAGTATCGTGCCGCGCTTGCCGATGACATGGCCTGGGCTCGAGCGCGACGCCCGAAGCGATGTAAGCTGGCACTGAGTTCGGGGATGCGGCGGGTGGTGGCGATGAAGCTCGGGTTGAACTGGTCACCGGAGCAGATCGCCGGATGGCTCAAGCGAGCGCATCCAGGAGCTGGGTCTTATCAGGTGTCTCACGAGACGATCTATCGCAGTTTGTTTGTTCAAGCCCGCGGTGTGCTTAAGAAGGAGCTGCTTCAGCATCTTCGATCGAAGCGTACGATCCGACGCTCGAAAGAGGCGCGCCGGAAAGGCGTTGGCCGGGGTCAAATCACGGACATGGTGTCGATCCGTGAGCGCCCGGCCTCGGTCGAAGATCGGGCGGTGCCGGGTCACTGGGAAGGTGATCTGTTGTCGGGATCGAAGAACAGCTACATCGCGACCCTGGTCGAACGTCAAACGCGTTACGTGATGTTGGTAAAGGTTGCCAACAAGGAAACCCTGACAGTGGTATCCGCGCTCATCAGGCAGGCGAGGAAGCTGCCGACCGAGCTCTACAAGTCCCTGACCTGGGACCGGGGCAAGGAACTCGCGGACCATCGCCGGTTCAGCCTGGCGACCGACATCGATGTCTACTTCTGTGATCCGCAAAGCCCGTGGCAACGGGGTTCCAATGAGAACACTAATGGCCTGCTCAGACAGTACTTCCCCAAAGGCACCGACGTGTCGGTATACTCGCAGGCTCATCTGAACAAAGTGGCGCGTCAGCTCAACGAACGGCCACGCAAAACCTTGGGGTTTGAAACACCGGCAGAGAGATTCAACGCTTGTGTTGCATCGACCGGTTGAGGCAGCAGTCATAAGCGGACGTATCCCGGCCTCACGCAAATGGTCCGCTCTTAGCCAAAAGCGGACGTTGACGATCAACCGCGATTGTGTCGGCGGCGGCAGCCCGGCTAAACTTCCTCACCAGCCTAATTTCAGTAGCGACGGAGCAATCAGTGATGACACGCGATGAAGAACGCGCAATCGAGTGGGATTGCCAGAAGGTCTGGCGGCAGTGCTATCACTACGTTGACCACCACGAGTTCGAAAAGGCCGCTCAACTCTTCACCGAAGACGTCAGTTGGGATTATGCCGGACTCGAACTCAAGGGACGGGACGAGCTTCTGGAAGCCCTACATGGCTGCCTCGGCAACGATACGATTCGCCATGTGCTGACCAACATGGTTGTCAACGTTATCGACGAGGATCACGCTGAAGCGCAAGCTTACAACACAGTCAGTTACTCGCGCGAAGGGCGAAGAGAGGATATGGACGGCCCGCTGCAATTCGACGGTCCACACCGGCTCGTCGATCACTACGCAAAATTTCGACGCGTCGGCAACCAATGGCAGATTGCCGCACGGTGGGGGCTGTTTATCTTCAGGCGTCCGAATGAACCGACGGCCTTGGAGGAATATGCTGATAATAAAAGCAGCCTCGCTCCCTCATCCTAAACTTTCGTGAACTCGGGCCTGCAGCATATCGGCACACAACAGAGCAAAGATAATCGGCGGTGCGAACCCGCCCCGCCACTGCCCGCTTTGGGTCATAAGCAGATCTTCGAGCAACTCGTTACGAATGTCTGCTTTTAGTCAAAAGCAGACGTTTTCGCACTTCACGAGGATGGTCCGCTTGTAGCCAGAAGCGGAAGTTCAGCGTCCATAAATTCAGCCAAAATATATCTAACCGCTGACGCTAAGAAACGGGACGACGATGCGGAGCTCGCCGCCGGTCGCTTTGCGGGATTGGCGACCGGCAATCAAACTGTGCGGCTGATGAATTTCGCCAGACTCCGCTGTGCTACACTCCGACTCACGCAGCGCGCCGACGGCGTGGACTTTGATGCACCGGTCGAAAACGGGCCGCCGCTCCGGCGGCGACCAGAGGTAAGGTTGACTCCAATGGCCGAATGGAATGTGTCGACTGAAGCCGCTCGGCTCCACAAAGATGCGCATGTCTGGGACATGATGTTGCCTTGGGGGTATCAGGACGACTTAGAGAATAAACACCGCATGGTCGAACACGCGGCTGGGCACGGCTACACTTTGGCGTCTCTCACTGTCTCGGTCGACTGGCACGGGTTGGACGGCGCGATCAAGGCCATCGCTGGCGAACGCGCGTATTTCCTCGCCAACCCAGACAAGTTCGTCCTCGTAGACCGGTTCGCGGACATCGAATCGGCCAAGCGCGACGGCAAGCTTGCGATTGTCTTCCATTTCCAGGGCACGAATCCCGTCGAGAGCGATCTCAACATGGTGGAGACTTATTATAAGCTCGGCGTTCGCCACATGCTGATGGCCTACAACATCAAGAATGTCGTCGGCGACGGCGGCATGGAGCGTACCGACGTCGGGCTCTCCCGCTTCGGCGTTGCGTTGATCGAGGAGATGAACCGCGTCGGCATGATCGTCGATGCAACCCACACCGGCTACCGCACGACGATGGACATGTTCGAGGTCTCGAAAGACCCGGTTATCTTCTCGCACTCGAACCCGCGCGCGTTGTGGGACCATCCCCGCAACATCAAGGACGACCAGATCAAGGCTTGCGCCAAATCGGGCGGCGTCATTTGCATCAACGGTGTCGGCGTCTTCCTCGGCAACAACAAGGCCTCGCCGGAAACCGTACTGAAGCATATCGTCTACGTGGCCGAATTGGTGGGCACCGAACATGTGGGAATCGGCACCGACTGCGAGGCTAACGAACCCCCACGGGGCGACTTTGAGCCCGTGCCGGCAACGCCCATCGACCCGGAGATGGCGGCGAAGTCCACTCTTTTTGGCGGCATATTCAACAGGCAGGACCTGCACCAGGCGGCGTATCTCCATGCGTCGGGCGGCAAGTCAATTGGACCGGACTGGCAATGGGTCCGGCACTTCGAACCGTTGGACATGCCCTATCTGACCGAAGCCATGCTCGATCACGGTTTCAGCGAGATGGAGGTGCGCGGCATCCTTGGCGAGAACATCATGCGGGTCGCCAAGCAGGTGTGGAAATAGCTCAGCAATGGGCTGCCCACTGCAACGCGCAGACGCCGATCCCGCATACGTCCGCTTTGGGTCATAAGCAGACATAAATCACTGCCGGCAAAAATGTCCGCTTTAGGCTGGTAAGCAGACTCAATTTCGGCATGCTCGGTGTGTCTGCTTTTAGCCAGAAGCGGACATTTCTTGCAGTCACTTTAGTCAGCTGTACTTGACCAAGACGATATGGGCTGGGCGCATGCGCTGTCGCCTGTCCTCAGCGACGTTTCTCAGGCGTCGTCAGCCGGTCGGGATACGCTTTATCGCGCCTGGGCAATCAAATCCGCCAGGCGCTGTCGTTGCGCTCCTTCCCCATCAAAGTTGCCTGGATCGAGCCAGGCTTCATAGGCCTGTTCGATCTGTGCCCAATCGCGGTCAAGAATGGAGTACCACGCCGTGTCGCGGTTACGTCCCTTGTGGACCAGCGCCTGTTCGAATAGCCCGTCATAGGTGAAGCCATAACGTTCTGCCGCCCGTCGCGAGGCCGCATTCAATGCATCGCACTTCCATTCATAGCGCCGGTATCCTGACTCGCTGAACACCCGCTTCATCATCAAGTACATGGCTTCGGTAGCGGCCGCTGTCCTTTGCAATGCGGGGGAATAGGCGATGTGTCCGACTTCGATAACACCATGTTTCGGCTCAATGCGGAGATAGGCCACCATACCGACCGCCTTGCCGGTCGATTTGTCGATGATGGTGTGGAAGAACGGATCGGTAGTTCCGGCAATCTGCGCCGTCCACTCGGTGAACTGCTCCAGCGTTTCAAACGGCTCGACGCTCATATAAGTCCACAACTCACCGGTCGTGTCGGCACTGTAGGCCTCGAATAGCTGACGCGCGTGAGCCTTGGCGCTCAACGGTTCTATGCGGCAATAGCGCCCCTCCGTAGGCTGGCGCGATGGGCGCTGTCTTTCCGTCCAACCGGGCACCTCCTGGCCAATCGGCTGGCCAAATTCGTTCACACGTCCTGACACGCGCAGTTCCTCTGCATCATGAGAATTGAATCCGAGTCAGCTGCGAGCGATGGCATGAAGCCGTAAACATCGGACGCTCCTTCCGGCGACGCGATAATTTGGTGCATACATCTTCGGCCAATTGGAAGAGGCGGATCAATTCGCATTAAAATAGGGTCTCGCAGATCGGCGAGACCCTGAACAAGTTAGGATCATGATAATCATGACGGTGAGCCGCAACCACTGGTTTGTCAAGGTGAACGAGCCCCGTAGGCGAGTCAGGATTCGCGTTGGGGGTTTGCTGAATCCTTCACACTCTAACGCGAGCCCAACACCGACTCAGCGACTCATTACGGGACGCTAATGAGTCTTCCAAGGACGAAGGTGTTCCGGCTTCCCGTCCACTTCCGGTTTAGGTGGGTAAGCAGACGTTATTGGTGATCAAGCTGATGGTCCGCTTATAGCCATAAGCAAACGTAATGAAGGCGGTTTGGTTTCGGTACGAGAAACAAACCGCCTTCACACATCGGCAATCTGGCCCGGCGCTCGACTGAGAATCTATGACCGAGCCAGGTAGGGGTAGTTTTTACACGGAGTAGTGGCTAGTTAAGGTAGCGACCACTATTTCGCGGGCATCATGTCTATCCACGGCCGACCATTGAACCAATAGTCAAAGCGCTCCTTCAGGAAACCGTCATTGTCATGCTGCCTGATCCAATTGTTCAAGTAGAACAGGAAATCAGGGTCACCCTTGCGAACGGCAAAGCCCGCGAGATAGCTGAAGATTTGTTTGTTCCCAAGCGGACGAAACAGCTCATTGGGGTGATCCAATTCCCAGTTTGCCGGCTTCGGCGTATCATTAAGGTTGATATGCGCCCGCCCATTAAGCATTTCTTGAAGAACAGTTGGGTCGTCATCAAACAGATTCAGCTGGGCCTTCGGGAAGAACTTCTTAATAAGGCCTACGTTGGAACTGCCTCGGCGGCCAGCGATGATGACGTCCGGATCATTGAAGTCCTCTAACGTCTTCAAGTGGCCAGCAACCTTCTTATTGGCAACTATTTGTACGCCGTAGCGCTCATATGGAATGCTGAAGTTGACTGTAAGATTGCGCTTAATCGTGGCGGCCATACCGCCGATAATGATGTCGAACTTGCCACTCAAGAGTGCTGGGATGATGCCATCCCAAGCGGTTGGCACAAACTCAGCCTTCCAATCCGAATCCTCGGCCAACTGTTTCGCGACATCGATCTCGAATCCTATCAAATTGCCGTTCTTGTCGCGCATGGCCCAGGGAATGAATGTTGTCATGCCAATTCTTAGTGTTCCCTTCTTCTTGATCGCCTCCAGGTTACTTTCTGCCGCGAGCTGTTGCGATTGAGCGAACGCGGGCTGGGAAACCTGGCCAATTGCCAGCATAAACAACGCCAATACGGGAATGACTAATATTCTGTGACGTCTCATAACGAACCTCCCTTGTTTCGGTGTAGCGACGCATTCGCGTCTTGGGCACAAATTTCGTTTCCACATAGTTGCTCGCAGCGAACCTGTTGCGGGCAGCACCAGAGAGGAGGCATTCGTCAGAAAAAAATGATTATGACAAGACCGGCTTCAAGGCTTCAATCAATCGATTGCAACACCCTTGGAGTCGATGCCTCCCGCACCGATACTCACTACTGCCAATTCTCACCGCTGCTTTTATTGCAAATATTCTTATTGGTTTCATGAGTGTAGACTCGGCCCTGGGATCGCAACAACAGCTTTCTCAAAGCAACGATTGCCCGAGCTCTCGTGGACACGTTAGGTCTTGCCAATTCGCCATGTTGTGTCGAGCTTCTGTCCCAATCACCGGTTCAATGTCCGTTATGGGTTGCTGCCTCAACCGGTCGATGCAACACAAGCGTTGAATCTCTCTGCCGGTGTTTCAAACCCCAAGGTTTTGCGTGGCCGTTCGTTGAGCTGACGCGCCACTTTGTTCAGATGAGCCTGCGAGTATACCGACACGTCGGTGCCTTTGGGGAAGTACTGTCTGAGCAGGCCATTAGTGTTCTCATTGGAACCCCGTTGCCACGGGCTTTGCGGATCACAGAAGTAGACATCGATGTCGGTCGCCAGGCTGAACCGGCGATGGTCCGCGAGTTCCTTGCCCCGGTCCCAGGTCAGGGACTTGTAGAGCTCGGTCGGCAGCTTCCTCGCCTGCCTGATGAGCGCGGATACCACTGTCAGGGTTTCCTTGTTGGCAACCTTTACCAACATCACGTAACGCGTTTGACGTTCGACCAGGGTCGCGATGTAGCTGTTCTTCGATCCCGACAACAGATCACCTTCCCAGTGACCCGGCACCGCCCGATCTTCGACCGAGGCCGGGCGCTCACGGATCGACACCATGTCCGTGATTTGACCCCGGCCAACGCCTTTCCGGCGCGCCTCTTTCGAGCGTCGGATCGTACGCTTCGATCGAAGATGCTGAAGCAGCTCCTTCTTAAGCACACCGCGGGCTTGAACAAACAAACTGCGATAGATCGTCTCGTGAGACACCTGATAAGACCCAGCTCCTGGATGCGCTCGCTTGAGCCATCCGGCGATCTGCTCCGGTGACCAGTTCAACCCGAGCTTCATCGCCACCACCCGCCGCATCCCCGAACTCAGTGCCAGCTTACATCGCTTCGGGCGTCGCGCTCGAGCCCAGGCCATGTCATCGGCAAGCGCGGCACGATACTGATCATAACCGCCATTGCGGCGAACTTCCCGGCTCACCGTCGAGGGCGACCGGCTCAGCAACAACGCCATCGATCGGATCGAGTGCCGGGCCACGATCCCCCGTGAGATCTCCTCGCGTTCCCATAGGCTCAACGCCAGCCGCGAGCGCCGTCGTGGCGAAGGCCGGATCCCGCCGTGCGGCGATAGTTGGAAATAAATCGACGACGACGGCTTACCAAACACCCGACCAATCGCCTTCAACGACTCCCCGCGTTGCCAGCGGTCCCAAAGCTCCGTCTTCTCTGCCGAACTGAACCCTCGACCATTTCTTCGCGTCATCTGCATACACTCCATCTCTTCGTTCAAGATAAAGTGTTGCGTCGACCCATTGAGATCGCCGTCAAAAGCGGACATACAGCGACCACCTTCCCGAAGTCCGCTTTTAGGGGCAAAGCAGACGTAAATCAGAGCCCAGTCGAAGGTCTGCTAATAGCCAGAAGCGGACAACCTGCACCATCAAAGTGGTCCACGCGTATTTTTCTCGAAGGCACGATCTCCAGCGTCAGGTCTGGAACCGCTACGCCACGCCGCCCGCGTCGGAATTGTCGCGACGCGCCATGTCGCTGAGAACCCCGAAACCGATACCGACGTTGCCGCCGCCGGGCTAGCGATCTTTCCCGGATGGTTGGATTAACTCGCCCGACCCCATCCATGCGATTTTCTCTCGACACGACAAAGCGGCATAAACATATCAACAAGGAAGATTGGGATTAGGTGGACATTCCACCGTTTATCGACGATGAAATTGCGCGAATGCGCCCGGCCGCGGAGGTCGTGCTAGAGAGGAGGGAAACCGTGCATAAAAGCAGATTGGGAGGAATCATCATTGATTGCCAGACAGACGACCTGGACTCGGCGGCGGCGTTCTGGGGCGCTGCCCTCGGCTGGCCGGAACAGCCGCGTGACGAGAACGACAGATACGCCGGTTTCGAAACGCCGCCGAACGAGCCCGACGTCGAGGTCCAGCGCGTCAACCACGAGAGCCGCGTCCACATCGACATCGAGACCGACGACATTGAGGCCGAGGCGACGCGGCTAGAAGCGCTCGGTGCTAAGCGGGTCGAGGCGTTCCGCACCTGGCTGGTGATGGAAGCACCGACGGGTCAGCGCTTCTGCGTGATCAATCCGAAGCGCCTCAACTTCGAAAGCGAGGCCAACGTCTGGGATTGAACGGCGATGCCGCGGCGCTAGAGATGAACTAGGCGCGCACATAAAGGAGCAACAAACGAACTGATGAATGTCCGCTTTGGGTCAGAAGCAGACGTTCGGGCAGCAGGTTAAGGATGTCTGCTTTCGGCTGGTAAGCGGACGTATCTACGCCTCACGTTTGTGGTCCGCTCATAGCCAGAAGCGGATATTGCGCATCATGGATGGGTGTCGGCTGTCATCCGTGCGGTACAGCTGGATGCGCCAAATAGGAGGCCTGCATGAAGGTTCCCATACTCCGCGTTTACAAGTTCATGTGTCATTGCGGATCGATCAAAAATCCGGCAAGAGTCCCAGCAACAATAAACCCAAGGAAGCCTAAGATATATGCTCCTGTGCTTGCAAGAAAACCAGAACCAAAAAGTGTTGCAAGCGTCCAATATGCCAGACCATAGGTCGGAAATATCAAACTAACACCTACCACTAAAAAACCGGAACCAGGTGTAATCCATGCGGCATACCAACTTAGCGGCATACAAACGAAAAATAAGATTGTAAGAGGATAAAATCGGAACTCGGCAGATGGCTTCTCGCTTTTTGGCTTTCTGCGCCGCTTTCGCCTTTGCCCGCAGGCGGGCCTTAGGTCTGGTCATGTTAGCCAGAAGCGGACATTGCGCACCATCAATGCATGTACCCTCCGGCTCTTTGTTCATTAACTCAATCACTGCCTTCAGGATCGCCTTCCACACGGCCTGCCCGTCCAGATCACCTTTGTTCAGCATCTCGTCCGCACGCATGGCCGCCTCAATGGGTGACTCGACGCCGTGCTGCTCGATCAGCAGCTTTGCAGCACGCCAGACGTCGCGTTCGATGATCATATTGGTCATTCAGACTCGTTGTTCATCTTGGACACAAAAAAAGGGCCTCGCCAATTTTGCGAGACCCCGTAGATGGAAAGTAACGGCTAATATCACAACGATGATCCGCCAGCGTTCACCTGTCAATCTAAACAAACCCCGCAGACGAGTCAGGGTTCGTTCTATGTACCTGATTGCCCGGATGGCCTGTGGTCTGGCTCGATTGCTGTCAATGGCGGAGCAAAAAGGGACCACCTCGGCGGTGTAAGAAGGGACCGCTTGGCGGCTGCGGGCTTGTCCCCGTAGTCCACGGGAGGGCCCCGCGTGCGACGCGGCGTGCCCTCAACAGGCTGACGCGGCGGCGCGCGCGGGAGGGACCTGTGGGCCCACGGGGTCAAGCGTGGGCTGGGTGGTCGGTTCAGTTAGCAGTCGGGGTTTGACGCCTGCGGCTCTGGTTGAGCCTGTAGCTGTCACCGTTCATCTCGAGGATGTTGACGTGGTGGGTGAGGCGATCGAGGAGCGCGCCGGTGAGGCGCTCGGAGCCGAACACCTCGGTCCATTCGTCGAAGGGCAGATTGGTGGTGACCAGGGTCGAGCCCCGCTCGTAGCGTTGGCTGAACACCTCGAACAACAGCTCGGCGCCGGTCTTGGACAGCGGCACGAAGCCGAGTTCGTCGACGATCAGAAGCTTGTAGGTGGCGAGCTTCTTCTGGAACCTCAGCAGCTGCTTGTCATCGCGGGCCTCGATGAGTTCGTGGACCAGCGCGGCGGCGGTGATGAAGCCGACCGAGAGGCCCTTCTGGCAGGCCGCCAGGCCGAGACCGAGGGCGATGTGGGTCTTGCCGGTCCCACTGTTGCCGAGCGCGATGAGGTTCTCGCGGCGCTCGATGTACTCGCAGCGGGCCAGCTCCAGGACCAGCGCCTTGTTGAGCGAGGGGATGACCTTGAAGTCGAAGCTGTCGAGGCTCTTGACCACGGGGAAGCGCGCCGCCTTGATGCGCCGCTCGACCATGCGGCGCTCGCGGTCGATCAGCTCGAGCTCGGCGAGTCTCAACAGGTAGCGGACGTGATCGACGCCTTCCGAGGCGCACTGCCGGGCGATCTTGTCGTACTCGCGCAGGAAGGTCGGCAGCTTCAGCGTCTTGAGGTGGTGGGCGAGCAGCACTTGCGGTGTGTCGGTCATGCGCCGAGCCCCGACAGCAGGCTCATGTACGACTTGGCGGACGTCATCGCGACCCGGGCGCGCGGCAGATACGGATAGACGTCGAGGTTGAGCCTGGGCGGCCGCCGCTCGATGCGGCACAGTACCAGGTGCTTCACCGCATCAAAGCCGATTGCGCCGAGCCGCAGGGCGTCGCCGACCGCACCCTCGACCTCCTCGAGCCGGAAGGTCTCCAGTAGACGGAGCACCTGGACGTACTCGCGCTTGCCTGCCTTGCCCATACGAGCTTCGAGGAGCCGCCGCAGAGTGATGAAGGCCTCGGGCAGGTCCCAGCCCGCCAATGGCGCGGCCTGGTCGAGGGCGCCGATCTTCTGCTCGATCAAGGGCAGGTAATGCAGCGGGTCGAAGATCAGGTCCTCGCTGTCGTAGGACCGGCGGTGCCGGGCGATCACCTCGGCCCCGCAGCTGATCACCACCTCATCGACGTAGCCCCGGATGAGCACCTCACGGTGGCCGTAGGCCACGGGCACGGAATAGTCGTTGCTGCGGTAACGCACCAGCGACAGCGAACTCGCCCGTCCAGGGCGCTTATCGCAGGCATCATAGGGAGCAGGCGGCAATGGCAAGAGAACTTGACGATCCCGCTCGAGACGCTCGCCGATGGTCTCCTTGTGGCCCCGCAGCCGCGCCGCCTGGCGCCGGCGGCACTGTTCGGCGAGAGCATCGTTGAGGGCCGCGAAGCTCTCGGCACGCGGGACGGGGACCAGGAAGTTCCGCCGGATGAAGCCGACCAGTCCCTCGACCTTGCCCTTGTCGTTGCCCTTGCCCGGCCGGCCGAACCTGTCCTCGAACAGATAGTGGGACTGAAGCTCCGTGAAGACGCGCGTTCGCTGCCGCTTCCCATCGCCCAGGATCCGGGCAACCGCCAGCTTGGTGTTGTCGTACAGGATGGAGCGGGGGACGCCGCCGAAGAACGCAACCGCCGCGTTGTGGCCATCGCAGAACGCCTCGGTCGTCTCCGCCGGGTAGGCCTTCACGAAGCAGGCATCACTGTGGGGAAGATCGAAGGCAAGGAAGTGGACCTTGCGCGCCACGCCGCCGATCACCGCCATCGCCTCGCCGAAGTCCGCCTGGGCGTGGCCGGGGGAATGGACGAGCGGCACGAACATCTCGCGCGACCGAAGCCGCCGCTCACGGACATAGTCCTTCACGATGGTGTAGCCGCCGGTGAACCCGTACTCGTCCCGGAGACGGTCGAAGATCCGCTTCGCCGTGTGCCGTTGCTTGCGGTGGCTGGTCCGATCGTCTTCCAGAATCCGATCGATGATCCCCGTGAACGGACCCAGCTTCGGCCGCCGTGGCGGCTTGCCGCGGCGATACCCCGGCGGCACCGAGAACGACAGCATCTTGCGTACCGTCTTGCGGTCCAGCCCGAACACCCGCGAGGCCTCGCGGGTGCTCATTCCCTCGACACGACACGCCCGCCGGACCCGCGCGTACATCTCCACCCGATACATCCCCCCCGCCTTCCAGTCAGAGCAACCCTGACAGAAGGCTATACGCGGTCCCATTTTGGTCCGCCACAGCCGGATCAACCGGCCGCTTCAGTGGGGGATTATTGCGCCGCCGTTCTCAGATTGCGTATCCCAGTTACAAATTGATATATTCCACCTGCAACGATCGAGATCGGGAAAGTTCGCTAACGATGCCGAAAACTGCGATTAGTCCTGGCGATGAATTTGTAAAAACCGACAGACCCGACACAGTCTGGATCGTTCGACGGTATGTCGATCACCCAGGGCTGCCTCAACATGTGGAACTAGTAGCAAAAGGGCATCTGGACTCGGGAATGACGATCGCAGAATCTGCTCTCCAGGATGGCAAACTGTATCAGCGTCTTGGCGGCGTCTGACATCATTTTCCTGCGGCCGCCAACTCAACCAACCAACTGCGGCCAACGATACCGGTATGGCAAATCCGTAAATGTCAACTTGCACAATGTCCGCTTTGGGTCATTAACGGACGTGCGAGCGGCTCGTTAAAGAAGTCCGGTTTAGGCTGGTAAGCAGACGTTTTCCACCCACACGCTGATCGTCTGCTTTTAGCCAGAAGCAGATATTACAATCTGTGTAAAATTTTTATTTCTAGGCTGAACGGGGCATGTTGCAGCCAATCACTTCAGCGCCGAACACGCCTGCTGACAGCCGGAGATCAATAGGGCACGCCGCCTTCGAGCGTCACGCGATAGCACAGCCTGCGGCCATTCGCGTCCGGAAAATTTGACGCGCTGTGCATCGTGCAGCGGTTGTCCCAGAGGATGGAGTCGCCGGGCCGCCATTGATGCGTGTACGTGAATTGAGGCTGCGTTGCGAATGACTTGAGGTCGTCCAGAAATTCGATCCCCTCTTCCTTCGACATGCCGTCGACCGAAGACTCGCGTGTATCGAGAATACCGACGAACAATGCCTTCTGCCCGGTTTCGGGGTGCGTACGCACAAAGGGGTGGCTGACGTCGGGCAGTTTGCGCTTCACGTCCTCGGTCAAGGGCTTGTGATCGAAGCCATAGCGCTCCAGCGTCACGACCTGACTAAACCCCCAGCGGAGGTTTTCTAGCTTGCTTTTCGTTTCCTTTGGCAGCACGTCATATGCCTTGGACAGATTGGCGTACCAGGTATCGTCGCCGCCCTTTTCCGGCACTTCCTTGGCGTAGAAGAATGAACCCCCGGCGGGCTCTGTCAGGTAGGAGAAATCACTGTGCCAGGCATCGCCGAAGCTGGCGTCCGGTCGCCTGCCAATATCCTCGCCGTCGACTTTGATGTTGGAGAACACACTCACTTCCGGGTGTTCCGGGATCCATGCGCGGGAGCCTACGGGGCTTTTCGCGAAGAGCTTGCCGAATCGCTGCGCGAACGCCTTCTGCCGCTCCGGGGTCAGGTCTTGGTCACGGAACAGGAGAATATTGTGGCGTAGCCAACCTTCACGGATTTCCGCAATCGTCTCGTCGGATTGATCGTCGGCGACGTTGACGCCGATGACTTCGGCTCCGAGAGCTTCGCTAAGTGGCCGAAATTCGATTGTCATGAATGATGCCCTCCACGCGGTGGACGGAGTACCTAGGATTCCCCGCTAAAAATCAACCAACCAGCTTGATCGTGCTCCAATTTCTCCCAGCTGGCAATGTGCCCGCCTGCCGTCCTTGGAGGGTTTTGGCTGCTGGTCACCGAATGTCCGCTATTAGCCATAAGCAGACGTTGGAGCAGCATTTGACGGATGACCGCTTTAGGCCGGTAAGCGGACGTCCCTCGCTAACTTCCATGAACTAACTTGGCGTCCTGTCTGTGTCGAAGTTCCTCTCATCGCACACGTCGCTGTACCTCACGATATTTACGATAATCGGTTCATCCTCCTCGATTGTCCTTGTCGCTTGCAATCGGGCGTGCATGTACGGAGCGCTCTTTTCGGCAGCCCATTTGCGATCTTCGAACAGCGCATCTTCATCCCGCAAAACGCTTAGCATGTAATCCAAGGGCGTCAGACCGTCCTCCGCAGCCTTGTCGGCGATCTCGCGGGTGCGCTTGTTCGCTGATCCCGGTTTTCGGCCCGAATTGGCACGCCTTCCTCCCCAGCCGCCTTGGTTTTCTTTGATAGGATTCATGTCGTTCATTTGTCGTCATCCATCCGGTGAAGAAGAGGCCCTGTGTCGCGCTGTCGCGGCCACTGGTAAACGATAAGTAAGGTCATAGGGGGAAGGGGGGGTGCCACCTCATCGGCATCGCGCACGTCGTCGGCTTGACGGGGTGTCTGCCGGGGAAATTTCTTGGCGAACTGGTCTAGCAACCCGGCCTTGCGGGCCTCTTCAAAGCTTAGGTATTTACCGCGCACCATTTGCGTCTCCGTCTTATGTTGCTGATTTTTTCTCCAATTGCCGCTAAACCAAAAATGCAGATCAATGTAAAGCCAGCCCAATAAAGCCAATCGGAAATTCGAATGTGGCTATTTTCTGAAATGTCATTGGAAAGAGTGAGTTTCTTTTCCGGAAATAGGGTATCCTATTCGCTCTCGTAGTGGCAAGATGTTGTGATGGCCGAGAATACTGCCCATCCCGTTGGCGGGATCGATTACCCTCGCACGCTTATGGAATTTGACGACTGGTTCGCTTCTGAGGCCGCCTGTGCGGATTTTCTTCGGCGTGTCCGTTGGCCTGCCGGGTTTCGGTGTCCGGCCTGCGGGGGAACCGAGGCGTGGGTGACGGCCAGGGGCCAACAGCGATGTGCGGGATGCCAACGTCAGACGTCGCCGACCGCGGGGACGATCTTCGAGGGTACGCGGAAACCGTTGCGGCTTTGGTTCCAGGCGATGTGGTATGTGACGAATCAGAAGCACGGCGTCAGTGCGCTTGGGGTTCAACGAATACTCGGCCTGGGCGGTTATCAAACGGCTTGGACATGGCTCCATAAGCTGCGCCGGGCCATGGTTCGACCGGGCAGAGAGCTTCTGAATGGCGAGGTCGAGGTCGACGAAACCTATGTGGGCGGCCGGGAGGTTGGCGTTACGGGGCGGAAAACAAACAAGAAATCGATTGTCGCGATTGCCGCCGAAATCCGGGGTCGGGGCACCGGTCGTATCCGCATGGCGCGTGTCGAGGACGCATCCGCCGAGAGCCTCATTCCTTTCGTCCAAACGGCTGTGTGCCCGGGAGCAACGATTCGAACCGATGGCTGGCGAGCCTACAACGGTCTCACGGGAGTCGGCTTCGAACACCAGCCGAAAAATATTTCCGCCAGCGGCGACCCAGCCCACATTGTCATGCCCCAAGTTCATCGGGTAGCCGGCCTCCTTGATCGGTGGTGGCTGGGTATTCACCATGGGGCTATTAGCGCCTCCCAGCTTGATTACTATCTGGACGAGTTCACGTTCCGCTTCAATCGCCGCCGATCCAAAGCTCGCGGCCTCCTGTTCTATCGACTCCTCCAGCAAGCAGTGCAACTGGAGCCCGTGCCATACAAGAAGCTCGTCGGGGGCAGACCCAGCCCTGCCCCCCAGATCTAGGCACTACGAGAGCGAATAGGATACCCTATTTCCGGAATTGCGAACGCAGTCTTTCTGGTAAGCCTTGTGGTCGGTGTGGCCGCAATGTATTTCGTCTTCGTAACCGCTGGCATAAAAGAACGCCATTGGGATGAGTTACGTCGCCAATCTGACGAACAAATTGCCGCATCAAACGAACGAGCAGCGGCGGCGGAATCGAAGGCCGCAGAGGCCGAATTAGAACTGATAGAATTTCGCAAACCACGCCATGTCGATGCGGAACAGGCTGAATTAATCATACAAAGGATAAAGCCATTCGCGGGAGCGAAATATGATGTTGGCCACAGTCTTGATGACAGAGAATCAATGGATTTCTTGTGGAACCTTGAACCGATCCTGCCCAAAGCGGGATGGGTGCATATTGATTGGGATGGTGGATACGTGTTTACGAAACCTAATTGGCCCGGAGACCACGTGTACGGGCGAATTGGCGTAATTAATGTCTCAATCGAGATACACCCACAAAGCCACGACAAACTCTTGCCAGTCGCCGAAGCGTTGGTGGGAGTGCTAAATGAAATTGGCATAGCGGCAACCGTCGCCGCATTTAACAACAGCAGCACGAACACCGACGCAATCCATCTCCTAGTCGGACCAAAGCGATAATCCGCTCTCCATAGCCACCGTTGTGACTCCGGTTGATCTAATCCGCTAGTCCTACACGCGGAAGGTATCTCTGATATGTCAGCCTCGGCACTCAACAGAGGGTGACGCTGCTCATCCAAGAATTGTCTAATTGGGAGTATCGAAGCGAACAGTCTTACTACCTGAAGGCATATTATTCCGCCGTCCGCCCAACGGGCGGCAGATATATACCGTAGGTATATAGAGCACATCGTCCCGCACTGTAAGCGGCGGTGACAAATTAGTCCACGTAAGCGGCGGGATTTTCCCAGGCGCGGGCGGAGCAAAACTCTGCCACCTGTAGCCTTCGGTCCTTTTTCGGGATGGAAGGTGGGAGGATGTATACGGTGGAGCTTTATCTCCGCGTCCGTCTGGCATGCCATGTTGATGGTCTGAGCCAGCGAGATGCGGCGAGTCGGTTTGGCATTGCGCGAGAGACGGTAAAGAAGATGCTCCGGCATTCGGAGCCCCCTGGCTACCGCCGCCACCAGCCACCGAAGCGCCCGAAGCTGGATCCTTTCACGGATATCATTGAGCGTATTCTGGAAGCGGACCGAACGGTTCACCGCAAGCAGCGGCACACGGCGAAGCGGATATTTGAGCGGCTTCGCGACGAGCATGGCTTTGCGGGTGGACAGACCATCGTCAAGGATTACGTCCGGGAACGGCGGCGTCGTCTCCGGGAGATGTTTGTGCCGCTGGCGCATCCTGCGGGCGATGCCCAGGCGGACTTTGGCGAGGCGGATGCGATCATTGCCGGGGTCAAGCGGCGGGCGCATTTTTTTGCCATGGCGCTTCCGCACAGCGATGCGTGCTTCATCGCGGCTTACCCGGCGGCGACGGCGGAGGCTTGGCTGGACGGCCACAACAGGGCCTTCGCCTTCTTCGGCGGGGTTCCTCAATCGATCCTCTACGACAACGACAAGCGCCTGGTGTCGCGCATCCTTACGGATGGCACACGGCGACGGACGCCAGCGTTCAGCGGGCTTCAGTCCCATTACCTTTTCAAGGACCGCTATGGCCGTCCTGGCAAGGGCAACGACAAGGGCAAAGTGGAGGGTCTGGTCGGATACGCCCGGCGGAACTTCATGGTTCCTCTCCCCCGGTTCGAGGGCTGGGACGCCTTCAATGCCGACCTGGAGGAACGATGCTGCAAACGGCAAGGCGACGTCCTGCGCGGCCACGGCGAGACCATCGGCGAGCGCCTCAAGCGGGATCGCGCGGCGTTGATGGCGTTGCCGCCGGCGCCGTTCGATGCCTGCGACAAGCAGGGCACGCGGGTCAACTCCCTGTCCCTGGTGCGCTACCGGAGCAACGAATACTCGGTGCCCGTCGCCTACGGCCACCAGGAGGTCTGGGTTCGAGGCTATGTCCATGAGGTGGTCATCGGTTGCGGCGCCGAGGTCATTGCCCGGCATCCACGCTCCCATGACCGGGAGGATATGATCTTCGATCCGCTTCACTACCTGCCCCTGCTGGAGCAGAAGATCGGCGCCCTGGACCAGGCCGCTCCTCTGTCCGGGTGGCAACTGCCCGACGCGTTCCCAACCCTGCGCCGCCTCCTTGAGGCGCGGATGGGCAAGCCCGGCAAGCGGGAATACGTACAGGTCCTGCGGCTTCTGGAGACCTTCGATTTTGAGGAGCTTCACGCTGCGGTGAAGGACGCTCTGCACCTGGGCGCTATCGGCTACGACGCCGTCAAGCACTTGGTGCTGTGCCGGGTCGAACGGCGCCCGCCGCGGCTCGACTTGGATGTCTATCCCTATCTGCCAAGGGCCCGGGTCGCAACCACGGCCGCCGCCAGCTACATGAGCCTGTTGGGCGAGGGTAGGCCATGACCGACACCCCACAGGTGCTGTTGGCGCATCACCTCAAGGCCCTCAAGCTGCCTACCTTTCTGCGCGAGTACGACAAGCTGGCCCGCCAATGCGCCGCCGAGAGCGTCGACCATGTGCGCTATCTCGTCCGCCTGGCGGAGCTGGAGTTGATCGAGCGTGAGCGCCGCATGGTCGAGCGGCGGATCAGGCAGGCCAGGTTCCCCGCCGTCAAAAGCCTCGATGCCTTCAACTTCAAGGCCATCGCCTCGCTCAACAAGATGCTGGTCTTGGAGCTGGCGCGTTGTGAATACGTCGAGCGCCGCGAGAACGTCATCGCGCTGGGCAACAGCGGCACCGGCAAGACCCATGTCGCCCTCGGTCTCGGTCTGGCGGCCTGCCAGAAGGGATTATCGGTGGGGTTCACAACGGCGGCCGCCCTGGTCCACGAGTTGATGGAGGCCAGGGACGAAAAACGCCTGCTGCGCTACCAGAAACAGTTGGCGAAATACAGCTTGCTGATCATCGATGAACTCGGCTTCGTGCCGCTCAGCAAAACCGGCGCCGAGCTGTTGTTCGAGGTGTTCAGCCAACGATACGAGCGTGGCTCCATCCTGGTGACCAGCAACCTGCCCTTCGACGAGTGGACCGAGGTGTTCGGCTCCGAGCGCCTGACCGGAGCATTGCTGGACCGTCTCACCCACCATGTCCATATCCTGGAAATGAACGGCGAAAGCTACCGGCTCAACCAGAGCCGAAGAAAGCGGAAATCCCCCCAAAACCCCTAACCGGCATCGAACACCGAGACCCCGGTTGCCCCGGTGGGTCCACAGGCACCTCCCACGCTGCTTCGCTTCGCGTATCGCAAAGCGCTACACGAAGCAGCGCGGGTCCCTCCTATGGACTACCGGGACAACCCGCAACACCGCGAATGGCATCACATCAAGTGGGCTAAATTTACTCCGCCCTTCGGACCAATCTTACTCCGCCGTTGACAAGTTCACAGCGCACATTTGAACTAACAAAGAAAGAGACTGGTCGCATGCCTTCGCCACTGGAAAAAGAACTGTTCGCGCTGACGAAACCCATAAATGGTCAGTATCCAAGACCCTGGATGACGAACCTAAGAAAACATGAGAAGGCGAAGGTTTTTGACCTGGTTCGATTGGCGCAAATCCAGCAACTGCATACACGAAGAAGCACGTGAAATCACATCGTCAATTTATGGACATTCACTTCAATCGGAATGGATATGATTGCCAAAGTTTCTATGCAGGAGTTAGGGCAAAAGAGGACAAATCTCCATCACCCTCCCGAATTAACATTGAGACGTTAATGAAGACTCTAACGGACATAGGAGTTTTGGAGATTTTGGAAACAAACGTCTATTGCTATTCGTCACCAAATTTCTCCCACCTAACGGAACCTAAACATCCAGGAGGAAAAGAGAGGGGATTGGCGATCTTTCAAACTCTAATACGCTGTATCCACCCTAAGGTCCTTATCATTCATGGGGCGCGTGTCAGCAAGGAATTTTCAAACAAGATTGAAGCGGTTCCTTCATTTCCGATGGTAAACAGCAAACCAGTTCAGACCAAAGAGTTGTTCAAGACAAAGGTCCAGTTCAATACCCACACTTCAACGGTTTTCGTAATCCCTTCATTAGGAGCACCGGGTTCGGGAAAATGGTCACTTTGGGCAGAGGACTATTTGGTCAAATTGGCGCAAAGCGTACGCCGTCATCTTCGTTGAGCACCAAAACAAATTAGGCGTCAAACGTCCGCCCGTGACTTCAATCAGACACTCGAACGCCTTTCCACCGACGATGCGAGCAACTTGACGAGGAAGTGGACTGGAAGCCGGCACACATTTCCTAGAAGACTCATTAACGCCCCGTAGAGAGTCGCTGAGTCCGTGTGGGGCTCGCATTGGTGTGGAAACTCGGCTTGCACCTAGTGCGAATCGTGAGTCGCCTGCGGGGCTTGTTCGGCTTGGCACGGGAAAGCCGGTGGACCAACGTTGTGATGTAATTTCTACTTTCCTCTACGGCGTCTCGCTGAAATGGCGAGGCCCTGTTTTTGTTGAAGTTGAACTGACCCATCTGAATGGGCAATGATCAACGAGTTACATTGATCGCGTTTGTCGACTAACCGGAGAATGTTCGTCCAGTCGAGCTCCAGTGAACGTGAGGATTCACTATGCGCGGCATAAGTCTCGCGCTTCTGTCCACTATCGCTTACGCCTCGGGCGCGGGCATGGTGCGGCATCTATCGGCGGACTTACATATATTTCAGATCGCCTTCCTTGCAACGCTATTCGGGCTGTTCGCGATGCTGCCGTGGGTATTTCGGCACGGGCTCCGCCCGCTTCGCACCGACAAAATCGGGCTCCACGTCCTTCGTAGCGTCCTCAGCGTAGTGGGCATATGGGGGCTGTTCTACGCCTTGACAGTTACGCCCATAGCTACGGTCACGGCACTCAATTTCACGATGCCCATCTTCACGGTCCTGCTCGCCGTGGTCATACTCAAGGAACGGGTGGGAACGGCAAAATTGGCGGCCATCCTGTTCGGCTTTGCCGGGGTCTTTGTCATCGTGCGCCCAGGAATTGTATCGGTGGACTCCGGTTCGTTGCTGGTAATCGGAGCATCGCTGCTGTTTGCGTTCGTAATCCTCGTGATGAAGGTGCTGACCCGTACCGATTCTGTCGTCACGATCACTCTATACAGTGTAATGCTGCGCGCGCCGCTGGCCTTGGTGCCCGCATTGTTCGTCTGGCAGTGGCCGAATGGGAACCAGCTCCTGTGGTTCGCGGCCATGGGCATCGGTAGCACCCTGGCGAACCTTGCCTACACCCAGGCACTCAAAGAGCTAGAGACCAACGTCATCTCGCCGTTGTCCTTTCTACAGCTGATCTGGGCGGCAGGCATCGGCTACGTCTTCTTCGCCGAGGTCCCCGGCGTCTTCACTTGGCTGGGCGGCGTTATGATCTTTTCGAGCGTGACATACGTGGCGTACCGCGAAAGCAGGGGCCGCAAGTTAGTCGGATAACGCAATGATCGACGAACGTGACGTCTGGCGTGCCGCAAAGCTGATGATCGACCAGCACGGCGTCGAGGCACCCATTGAAGCAGCCTTGCGTGCCGACAAGATGCTGGATGTTGGGGACCTTGCGTGCCGACAAGATGCTGGATGTTGGGGACCTAGACGGGCAGGCCGTCTGGAAGGCGATCCTGAAGGCTGTACTTGAGTTGGTAAACAAGAAGCCGGATGGAACAGTGCACTGATGATGTGCAATGTCCGCTTCTGGCTACAAGCGGACGTACAGAACATGCAGACAGTTAGTCCGCTTTCGGCCTCAAAGCGGACATCCGGGGTGGGTGGCGCTAACGTCCGCTAATGACCCAAAGCGGACATCCGTAACTCGCCGCTCGAAAGTCTGCTTTTGACCCATGGCGGACATATGGCCTATCAGGCACTAATACAGCAACCGGATCAGCGTCCTAATGTGAGAGTGCCAACGACTTCAGTTCGCACTCAAACGGCCACTTAAATTAGGGTCCGGACCCATTAAGGGGATTCCCAAAGCGGGGCTGGCATGATTCATTGTTTCCAGCGAGGAGGCGATGGAAATGTCGGATTTCTTTTGGTTTTCGGATGCGCAATGGGCTCGGATTGGGCCGCTTTTGCCGACGGATACGCGCGGCATGGCGCGCGTTGACGATCGCCGGGTGCTGAGCGGGATCGTCCATGCCCTGAGGAATGGCGGGCGCTGGGCCGACTGTCCGCGTGAGGTCTACGGACCGAAGAAGACGCTCTACAACCGCTTTGTACGCTGGGCGGAGCGCGGCATCTGGGAACGGATATTCAGCGCGCTGGCGGGCGGCGAAGACGCCCCCGACCGGCTGTTCATCGATTCAACCTGCATCAAGGTTCATCGCTGCGCCGGCGGCGGAAAAGGGGGGCCTTGGCCCATGGCATCGGCCGCACCAAGGGGGGCCGCAACACCAAGCTCCACGCTGTCTGCGATGCGAAAGGCAGGCCCCTCGTCCTGCTCCTGACACCAGGAAACGTCCATGTCCGCCCATGATTGCCGCCCGCCGCCGAAGGCCGACAAGGGCTCGCAAAGCCAGCTGGCTGTATCGAAGCCATGCCGCCCGCCGCCGAACTCGTCGCCGACAAGGGCTATGACAGCAAAGCCCTGCGCGACTGGCTGGCAGAACGTGGAACCACGGCCGTCAGGCGCGCGCGGAGAAGGCCGAGAAGACGGGCCGCAAGCCGGGCGGCCGTCCCACCGCGCAAGAACCGCAAGGTCCAATACCATTATGACAAGACCGTCTACAGGCAGCGCAACATCATCGAGCGCATGTTTTGCCGCCTCAAGGACTGGCGCCGTATAGCCACCCGCTTCGACCGCAACATCAAAAACTTCATCGCCGCAATCGCCCTTGCCGCCGCCGTCATCTGGTGGCTGTAATGAGTCCGGACCCTAGTCTTGTTTAATAACGACGAAAGTTCCTTCGCAGGGGTGTCTTTTACTGGAGTAAGTGCCATTTAAGCGCCGTCCCTTCGCCGTGCCCTCTAGTTCGCTCTTATCAACGGTGAAAATGGTTGCCTTTAGTTGTCCTGCAGAATTGATTGAGCCACGAACTGCGTAGGATCCAGCACTTGCATAACTAACAGATCCGGTGACGCTCTTTCCGCTAATCTTGAACTTAATATCGAACCATGGGTTGCAATCATTGTCCCCTCTAGTGTTCCTGTAACTTCCTTCCCAACTTCCGTCGAAGGATATGACTGGTACTTGCTCCACCGGCAACTTCGCGGTTTGAGGTCCTGCTTTAGGCGTCGCTACAGCGACCTCTGTCTCTTGTAACTTCTTGACTTTGAAGCGTGCCAAAGCGGCGAATGATCCGTCCGGATATTGCTCCAGATAGGCTTCGTAATCGCCCGCATCTTCGCTGCCTTGGATTGACTGCCAGAACATGGCCTCTTTATCGACGGTGGGCGCGGATGAGACGCTTGGAGCGGCTGCAACTGGTGCAGGCGGTGATTTATCGCCACCAGTGAAATAGAAGTCCCCCGTCAATGACGACGATTCCCATGGCACTTGTTCGTCCGATGTACGGCACATCACCTCGATGCGCACCCGCTTGAATACTTGCTCAACGGTCGCGCCGGGTCTGCGGATCGCCAACGAAAGTGCTTTTGTATAGGCGCTGTTCGCGCCCGCGCCGTCTTCCGCTACTTGGCCGGGCGCTGTGGAATACGCGAGCAGCGTACCGGTCGGCGCGTCCATCTTGGCAAGGCCCTGTTGAGCCGACCGAGAACTGGATTTGAAAGGGTTATTCCGGCACGCATCCAGGATAACGATGTTCAAGGCTGCGTTTGCGTCCTCAAGTGTTCTCAGAAGGCTCGACGCACGAATGCCTTCAATATCCACGTCACGCTCGTCCTCGATCTGGGAGCCGATTGGTATCAGGTAGTTTTCACCATTCACCTGCGCCCCGTGACCGGCGTAATAAACGAGGCTCACCGTATCGTTGCCCGCCTCCTTAATCCGATCTCCAAACCGCAAGAACGCTCGCTTCAGTTCGCGCCGGTCAAGGTTCACATAAGCCATCACCTCAAACCCCGCACCCTTCAGGGTCGTCGTCATCAGTGCAGCGTCATTCACCGGGTTCTTGAGGGGCGCATGTTCGTAGTCGCCGTTGCCGATTACAAGCGCGATACGCGCAGGCGCGCTCTGAACCGACGTCACAAAAATCGGCAAGAAAAGGAGAACAAGGAAAGCGCCACGAACCTTAACGCAGCCTCTATTGATCGACGACCTAAGAGTAACGGAGGTCGCGATTAAACGCCAATGTCTGCTTTTGGCTATTAGCGGACATTCAGCCTCCCAGTGAAATATGTCTGCTTTACCCCCGAAAGCGGACCTATCTAAGCACTGGTGATCATGTCTGCTAATGACCCAAAGCGGACATTGCAATCTGCCCTGCTAAAGAGGCATGAGCAGGAAATTGCATAAGTGCCAGTTTTCTAAGGGCTCATTTCGGCACGGTAGTCTTCATGGCCTCTTTTAACGCGAAACCCAACGAATTTTTTTCCATCTTGTTTTAGCCGATACGCCTTTTTCTCATTAGGTTTCCACTGAAAAACGATCTCGTCACACTTGGTGATTTCGACGGCGTGCGTTCGCCTTTTGCTTTTTGCTTGAACGCCGCCGCCGTTCCGTTCGAAATCCATGTTCCAAGAATTGACACCATCTTTGAAATAAGTCTTGAGAGTCCATGTGTGACTTGCCAGCGCGGCGATAAGTCCCTCCCGGCATTTGTTCTCGATTGATCTCTGGGATGCAACTGCTGTCTCCTGATACTTCTTGACCTTGAAACGCGCCAATGCAGCGAATGATCCGTCGGGATATTGCTGCAGGTAGGCTTTGAAGTCGCCCGCGTCTTCGCTGTCCTGGATCGACTGCCAGAAAATAGTCTCTTTATCGACGACAGGTGCGGCTAGAGTGGCTGGTGCTGCAGCAACGGGTGCTTGCGTTGTCGTCGTATTACCACTGAAATAAAAGTCACCCGTTAGCGAAGATGATTCCCATGGCACTTGTTGGTCCAGCGTGCGGGTCATGACCTCGATGCGTACCCGCTTAAAGACCTCTTCCACCTTTGCACCAGGCATGCGGATCGCCAACGAGAGTGCTATTGTATAGGCGCTGTTTGAACCGGAACCGTCTTCTGCAACCTGACCAGGCGCGGTGGAATAGGCGAGGAGCGTGCCGGTTGGCGCATCCATCTTGGCGAGACCCCGATGAGCGGACCTAGAACTTGATTGGAAAGGATTATTCCGGCAGGCGTCCAGTATGACAATGTTGAGGGCAGCGTTTGCGTCATCAAGTGTCTTCAACAAGCTTGATGCACGTACGCCTTCAATATCCACATCATATTCGTCCGCGATCAACGATCCGACAGGTATCAGGTAATTTTCACCGTTTACCTGTGCACCGTGGCCGGAATAATAGACGAGGCTCACGGTGTCGCTACCCGCCTCTTTAATGCGCCGTTGAAAGCTCAAAAAGGCACGTTTCATTTCGCGCCGATCCAGGTTCACATGAGCCATGACCTCAAACCCGACGCCCTTCAGCGTCGATGCCATGAGTGCTGCGTCATTCACCGGGTTTTTCAGTGGTGCATTTTCGTAATCACTGTTGCCGATAACCAGCGCGATTCGCGCAGGGGCACTTTGCACCGAGGTCGCAAACATCGGCAGAAGCAGGAAAACGAGCAATTTCGTAATCACTGTTGCCGATAACCAGCGCGATTCGCGCAGGGGCACTTTGCACCGAGGTCGCAAACATCGGCAGAAGCAGGAAAACGAGCAATGCGCTACGAACCATCAAGAACACTCATATGTTCGATGGTATTAGAATAACGCCGGATAGAATCAAACGCCAATGTCCGCCTCTGGCTAAGAGCGGACATTAAAGCCGGCTGTAGCTGAAGTCCGCTCTTGACCCAAAGCGAATGTTCGCGGATTGCGCAAATATTAACCGGCGGCCCTATGTAGAGGATAATTGCGCTGGACTAGCGAGGAGGAACCGGAACGTTGCTTTCGACACCAACCCCTTGGCCGTGTGTAGCACCTTGACCCGCGCCTTGACCAACGCCGCCGTTGCCATGCCCACTTCCGTGCTCAACACCCGTATCAGATGCGTTGTTCGCCAGCGTTGGAAGAGCAGCAAAACCAAACCCCAACAGGGCGATCGCGGCAAAGATCGGAAGAATATGCTTCGTCATTCTAAGATTTCTCCCAATTCAATCGGGTACCCGAAGGGATACCCATAAGGAATTTTACCACTAGGGCGGTTAGCCCGCCTCAAGACGAATATTCATACCTATATGACGTTCCTTACCGAATATTATTTCGCAACCATGTGTAATTATTTGCTCAAACATTTCTGCGAGATGTCCGCTTATGGCTATAAGCGGACGTTCAGCCTCCCAAGGAAGTATGTCTGCTTTACCCCCGGAAGCGGACCTATCTAAGCACTGGGGATCATGTCTGCTTATGACCCAAAGCGGACATACGCGCTGGACAAAATTTGGTAGCCGGTCCCTCTATGGGATAGCATAAATCACAGCATCCTGTTCTCCGGGAGGACCTGAACCGGGGCAACAGCCCAACCGGCATCAGGGGGATAATCGGCATGGGTTCCAGCTACGACGACGTTTTCGATCGGTCACTGAGAGATCCCGAGGGATTCTGGAGCGAAGCGGCCCAGGAGATCGATTGGATCGAGACCTGGAGTCAGGTCATCGACGTGTCAAACCCGCCGTTCACTCGCTGGTTTGTCGGTGGCGTGCTGAACACGTGCTACAACGCCGTTGATCTGCATGTGGAAACCGGCCGCGCTGACCAGGCCGCCTTAATCTACGACAGTCCGGTTACTGACACGGTCAAGACCTATACCTACCGCGAGCTTCGCGATGAGATTTCTGCTTTTGCCGGCGCACTTGCCAGCCATGGCGTCAGCAAAGGCGATCGCGTTATCATTTATATGCCGATGGTTCCTGAGGCGGTCATCGCCATGTTGGCGTGTGCGCGGCTCGGGGCCGTCCACTCCGTGGTATTCGGCGGCTTCGCCGCCAACGAACTGGCGGTACGCATCGACGATTCCGAGCCAAAGGTAATCGTTTCGGCTTCCTGCGGGGTCGAGGTAAACAGCGTCGTCCCGTACAAGCCGCTGTTGGACGGGGCCATCGAACTCGCTAGGCACAAGCCCGGGGCATGCATCATCCTTCAGCGGCCGACGGAAGAATGCGTACTCATTCCCGGCCAGGATGTTGATTGGAAGGAGGCTGTTGATGCGGCCGAG